>NZ_JBEZDU010000036.1:0-97804 GCF_040648495.1 Nonomuraea sp. NPDC049129 | reverse complement strand
GCCCGCCCGGAACTCCGGATCAAAGCGCCGCCGCGTGACTGCTGCCACGACCAAACCTCTCCCGGTTCGGTCTCCACGCTATGAGGGGAAGGCCAGATGGAAGTCATAAGGTCTGTGACGCCTAATACATCAACCTGGCCTCATGCTTGCTCATGAGTGCACACGGGTGATCTCGGGCAGGACGGCGGCCCCGGTTTGGGAGCCACGTGGGGAGCCACCCGAACGGACGATCATGAACTGAGCCGTACGAGCCTGAACGGCAAGGCGACCTCCTACTGGCGCAGCGAACGGACCTGAATGGTCCTGAAGATCGTTTGGGGACCTTGTAAACAGAAGGTCAGGGGTTCGATTCCCCTCGTCGGCTCACAGGCGGGAGGCCCTCGCGATCTTCGCGAGGGCCTCTTGATTTCCCTATGGCGAGCTTCACCTGGTCTCCTCCCAGTGCGCTATCGCGTCTGGCGGCTATCCTCACGGTATGAGCGCTCAGCCTGTCCATCCACAAGTTCCTCGGGAGCCGCGGGTGCCGCGTACCGTCGACGGGATCGCCGACGCGCTTCAAGGTGGCCGGCGGATGGAGTTCTACCGCGAGCTCGGTACGGCGCCGCTGGATCAGGCTGAGGCGATCCTGCGCCGGTGGTGGTGTGAGGCGATGCTGGATACCGACCCCGAGGCCGAGCAGATTCGCCGGGCCGCAATGGACGGCACCTTGCCGGTCGTCACGATGGAGGACATCCTCGCTCGCCGTGAGCGGCAGGGCCTGCCGCTTGAGTGAGCATGAAGCGGAGGGGTGGCCCTGTTACTTCTCCGAGGGTGTTGCGGAGCTGTTGGCGGATCCCCAGATCAGCCCGGCGTTGTTCTCGGCGATCGCCGCGCTGTCCGTTGAGATCAATGAGACGAGGGGCGGGGTCCCTGGGCACACTGCTTCGCCCCAGTGGCCACAGCAGCGGAGGGTTCCACTCGGCAAGGATGGGATCCTGGGTGTCGCGGAGTACGCGCACGGAAGATCGAGCCTAGAGAATGCGCTTCCAGTAAGTGGAGAGGAATTTCCGGGCGATCTCCCGGTCCAACTTCAGGCTCGCGTGCTGGTCATGCCAGAGGCCCGTGAAGCCTCGTTGAAGGTCGTACGCGAATGTCCCCTGCTTGAGATTGAGCTCGACGGTCTTGTTGGGGAATGGGCCGAGCCACCCAGGCTTTCCGGCCAGATCCGCTTCGTTCCAGCGTGGCCCCAGGATGGGCCCGAGCGCCGCTACTGTTCTCTGTCTGTCGGGGGTCAATAGCGGTCGGTCGTTTACGACCGACATGTTTCCCTTGATGATGACGTTGTAGAGCATTTGGACGGTCTCGTCGAGGGTGGTTCGCGACCACCCATTACCGACGCTCGTACGTTCGCCGCTGCCGCCTTTCATGCCGTCGGTTATCTTCATCGTACGGCCCTTGGCCATGTCGAACTCGCGGCCGAACTGGCCAACCCGTTTCTGGAAGAAGAAGGGATTTCTTCCGTCCTCGGCGAACTTTGCGAGTGCGAAGATGGCGTTCGCAGGAGTGGTGATCATGACAATCCCGGTGGCCCATTTGACGTCATGCCACCGCTTGGCCGGGCTCTGCTTCCATTCTCTGCCCCTCAGGCTCGCATAGGGTGGGGCAGGCCAGGACCGAGCGGCGATACCCGCGCCGGTGCTGAGTGCGGCCATGCCGAAGCCCATCTCAGCGGCGTGCTTCCAATCCCAGCCGGCGCCGCTCGCCCATCCCGTGGTTGCCAGCACTGTTGAGCTCACCGCACCGCCGACCATGATCCGGGAGAATGCCCGCTCCCATGTGGCCGACTCCATGGCCTCGGCCAGGCCCGTGAGCGCGGGTCCGCCTCGGCGTAGCAATGCGGGCAGCGCGCCGTGCGCACCGGCCATCAACCCGCCGGCGAGCACTCCGTGCAACATATCCCGAACCAGCTTCCCGACATTGATGGTGCCGGTGGCGAACAGCTGGTCGATCGCGCTCAGTCCGCCGGAGTACATCGCGCCCAACGCTGCCTGACGGATGATCAGCAAAGTGATCCGCAGTACCTGGCCCTCGGTTCGGAGCAGCTTTTTCACCACGGCGTCGAGGAGGGGGCCGAGCCGGGGGGCCAGTAGCTTTGCAATGAGCATCAGTGCCACCACGAACGCCGCAGATGCCAGGAATCGCCGTCTGGCCTCCACGATCGCGTCGTAGCCGATCTGGCCGCTGTCGGCGAGATGCGCGCACCGCCGATGCAGGTCGGCCAGCTGCCCATTCTCGCCGTGCACCACTCGTGCGGTACGTCCGAACACAGCCGTGGCCAGCCCGGATCCGGCCCCGGTCACCCGCCCGGCCTGCCCGGCGACCTGCTCCTGGACGTCAGCGACCACGCGTCCCATCGTCGTCGCGGCATCCCGCAGCCGCGCCACACCGTCGAGATCACCATCCGGCCACGCGGACCCGACTCCTACAGATTCGAGGAACCAGATCGCCTGGCTCACGAAGTCAGGCGCTGGTGTGGTCGTCGGCAGACCGCTCAGGCTCAGCCGGGGCTTGTACACATCCGGATCCGTCAGCCATCCCGGGTACCCCTGCGCATACGGGATCTCGGTGGTCACCTCCTCGGCCTCGGCGTATCTGCTCCCGGCAATCATCCTGGCGTTCAAGTCCTCGGTTGCGGCATACCTGCACCCGGCGACGACCATCCCGGCTGCCATCGCGCGTAGCAGGTTCACCGCTCCGACCAGGTCTTTCAGCAGGTCGTCACGTAGTCGGGCGAACCCCGGCATGCCCGCCTCGGGATCGCCCTCGAACAGCGCCCGGCCTAGATCGTCCTGACCGAAGGGGCGCTCATCCACCGCCCGGCAGAACTCGTCCACGCCCTCGGCCAGATCATCAGCGGCCTTCCGGACGCCTTTCCCCGCGCTGATCCAGCTCTCCGGGTCGAATATCAGTATCCGCGCATGGGCCACATCGTCGGCGGCGATGTTCCTCATCTCCATGATCTACAGCAACCGCTCGCAATCACTAACGGAGCATCTACGCCGACGGATGGCGGGGCCGCCTTCACTGTCGGCCGGCAAGGCTCGATGCAGTGGTGGTTGATGCGCCTGGTCGCCTGGGTGGGGCTGGCGCGTGGGCCGGAGCCCCAACTCCCGTGACCGCGGCTACGGAGAATCCTGTACCCACAAAAACTGTGCGGAGGGGCATGTTCAGCATCCTCCTTTCAATAAGGCAGAAATGCGAGGCAAGCGATTCCCATATCGGATGTCGATGGTGCCGCCCAGGACGAATGCCACATAAATACACCATTTATACAGCCAGCAAGATCACGAGTCAATGCCCACTTGGTCCGGTCGCTACTTGGCCGTAGTCCTCACCCATATGACCGCCCCGACTGCCGGAATTGCGGCTACACCGCCGACCTCGCGAGGCGAGGAGGCCGCATGCGCCGGGTGCCGGCGTGGCGGTGTGGAGACGGTTCCCCAGCCTGCCCGCGTTCTTGCCAGGCTGCTGCTGCGTCTGGGCATCGCCGAGCGATGCGCGCTGGGCAAGTGGCCCTGCGGGTCCAGCGCGGACGTCACCCGCCGGGTGGCGGCGGGGGCGTACTAAATCCCATCTGCCACATGCGCGCCACAACAGAAGCAGCTCGTCCACGAGCACAGCGTCCGTGAGGGCCTTACGGAGCACCGTGTGGACGTGCTTTACGGTGTTCGCCGCCAGCGGGCCGCCCTAGGACCCCGCTGGACCTCGAAGCAAGAAGAACAGAGCCTCCGGCGGAAGCGCTCCGGCACCGAGGTGATCGCCACACGGCCTTGAACGTCGATGGGTGGCTTGGGGCTGATCACCTCGCACACCATCGACTCAGGCAAGCCCAGCAGACCGACTCTTCCGTATCAAGCCCGGCTCTGACCGCAGGACAACACATGATCGAGGAACGGCGACCGGCAAACGTACACGCCAAGCTGAGCTTGACACTCCGTCCCCTGCCCGTTGCCGCTACGCGGTGAGTCGACGGCATATGAAGCGGGAGCGATGAGCAGATCGAGGAGTGGACGGAGATCGCCTTCGACCTGGCTCCCGAGATCGCCGCCGCGTACGGCGTCAGCTGTACACCCTGACGCGCGAGACGAGGGCACGGGGAACCGGAGTGCTCGCGCTAACACCGGACACGACCGACCATAGGAGTTAAGGGGCAGAGAGGGCTCCAACCGCCGCCAGCAACTCGATGGGGAACTCCCGATCGGCTCGGCCGATGGCGAGCGCGACCCACCGGCCCGCTTCCGGTCGCCGCCAGACGAGCATCTGCCCGCTGAGCTGACACAGTTCGTCGATCGGTTCCGGGGCTGGGTCCTCGGCCCACAGGTACGGTTCCAGATCGACCGTCTCGGGGCTGCCCCAGCGTGCCGTCAGAGTGGTCTCCAGCTCCCTGTAAGCGGTGTCGATCGCCTCCTCAGCGGCTTCGACGGTCTCTTCACTGCGATCGTCCCAGAAATCCTGGCTGGCCTGGAGAACACGCATGTGGTAGCCCGGACCGCTGGATCGGTTTCCCACCCGTGCTCGCTCCTGCGGGAAGGGGAGGGAGAGCAGGTCCTTTATGATGGCGCATTGATCTTCGGTGGTCATGCCGTGAGAATAGTGAGACGGCCTGCGCAGGTGAGCCCTGCGCCGGGCGTCTCCGGCTGGGTGACCAGCTGGGTGACCAGCTGGGTGACGACGGCCACAGACGGGGCCGGACGGTCACGGACGACGAGGCGCGCTCGCCTGCGCCGAGGCCGCGGAAGCCGACGCTGTCGTCGTCGGCTCGCACACCGCCGCCCGCCAGCTCCTCGAGTGGCCATGGCACCCGCTGGCCGGGCTGTCCCTTCCCATGATCATTTGGACGGTACGGCCGGCGCACACGCGGACGGTCGTCGAGTAGGTCGCGGCCGTCGTCGCCGCGCAGGCGGCCGGCGTGTCCGGTGCGGACCAAGCCGGAGATCGCGACTGTTGAGACCGGGGAACCGGGCAGGTCGTCGAGCGCACGACGGGCCCCAGGCTCAGCGCCACTGAAGCTGCCACGTGATGTCGATCTCCGCGGTGTCGAGACCAAAGGCAAGCCGATTTCGGGGAGGCCCCGTGAGCCTCCCGTACGTGCTCGGGGGCGCGTTTGGTGTGGATTTGACGGCCCTTGAAAGTACGCCGGGCCAGCGACTACGGTCTGCGGATGATCGCTTTGCAGGACATCCTTGCCGATGCGGCTAGCGGACATATGCCCCAGCCCGGGGCTGGCCCCACGATCGTCCCGCAGCCGTCCCCGCGTGACGCGGGAGTGATCGCCTTCACCGCCCACAATGTGATCTACGCCGACCTCGATGAGGACTGGATCAGATCTCGGCTTCCCGACGGCGACCTGTCGGCGCCACTGAACCCGCCCTTCCTCATGGAACTAGAGGAAGCTATGGGGCGGAAAGTCAACAACATCGACATGCTCGCTGTGGCTGCCCCCTGCGTTGGTCCTCCGCCGATCGAACTGGTCGAGGTCACGGATGCCGCCCATCCTCGTGTCCGGCGCGCCCATCGCTATCGGGACGATGTACGCGTCTGGACCTGTCCAGGAGGTTTGCTGGTCATCGGACGAGGCGTCGCCGCTCGATGGGAGGTTGCGATCGAGGTCGACCCTTCCAGCCGAGGAGGCGGTTTGGGCCGAACCCTCGCCCGCGCCGCCAGGCATCTCATCACGCACCCTCTCTGGGCTCAAATCGCCCCGGGCAATGCGGCGAGCGTCCGAACATTCCTCGCCGCCGGCTACGTTCCGATCGGCGCGGAAGCGCTTCTCGTCCCACCCTCCTCATTCGGGCGGCACACTCCATGATCCGGAAATATCCGGAACGATCGGTGGCGTGCGTTCCGGCTGAGCAGATACTGCACCGTCGAGAATCAGCACACTGGATTCGATCACGGTTCGGTGGGACGGCGGGCAGCGCCGGTCGTCCCGCGGATGATGAGGTGGTTGATGGCGCTCTCAGGGACCTCAGGCACGGGCTGGTACGGTCAGGCCGGCGTCGGTACGGGGGCCGGGCGCCACTGTTCGGAGCCGAAGACCTCGTAGCGGATCCGCTCGTCCGGTACGCCGCGGCGGTGCAGGCCGGCCCGGACCATCTGCATGAACGGGACTGGACCGCACAGGTAGACATCCGCCTCGGGGTGCAGGGGGATCGCGTCGGTGTCGATGAAACCGGTGAAGGCATCCGGCGCGTCCGGGACCGTCTGCTCGTACCAGACGAGGTTGCGGAAGGACAGCAGCCGGGAGCCGTTGGCGATCATGTCGGCTCGTAGCGGGTGGCGTTCCATACTGCGGTCGGCGTGCACGGCCGTGACGTCGCGGGTGGGCTGGGTGCGCCGTCGGCCGGCGTGAGGATGAACGACGCTGTGTCGTGCGCCTCGGTGCGCCGACCACCGTGTACTGCTCCGGGCGGATGCCCAGGGGGCAGTGTCGCTGTGCGATGCGCTCCACGATGTGGTCGAAGACCGGGGCGTCCGGGCCGGCGCCGACCAGGTGCCCGGCGAACGCGGCGACCGCACCGGCCAGCGCGTGCTTCTGCTCGCCGGTCGCCTGCGCGCTGCGGCTGTATCGGGTCGCCGTCGCAGTCGACGACCTCGGTCCCGCCCTCCAGTTCGCGTACGAGGCCGCCGATCGAGGCAGTGCGGGCCGTGGCGGCGAGGCGTACCCCGCCACTGCGACCACGGACGGTCTCCAGCAGGCCCAGGTGCTGCAGCCGCGCCGCGCCCTGGCCCAATCTCGGCTTTGCGCTGGTGCGTAAATTGCGCGTGCATCGGACGGCAAGCGGCCCACCTGACGCTGTACGCCATGGAAGCCAACACAGCGACATGCAAGATGTGCAGCAATCAGCCCATCCAGGAGTACAACGGAAAGAACGGGCTGGAGCGGGCCCTACTCTGCAGGGAGCACGACGACGAGGCCAAGTACCCCAAGAAGTGGTGCGACGGTTGTCCTGAGCGCACGACGCTGCTCACCGTGGGCAAGGAAGAGTACGTCGAGATCATCAGATTCACCGTGAAGCCCACGACGATGACCTCCGTCTGGGGTCCGTGGACGTTCTCCGAACTCTCCTTCTGCAAGCCCTGCTCCGTCGCGCAGACGTGCCGGGCCTGCTGCACTCCCGCCTACCTGGCGGAGTCCAAGACCCCCTTGCGGGGGGCCAAGCTGCTGGCCGAGAACGACGCCCGGTGCGCGTTCTGCGCTTCCGGCCCGGCCTTCGACGTCGAAGCCTGCGTCAAGGACGGACTGTTCTGGATCCGTTCGTGGTTCGAGAGTAAGAAGGAGACCTTCCCCAAGGAGATCCCGAACTTCAGCGTCAAGGTGGTGCCCGCGAACGTCATCCTGGCCGAGGGTCACGGGCTGGGTGAGAAGGGCACCCTGCTGGGCCTGTGCAAGGCTCAGGGTGTGGACAACAAGATCACCAGCTACACGATCTTTGTTCTCAACGGGATGCGCAAAGCGGCCTTCATGGAGACCCTGGTCCACGAACTCACCCACATCTGGCTCTACGAGAACAAGCTTTCTAAAAAGCCCTACGTGGAGGGCTTCTGCAACTTCGTCTCCATCAACTACCTGCTGTCGCTCGGCAACGACGAGGACGCCGGGCGCCGCAAGAACTTCATGATGGCCAACCCGAACGCCTTCTACGGGGGCGACATGAAGGCCTACCTGCTGCAGGCGAAAGCACCGGCATTCAACCCGTTCACGAACCTGCGGAGCGCCCAGGACATCAAGTGACCGCTCCGGCGAGGGCCTGGGTCGCACTACCCGGCCCTCGCCTGACTCGCAAGGTGAGTGCCCTAGCTGGCGCGGGGAGGCCGGCTAGGCGTACTAAACCGCCAGACCTGAGTTGATCTCGGCGAGCAGTTGGGTGGCTTTCGTGTAGCGGATGAGGTTGTCCAGCGTGGGTGGCTGGGTGAGGGTGGCCTGGGCGTGGCGGACGGCGTCACCCACCGTCGTCAACCCCAGGGCGCGCGCGGTGAGAGTGTCGACAGCGGTGTCGGCGTTGATCCGGCGGGTGGCCAGGTTGAGCTGGGTGGCCAGGAGTTCGGCCAGCAGCGTGCGCGGCTGCGTCACCGGCAGCGTGAGGACCGCGGAGGACTCCGGCCGGGAGAGCATGCCGTCGGCGGCCGAGCCGTCGGTGCCGTCGAAGCGGCTGTCGGTGGCCTGGACGCGGGCGAGTGTCTCGGCGGTGCGCAGGTCGGGCCGCAGTGCCCAGAACGTGACCAGCTTGGGGTCGTGGCTCGGGGAGACGGTCGTGATCCGGGTTTCCGCCGTAGCGGTGACAGGGCTGATCGGGCACGGGCCCGAGCCGGCGACGCTCAGCGAGACCGGTACGGTGACCTTCGCCCCGTTCAGGAGCAGCAGGCTCGGTCGCGCGGTGAACGCGATCGTGCCGGTTCCGGTGCGGGCGGGCAGCGTGCCGGTGTTCCAGCGCAGCGTGGTGGTGCCGTCGGCGTTCCTGGTCACGGAGCCGGGACGGGGTCCGGCGCTCTGGTCGAGCGCGGTGCTGTAGTAGACGCCGGCGGGCAGCGTCGCGGTGAGCGTGGCAGCGGGCGCGGGGGCGCCACCGGTGTTGCGGTAGGTCAGGGTATAGGCGGCGGCCTCGCCGGCGTTGACGGTGGCGGGCGCGGTGGCGTCCACGCCGATCAGCGGCTTTCGTACGGTGGTGGACGCGTCGGCGGTGTTGTCGGAGAGGGTGCCGGTTTCGGCGTATCCGCGCTCGTTGGTGCCGGACACGGTCGCCTTGTTGGTCAGGACGGTTCCGTCCGCAGTCGTACAGGGGATTTCGTAGGTGAATGTCTCCCGTGCGGAGTCCCCCGTCTTGATGTCGGACGTCGTACGGCGGACGACGGTGCCGTCAGGCATCGTGTCGTCGATCTTCACTGCCGTGGCGGTGGCGGGTCCCTTGTTGCCCACGCTCACGGTGTAGGTGAGTGTGTCGCCCGGAGAGGCGTCCTGCCTGTCCACGGTCTTGGTGGCGGTGAGGTCGATCGGTGGGTTGAGACTCGCCGCGGCCTCGGCGGTGATCTCGGTGTCGCCCAGGCCGAGTACGCCCTTGTGCGCGCCGTCCTCGAACCACAGGCTCTCGCGGAAGTTGAGGTTCAGGTGCTCCCAGTCGTTCCATGAGATCAGGGTCTGGCCCAGTGAGACGGGACAGGATTTGGTGTCGGGGCCCAGGATGATGTGGTTGACGTCCCCGGACTGGCCCGTCGCTTTGATGCCGTCGCCGTTCCAGTCGACCGGTTTGTTGGCCGGCGTGGTATTCCAGACGCCTCCCAGCCCGTACACGACGGTCCGCCCGCCGGCCCCTGGCACGGCGTCGCCCACCTCGTCGAGCCCGTTGTTCTCGGCCATGGGGGCGCGCTCTTGGGGCTGGTAGTCCAGGGGGCGGGTCGCGGTGGATGCCGTGGGGAACTGGTAGGAGTAGTTCATGACGCTCAGGTAGTTCGGCTTGCAGTTGATGCTGTCTATGCCACCGTGCTGGAGCCCGAGCGTATGGCCGAGCTCGTGCAGGAACGTGCCCGCCTCTGCCGCCACCTGGCCGCCGTTGTCGGTTATCCGCTTGTTGTCCCAAACACCGAGTGTGATGACGAAGTCGTTGCCGCCAGGCAGGGCGATGCGGCCGAGGCGGGAGGCGTCGACGGTGAACTGGGAGTCGTCTCCGACCTCGGCCTGCCCCGACGTGGTGCCGAGCCCGGTCAGCCCGTGCGCCGACAGGGCATAGCGGAACACCAGCCGCTTGGCGCCCAGGATGTTCTCGCAGTTGCGTGAGAGCCGGTCGAGCACGTCGCCGAAGTTCCCGTCGCAGGGCAGATCGGGGTCGCCGAACTTGAGGTCGGCGAAGTCGTTCAACGCGCCCGGACTGTCGGTGTCGAAGGAGATCCGCTCCACCTCGGCGGCCCGCTCGCCGGTACGTACGTGCAGGGTGATGCCGTGCGCCGCGAAGGCGGCCACCACCTGGGCGATGGCGGTCGGGTCG
The DNA here is from genome assembly GCF_040648495.1 of Nonomuraea sp. NPDC049129. NCBI lineage: Bacteria > Bacillati > Actinomycetota > Actinomycetes > Streptosporangiales > Streptosporangiaceae > Nonomuraea > Nonomuraea sp. NPDC049129. The sequence goes on along the minus strand of NZ_JBEZDU010000036.1, from coordinate 87,785 downwards.
AGCTCCCTGGAGCGCGGGCAGTACGACGCCACGCAGAACATCGCGTCCAGCTCGACGAAGATGTCCTTCCGGTTCGGGTCGGCGTTGTACGGGGGCTGGTTCAGCGCGAGGTCGACCGTGCCGTCCTGGTCGTAGTCGATGCCGTTGGTCTCCCAGTCGTCCAGCAGCCCGTCCTGGTCGGAGTCACGGCCCGTGTGCACCTTCAGCTGGGTGGCGCACGTGCCGATGGTGGTGTCGCCCGACAGCGTCGAGGTGATCTTTATCCGTACGCCGCTCGCCTCGCCGAGGCCTTCGCCGTACGCCGGCGGCAGGTCGAACTCACCCTGCACCAGCCCTGTCTCGGCGGATAACAGCTGCCGGTAGAACGGCGTGGTGTGCCAGTAGTGGAACCCGGCCTCAACCGTGGCGGTGAACCACCCGCTCTCCTGGCTGTCGTTGACAAAGGTGATCCTGGCCCGGGGCCGCCCGCCTTCCGCGACCGAGAGGGGCGAGCTCCCGAGGAACTCACAGTCACCACGGACCGACCCTGCGGCGTGCCCTGGTGGGGCACCGAGCATGACGGCGACGACGGTCAGTACGAGCGGCATGATCACCCGGCGGATACGCATGGACCGAGTGTCGACGCACATCTCGGGGACGCCATGAGTAACCCCTACTCAGAAATTGCCCCGCCCCGGTCCTGCGCGCCGGGGTCAGGTGTGAAGCAGCTCCGTGAGCGGCCCGCGCACATCGGCGGGATACAGGTTCAGCTGGTCATACGATTCGCCCCTGAGGTCGGCCCACGCCTTTATGCCTGCTGGGTCTAGCGGGGGTTGCCGGACAGGTGCTGCACGTTGGGCGTGCGCCCATGGCGGGCGGGTGACATCTCCCTGCGGCGGGCCGCCAAGATGGCCAGCACCGCCAGCAGGGCGGTCACGGCAACCGACGCCCCGAGCGCGATCCACGTGGCCGGGTCAGGGTGGATCAGCGACTGGCCGCGCAGCGCCTGCCACGCCGTGATGGCGAACAGCGCGGCGTAGCCCACGATGACGACCCCGGTCAGCTGGGCGCGGGCGCGTTCGCCACGCAGCCAGCTGACCCGGGCCGCGAGGGCGGTGAGAACCAGCACCGCGAGGACGAACACCTGCATGGAGTGCAGGCTGATGAAGTGCGGAACGCGCAGGTCGCCACCCACGGTGCTCCAGTTCGTGATCGGCATGCCGTCGCCGTCGGGCACCCCCACCCCGTGGCCCCCGACCAGCGGGACCGGGTTCCCGTAGGCATCTTCGGCCATCCGGGGCGTCCTGTTGGCCGTCCCGACCATGAAGGACGCCAGCCCCATGCCCATGACGGCCAGCCCGATCCCGGCACGCAGGGCCCAGGTAAGTGCCGGTTCACCGATCCGCTGGAACAGCAGCATGATGGCGATGAGCAGGTTCGCCCCGAACAGCCCGACCACGCCTGTGGAGAAGACCACCTGTCCGATCGTGTTGAACGTGTCGGCGCCGGTGTTGAAGTGGCTGTAGGTGCCGCGAGCGGCCTGTACCGCGATGAAGCCGACGTCGATCATCCCGGCGACGGCCAAGGCCGTTCCGAGGTTCCACATCGTGCGCTTCGCCTTGCGAAGCTTCGGCAACAGCCAGGCGAGCGTCGCGCCATGGATGACGAACGACACCCCGAACTTCAGCGGCTTCACCCAGATCGACTGCTGCATGAGCTCGCGGCCGTCTGTGAGGAGGCCGAAGAGCGCGACGACGATGAGCGCGGACATCGCCGCCACCATGATCATCAATGGTCGATGCCACGACCGCACTTCGGTTAACGAGAAGGACATCGGGTCCTCCGATCGGGCCGGTGCGTACGGTGTATTAAGTGTCATGCGTACAGAGTAGCTACGCAGGGCATGAAAGCCGCACTATTCTGCGCTTAAGACAAATAAAGTGAACTAGTGTTGTAGCGATCGAACTAGTACACTGTAGCGATCTCACCAAACGAATCGGGGGCACATGTCGTCGTCAACGCAGCGACCGGACCCGCCATACCGGCGGATCGTCGCGGAGATCCGTACTCGGATCCTGACCGGCGACCTGCGGCCCGGCGAGCGGATGCCGTCCATCCGGCAGATCGCCCAGCGATGGGGCGTCGCGGTCGCGACCGCGACCAAAGTGATGGCGACGCTCCGCGACGACGGGCTGGTCGAGACGAAGGTCGGTTCTGGCGCGGTGGTCAGCGCACGCGCGGCCCGGCAGCAGCCGACCGCCCCGAGCGCGTCACTGAAGCCGCGTCAGGGCGGCATCACCAGGCTGAACCGGAAGCAGGTTCTCCGCACCGCCATCGCGACCGCCGACGCCGAGGGACTCGACGCCGTCTCCATGCGTCGGCTCGCGGCCGAACTCGGCGTCGGTCCGATGTCGCTGTACCGGCACGTGGCGAACAAGGACGAGCTGGTGACGCAGATGGTCGACGAAGCCTTCGGCGAACCGGATCTGCCCGTCCCGGGGCCGGAGGGGTGGCGAGCCAAGCTCGAACTGATCTCCCGCAGTCAATGGGAGCTGTGCCGGCGACACCTCTGGCTGCCGAGGGCCATCTCGTTCACTCGCCCGTCGCTCGTCCCCAACATGATGGAGCACACAGAGTGGACCCTGCGCGCACTCGACGGGCTCGGGCTGCCCGCGGCGACCGGGATCCAAGAGGCGCTCACGCTGCACACCCTGGTCCTCACCATCGCTCTGTCCATGGCGGATGAGGTCGAAGCGGAGCAGGAGACCGGCGTGACGCTCGACCGGTGGTGGCTGGCCCAGCGGAAGCGAACCGACGAACTCCTCCACAGCGGACGCTTTCCACTGCTGGCCGCGATTCCCGAGGAAGTGGCGTCGGACCTGAACGGACTGTTCGAGTACGCCCTCGCGCGCCATCTCGACGGTTTCGCCGTCTTGGTGGAGGGCCGCGGCGGGGGTTAAAGCTCACTCAGCACTTGCATGGCATCCCGCTCGATCCGCGAAAGGTCGTGGAGGATGGCGCCGGCCTGCTCAAGCTGCGCCGCGTCGCCGCTCTCTCCGGCCTTCGCGATCGAGTCGGCCACGCTCGTCCACAGCGCGGCGGCCTCGGCGTACAACCGGTGACCGGTGCGCAGGCGGTCATCGTCGATGAGGTCGGCGCACTCGGCGAGGAAGTCACGATAGAGGGCGCGGAATAGGGCGCCGCCGGTGCCGGCCTTCTCCATGAGTACGGCGGCTTGCGGTAGGTCACGCCGCGGATCGTCCGTACGTAGCAGCCACTTGGGCACCTGGATTGCGGCTTTTTCGATGCCGCGGTGGCCCAGGTTCGCGATGGGAGGGGTCAGGAAGGCGTCGGCGCAGGCTTTGATCGCGGGGATGATCTGGTCCTGCCAGGAGGGCGCGTGCGCCGGCAGGGTGATGGAGAACGAGCGGTTCCTGGCGGTCATCGGGCCTCGTTCGGCCCTCGCCATGGCCAGGCTGTTCCGGCTCGTACGTACGGCCCCTCCCTGCTGCGCGGTGTCCACCAGGTAGGCATCGTGCTCGTCATAGCCGTACATGGCGACGATGTGGCCGCCGAAGTGCACCTTGGACTGGAAGTAGGCCAAGTGGAAGGAGTCGAGCTGGAGGCCGACCGGTCGACCGGCGTCGAGCTGGGCGGCCACGTTCTCCCACGCCTTGCGTAGTGAGGTGGTCTCATCGACCGACAGCGTCAGCCCGAGCCTGGCAGCCAGGTTTCTGGTGAGTTCAAAGGGCTTGACGCGCCCGCCGAGGAAGGGGAACGGCATGCTTTTGCTGTCCCAGTAGATGAAGGACAGGCCCGAGCCGAGCCCGAACAGCATGGGCTCGGACAGATCAAGTCCCTCATGCCGCAGCAACACTCCCAGGGCCGTCGTCTCGCAGTGCTGCAGGCCACGGCCCTCGATGCCGTGCACGGTGGTCATGTCGCTCTCCTCGGTAGCCGGGCGATCGGTGTGTGCAGCATGGGGTCTCCCACAGAGGAAGAGTCAAGCCGTCAGCGCAAGAGACCGGGAGCGGTGGGTGCGCTGAACGTGCCCTCCCTGCGTACCGTGTGCCAGCGCAGCCGTACGCCCAGCACCGCGGTCGCCAATGACTGGATCACCACGAGGTACAAGAGCTGGCGGTAGACGAACTGCTGCAAAGGGAGCACCCACAGGGCCGAGGCGCGCTCGCCGTCCAGGCGGAGCGCGTACCAGCCGGTCACCGCCTGCACCGCGACGAACCCGGCCCACACCGCGACCACCGGCAGGGGATCGCCCACGGCCGTGCTGTAGATCGCCATGAGGTCGACGACGGGTGCGAGCAGCGGCAGCAGCACCTGGAACAGCGCCAGGTAGCCGAGGCAGCGGCGACCGAACGGGTCCTGGTCGAGGACGGCGCGGCGATGCTTCCACATCGCCTGCATGGTGCCGTAGCACCAGCGGTAGCGCTGCTTCCACAGCTGGCCGAGCGTGGTCGGGGCCTCGGTCCACGCCAGGGCCTTCTCTTCGTAGACCACCCGCCATCCGGCCCGGCACAGTGCCATCGTGAGGTCGGTGTCCTCCGCCAGCGTGTCGATGCTGACGCCGCCCAGGGCCACCAGCGCCGAACGCCGGAACGCCCCGATCGCGCCGGGTACGGTCGCCATGCAGTCGAGCTGCTCGAAGGCACGCCTGTCGAGGTTGAACCCGATGACGTACTCGATGTGCTGCCAGCGGCCGATCATGCCGCGCCGGTTGCCGACCTTGGTGTTGCCGCTCACCGCACCGACCGTGGGGTCGGAGAGCTGGCGTACCAGGTGGCCGATCGTCGCGGGTTCGAAGACGGTGTCGCCGTCCACCATGATGATCAACTCGTGCCCGGCCGCCGCGATGCCCGTGTTGAGCGCCGCGGGTTTGCCGCCGTTGCGCTGCCGGATCACCCGTACGTTGGCCAATCCCAGCCCGGCGGCCAGTTCGGCGGTCTCGTCGGTCGAGCCGTCGTCGATGACGAGGATCTCCAACTGGCCCTGGTAGGTGGTGTCGGCCAGTGAGCGTACCGTCGCCTGGATCCCCGCCGCCTCGTTGTAGGCGGGCACGATCACCGTCACGGGCGGGTCCGCCGGCCACGCGGGCGCGCGCCCTCTTCGCCGCTTTCCACCTCTGGTACGGCGGGCATGCACCCACGCGAGTACGGCGAAGAAGACCAGTCGCGCCAATGTGAGCGCGCCCGCGGCGACGAGCACCCACGACAGGGCGTCGGTGAACCATCCGGATACGCGCTGTGCCACGTTCAAGGCCGAGCCGACGAACCGGTCCACTCCGCCGGCCTGCTGCTGTGCCGGTGGCATGCCGAGGGCCTTGGTCACCGTGACCGCCCGGTAGCCCTTGCCCGCGATCTCCTTCAGGACCAGATCGACGGCCTCGACGGTCTGCCGCCTGTCGCCACCCGAGTCGTGCATCATGACGATCGCGCCCCGGCCCCCGGCCGGAAGCGACGAGGTCACGATCTTCCGCGTGCCGGGGCGGCTCCAGTCCTTGGTGTCGAGATCCGTCAGCGTGACGAGGTACCCCTCGGCCGCCACTGCCTTCATGCTCTCCCATTGCGGGCCCGTGATCGCTTCGGGAGTGGAGGAGTACGGCGGGCGGACCAGAGCGGTGTGCAGCCCGGTCGCTCCCGCCAGGGCCTTCTGCGTCAGGGACAGCTCCAGCCTGAGCCGCCATCCGGGAACCGTCGCCAACTCGGCGTGCGTGTAGGTATGGCTGCCCAGCTCATGGCCTTCCGCGACGATCCGCCGAGCCAGATCGGGGTATTTCGCGACCTTCGAGCCGACGACGAAGAACGTCGCCTTGGCACCGTGCTTCTTCAGGGCGTCGAGCACCGCCGGCGTCCAGGCGGGGTCCGGGCCGTCATCGAAGGTGAGAGCGATCGTCTTGTTCGGCAGGTGCGCGCTGGAGGGCTCGCTGCCCGTGAGGTTCAGCACGGGTCCGCCCCGCCGCATCTCCGCCAGCTGTGCGGAAGGGTGGTCGGTGGCGGGCGGAGCGGCGCGAGTCTCGCCGACGACGTTGGTCACGTACCCGTTGAGTACGAGGGCGCCGGCCGCCAGCAGCATGCCGATGGCCAGCAGGAACCAGTGCCCTCTTGGGTCGGCTCGTTTGGCGGAAGGGGGCGTGGGCGCGATCGGTCGGTCCTGCTCAGCCTGGGCCGAAGTGGGATCCTGCCAGGCGGCGACCGCCGGACGCGGCCAGACCTGCTTGCCCTGGTCGGCCAGGTCGCTCACTTCTTCGGCCCCTTGGTCCGGTCCGGGTCGAGCCCCGGCGGCGTCTTGTTCTGGCCCGGGGGTAGGTCGGTGGGCTCGACTGTGGGCCCGACCGTGGGCTCGGTGGTCGGCTCCGGTGCCGGTTCCGTGCTCGGCTTCACGCTGGGCGACGACGACGGGGTCCGTACGGTCGCAGGGTCCTGCGACCGTACGGCGGACCGGGTGCTGCTTGGAGTGGGCCGCGACGAGATGCGGGTCACCGAAGGGGTGGGTCGCTTGGTGCGGCTCGTCCGAGGCGTCGGTGAAGGGTCGGGCGAAGCCGTGCTGCCCATCCCGCCCTTCTGATCGCCCGGCCACCCGGTCACCGACAGCGTCGTGTTGGAGAACAAGCCGCCGATGACGACGGCGAGCAGCGCGAGGGCCAGCACGCCGGACGCGATCGAGCCGATCATGATCAGCCGTCGCCGGCGACCGCTCTGGTCGACGAAGACGGCTGTCGTGTGGTGATGCTCAGGGGACACATCGGGAAATGGTAGTGACCAGATGTAACTTGTGGGGAAATAGTGTGATTTGGACAGGGTGCTTAGCGGTGTCTGAGTCGTACCGTGGCGCGGAAGCCGTCGTTGAGGCGGCCGCCTTCGGTGGCGGTGACCGGGACCATCGTCCACGGCTGGTCTGGGCCGAGCAGGGTCGAGTATGCCGGAACAAAGCCCTGGTCGAGCAGGGAGACGGCGAAGTCTGTCGACACGCGGCCCAAGGCGTCCAGGGCCGCCATGCCGTGGCACGCTCTACGCCGGTTGCGTGATCCTCCCCATCGATCCGGTGCTGTCGCCGGAGCTCCGTGACTCTATGACCAGCGTGGCGCGCTTTCTGGTCCGCGCGGACGGCCTCTTCGAGCCTGGGCAGACCCGGCCGATGGCCGTCCCGGACCAGGTGGCGCCGCTTGCCGAGCCCGCCAAGCTGGACGCCCGCTCGCCCGCGTACCTCTGCTTCACCTCCGGCAGCACCGGGCGTCCGAAGGCGGTGCTGGGCGCGCACGACTCGCTGGCCCATTTCTTCCGCTGGCAGCGGGACACCTTCGAGGTCGGGCCGGGCGACCGTATGGCGCAACTGACGAGCTGGTCCTTCGACGTGGTGCTGCGCGACATCTTCACCTCGCTGATCAGCGGCGCCACACTCTGCCTGCCGGGATCGCGGTCGCGGGACGCCGGACGGGTCTTCTCGTTCGCGCGGACGTACGGGATCACGCTGGTTCACACGGTTCCGTCGCTGGTCCGGCGGTGGCTGGCGACCGCCGCCGTGGACACCGCCGTGCCGACCCTGCGGGTCGCCTTCTTCGCCGGGGAGCCGCTGCACGCGGAGCTGGTGAACGACTGGCGCGGCCGGGTGGCGCCCGGCTGCCGGGTGGTCAACCTGTACGGGCCGACGGAAACCACCCTTGCCCAGTGCGCTTTCGAAGTGCCCGACGAGCCGGGCACCGGCCCGTTGCCGGTCGGGCGGCCGTTGCCCGGGTGCTCGGTCGGCGTACTGCGGCCGGGGTCCTGGGAGCCCGATGATGTCGGCGAGGTGGTGCTGACAACGCCGTATCGGTCACTGGGCTACCTCGGCACGGACAGTACGTTCGAGACGGGTCCCACGGGTGAGCAGGTGTACCGCACCGGCGACCTGGGGCGGTGGGACGAGCGAGGGTTGCTGCATCTGCTCGGCCGACTGGACCAGCAGGTCAAGGTGCGCGGAGTCCGGTTGCGACTGCCAGAGATCGAACGGGTGCTGCGCGGTGTGGCCGGCGTCCGGGAGGCCGCCGTGGTCGTCGCGGGCGATGCACGGCTTGTCGCCTATCTCGTGGGGGAACCGGCCGTGCCGCCGGTTCGGGTGTTGCGGGAGGCGGTTCTGCGGGAGTTGCCGGCCGCGGCGGTTCCGGATGAGTTCGTCGTACGTACGGACCTGCCACTGCTGCCGAACGGCAAGATCGACCGCACGGACCTGCGCTCCCAGGCCAGCGCCCCGGCCCCGGCCTTGGCCCCGGCCTCGGTTAAGCCCAGCGAATCTGGGGGGAACGTGCTGGTCGTCGAAACCTGCCGACGGGTCCTGGGCGTCGAATCGATCTCGCTCACCGCGGATCTCTTCGAGCTCGGCGTCGATTCGATGTCCGCGATGGAGATCGCCGCCCGGCTGGAGGACGCGCTGGAAGCGGAGATCCCGTACGGTCTGGTCTTCGACCACCCCACCGTCGAAGAGATCTCCCGCTACCTCGCCGACCGGAGCCTCGGGTGACCGGCCCGATCACCCCGTCGTGGACTCAGCGCAGCCGCCTGCTCCGGCTGGTCGAGGACGCGGAGGCCGGGCTCTACCGGCCGCAGCACACGATCTCCGCGTTGCGCGTACGCGGTTCACTGGACCTCTCCGCGCTGAACCTGGCCTGGCTCCGGCTGCAACGGCGGCACCCGATCCTGCTCACGTCCTTCGACCCGCACAAGCCGTTGTGGCGGCTGGACCCGGCCGACCCGGTTGACCTGGTACGGCTGCCGCGCCTCGCCGACGCTCGGCAGGCGCTGGTGCGGGAGGCCGAGCGGCCGTTCGACATAGAGCGGGGACCGCTGACCCGGCTGGTCGCCATCCCGCTTCCGGATGCCGCGGAGACGCTGCTCGGGCTGGTGACCGACCACCTGGTCTCTGACGCGTGGTCGCGGCGGATCCTCCTGGGCGACCTGTACCGCCTCTACGACCTGGAGATCGGTGCGTCGACCGGGAACCTGCCCCCGGCGCCGGCCGCGTACGTCGGCTGGGTGGAACGCCAGAACGACTACCTGGAGTCCACAGCCGGCCTCAACCTGCGCCGGAAGCTCGCTCGGCACGTTCTCCTCCCCGACAGGGGGCCTGCTGACCGGGGGACCGTCGAGCGGAGGCCCGTCGGCCGCGGGACCGCCGACCAGAGGACCGCCGACCAGGGGCCTGCTGACCAGGCCGATGTCCCGCGGATCGAGCGGCAGCTCGACGTGGACTCGTACGAGCGCCTGCTGCCGGCCGCGAAGCGGTTCCGGCTGACCCGGCTCCAGCTCGTCCTGGCCGCCCTGGACGCGGCGTCGGCCGAACTGGGTGATCATTTCCCCGCCGCGACGATCATGGCGGTCGCCGGTCGTCCCCGCCCCGACCTGCACGGCTCGGTGGGCTGGTTCGCCGACCAGGTCGCCGTCGTCAACCGGGGCAGGCATGCCGACCCAGAGGAGCAGCTGCGGTCGTTCCGCGAGGCGGTCGTCGCGGCGCTGGACTCGGCGCGCGTTCCATGGGCGCTGGTCGTCGCGGACACCGTGCCGGAATGGTTCACCCACTCGATGTCGCTGCCGTACATCTCGTTCAACGCCCAGCCACGGCGGATGGGCCCCGCCCTGCGCCAGGCCGCCTTCGCCGGCACCGAGATCGAGGAGTTCCCTGTCCACCTCGGCCGGCCGGACGGGGCTCTCCTGACGTACTGGTCGGAAGACGACGTCGGCGGCCTGCGGGCGGCCCTGCGGTACAAGCCCGAACGCTACAGCGAGGCGGACGTCCTCGCGCTCTGGGAGAGCACCATCGCAAACCTCGACCGGTTCGCCGAAAGCGCGGGCCGGACAGTTGGGAGCGGCGACGGATGAGGTTGTTCGTCATCGGCATAGTTAGGAGTGCGGGCCAGTGAGGTTGTTCGTCATCGGTGCGGACCCGCGCCGCGAGTGGGCCTTTTCCGCCTGGCTGCGCGCCGGCCTGTCGGTCACCCTCGCGGACGGGGTCAGCGGCGGCGGTTTCGAGCACGCCGTCGATCGTTTCCATCCGGTCGAGGTCCGCGATGAGAAGGCCGATGTGGAGTCGCTAGTACGGATGGCGGCCAGCCACGACGGGGTGACCACGCTGGCCGAGGGATCGCTGATCACCGCCGCGACAGTGGCGCGGGAACTGGGCCTGCCGGGTCCGGGAGTCGGCGCGGCGCGCATCGCCCGCAGCAAGATCCGCCAGCGCTGGGCCGGTCAGCGGCACGGCCTGACCGGCCCCCGGCACTCGGCCGTCACCGGCCCCGACGATCTCGTCCGCTTCTTCGCCGCCGGAGTCCAGGCCGCGGTGCTGAAGCCGCCGGACGCCTCCGCGAGTGCCGCCGTGTTCGCCGTACACAGTGTCGAAGAGGCGCTGGACCGGTGGCCGCGAGTACGGGCGATCTCGCCGAGCCGTACCGGCATCGTGGAGGAGTACCTGCCCGGAGCGGAGGCGAGCGTCGAGGCCGTGGTGCGGGGCGGCGAGCTGGTCTTCTGCTCGCTGACCCGCAAGCAGACAGGTGGCCCTACCGGCTTTCTCGAAGTCGCCCACACCACCGACCAGGCCGAACGCCCCGACGCCGCCGTCAGCGCGCTCGTCCACGACCTGATCGCCGCCTGGCAGGTCGAATCGGCCATCTTGCACGTCGAGGTGAAGCTCGACGGCGGCCGCCCCGTCCTGCTGGAGGGGACGATACGACCGGCAGGCGACTACATCACCGAACTGGTGTCCGCGGTGCATGGCCGCGACCTCTACCTCGACCAGGCGCACCTGGCGCTGGGCCGGCCGCTCGCGGCGGACCGCCCACCCCGCGCCCGCCGGGCCGAGGTGCGCTTTCTGCTGGCCTCCGGCATCGTCCGCCGGAACGTCGCCCCGGTGGAGGTGCTCGCCGGCCTGCCGGACGTCAAGATCGTCCGGCAACTCGCCGCGGCCGGCTGCCGCCTTCCGCCACTGACCGCGAACTGGGCCAGGGCCGGGTACGCCCTCGGCTGGTCCACGGACGACGGCGAGTCGCTGACCGGCCAACTCCGGACGGCGGTCACCGATCTCGGCAAGCTGATGGGCACGCCGGAACTGGCCTGACTATAGGACGATCTCGGGATCGAGCTGACATGGGTCTTTCGGCGGCGAGGTTCAGTACCGGGAGTCTTTCCAGTCGTCCGGTCCCGCTGTCTCGTCGGCGGAGGGGACCGCGATGTCTGTCTTGGCGCCCCACCCGGTCAGGCGAGCGTCGACGACGTGGGAGATCAGGCGCTTGCCGAGCCTTCGGGCAGGGAGGTACGGACCCTGCGCACCAACTGGTCCTCTCCGAGCCACAGCCGCCACGAGAGTTCGGTCTTTGCGTACTTCCCGTCGTGCTGAGCCCGGAACGCGGCCGACGCCTTGTAAAGCTGGCTGAAAGTGAGCGTCCCCTGGTAGACAGTAGTACGGGTGTTGTCGTAGGTGCCGCCGGGTCGCTTGATATCAGTTGTGCCCAATATCGCCTTCAGCGTCTCTGGACCGGCGAGATCGATCCCGCCGGAATGCAGGAAGGGACGGGTCTTCTCGTCCTCGGAGAGGAGCACCCAGGTCTTCCCCTCGGGAGCGGGACTGATCCAGCCCTGGCAGTCCGTCCGGCCTTGAACGTGAGGAACGCGGGGGATCGTCAGGGGTCTCGGGGCTGGCGACGTCCCTGACGTCGGTGCCGGTCACTCCGGCCTTGCCGAACTCGGCTTGGGTCTTTTTCCGATAGCTCGTTCTTCCCCGGTTTCCAAGACCTCTGGGAGGTTGTCTCTGAACCTGCACCGTTGATCAGTCAGCTGTAGTTGGGGAGTGCACACTAGTGGAGCTGAATTGCCGATGGGCCCATGGGGCAATTCATCGCACATCACGGACGGAAGCGATCGTTTCCCGTCAGCCAGGAGGGCCCGTGGGGCTTTCTAGCAACCGGTGAACGCAACAGTCGGATGATGGCCAGCCCAGCGCCTTGCCGTGATGAGATGGAGATCATCCTCTGTGATGATCAGCGCATGAAACGCATGAGCGTCGTGCTGGTGGTGGCCAGCCTGCTGAGCGTCACGATTCCCGGCGGCGCCGTGCGCGCGGCACCCGAATCGGAGACTCTCGACTCGGTCGTTAAAGCGATCAAGAAGCAGTTCGCGAAGAAAAGCAGCGTGCGCTTCTCCGTCAAGCGACGCGGCGGGCCCCCAGCCACCTGGGACATCAGGGCGTCCGGTGCGTACCGCTTCAGTGCTTCAGGCGTGTACGCCACCGAAACCACGACGATCTCCCATGAACCAGGAGGGACAGGCCGGTCCCGGGAAATCAGCATCGGCCCGGACTTCTACTCGCAGGCCTACGTGCGTTCCAAAGACGGCAAGTACACCTGGAAGTCGCCTTCGACAGTGGGGAAATGGACCTACGGCGGGCGGAACCTCCCCGGGGTCATCTGGGGAGAGGACCTGATCAACGGGATCAACCCGGGCTTCCTCAAACTGGGCGCCTCCCACGGAACAACCAGCACCGACGGCGGAACTTTCGAGGGAGCGAAGACGACCCTTCACAGTGGCACGGTGACGGTTCCCAAGCTGGATGAGAGGCAGGCTGGGATGTACTTCGGCACCCGGGAGGAGGAGTTCGTGTATGGCGGGCCGATCACCTGGAAACTCTGGGTAGGCCCGGACCATCTGCCGCGACGCTTCCACGCCATCATGAGGTTCACCCGGCCGGAGGGCGGCGACACCTACACCATGACGATGAACATCATCTACCGAGGATGGGGAAAACCTGTCAAGATCACGGCCCCGCCCAAACACCTCATCACCGACGACTGGTGATCAACGAGTGGCGGAACGGCACACTCAACGTACCCACCAAGGTTCTGCATAGTTGTCGCGCAGATCGATGTAGGAGCGATCTGGGCGGCGACGGCACCGCCTCGTGGGCAACGGCGCGCTCTCAGGCGGCCTGCGGAGTGGATGCCGGCCTCCGGGTCCACGCCTGCGGCCTTTTCCTGGTCAACCGCCTGGTCATGAGCGTGATCGCGGCTACGGTCAGGTGAGCTTCGCTGTGCGAGGGCTTGCGCTCGAAGATCACGTTGCGGCGGGCGTTCATCATCCAGGGGTGCGTTCTTTCGACGATCCTTCGCCTCGCGAGTACTTTGAACCCGGTCTGGCCAGGCCGTTTGGTCACGATCTTCAAGGTGAGGCGGAGGAAACGGCGGACCCAGCCCACCAGAACCCCGGCGTAGGCGCTGTCGCCCCATATCAGCGTCAACTGTGGATGCAGCATCCGCAGCCGGGCCAGCACTTCCCGGGCGGCAGTTGTCCATTTATGCGGCTTGACGCTGCAGTTCGGGGAAACGGCTGGTCCACAGGGCGCGAACCTGTGGAGGCAGGACCAACTCGGGCCAGAGGGCCCGCAGGAGCGAGGCGTTCAGGAAGCGCCGCAGGTCATCCGGCGTGGCACTTTCCCGGATCACCCGCATATACATCAGCTGGGCATCGGCGGTCTGCTCCAGGTCGCAGCTACGCCTTGGTCCCCAGCCGAGGTGATGGGGAAGCACGATGACACCCCTGACGGGCCCGGTGAGCTCTTCCAACGTGTCGGGCATGACGTAAGGGCGGACTTCTCCGTATCCCTTCGCATCCATGCCTCCAGTGTGACCGATCCGGGCTGAGCGCGCAGTTGATCTTGCTAACGGGTGTGCTAACAACAGCTACGGAGAGTCATGGATTTCCATGGACGATGGGGCCGGTTTGTGGGGGGTGAGCTGGTCAGCCGAAGGTTAGGGCTCCAAGGGAGATCTCAATCTGGCTCTGCCTCAGGCGGTGTGTTTATCTTCGATGTGAATGACGATCAAATCGTGCCCGTCTTGATCGCGCTTGCTACGGCCGAAGAGGCCGACCGTGAGATCATCGTGGTTCTCCAACTCGCTGGGATCGACGTACGTGAGAACGTCGGGATGATGGCCGGTTACGGCCCAACCGGGTGCGTCGTCCAGGTCAACGATGTCGAAGTCTCCGGCCGGGGTGCCCGCGTGAACGGGACCGTACTCCCGTAAGAGCGAGGTCGCCTGCTGGCCGAGATCGTCGGTCGGCTCCATCAAGATGACGCAGGTTCCGTTGGCGAAGAGCACCCAGGACTTGGCGGGGTCCAGTAGACGACGCCAGGTCTCGATCATGGCCGTTTTGTTCATGCGGAGCAGCGTAACGGGGGACTAGGGGGGTCACTAGTGGACGGGGTGTTCGGCGGACTGATGCCTGACCGCGTGTTGTGCAAGAGGGCTGATTGCCAGGCCAGCGTGGACGCGAGCGCGATGGCGTCCTCCTGCCGGACGATCCGCATGACGCCTTCCGTCGCCATCTCCAAAGTGAGCGTCCTGCGGAGCTCGGCTGTCCACCACATCCGCCCGGACGCATCGCTCTCATAGTCGATGTCCCAGCCCGGATAGGTGTTGCGGAGCACCGAGAGCTGACGGCCGCGGAGGTCCAGCAGGAGAGCGGCATCGGCAACGACCTCGCGGACGTTCGGGTCAGTGGCCATGAGCGCGTGCGCGCCGGTGTCGGTCATCGCGTCGCGGTTGTTCGTGTCCCAGTGCACGGTTCCATCACACTCGCCTGTGGTACGACTGCGGGAGAGGACACCGGTGGCGCACCCTGCCATCCGCCTGTGTCCGCTCGTCCCCCGGAGGTGCGTGTGATGAGCAAGGTTCCGGCCTGGGCCGGTCGGCTACGCATCGAGCGGACCAGGCGAGGATGGTCTCAACGGGATCTTGCCCGGCAACTGTCCAGGGTCGCAGACAGGGTCCTGCCTGAGCCGGAGAGCATAATTCGCAGAATCCGGGACCACGAGTGCGGGAAGCACCGGCCGGACGATGAGTACGCCGAGCTGTACTGCCGCGTGTACGGGTTGAGCGAACACGCTCTCTTCCACGACGAGGACGAAGCGACGTACCTCGGCGACGAGATCGACGCGATCGAGCTCGCCCGTCGAGCGGGGGCCAGCGACGTCGGCCGGGAGACCCTGGAACGGCTGGAACTCGCCGTGGATGACCTGTCGTCGGCTTACCCTCGCACGCCTCCGGGCCAGCTGCTTGTACGAGTGAAGCGGCACCTGGAGTACGTCGTGCGGCTCTTCGACGGCAAGAAGACCATCGCCGAGCATCGACGCCTGCTCGTGGCCGGCGGTTGGCTGTCATTGCTTGCGGCAACCTGCCACATCGACCTGCGGCAATACCCCGCTGCGGCGGCACGCCTGCGGACCGCCGGACAGCTGGCCGGCCACGCCGAGCACTCCGAGATCAAGGCGTGGTGCCTGGAAACAGAGGCGTGGCAGGCTCTCACCGAGGGCGAGTACCAGCACGCGATGATCCTCTCCCAGGGAGCGCAAGACGTCGCTCCGCGCAGGAGTTCGGCCTACGTCCAGGCGACCGGGCAGGAAGGCCGGGCGTGGGCGCGGATGGGGAAGGGAACCGAGACCAGGGCCGCGCTGAACCGGATTCACCAGATGGTCTCTCCGATGCCTATCCCGGACCAGCCAGAGCATCACTTCCGATATGACCCCGCCAAGAGCGAGGCATACACCGCGACGACGCTATCGTGGCTGGGCGATCCTGCGGCCGTGGGCTACGCACGGCAGGTACTCGCTCGGTTGGAGTCCACGGAGGACGGTGGGCCGCGCCCGCGCAGAGCCGCCTCCGCTCGGCTCGATCTGGCTTTGGCCCTGCTCGCCACGGACGAACCGGGAGAGGCTGGTCACATCACCCTCCAGGCGGTCATGAGCGGCCTACTCGTACCCTCGAACTACTGGCGGGCCCAGGAGGTCATCGCGGGCATCGAGGGGCACGGCCTGGCCGAAGTCGTCGAACTACGCGAGGCGTACCGCGAGCTGTACGGTCGATCGTCGAAGTCGCAGCAACCACAGCTCGGCGTGTGAAGACGGACGTCGCGACCCATCAGTTCGACACTCCCGTTGGACAGCACGACTTGCTCGGGCCGGAGTCCCTAGTGCGGGAACGCCTTTGGCGGACGGGGTGTCACCTCGTCGCGGAACGTCTCGATGACGGAGACGACCTGGCGCATGAGTTCGGTGTCCCGGAGCCGGTCCAGATAGAGCGAGCGCCGGGCCAGCGCGTCGAGGTCCACGGCGAAGTAGATGGCCATGAGCGGGTTGACGAACAGCTCGCTGCCCTTCGTCCGGTCGGTGAAGCGCACGTCCCCGAACTCGCCGCGTACGGCCGCCGCGATCGAGCCGTTCACGATGCTCGGGTACGTCGGCAGCTCGGCCTGGGCGTGCGCGACGGCGTCGAGATAGAGCGCACCCGCCTTCGTGGACCTGGAGACCGACGACGTGCCCAGGTAGGCGCCGTCGCGTTCCAGGGCCGCCAGGTTCTCCAGGACCTGTACGTGGTTGACGCCGTGGTAGGCGTCCACCCCGAAGCCCAGGCAGGCCACGATCTTCTCGGGGACGTCGAGAGCCTGGACGGCGGCCAGGCTCGTCATGTCCTCGGCCGGGGTGCCGAGGCCGGCTTCGTCGCCGCGCATGAGGATGTCGGTGCCGCCGTCCACCAGGACGACCGCGTCCAGGTCGAGGTGCTCGGCGAGCTTGGCGTACGCGGCGCGCAGCGGGCGGACGCCCACCTTGGGGAAGGCGTACACGGTCGACGGCTGGCCGTGCGTGGCCAGCCAGCGGGCCAGGCAGCCCTCGGGGAAGTACCAGTCGCGGGCCGTGGTGTCCGGGCGTATCTCCGCCACGTCCTCGAACAGCCAGACGTCCAGGTCGAGGGCGTCGAGGTGGCTGAACGACAGGTTCGCCAGGTGCACCTGCTTGCCGGCCTCCCGAAGAGACAGGGCAAGGGGCAACCCGGCGTACACGTCGAAGCCTCCGCCCGCGCCGGCGACGAGGATCCGGCTGGAACGCTCAAGCCGGGCGGACAGCGGCGTGCCGAACATGCGTCACATCTTTCCGTAAACCTGGTCGAAGCGCTCGACACGACCGCGTCAAGCGCGCCCAGGTCCTTCAGGCGAGGCGCGCGCCCATGTTCCAGGGAGTCCCGTACTTGCCGGTGAGCTCGCGGATCTCCGCGTCGGCGAGGAAGCGGGGTTCGCGGTCGCCCCCCGGAGCGGCGTACCCGATCAGTGGCGTCTGTCCGACCCGCATGACGAAGTACGGCGTGAGCGGCGGGATCGCGCTGCGTGGCGACCACGGCGGCAGGCAGGCGACGGCGGCGGCGGGCCGTGGGTGCAGATGGACGACCGCCTTGGCGGCCGGAACTCAAGCGGCGCGGGGTCGTATGCCACGGCGTCGACTGTACTGTCGCCCGAGAAGACTCACGACCTACGACAACCGCTCTACTGATCGATAACGGCTTGGCAACCCTTGCGACAGATCACGAACTCGTCAGCTGCTGTCGGCGACCAATAGGCATGACGGGGCCGATCATGGAACCGGATCAGCGGCAGCCGAAGGGCGGGACAGCGCTCCTGCTTCTCGGTCTCCTATGGCTCATCGGCACACCCACCTTGGGTGTTCTGGCGTTCTCGTTCGCCTTTACCGTGGCCGACGGCGCCTCGGTGAACGAAACCCTCTTCCTGGTGTGCGGGATAGCCATGTTGATCCTCGGGCTGGGCGCGCCACCGGTTGGTTTCATCGCCAGTTTGGCGCTGAACAACAAGGCGGGCGCATGGACCTACGGCGTGATCGTGGCGGCATTCGTCGCCCTCGCGATCGCGTTCGTCACCAGAGATCGAGGCGGCCCGGTCCACGTGGAGGAGCCGGCCGTGTGCACGGCACCACCAGACGAAGCGGTAGGAGTGCCCGGCTGTTAGAGCGGCGATGCGGGGTTTCCCGGTGATCGTTCTGACCGCGCGCGTTTTCATAACTCTGCCGAAACCTTGACGCAACATAGGCTCCCGATCCATAGTGAGCCAGTCACCCCATAAGCGCGTCTCTGGAGGTCTTATAGCACGCAGAAATGTTAGCGCTAACAATGTAACCTCCTTTCCGCCCCTGTCGCGATGTCGCAGGCCGGCAGGTATGTCGCTGTGCGCACGACCGTACGGCGGCGTCCTTTGCGTCTTTCGTTAATGACCTGTGCCTGGAATATAGCGACGCCCCCCTGAAAGGCAGAGGTTCATCATGATTGTTCGGTCCCAATTACGGCAGCTTAAAAAGGTACTGCTGTCCGCCGGTGCGGCCGTCGCGCTCGCCGCCGGCCTCCTGGCCGGGGTCACCACGCCGTCCCAGGCCGCTACGTCGCTGTCGTGTGACATCTACGCCGCCGCCGGCACCCCGTGCGTCGCGGCGCACAGTACGACCCGCGCCCTGTACGGCACCTACAACGGCTCGCTCTACCAGGTGCGCCGCACCTCGGACAACACCACCAGGAACATCGGCCTCCTGAGCGCGGGCGGATACGCCAACGCCGCCACCCAGGATTCGTTCTGCGCGGGTACGACCTGCCTCATCACCATCATTTACGACCAGTCCGGTCGCGGTAACAACCTCACCCAGGCGCCCCCCGGCGGGTTCCCCGGCCCGGCTCCGGGTGGGTATGACAACCTCGCGAACGCGACCGCCGCGCCGACGATGATCAACGGTCACAAGGCGTACGGCGTCTACGTGGCTCCCGGCACCGGCTACCGCAACAACAACACCAACGGCGTCGCGAAGGGAGATCAGCCCGAGGGAATGTACGCGGTCTTCGACGGCACGCACTACAACGGCGGCTGCTGCTTCGACTACGGCAACGCCGAGACCAACAGCCGTGACAACGGCAACGGCACCATGGAGGCCATCTACTTCGGGAACATCAAGGTCTGGGGCTACGGCACGGGCAACGGCCCCTGGGTCATGGCCGACCTCGAGAACGGCCTGTTCTCCGGAGTGAACCCGGGTTACAACGCGAACGACCCGACCGTGAACCACCGGTTCCTGACCGCCATCATCAAGGGCGAGCCGAACCACTGGTCGATCCGGGCCGGCAACGCGCAGTCGGGCAACCTGTCGACGTACTACAACGGAGCGCGCCCCAACGTCGCGGGCTACAACCCGATGAAGAAGGAAGGGGCGATCATCCTCGGGATCGGCGGCGACAACAGCAACGGCTCCGCCGGCACCTTCTACGAGGGCGTGATGACCTCCGGCTACCCGTCGGACGCCACCGAGAACTCGGTGCAGGCCGGCATCGTCGCCGCCGGATACGCGCCGTCGAGCGGCGGCAACCCCGGCGGAACGCTCACCCCCGGCTCGTCGATCTCGCTGCGCGCGACGACGGCCTGCTGCACCGACCGCTACATCCGGCACCAGAACGACCAGGTCATCACGTCGGTGATCACCTCGGGCAGCTCGTCTCTCGACAAGAGCGACGCCTCGTGGATCGTACGCAGCGGCCTGGCCAGCGGTTCGTGCGTGTCGTTCGAGTCGAGGAACTACCCCGGCGACTTCCTGCGGCACCAGAACTACCAGCTGTACCGGCAGCACAACGACGGCAGCTCACTGTTCGCCGCCGACGCCACCTTCTGCCCGCAGGCCGGCAAGAGCGGCCAGGGCTCCTCGCTCGCCTCCTACAACTTCCCGACCCGGTTCATCCGCCACTACAACAACATCGTCTACATCGCCAGCAACGGCGGCTCTAACGCCTTCGACAGCGCCACCTCATGGGCCAACGACGTGAGCTGGATCGTCGAACAATCCTGGGCGTAGATGACATCGCCCACCTGAGTGGAGCCGTCCCCGGTCCTTGGGGGCGGCTCTCGCCGTTCTCCCCAGACCGTCGGGTGAAGGAGTGGCTCCATTTCAGCTAATTTCCGAAATTTTCGGCTACGGGGTGAATGTCATCCCAGGTTGCACGGCTGCATAGGCGGCCGATCTCCGAAATATTTCGGATGTGCGTTGACACGTTTCAGGCGGGTTCTCAGACTGATCGCCAACGCCCCACCTGGAAGGGAGAGCCCAATGACCCTCCGTACGAGGGCCGTCGCGCTGGCGGTAGCCGTGACACTCTCGCTCACCGGAGCGCTAACCGTAGCCCCCACCAGGGCAACGGCGGCAACCGGAGTCGAGGACGAGGGCGCCGACTGCGTGGTGACCGGCCTGCCCGACGCGGGATCCCTGCCGAGCAACTCCCGGCTCCCCGACCCTTTCAAGAAGCTGGACGGTACGCGCATCTCCGCCAAGTCCGACTGGCGGTGCCGACGGGAAGAGACCAAAAAGCTGGCGGAGAAATTCGTCTACAACGTCGCCCACAACGGCACCCTCGCCCCCGGAGCCGGCATCACCAGCGTCGGCTTCCAGGCGACCCGCCCGAACGGCAACACCGCACTACCGTCCGGATACACCTGCGCCTGACAGCTGAGGGCCTACCTACGAGACAGCCGCGCTGCCAGGATCCGAGCGCGGGCGAGCTGGACATTGCGCGCCTGGCCGGCCGCGAACCCGGCCAGGAGCCATGGCGCCGTCAGGTCGAGCCGATCGCTCATCCGGGTACCGGTGCCGTCCGGCTCAAGGTCGAAGCGGTAGGCCATGCGTATGCGTCCCGGGCTCCGCACCTCGCCGTGGACGGACAGGCCGTCGGTGTGCAGGGCCACGTCGATCGCGTTGTCGTACGTGAAGATCCGTAAAAATCGGAAACGCTCGACGGCCCTGTACCGGATCACGTCGGGCTCCGAGCGGTCCACATCGCTGACGGCCACCACGAGGGGGGACAGGCCGATGTAGCTCTCCGGCGTCGTCAGGTGCTCGAACACCTTCTCCGGTGTGGCGTCCACGTGGAATTCGTGGGTCAGCACGCTGCTCGACACCTGGCCTCCCGTACCTGCGAGTTATGTCGAAGAATTGTGGTCAGATTTCTTACCGCCGGGAAGCGCGGAATGATCACGAACAGCGGCCTGGGATGATCAGCCTGATCACTGTCACCCTCGGCATCCCAGGAGCACCCTTGTCCAAGCGTCGTGGCTTAACCCTGTCCGCGGCCCTCGCCGCGCTGTTCGTGTGCGTCGCCATCCCTGGAGCAGCGGCGGACCAGCAGACAGAGGATCCGACATATCCGGGACCGGTCTACAAGACGGTTACGGACAAGAGCGGGCTGCTGTCCCTGCAGACCAATGGGCGGCCGGACGGAAAGGACATGGTCTTCCGGATCTCAGGGGCCGTCTACGCCAACATCGAGGGCAACGCCTACGACCCGCAGCTGCGCCATGGCCAGAAACTGTTCAACATCGAGGGCTACAACATCCGGCGGCTGTACCGGGTGCCCGGCACCACGCAGCTCTACCAGCTCTCCCGCGAGATCGTCTTCTACACCGACCCCACCGACCCCACGAAGATCCTGCGGGAGTGGAAGAACCCGATCGACCAGCGCACCTACCCGGTCGTCCCGATCAACAACGACACGGTGAACTTCGGCCCGTTCAACGTCACCTCCTCCTACGTCGGCCCGCCCCTGCGGCAGATGCACGACGAGACCGAGTGGACCAGCGACATCCCGGTACGTACCGACTTCGGGGCCACGCTGGGCGAGCAGTTCGGCCTGGTGAACGGCGTCTACGCGGCCCAGGAGATGTTCGACTTCTACGTCGACGATCGCGAGGTCGCGGCCCGTACGGTCGCGGGCAGCATCCCCAAGGGCGCGATGGACACCAAGATCAGCTGGGCCAGGACGAGCCCGTGGGCGCCGTTCATGTGCCTGCCGGAGACCGGCGTTCGCGGGCAGCTGACCTACCACGCCCGCAGCTGGTCGCTGGATTCCTACCTGGACGTCGAGCCGTGGCTGCGGGCGGAGGTCGACACCGCCTACCCGCTCTTCAAAGCCGCTCCCACCGCGCCCGGCCCGAGCGAGAACTCCTGGAGCTCCTTCTACAACAAGCAGTTGGGTAAGGGCGCCACCACGTGGTCCGGCTGGTGCGCCGCCAACGGCAAGGGCTGACCTTCCGGGAGCCACCTTGCACTCTGGCAACACCCCGGCAACAGGGTGTCTGCCCCTTCGGTTCGATGCTCCAACAGCCTCGCGGGACGGAATAGGCTCATGCTGCAGTCGGGCCGGGGCAAGGTTAGGGGAACGGGTGAGCAAGTCCTTCGTACATCTGCACGTCCACACTGAGTACAGCATGCTTGACGGGGCGGCGAAGATGAAGCCGCTGTTCAAGGAGGCCGCCCGCCTCGAGATGCCGGCGATCGCGATGTCCGATCACGGCAACATGTTCGGCGCGTACGAGTTCCAGAAGGTGGCCAAGGACAGCCCCGTCAAGCCCATCATCGGCATCGAGGCCTACGTGGCGCCGGAGAACCGGTTCGTGAAGAAGCCGGTCTTCTGGGGGTCGCGAGCCGAGACCGGTGTGGCGGACGGCGAAGGCGGCAAGGACGTCTCCGGCGGTGGCCGGTTCACCCACATGACCATGTGGGCCAAGGACGCGAACGGACTGCGCAATCTGTTCAAGTTGTCGTCCTTGGCCTCGTTCGAGGGCTACTACTCCAAGCCCCGGATGGACCAGGACCTGATCTCCCAATACGCCAACGGCATCATCGCCACCACCGGCTGCCCGTCCGGTGCGGTGCAGACCCGGATCCGGCTCGGCCAGTACGACGAGGCGGTCAGGGTCGCCGGCGAATACCAGGAGATCTTCGGCAAGGAGAACTACTTCCTGGAGCTGATGGACCACGGCATCGACATCGAGCGGGAGGTCCGGGCCGACCTGCTGCGGCTGGCCAAGCAGCTCGACATCCCGCTGCTGGTCACCAACGACAGCCACTATGTGACCGAGGACCAGGCCGACGCGCACGACAGCCTCCTGTGCGTCGGCGTGGGCAAGAACAAGGACGACCCCAACCGGTTCCGCTTCAATGGGTCGGGCTACTACCTCAAGAGCGCCGACGAGATGCGCCGGCTGTTCGCCGATCTGCCAGAAGCGTGTGACAACACGCTGCTCGTGGCCGAGATGGTGGGCGACTACAGCGACGTGTTCGCCTACGTGGACCGGATGCCCCAATACCCGGACGTCCCCGAGGGCGAGACGCAGGAGTCCTGGCTGCGCAAGGAGGTCGAACGCGGCCTGGAGATGCGTTACGGCACCCCGGTCCCCGCCGAGGTCATGGAGCGCTACGAGACCGAGATGAAGGTCATCGGCCCGCTCGGTTTCTCCTCCTACTTCCTGGTCGTCGCCGACATCTGCCGGCATGCCCGCGACAACGGCATCGCGGTGGGGCCCGGCCGTGGTAGCGCCACCGGCTCGATCGTCGCCTACGCGACGCGCATCACCGAACTCGACCCGTTGGAGCACGGCCTGCTGTTCGAGCGGTTCCTGAACCCCGAGCGCATCAGCCCGCCCGACATCGACCTCGACTTCGACGACCGCCAGCGCGACCGCATGGTCCAGTACGTGACCCAGAAGTACGGCAGCGAGGCCACCGCGCAGGTCAACACGTTCGGCACGATCAAGGCGAAGGCCGCCGTCAAGGACGCCTCCCGCATCCTCGGCTACCCATTCGTGATGGGTGACAAGATCACCAAGGCGATGCCGCCGGACGTCATGGGCAAGGGCGTCCCGCTGGCGGACATGTTCAACGAGAGTCACCCCCGTTACATCGAAGGCGCCGAGATCCGCGCCCTGTACGAGAACGACCAGGATGTGCGCAAGGTGATCGACACCGGCCGCGGCATCGAGGGTCTGATCCGCGGCACGGGCGTGCACGCGGCGGCGGTCATCCTGTCCTCGGCGCCCCTGCTGGACCTGATCCCCATGCACATGCGGGACAAGGACAAGGTGATCATCACCGGGTTCGACTACCCGAGCTGTGAAGACATGGGCCTGATCAAGATGGACTTCTTGGGCCTGCGCAACCTGGGCATCATCGACCACGCCATCAAGATCATCAAGCAGAACCGGGGCGTGGAACTCGACACGCTGACGCTTCCCCTCGATGACAAGACCACGTACGAGCTGCTGGCCCGCGGCGACACCCTGGGCGTCTTCCAGCTCGACGGCGGCCCGATGCGGCAGCTGCTGCGACTGATGGAGCCCACCCGGTTCGAGGACATCGCCGCAGTGCTCGCCCTCTACCGGCCGGGCCCGATGGCCGCCAACGCGCACACCAACTACGCGCACCGCAAGAACGCCCGCCAGGACATCGAGCCCATCCACCCCGAGCTCAAGGAAGCGCTCGAACCCATCCTCGGCCCCACCTTCCACCTGCTCGTCTACCAGGAGCAGATCATGGCCGTGGCCCGGGAACTGGCCGGCTACACGCTGGGCGGCGCCGACCTGCTGCGCCGCGCCATGGGTAAGAAGAAGAAGGAGATCCTGGACGCCGAGTACGCCAACTTCCAGGCGGGCATGCGCGCCAACAACTACAGCGACGAGGCGATCCAGGCGCTCTGGGACGTCATGCTGCCGTTCTCCGGATACGCCTTCAACAAGTCCCACACCGCCGGATACGGTCTGGTCGCTTACTGGACCGCCTACCTGAAGGCCAACTACCCCGCCGAGTACATGGCCGCCCTGCTCACCTCCGTGGGTGACGACAAGGACAAGGCGGGCGTCTACCTCGCCGAATGCCGCAAGATGGGCATCCAGGTCCTGCCGCCGGACGTGAACGACAGCCAGCTCGACTTCGTCGCCGTTGGTGACACCCAGGTGCGCTTCGGCATGGGTGCCGTCCGTAACGTCGGGGAGAACGTGGTGGAGGGCATCGTCAAGGCCCGCGCCGAGAAGGGCCGCTACGAGCACTTCAACGACTTCCTCAGCAAGGTGCCGTTGACGGCCTGCAACAAGCGAGTCATCGAATCGCTGATCAAGGCGGGCGCCTTCGACTCGCTCGGCCACCAGCGTAAGGCCCTGCTCATGGTGCACGAGCAGGCGGTCGATTCGGTCATCGACATCAAGAAGAACGAGGCCCACGGCCAGGACTCCCTGTTCGGCGGTCCGAGCGACGATGAGGGCGAGGCGGCGTTCTCCGTACAGATTCCCGACATGGAGTGGGACAAGAAGACACTGCTGGACTTCGAGCGGGAGATGCTCGGCCTGTACGTGTCGGACCACCCGTTGGCGGGCACGGAGCGGCTGCTGGCCCGCAACCGCGACACCACCATCGCCGAACTCCTCGAAAGCGGCCGTGACGACCGCGGCGACGTACGGGTGTGCGGCCTCATCACCAAGGTCGACAAGCGGGTCAACAAGGCCGGCAACGTGTGGGCGATCGTCACGGTCGAGGACATGGACGCGGCCATCGAGTGCCTGTTCTTCCCCAAGAGCTACGAGCTGTACGCCCCGGAGCTACGCGGCGACGTCGTGGTGTCGGTCGGCGGCCAGATCAACAACCGGGACGGCGCCATCAGCGTCTTCGCGCAAGATCTCACCCCGCTCGACGTGTCCGGCATCACCAGCGATTCCGGGCATCCCGTCACCATCCAGGTCCGCGAGGAACGCCTCACGCAGCAAACCGTGGAAGAGCTCCGTAACGTGCTGAAGCTGCACCAGGGCAGCGTGCCACTGCGGATCAACGTGCAGCGGCTGAGCGGGAAGACCCTGGTGTGCGCTCTGCCGGAGTTCTCGGTCAACGCCGAACCCAGCTTCGCCGCGGACGTGAAACAGCTGTTCGGACCGGAAGCCATCATGCTGTGACCCAACGGCGGATCGAGGTCGTCTCGACCGCGGGGCCGCCCACGTGCCCGCGCTGCGAAGGCGAAGCGCTGCTGTCGGCGCGGGTACCGTACGGCTGGGCCAACGCAGGCGGAGGGTGGGTGCACGGCCGTACCGGGGTCGTGCTCTGCCCTGCCTGCGATGAGGATGCGCCGCACGCGGCGCCGCTGATCACGTGGTTCCACGTCCACGGCAAGGCCGACCATGGGGACGCGGAGCTCGCGCGGCTGCTGGCGGCGTGGGCCCAGAACGTGTCGGTGTCCCCTTTGGACGAGCAGGCGCTGGAGGCCGAGATAAGCCGGTGGCGGCGCGGCGACCTGTAGCGTCATTCGGACGCGCGCCGCATGATCTCCTCACGGCCGTGGACTTCCATGAGCGTCCCGTGAGCACGTACGGGCGTCCTGTTCCGTTGCGCCTTCATGTACCCAGACAGCCGTCCCCCGCCAACCGTCCGGCTGACGGGCCTTTCCGGGTCCCGCCGTCTGCCTGCCCCGAACTGCTCGGCGGCTCGCCCGCTGCTGGCTGCCTGCCCGGGGGCGCCTCGCGTCTGGGCGGGCGCCCTGTGGTTCCCTTGGACCTACTTGCACATATATCGTTATTGCAAGATATATGCATTAATGGCCGTATGAGGAGACCGACATGGGGGACTACACCCTTCCGGACATGCCCTACGACTACGCGGCGCTGGAGCCCGCGATCACCGGGGAGATCCTGGAGTTGCACCACGCCAAGCACCACGCCGCCTACGTCAAGGGCGCCAACGACACACTGGAGAAGCTGGCCGAGGCCCGGGACAAGGGCGAGTACGGCGGCCTGGTCGGCTTGGAGAAGACCTTCGCCTTCAATCTGTCCGGCCACGTGCTGCACACGATCTTCTGGCAGAACCTGTCCCCGGACGGCGGCGACCGCCCCGACGGTGAGCTGGGCGCGGCCATCGACGAGCACTTCGGCTCCTTCGACGCCTTCGCCAAGCAGCTCACCACGGCCACCGCGACCGTGCAGGGCTCGGGCTGGGGCGTGCTGGCCTGGGAGCCGCTGGGGCGTCGGCTGGTGGTCGAACAGGTCTACGACCACCACGGTAACGTCGGCATGAACACCACTCCGCTGCTGGTCTTCGACGCCTGGGAGCACGCGTACTACCTGCAGTACCGCAACGTGCGCCCGGACTATGTCGAGAAGCTCTGGGACCTGATCAACTGGACCGACGTCATCTCGCGCTTCGAGGCCGTCCGCGGCGCCTGACCCATGACCGCGGCGCCTGCCCGCCAGCTTGGTCCAGCGAGCCGGGCGGGCGCCGCCTGCACCGGGATCGCCGTGGTCTCGGGCGGTGACGGCAGGCCCAAAATGAAAGAATCACCTCATGGCAGAAGGTATCTCGACATTTCAGGCCACCACGGATGACGGAGACGTGGTGGGGGAGATCCACGCGGAGTCCTGGAAGGTGGCCTACGACGGCTTCTTCGACCCGGAGTACTTCGCCGAAGCCGTACGGAGCCGGCGCGAGAAGTGGCACGACACGCTCGCGGACGGGCAAGGCACCATCCTGCTCGCCGCCCTGGATGGACGGCCGCTGACCTTCTCCTACTTCGGTCCCTCGCCGACGCGCCCAGGAGACGCGGAGATCTTCGGCTTCTACAGCCACCCGGACGGGTGGGGCACCGGCAGCGCGGGCGCCCTGATCGCCGCCTCCTTGACCAGGCTGCGCGAGGAGGGCTTCAGCGGGGTACATCTGTGGACGCTGCGCGACACACCCCAGTCACGCCGCTTCTACGCCAAGAGCGGCTTCACCGAGTCGGGTGCGGCTCGCAAGCATGATTTCGGTGACGGCAATCCGATCGAGCAGGTCGAGTACGAGCTGAGCTTCCGTTGATCCCCTAGGCGGTCTCCGAAGGGCGGCGGCGGACGCTCGCCGGCGTCCCGCAAGGACGCCGGCGCGCGTCCGCCGCCGGCGTCTTTGCGGGTCGCCGGCGGTCTGGAGCAGGGCCCGATCACGCCTCTCTGCGGGCGATGTCGCGCAGCGCGGTGGCGAGCCGGTCCACATCGTCGGCGGAGGTGAACAGGGCCGGGGTGACGCGTACGGCGGCGCCGCCGGTGATCCCGGTGCGGGCGACGGTGAAGATCCGGTGCCGGGTCATGAGCTCGTCGGCGACGGCCTGGTTGTCGGCTTCAGAGGTACGGCGGCGCAGTCGCATGGCGGTGATGGCGCCGTACATGTCGGGCTCGTCCGGCGTGAGTATCTGCACGGTGGGGAGGTCGCGCAGCTGGTGGACCCAGCGATCACGCAGGAAGCGCAGCCGGGCCTGCTTGACCTCGGCGCCGAGGGTGTCGTGGAAGTCCAGGGCGGTGTCGGCGGTCAGGAAGGGGGCGACGTTCATGGTGCCGGAGTGCACGCGGGAGCGGATGTCGGTGGCCGGATAGGTCTCGTCGGCGTAGAGGGGGTCGATGTCGGCCAGGCGCTGGGCACGGATGTAGAGGAATCCGGCCCCCAGCGGTACGTTCATCCACTTGTGCAGGGAGAAGGCGGCGAAGTCGGCGTCGAAGTCGGGCAGGGTGAAGTCGAGCTGCCCCCAGGAGTGGGCGGCGTCGACGATGACGTCGACGCCGTACTGGCGGGCCATGGCGACGATCTGGCGCACCGGCGTGACCAGGCCGGTGCGGTTGTTCATGTGGCTGAGCAGCAGCAGTCTCACCTTCGGGTGCTCACGTAGCGCGCGCTCGTAGACCTCCAGCACCGCCTGACGGGTGGGAGGCTCGGGGATGACGATCCGCGCGAGGTGGACGCCGCGCCGGGCTTGGAGCCAGTTCATCGCGTACTGGGCGCTGTGGTAGTCCAGGTCGGCGTACATGATGCCGTCGCCCGGGCGCAGGCGGCGGTAGCCGGAGATCAGGCTCTGCAGCGCCTCGGTGCCGCCTCGGGTCAGTGCGATCTCGTCCCTGGTGACGCCGAGCAGGGTGGCGATGCGGTCGCGGATCTGGTCGGCTCGCGGCTTGTACGCGGTGCGCAGCAGGTGGGAGCTGCGCTCGTTGAGCTGGTCGATGTTGCGGTGGTACGCCAGCCGGACCGGCTCGGGCATGATGCCGTAGTAGCCGTTCTCCAGGTTGACGAAGTCGGCGCTCACCTGGAACTGGCGGGCGACGGTGGCCCAGAAACCCTCGTCCTGGGCCAGCTGCTCGGGGGTCAGACCGCCGCCGGGTACGGTCAGCGCCTCCGCCGGGGCTGGGGCTGGGCACGTCACCGCCGGGGCTGAAGGCGTGACGGCCGGGACTGGGGGAGTCGCGGCTGGGGCGGGGCGGGTCGTGGCCGGGACCGAGGGCGTCACAGCTGGGCGGGTCGCGGCGCCGGCGGCCAGCGCGCCGAGCCCGGCGAGGATCCGGCGTCGGGACAGGGTCATGAGGGACTCCACCTGATATCCGCGCGATTCACGCGAGGCGCGAATGTCCACCGTAAATCGCGGTACGGGAGAAATGGCCGTACGGTAGGACGCTCTTTCCCCCATGTCGGTGAGCGGGCCATCGACGCGCCCGCGAAACCGGATGACGGCACGAGCTTTACCGGAAGCATTGCTATTGCGGGGCGCGTCCGGCTGCCTTTCGGGCACTATCACCGGTGATGCTTGCGACACGAACGCTCCGTTCGCGCCGACCGGCCGCCCGTGGCACCGGCCGGCTGCTGACGCACGCGGTGTTCGCGATCGCCTTGGTCCTCAGCGTGGTGTTCGCCCATGGCGGCGCGTGCGCGGCCGTGGAACTGTCGGAACCGGTCGCTCACAGCGCTCAGCCGGCCGGCGGAGGGGTTTCTGCGTTCGCTCACGGCGCTCAGCCGGCGGCCCGAGGGGTCTCTCCGGTCAGGCACGGCGTCCGCTGCCTGCATCGTGACCTGCCCGTAGGCCATGTACACGGAACCGAGCAGGACCGCTCAGCCACCAATCCCACCGGCGCGCCGACCTTGCCGGCCGGGCCGGCGGTCGTGCTGCCCTGCCCGGCGGCACCGCGGACCGCCGTGGCCGCTTCGTCGCCGGCCGATATCGGCCGGGGGGTCAGGCCCGATCAGGAAAGCGTGATGCGCGTATAGGCCAGGACTGCGTCTGCTTTCGTCGTCCACTGCCCGCCCAAGTTCGCGGTCATATCGCCGTGCCGTGAATTTCGCGTATTCTTCGGGGATTTTATCAATGTCATCACCAGCAATGTTCGCGCGCCCGCAAGAGGCCGCCTATTCCACTCTGTCGCTCACCGTCGGCAATACGCCGCTGGCGTTCATTTCCGAGCCGTTCGTACCGGGGGGAGGGGGATTCTGGGCCAAGCTCGAAGGCTTCAACCCGGGCGGCATCAAGGACCGGCCCGCCCTGCACATGGTGCGCCAGGCACGAGCCCGGGGGGAGCTCGCACCGGGTGCGACGATCATCGAATCGACCAGCGGCACCCTGGGGCTCGGCCTGGCTCTGGCCGGCATCGTGTTCGGCCACCCGGTCGTGCTGGTGGGCGACCTCGGCATGGAGCCGTTGATGTGCCGGCTCCTGACCTCCTACGGCGTCCGCCTTGAGATCGTCACCGAGCCGCACCCGGTCGGCGGCTGGCAGCAGGCCCGCCGGGAGCGCGTGCAGCGCCTGCTCGCCGACCTTCCCGGCTCCTACTGTCCCGACCAGTACAACAACCCCGACAACGTCGACGCCTACGCCGGTCTCGCCCACGAACTGCTGGCCCAGCTGCCGCACATCGACGTGCTGGTGTGCTCGGTCGGCACCGGCGGGCACAGCGCGGGCATCTCCAAGGTGCTGCGCCGCCACTTCCCGCAGCTGAGACTGATCGGCGTCGACACGGTCGGCTCCACCATCTTCGGCCAGCCCGCCCGGCCCCGGCTGATGCGCGGCCTGGGCTCCAGCATCCACCCGCGCAACGTCGCCTACGACGCCTTCAGCGAGGTGCACTGGGTCAGCGCCGCCGAAGCGGTCTGGGCGTGCCGCGCCCTGGCCGCCCGGCATTACATCTCGGGTGGCTGGAGCACCGGCGCGGTCACCCTGGTGGCCCGCTGGCTGGCGCGTACCACCTCCGGTCAGACCATCGTCGCGATCTTCCCCGACGGGCCCTGGCGATACTGGAACACCATCTTCGACGACGAGTACTGCCAGCGGCACGGCCTGCTCGACACGACCCCGGCGGAGGAACCGGACCTCCTGCCGGCGCCGAGCGAGCGGGAGGTACACCGCTGGACGCGTTGCGCCCACGTGATGGACCCACTGACGGGAACGCGATGAGCGGCGCGCTGCGGCAGTTCCGCTCCTTCGACCGGCCGATTCAACTTCTGCAGATCAACCAGCTGGGCATCAACCTCGGCTTCTACATGCTCATGCCCTACCTCGCCCAGCACCTGTCGGCCGCCGCGGGCCTGGCGGCCTGGACCATCGGGCTGGTCCTGGGCCTGCGGAACTTCAGCCAGCAAGGCATGTTCCTGATCGGCGGCACCCTGGCCGACCGGCTCGGCTACAAGCCGATGATCATGGCCGGGTGCGCGCTGCGTACGATCGGGTTCGCCCTGTTCGGGCTGACCACCTCACTGCCCTGGCTCCTCGCGGCAGCCGCCGTGACCGGCTTCGCCGGGGCGCTGTTCAACCCGGCGGCCCGCGCCTACCTGGCCGTCGAGGCCGGCGAGCGCAAGGTGGCGGCCTTCGCCGTGTTCAACGTGTTCTACCAGGCGGGCATCCTGCTCGGCCCGCTGGCCGGCATCGCGCTGATGAGCGTCGGCTTCCCGGCCGTGTGCCTGTCCGCGGCGGCGATCTTCGCGGTGCTGACCGTCCTGCAAGGCGCGTGCCTTCCGGCCCGGCGCCCTCGGGCGGCAGAGCACCAGCCGGTGCTGCGCGAGTGGC
Organism: Nonomuraea sp. NPDC049129; assembly: GCF_040648495.1. NCBI lineage: Bacteria > Bacillati > Actinomycetota > Actinomycetes > Streptosporangiales > Streptosporangiaceae > Nonomuraea > Nonomuraea sp. NPDC049129. Next base: position 56,320 of record NZ_JBEZDU010000036.1, on the reverse strand, counting down.
GCGCGGCGTTCGGGAACCGGGCGTTCGTCTCCTTCGCCGCGGCGATGATCGCCTCGTACGCGCTGTCGTACCAGATGTATCTGGCCCTGCCGCTGCAGGTGCAGCGCTTCGGCGGCGGCCAGGCAGGGGTGATGGCCCTGTACGCCCTCTCCGCGCTGCTCGGCATCGCCGGGCAGGTGCACCTGACCACCTGGTGCGCGGCGCGCTGGAGTCGCGGCCAGGCGATCAGCCGCGGTCTGGCGCTCATGGGGCTCGCCTTCCTGCCACCGGCCGTGGCGGCGCACCTGCCTCTGGCGCCGGTGTGGGCGATGCTGCCCGTGCTCGCCTGCACTCTTCTGCTCACCGTCGGCACGCTGATGGCCTTTCCCTTCGAGATGGCCACCATTGCCGACATGGCGGGAGATCGGTTGATCGGCACCTACTACGGGATCTACAACCTGGCGTCCGGCGTGGGCATCCTGGCCGGCAACCTGGTCGCCGGCGCCCTGCTCGACGCGGCCCGTACGACGCGGCTGGCCGCTCTGCCCTGGCTGTTGCTGGCCGTCGCCGGCCTCGCCTCCGCGGCCGCCGTCAGACGGCTGGACCGGCGCGACCGGCTCACCCCTGTCGGCCGGGTGGCCACCGCCACCTGACCAGCGGCGCCATCTCGGAGGCCGGGTGGCGACCGCCACCTGACCAGCGGCGCCATCTCAGAGGAGGGAGGCCAGGGCGCGGGCGGCGATGCCGATGCCGACGAGCAGGACGAGTACGGCGGTGATCGTCGCCGTGTACGGACGCAGCCTGTACAGCCGCTTCGTCAGGGTGAGGTCGGCCAGGCGGCGGACGGCGACGGCCGCGGCGAGCAGGGTCAGGGCCATGCCCAGTCCATAACAGACGACCGTGACGATCCCGAACGCCGTACGCCCGAGCGCCATCGCCCCCAGCAGCACCACCAGGGCCGACGGACTCGGCACCAGCCCGCCCGCGACCCCCAACCCGACCACACCCCGCCCCGACGGAGCGAAGTGCCCGTGCCCGTGTCCGTGCCCGTGCTGGCTTGCGGGTCGTACGGCCGAGCGGAGCAGGGCGGTGCCGATCGCCGCGATGAGCAGCCCGCTGATCACCCCGAGCCAGCCCAGCACCGTCTCCCCGGCGATCGAGGCCGAGACTGACAGCAGCACGCCCAGCACGATCACCCCGGCCGTGTGCGTCAGCGTCACCGTCGCGGCCACGGCGAGCGCGTCACGCACGCGGCCGTCACACCCGGCCAGGTACGCGGCCATGACGGTCTTGCCGTGGCCGGGCAGTGCGGCATGGACGGCGCCCAGGACCAGCGACACGAGCAGGGCCAGCAGCCCGAGCGGGACCGTCAGCCGGTCGGCCCCGACCAGGCTGTTGAGGCGGTCGGCCAGCAACCCGGTGTAGCGAGTGAGCACGTCCGCACCGGGCACGCGGGCCGGTGCTCCAAGACCGCCGCTGCCCGGCTCCACCGTGAAGCGGGCCTGGCGGACGTCGAGCGGGGAGCTGAGCAGGTCCACCGGGTACGCGTGCAGCTCACCGGACACGCTGCGGGTGGGCACACTGGACGCGCTGAGCCGGACACCGGAGCCGGACGCCGTGATCTCCCGCCAGCCCACGGCCTCGCCACGGTAGGGGTTGGCGAAGGTCAGAGTGAGCGGCCGGTCGACGCGTAGCGGGGCGGACAGGCGGCAGGTGAGCCTGCTGGTGGGCAGCCCGGCGGCCCCGGGGCGATAGGCGAAGGACGCGCTGGTGACCCGCCAGGCCAGCGGCCGATCACCGGCCTGTCCGCGCACCGCGCCGGCCAGCTCCCCACAGGCGCGCGCCGCATAGGCGTCGGGCGGCCCGGAGGCGCCCTGGCGCTGCTGCAGGGTGGGAATCTCGGCGCTGTCGATGATCGCCGTGTCCTCGATCCGGTCGAGGAACACGCTCAGGCCGTCGTAGTGGTTGACGCTCAGATTCCCCATCGGGTGCGCGGCCAGGATCACAGCAGCGGCGACAACGCCGATCACGCCGTGCCGCCCCGCGCCGGACGGGCCTTCGCCGGGCCACGGGGTGGCGCGTCGTCCAATTCCACGTCGCCCAGCGCCGCGCGGGCCTTTGCCGGCCCGTCCGGCGAGAAGTACGGGTTGATGGTCAGTGCCCTGGTCAGCTCGTCGTGAGCGGAAGAGGTCCGGCCGAGGGCGCGGGAGATCTCCCCTCGGTGGTAGGCGAACAGTGCGTTCCGCCCGCCGAGCCGGTCGGCGTAAGCGGCGTACCGGGCGGCCTCAGCATGGCGCCCGGCCCGGTGCAGGGCCCAGCCGAGCGCGTCGGCCACGTCCACGCTGTGCCGCCGCCCCCACTCCGCCCGCAGCTCCCGCACGGCGACAGCCGGTGAGCCGTGGTCCGCCTCGTACCGCCCTACGGCGAGGGAGTCCGTTACGCCGTTCGCCGCCTGCAGCTTGACCTGCGCGCGAAACACCGCGTACATCCGCCGAGCTCCGACCTGGTCCCCGAGGTGCTGGAGCAGTTCGCCGTACTCCACGACGAAGGAGGGACTGCGCGTGACTGCGTCGGCGTAGTCGCGGCGCGCGTCGGCGAGGCGCCCGAGCGCGGCCTCGGCGCGGGCCTTGCCGGCCAGGGAGGGGGTGTGCGAGGGGTCGGCGGCCAGCGCCTCGGTGTAGGCGGACAGGGCGGCGCGCGGGTCGCCGTCGCTCCAGGCGAGCTCCCCGAGCTGCCACACGCAGAAGGCGTAGTCGGCCGGGTCGGAGGCGATGTCGCGGGCCCGTTCCAGGGCCTCGCGCGCACGGGCGCTCTGCCCGCGCAGGTGGAACAGGTGCGCGGCGCGGGTGAAGGAGACCAGGTCCGGACGGCCGTCGAGCAGGTGGCGGAGCACCCGGTCGGCCTTGACGTACTGGCCGAGCTCCACGTACGCGTCGGTGAGCACGGCGTACAGCGGCCATCGGTACGGCGCGGCAGTGCGCGCCCGCGTGCCCCAGCGCAGCGCGAGGGCGAAGTCGTGGCGGGCGTTGGCCAGGGCGCCCATCCCGATCACGGCGTCGATGTCGGGCAGGGAGCGCTGGAACGCCCCCTGTGCCCTGCCGTAGAAGGCCGGGTCGCCGGTGCGGCGGGCCTGCTCCAGGTACGCACCGCCGAGGTCGGCCCAGGTCCGCATGTCGCCGGGGTGGCGGCGCAGGTGGTCCTGGGCCTGATCGATGAACGCGGCCGGTTCATACGCAGTACGCCGCGGAGGGGTGGGCGGCGTTTCGTCCCGGCGCAGCCAGGCGCCGGGGGCGAACCAGGCCAGGAGGGCGCAGCCCAGGAGCACGCAGCCCAGCAGCGGTAGCGCTTTCCGTACGCGTCTCATCAGTCCTCGGTCGGTCAGGGCGATCTGTCGGTCTAATGCACTCGGCCGGTCTAGTGCACCGGCAGGGCGACGTACGGGAAGCTGCCGGTGATGGGTGCGGTGAGGAAGACCGGGTTGTTCTCGTCGATCAGATTGGGCGCGCCCGGTGCCGCCGGTTCGCCGAGGAGCATCCGGAGGTTGACGGTGACCACGTCGTCGGTGAGGCGGCGGCCGTTGGGATAGCCCTGCTTGTCGCCTTTGAGGTAGCCGTACTTGTGCGGTTTGGCAGTGACGGGGGTGCTCATGTTGAGCCGCAACTGCTCCGTGGGCGTGAAGCCGGAGGCGTCCCGGTTGAGCAGCTGCGAGTTGAGGTCTTCCTTCAGCGGGCCGCCCCGCTTGGTGGTCAGGCCGGTGAGGTAGATCTCCTCCAGGTCCGCGCGCGGCGGGGCGGGCGCCTTGACCCCGGCCTGCCGCTCGACGGTTCTGGCCTGCTCCGGGTCCCGGGTGGACTCGACGATCAGGCCGCTGCCGGCGTCGTCCTGCGGGCGCATGCCGTTGAAGCGGTCACGCGAGGCGAACGGGATGAGCACCTCGTTGAAGTTGGGGTTGCCCAGCCGTGACACCTGCTTGTATTCGCCGTTCAAGGACTTGCGGGCGGCCGTGGTCCAGACGCCGACGACCGGGTTGGCCGTGGGGTCGCCGCCCAAGGCCAGTTCGGACTTGGGGACCTGGATGGCGAGCGAGTCGACGTTCATCGGCACGCCGGTGGCCAGCGGCGGGAACGGTATGCCGAACCTGAGCAGGTTCACCGCCTTGTTGTCGCTGAAGAAGGGGTCGGCGGCCTGCCCGGTGAAGACCTTTCCGCCGCCGGGCAGGTCGATCACGGCCTTCTGGCGCAGTCTCTGGTAGCCGGGCGTGATCAGGACGCCCATGTCGGACGGGCCCACGTAACCATCCCTGATGAGGGTCTGGTCGGGCTGGCCCGGCCGCAGCTTGGTCAGCGTGAAGCTCTGCTCCACCAGGGATTCGGGTCCGGCCTTCTGGCGTTCGCGCCGCAGCAACGAGGGCACCGGGAGCCCTTTGTTGCGGAAGGTCCAGCGGTAGGTGATGGCCGCCTTGCCGCTGCCGGTGTTGTCGATGTGCAGGTCGTATTGGACGTTGGTGTCGAACTGGTAGGGCTTGTACGGGATCTGGAAGGGGATGTAGTTCGCGACGATGGTCACCGTGTCGGGCTTGTCCGGGCTGGTGAAGGCGTACAGGTCGCTGGCGTCTATGACCTTGTCCTTGAACGTCCCCGGGGCGTCCCAATGGCTGGTCGCCGTGACGGCGTCCATCGCCGGGCCGAGCAGCACGGCGCCGGTCAGTACGGCGGTGGAGGCGGCGGCGGCCATGAGCCACGGCCGTCTGCCGATGAGGTTCAGCATCATGTCCCTCGCTTCGCGGATGGTCTCGTACGCGGTTCTGGCCGGTCCGCGGCGACGAAGGGGGTTCTCCGTCGCCGCGGGTGCCGGACTGTTACGTCACACGTACTGGACGACCGCGTCGAGGTTGGCGAGGTACTCGCCCGCGTTCAGGGTGATGCCGGTGATGTCCTTGACCGTGGTGCTGAGGTATGGGCTGACGTAGAACGGCCAGTACTTCGGCCCGACGCCGCCCTCCAGCGGGCGGGGCGTGGCCACGGTCGGCAGGAACTCGTGCAGCTTGTACGTCGCCACGAGCTGCTCGCCCTGCTCGACCCCGTCGATCGTCACCTCGGCGTGAGTGCCGTCAGCGCGCAGGCGGATGTCGTGGATCGTCACCTTGTGGCCGCTCTTGACGTCGTTGAGGGTGAAGCCGCCCGGGTAGTAGACGCCGTTGCAGGGGTCGATGTGGTCCTGCTGCCAGCCGATCGGCATGTAGACGCCCTTGTTGCCGGGCTTGGCCTCGATCGGGTCGACTCCTTCCACCTTGACGCCCCGGTCATTGAGCAGTTGGACGACCTTCGGCCCGAAATCGAAGTTGGCGTGCCCCTTCGGACCGAAGTACGGCAGCTTGAAGCAGACGGCGCTGAGCTTGTCCACGGGCGGGGCGCCGAGGACGGCGGGTCGCGGGAGAGGATTGGCGGCCGCGGAGAGGGCCGGTGCCGCCAGGAAGATCGCGGCGACGAGTGCGGCGGTTCGAGCGACGAGAGGGAGAGCGCGCATGCTGTGCACCTTTCATCGTGCGGAGGGCTGTCTGGCTCGTGACCAGGCCGGATGCACACACAGTAAGCGATCTACTACGCACGGTAAAGGGCTGGTAAAAGAATCTTTCCCTCGGGACATTTGCCGCCATATGCGCTCATGATCCGCTAACGCGGAATGGCGCGAACCACTGGCTGATCACCCGCACCTTTCCGGACGACGGAGGAATGACGGCGACATAAATGGCCCCGCTCTCCATGGTGACCTTGGATTTGTAGAACGCGCCGCGGCTCAGCGCCTTCCAACCGGGCTGTGACAGCCCCAATTGCGCGGCGCCGGCACGGGCGGTGAAGGTGTCCAGTTCGCGCATGCCGTACCAGACCACGGCACCGCCGGCCGATGTCTTGAGGGCGAAGATCTCCGGTGCGAGTTGCGGCTGGTATTTGAGATTCCACTGGCCCTGCGCCTTTTTCCGGTCACTCCGCTGGCTCGCCACGAGTTTGGTGGTGTAATCCCCGGCCGCGAACAGCTGCTTGGCGTCCGCGTCCGCGCCGAGTGTGCTCATCAGGCGCGCGTGCGTCGTGGCCGCCTGCCGGGGTGAGACGGCGAGGCCGCCGCGCTCGTCCACGTTCAGCGCGGTGGCGTAGCCGTTGCCGTCCTTGGCGATGGCGGGTGGCTGTGTCGCGGAGGCGGAGACCACGCGCCACCCTTCGGTGGTCTGCTGGAAGATCAGTTGCGTCCAGTTCGACCCGGTTTTGTACTCGGCCAGGAACCAGTCGCCACTCGCCGGGATCGCGAACCGGGTCTTGGTGGCCCCGGCGCGGCCTCTCCTGCGCTCGCCGAGCAGCGTGTCCATCCGGGCGTCGGCGTTGGTCAGTTGCAGCGAGAGCCCGGCTTCCGCGGCCTCCCAGCCCTTGCCCTTCGAACTCGCCTGCTCGGCCACCCGCTCGTACCCGTCGAAAATGCGTTTGGCCTCGGAAGGGGAGACCGACGCGCCGGCCGGCAGCGGATTCGCGGTCGCGCCGCCCGCGAACGCCGGTGCCGCCGGTTCGCCGCCGCCATTACACGCGGCGACACCGAAAAGCGCGAGGACAATGGCCGAATAGCGGATCCTCATGGCAAGTCTCCGGAAAGTCGATTGCCACGAAGTACGCAGTGACCCCCGATCCAGGTTCACCGCTATTCCTCATCGGCAGGTTCACCGGGAATTGCCGCGCGGATTCGGCGAACTACGCCGGGCGAACGTGGGCAGCAGCCCCCGGGGCATGAAGAGGACGACGAGGATGAGGACGAGCGCGTAGACCGCGTACGACAGCACGCTCGGCGCGTACGTCGGCATCCCCTGCAGGTTCGCGACCCGGTCCAGCCCCTGCACGAGCAGCGTGATCGCGGTGGCCCCGACGACGGCTCCCCAGATCGTGCCCAGGCCGCCGACGACTGCCATGACGATGTACTGGATCGAGATGAGCACCGGGAACGACCCCGGCGCGACGTACCCGGTGTAGAAGCAGTAGATCCCACCCGCCAGACCGGCGAAGGCGGCCGACAGCGCGAACACGACGAGCTTGTAGCGGCCGACCGGGATCCCGGCGGAGGCGGCGGCGGTCTCGCTGGTGGCCAGGGCGCGCAGCGCCCGGCCGGGCCGGGAGGCGATCACGTTGTGCGTCACGAGCATCACCAGGGCCAGGCCCGCCCACGTCAGATAGGCGTACGCCGACGCGCTCTCCGCCTCGACCGAGCCGATGCCGAACCGGGGGATGGCCTGCAGCCCGATGTCGCCGCCGGTGAAGTCCAGCTGCCCGGCCAGGGAGAGCAGGATCAGCTGCATGGCCAGGGTGGCGAAGGCCAGGTGGTGGCCGCGCAGCCGCAGCAGCGGCGTACCGATGACGAGGGCGAACGCCGCCGCCGCGACGGGCGCGGCGATCAGCCCGGCCAGGGGCGGGACGCCGTTCAGCGCGAGCAGGGCGGCGGTGTAGGCGCCGATGGCGTAGAAGGCGCCCTGGCCCAGGGAGACCTGCCCGGCGTACCCCATGAGCAGGGAGACCCCGACCGTGACCATGGCCGCCAGGCCGAGCAGGATGTACACGGCCAGTGAGCTGTCGTCGAGCACGGCGGGCAGGACGAGCGTGACGGCGGCGATCAGCAGCCCGGCGGCCGCCCGCTTCACACCGTCTCCTGGTGAATCGTCGATCGGCGGCTCGCCTGTACGACCATGACGACGAGCATGAGACCCAGAGCGACCTCCAGCTGGTGAGACCCGTAGCCGTATCCCGCCGCCATCGTCTCGGCGACGCCGAGCAGCAGCGCGCCGCCGAGCGCGACGCCGGGACGGGTGAGCGCGCCGAACACGGCGGCAGCGAAGCCGTTGACGATGAGCGTGACGTCGGTGTCGAACGAGATGGGCCGCAGCGGCGTGACCAGCACTCCGGCGATGCCGCCGAGCAGCCCGCCCAGGGCGAAGGCCAGCAGGCCCATCAGCCGGGTGTCGATGCCGATGACGCGGGCGGCGAAGGGGTTGGAGGCGCACGCGGTCAGCGCCTTGCCCAGGTACGTACGGCCGAAGAACAGGACGAGCAGGACGAACGTCGCCGCGGTGACGGCGATGACGAGCAGGTGCTGGGTCTGAACGTGGGCCCCGGCGATGGTCACCGAGCCGGCCAGGCCGGGGGCCGAGCGCGGCTGGTCACCCCACAGGACGATCTCGACGGCGTACGCGAGGACGCCCACGCCGAGCGTGACGATGAGCGACGACAGCGGGGTGGTGTCCCGTTTACCGGTGGCGGCCAGGCCGGTCAGCAGGCCCGCGAGCGCGGCGACCAGGACGGCGGCCACCTCGCTGACCCCGTGGGGGACCCCGAGCCCCAGCAGCGAGGAGGTGCAGAGCCCGGCGACGACGGCGAAGGTGCCCTGGGCGAAGTTGACCACCCCGGTGACCCGGTAGATGGTGACCAGCCCGCTGGCGATGAGCGCGATCGCGCATCCGACGGCCAGGCCGTTGAGCAGGTAACCGATGAACGCGCTCATGTGATCGCCCCGCCCAGGTACGCGCCGGCCACGCGCGGGTCGTCGGCCAGCTCGGCGCACTCGCCCTCGGCCACCACGCGCGCGGATTCCAAGACGTAGGCCCGCTGGCACAGCTCGAAGGCCAGCCGCGCGTTCTGCTCGATGAGCAGCACCGTCAGCCCATGCGTACGGTTGAGCTCGACCAGGTGTTCGGCCAGCTTGGCGGTGGGCAGGGGGGCGAGCCCCAGCGACAGCTCGTCGACCACGAGCACGTCGGGCCGCGCCATCAGGGCCTGGCCGAAGGCCACCATCTGCTGTTCGCCGCCCGACAACACGCCCGCCCGCCTGCCGGCCAGCTCGGCCAGCCGCGGCAGCAGCTGGTAGACGAACGACGGGTCGCGCTGCCGGGAGCGCCAGCCGCCGAGGGCGAGATTGTCGGCGACCGACAAATCCGGAAACACCTGGCGGCCCTCGGGGATGAGCGCCAGCCGGCCATCGATCCGCACGGTCCCGGAGGCCGGAGTGAGCAGGCCCGCCAGGGTGTTGGCCAGTGTCGACTTGCCCGCGCCGTTCGGGCCGAGCAGCGCGACCATCTCGCCGCGCCGTACCGAGAGTGTGACGTGATCGAGCGCGGTGGCGGCGCCGTACGAGACGACCAGGTCGCGGACGTCGATCATGAAGCCTGTCCGAGATAGGCGGCGAGTACGAGCGGGTCCGCGCGCACCTCGGCGGGGGAGCCGTCCGCGATGACCCGCCCGAGGTCGAGGACGACGACGCGGTCGGCGAGCCGGGTCACGAAGGCGACGTCGTGCTCAATGAGCAGGATGGTCAGCCCACTCGCGCGCAGCTCCTCGACCAGGGCGGCGAGCCGTTCGCGCTCGCCGCCGCGCAGCCCGGAGGCGGGCTCGTCGAGCAGCAGCAGCCGGGGCCGCGCGCACAGGGCGCGGGCCAGCTGCAGCGCGCGCTGCTGGCCGATCGGGAGCTGGTCGGCGGGCCGGTCCGCCCACTCGGCCAGCCCCACCCGGTCGAGGGCGAGGTCCGCCTCGCGGGCGATCTCCCGCTCGTCGGCGCGATGCCGTGGCAGCCGCAGCGCCGCCGAGACGAACCCGGCCCGGGTACGGCTGTGCGTCCCGACCATGACGTTCTCCCTGACCGTCATACCGCGGAACACCCGGGCGCCCTGGAAGACGATGGACATGCCGAGCCGGGCCCGGCTGTGGGGCGCCAGCCGCTCGACCCGGCGCCCGAGGAAGGCGATCTCGCCGCGGTCGGCGAGCAGGTGGCCGGTGACGAGGTTGAACAGCGTGGACTTGCCCGCGCCGTTGGGCCCGATGATCCCGCACACCTCGCCGTCCGCGACGCTCAGTGTGACGTCGTCGACGGCGTAGACGCCTCCGAAGGAGCGCGATATCCCGGTGACCGCCAGCACCGCTACTCCGCGGCCACGGTCTTGGCGAGCTGCGCCTTGGCCCACGGCGTGGTGATGAACTGGCCGTTCTTCACGGTGTTGACCGAGATGTACTCGGGGGAGAGCCCGGAATGGTCGGTGGGAGAGTAGCGGAACCGGCCGTTCGGGGTGACCAGGTCCATGGTCTCCAGTGCCTGCTGGATCTTGGCCTTGTCGGTGCCGCCGGCCTTCTTGATCGCCTCGAACAGCAGCAGGCCGGCGCTGTAGCCGTCCTGCGCGAACTGCGGCGGCGGGTAGCCGTACTTCTGCTGGTACGGCTTGGCCATCTGCTCGATGACCTGCTTCTGCTTGCCATCGGGTAACTGCTCGCCCACCACGCCGATGGCGCTCTGCACGGTCATCTCCTCGGCCGCCGCGCCCATCGGCTCCAGCCAGAGCTTGCTGGCCTGGGAGGCGGTCAGGAACAGCGGCACCTTCAACCCCGCGGCGGCGTACTGCTTGGCGGCGGTGACGCCCGGCGCGCCGGAACCCCAGAAGACCAGCGCCTCGGCCGCGGAGCCGCGTACATGGGTGAAGAGCGGGCTGAAATCGGAGGTCGTGGTCTCGTACGGTTCGTCCACGGCGATCTTGACGCCGTATTTCGGGGCGAGCGCGACCATGGCCTTGTGTCCGGACACGGAGTAGGCGCTCTTGGAGTCGTAGGCGACCGCGACCGTCTTGAGGCCGGTGGCCTGGAGGTATTGCAGGTAGCGCTCGGCGTACATGCTGGACAGCGCGGGGGTGACGAAGACGTACGACTTGATCGGCTCGACCTGCTCCTGGGCGGGGGCCAGCGACAGGTAGGGCATCTTGTCGCGCTGCGCCAGGGGCTCGATCGCCAGCGCCGAGTTGGAGAAGACCGGGCCGATCAGCGCGTCGATCTCGCCCTTGATCTGGTTGTAGGCCACGATGCCCTGGTCCGGCGCGGTCTTGTCGTCGCGGGCGACGAGCTCCACCTTGCGGCCCAGCAGGCCGCCGCCGTTGTTGATCTGCTCGACGGCCAGCTCGACGGCCTTCTTGTCCTCGCTGCCGAGTGGGGTGTAGTTGCCGGTCAGCGAGACGATGAGGCCCACTTTGATCGGGTCTTGAGCGCCGGATCCGCCACCGCCACCGCTGCCGCACGCGGCCGTGGCGAGAACGAGACAGGCCAGGGACGGGAGAAACCTGCGCATCAGGACCTCCAGGACCGCGAATGTGGCCCTGAATGTAGGCAGGGCCTTTACGCCTGTCAATAGAGTGCCCAACATTGTGATCAGGAGGACGTTGGGCAGAATAGTGACAGTCGTTGCACAGTGGCCTAACTTTGGGCGTACTACGTACGCCTAGAGAAGGTGATCCACATGCGCACCTCCCCACCTTTCCGCGCGGACCATGTCGGCAGCCTGCTCCGGCCACCCGCCCTGCTCAGCGCCCGTGAGAGCCTCACCGGCGAGGCGCTGCGCGAGGTGGAGGACGAGGCGATCCGCGAGGTCGTGCGCAGGCAGGAGGAGCTGGGCCTGCAGGCGGCGACCGATGGAGAGTTCCGCCGGGCCTCCTGGCACATGGACTTCATCTACCAGCTCGGCGGCATCGGCCAGGCCACCGGCGAGCACATCACGGTCCGCTTCCACAACGAGCAGGGCGACCTCGAGTACACCCCGGCGGCGATGCGGGTGCACGACAAGATCAGGCTGACCGAGCCGATCTTCGCCGACCACTTCACGTTCCTGCGCGACACCGTGACCACGGCGATGCCCAAGCTGACCATCCCCTCGCCCAGCATGGTCCACTACCGCGGCGGTCCCGCCTCCATCGACCCGGACGTCTATCCCGACGTCGAGGAGTTCTGGAGCGACCTCAGCGCCGCCTACGCCGAGCAGGTGCGCAAGATCGGCGAGCTGGGCTGCACCTACCTGCAGTTCGACGACACCAGCCTGGCCTACCTGAACGACCCGGCGCAGCGGGCCGAGCTCGCCGAACGCGGCGACGACGCTGAGCACATGCACCTGCGTTACATCAAGCAGATCAACATCGCGCTCGCGGCCAAGCCCGAGGGCATGGCGATCACCACGCACATGTGCCGCGGCAACTTCCGCTCCTCCTGGGCGGCCTCCGGGGCCTACGACTTCGTGGCCGAGGCGCTGTTCGGCGAGCTGGCGGTGGACGGGTTCTTCCTGGAGTTCGACGACGAGCGCTCGGGCGGCTTCGAACCCCTGCGCTACGTACCGCCGGGCAAGATGGTGGTGCTCGGCCTGGTCACCACCAAACACGGCGAGCTGGAGTCCAAGGACGCGCTCAAGCGGCGCATCGACGAGGCCGCCAAGTTCATCGACCTGGACCAGCTCTGCCTGTCCCCGCAGTGCGGCTTCTCCTCGACTGTCGAGGGCAACGTGCTCGACGCCGACCAGCAGTTCGCCAAGCTGGCCCTGATCGCCGAGACCGCGCGGGAGGTGTGGGGCTAGGAACCCCGGTCAGGCGCGGACGGCTGTCAAGCGCGGACGGCGCAGAGGAGGCGGTTGTTGCCGCGCTGCCAGAGCGTGCCGACCTCGGCGAAGCCCGCCGCCCGCAGGGCCTCGACGTGCTGGGACAGCAGGCCGGACTCGGTGCCGCTGTGATTGGCGCCCGCGGTCGTGCGAGCGGTACGGGCGTCGTTGAGCTCGGCGAAGGCCGGCTCGGCGGCGATCGCGTCCCACCACTGCCGCCAGTCCTCGGGCCGGCCGTCGGCGAACACCCGGTCGGTGTGGCGGTCGTGGACGGCGCGTTCGAGCCGGGCGATGGCCGGAGTGGTGGCGTCGTCGGAGTCGAAGTGGTCGCCGTTGAGGAGCAGCCCGCCCGGCCGCAGCACGGAGACCAGATCGGCGTACAACTTCCGGAGCTCCGGCACGGCGAGCCAGTGCAGCGCGGTGGTGCTCACCGCGACGTCGGCCGGGCGGTCCAGGGACAGCGAGTCTGTCCAGCCCGGTGTACGCAGGTCGAGGTCGACGAAGCCGAGCCGCGGGTACGCGGCCCGGCCGAGGCCGAGCAGCAGCGGGTCGGCGTCGACCGGGATCACCGTGGCCTTGGGCAGCCGCTCCAGGAGACGGGCGGACAGCGAGCCCGGCCCGCAGCCCAGGTCGATGACCAGCGGGTCAGGGCGGCCCAGCGCCTCGACGGCGTCGATCAACGCGGTGAAGCGCTCCTCGCGGTCGGGCAGGTAGCCCTCCTGCTGCCGGTCCCAGCGCGCGATCCAGTCGAGTGCGATCTCGTGAGTGAGCACGTCGTCTCCTTGTGACCCTCGTTTAAGCTTTAGACAGTCACAAGCTAAAGCATTGGATGTAACTGGTCAAGTGGATTTCAACAGTCACACGGACGCGGTCGTCCGAGTCGCCGTGGCGGTGGTCAATGTGCTGACCCCCGGCGAGAGCCGGGGGCGGCCCTGGCCGGCGCCGCACGATCTCGCCACCGCCGCCACGGACGTGCTCCGAACCGTCTACCCCACGCATCCCGAGGTCACCGAGGCGGAGGGCGGCGCGTACGCCGAGATCGCGGCGCGCCTGCGCATGGTCTTCGAGGCCGTCGCGGCGGACGACATCGACACGGCGGCGACGCAGGTCAACAGCCTGCTCGAGGAGTCGCACGCCCGGCCGACGCTCCAACGGCACGACGGCGAGCCGTGGCATCTCCACTTCCACGGCACGGGCGGCACCCTGGCCGGTGATTGGGCGGCCAGCTGCGCCACCGGGCTCGCGATCGTGCTCGGCGGCGAGTTCTTCGACCGGCTCGGCGTGTGCACGGCGCCGCACTGCGACCGGGTCTATGTGGACGTGTCGCGCAACGGCACACGCCGCTTCTGCTCCACCGCCTGCCAGAACCGGGTCAAGACCGCGGCCTTCCGGGCACGGGGGAAGACCACGTGAGCAGCTGGACTGGGCTGCCCGCGAGGAGGGGGGTTACGTGAGCAGCCGGATCGGAGCGCCCGCGAGGAATGCCGCGATGTCGGCCACGGCCTCCTGGAAGTACGTGCGGTAGTTGCCCTGGGTGACGTAGCCGAGGTGCGGCGTGGCCAGGACGTTCGGCAGCGTGCGCAGCGGGTGGTCGTCCGGAAGCGGCTCCTGGTCGAAGACGTCCAGCCCGGCGCCGGCGATGCGGCCCTCCGTCAGCGCCTCGATCAGGGCGGCCTGGTCCACGATGGCCGCCCGCGAGGTGTTGACCAGATACGCCGTGCGACGCATCAGCGCCAGCTCCGGAGCGCCGATCAGCCCGCGGGTCCGGTCGCCGAGGACGAGGTGGATCGACACGATGTCCGACTCGGCCAGCAGTGCCTCCTTCGTGGCCGCGTACCGTACGCCCAGCTCGCCCGCGCGGTCGGCGGTGAGGTTGCGGCTCCAGGCGACCACGTCCATGCCGAAGGCGCGGCCGATGGCGGCCATCTGGGAGCCGATCTTGCCGAGGCCGAGCAGGCCGAGGGTGCTGCCGCGCAGGTCCAGGCCGATCGTGTGCTGCCAGGGACCGCCCGTCCGCAGCGCGGTGGCCTCGGGGATCAGGTGGCGGGCCAGGCCCAGGATGAGGGCCCAGGTCAGCTCGGTGGGCGGCGCCGAGCTGCCTGCGGTGCCGCAGACCGTGACGCCGTGGGCGCGGGCGGCGTCGAGGTCGATGGAGGCGTTGCGCATGCCCGTCGTGATGAGCAGGCGCAGGTTCGGGAGCCGGGCGAAGAGCTCGGCGGGGAACGGCGTGCGCTCCCGCATGATCACCAGGATCTCGTGGTCGCGTACGGCCCGCACCAGGTCGTCCTGCGTGGCGAAGTGCTCGCGAAAGCTCGTCGCCCGCACCGGGGACCAGTCGGCGAGGCCGAGTGCGATATCCTGGTAATCATCCAATACGGCACAGCGCAGCATAAATGCGGATATTACCGGCGCTGTCTCCGGCAGGTACAGGTGCTTACCGTCAAGCCGCTTCGCCCATGATTCGCCGCCTCGAAATACCGACATATGAGTGCGGCAGGGTGTCCTGAAGTGTGATGGGAGAGGACCACATCCCATGAGCAGACCCTTGGCAGTCGCCACCCTCACCACCGCGGCCCTCGTCACCGGCCTCGCCGCCCTCCCGGGCCCCGCCGGCGCGAGCCCGACCGGCACCGCGAGCCCCGCCGGCGCCGCCGACCGCGGGCAACGCGTCGTCATGACCGGTCGGCAGGAGGTGCCGGGTCCAGGTGACCCGGACGGGCATGGCGCCTTCACCTACCAGGTGAAGGGCGAGACGCTCTGCTACACCATCGCCGCCGACCGCATCCTGCCCGCCACGGCCGCCCACATCCACCGGGGCAAGAGGGGCGTGGCAGGCCCGATCACCGTCACCCTGAAGGCCCCGACCAAGGGTCCCGCGAAAGGCTGCATCAAGGCGGCCAAGCAACAGAGCGGCTCGAACGCCGCGCTCGTCCTGACCCAGAACGAGCTGCACGGCATCGTCACGTCGCCGGATCGGTACTACGTCAACGTGCACAACGCGAAGTATCCCGACGGCGCCATCCGCGGCCAGCTCCCCGGCGGGGGCGGCGGGTCCGCAACCCACTGAGGCCGATTCCCCGGTGGGGTCCGCGACTCACTGAGGCCGGTTCCCCGAGTTGGGTCGGTGACCTGCTGACGCCCGTTCCCCGGATCAGGTCGAGCGGGTCGATGAGATACTGACCCCTGCTCCAGCTCCCCGGTGCGATCGGGGAGCTGGAGCCCGTTCAACGGGTGGACAGGCTTTCAGCCTCCTCGTGCAACGCCGCGATGAGGATCAGCTCCAGATGGAGCTCGGCCAGATCGGGCGCCGCGAGGCCATCGAGGACTTGCATGGTGGGCCTCCCTGGCATCAAGGACGCCCCACAAGTCACAGGGGTTTACCGATCAATCCCTGAACGGTCATTCCCTGAACCGTTCCCAGGCGGACTGCCGCGTCATGCCGAGCGAGGCGCCGATGCGCTCCCAGCTGACGTTCCTGGTGCGGAGGTGTCGTACCCAGTCGTGCAGATTGTCGTCGACCTGGACCTGCACGGCGGCGATCTTGGGGAGATGATCGAGGATCTGGTCCTCGCTCATGCTCTCCCACATGGGCAGGCGGGGCTCGGGGGAGGGGTCGAGCCCCACTTCCTTGAGGATGTCGGCGCACAGACCCACACATTCGTTGCAGATGTGCACACCGGGTCCGGCGATGAGCTTGGCGATGTCGGCGCTGCTCTTGTGACAGAACGAGCAGCGCAGGTTGTCCATCCAGTCAGGCATGGCCTGACATTAGCTCGTCAGGCAATGCCTGACAACCCCGTGAGCGCCTGCATGATCTCCTGTCGCTCCTCGTTGATCCGGCGGCAGATCGTCACGTACGCGTTCAGCACCTTGCAGTACGCCTGGCGCGCCTCGTCGAGCTGGGCGGCACGGATGACGATCCGCTCATGGTCGCCCTGTGCCTCGGCCTCGGCGAGCAGCGCTCGTGCCTCGTCCACGATCTCTTCCGCCCTGATCCGCGTACGGCGGAGCAGGGCGGAGCATTCATGGAGCTCTCCCAGTCGCGCTGAGGAGACGATGAACTCCGCATCGTGTACGGCCGAGCCGGTCACCCTGGGCCCGCGAAGATCGGATCCCACTCTCGCCACCTCCCCGGTCAAGGTTGCCTCACTGTAGACGCGTCACCCCCTCCCGTGGATCACCTGACCTCGCGTGGGGGTAGGGCATCCTTCCCCCGGAGGGGGTTCTCTCCATCCGGGTGGGAAAACAGCGTCCCTGAACCCCGTTCGGTCCCGCCGGATTGTGCGGATTGGCGGGTTCACCTGCGCTTATGCGATGAGTGCGGCGAATCTTCTGTCTGGGGAAAAGGCGCGGATGAAGAGGCGAGATCGGCCACGCGATGCCCGGTCGTCATCACATACTGAAACGACGTGACTGCGGTAAGTGATGGCGGCTGAGGGGCGCGGTTGTGGCTATGGCGACATCTAACGGCGACGAGGACGCGGTGGACGTCAGCGTCATCATCCCGGCCCACAACTGCCGTGAATATCTGGACCGGTGTCTCACCGCCGCGCTGGTGCAGCGGATCAGGAAAGAGATCATCGTCGTCGACGACGGATCGACCGACGGCAGCGACGAGCTGCTCGACCTCTACGCCACCTATCACAAGGGCAACGTCAAGGTTGTCAGCATCGCCGCCTCGGGCGGCGCCGGGCGGCCGCGCAACATCGGCATCGAGCACGCCACCGGCCGTTACGTGTTCTTCTGCGACGCCGACGACTACCTGGGCCCCGAGGCGCTCGAACGCATGGTCGCCATGGCCGACCGCAACGGCTCCGACATCGTGCTCGGCAAGGTCGTCGGGCACGGCAGGCGCGCTCCGACGTCCATGTTCCACCGCGGCGCCGAGCGGGCCGAGCTCGGTGACAGCGCCGTCTACAACAGCCTGAGCTGCTTCAAGCTGTTCCGCAGGGAGATGCTGATCAGCCACGGCATCAAGTTCGGCGAGGGCATGCTGGTCGGCGAGGACATCCACTTCACCGTGCACGCCTACTGCCACGCCAAGGTGATCTCCGTGGTCGCTGACTACGACTGCTACCACCTCGTCTCCAGGTCCGATGGCAGCAGCATCATGCAGCAGCCGGGCAGCCGGGATCCACGCGGCTGGCTCGGCATGATCCGCGGGCCGATCCAGCTCATGACCGAGCACGTCCCGCCGGGGCCGCTGCGCGACCACCTGCTCCGCCGGCACTTCAGGCTCGACGTGTTCGAGCAGCTCGGCGTGCCGTTCCTGAAGTCGGACGAGGTGCAGCGCAAGGAGATCGCGCAGGAGGTGGCCGCGCTCTGCGACCGGTGGCTGACGCCCGGCGTCTACGCCAAGCTCAGCCGGACCGACCAGCAGCGGATCGCCGCACTCGGCGACATCCACCGCCTGGTGCGGCTGGCCCAGATCGAGGGCGCCGCCGTACGCCGCCGGCTGACCGGCCTGCGCTGGGAGGCGAACCGGCTGGTCGTGACCGGGGTGGCCGGGCTCGACGGCATGCCGGAGCACGACGGTGTCGCGCTCGTGCTGCGCGCCCGCAACGTGCGCGGGCAGGAGCTGATCGTGCCCGCCGAGCGCGAGGGCGCCGCGTTCGTCGCCAGCGTCGACGTGGCCGCGCTCGACTCCGGCATCTGGGATCTGCGGGTGGCCGTCGAGATGGAGGGCGTGGTCCGGTACGGCCGGCTCGGCGCCGACCGCGACAGCTGCGTCACCCGCCCGACACCCCGGCTCATCGGCGCCGTGGTGGCGCTGCCGTACTTCACCAAGGACAACGGCAACCTCAGCATCGACGTCGGCGGGCACCTGATGACGGTGCCGGGCCGGGCCAGGATCCACCGGACCCGCTGGACGCTCGGGCGGCGGCTGCTCATCGACGGCGAGGTCACGGTCGTGGGCGTGATCCCGGCGGCCTCGGCGATCACCCGGCTGGTCTGGCGCGAGCGGCGTACGGGCAACGAACGGGCCGAGCGGGTGGTCGCGCTGCCGGGCGGCGGGTTCGCGGCCCGGCCCGCGATGGGCAAGTTCGCGCCGGGCATCTGGGACGCCTATCTGGAGGTCGAGCTGGGCGGGCCGCCCGCGAGGTTCCGGATCGAGACCGACGCCCAGACCGTCGCGGCGCCGCGCCGGCTGTGGGGCCGGTTGCGCGGCGGTGCCGTGCTGCGGAGCGTGCGGCCGTACGCGACGTCGGGCAAGGGACGGCTGAGCACAGTCGTGCTCAAGATGACCACCCGTACGGTCTTCCGTAGAATTCTCCGCTAATTGCCATCTATGTGCAGGTGCAAGACAATGTCCTAAAGTAGGCGTGTTGCGACACCGCTTGACGAAGGGCTTTGCCGTGCACGTACCCGATGGCTTCTTCAACGCGGCCGTATCCGTTTCCGCCGGCGCGGTCGCCACCGCGGGCCTGGCGGTCTGCCTGCGCGGCGCGCGCCGCGAGCTCGACGACCGGACCGCGCCCATGGCCGGGCTGGTGGCCGCGTTCATCTTCGCCGTCCAGATGCTCAACTTCCCCGTCGCCGCGGGCACCAGTGGGCATCTGCTGGGCGGGGCGCTGGCCGCGATCCTCGTGGGGCCCTATACGGGCGTGCTCTGTATGGCCGTGGTTCTGCTGGTGCAGTGCGTGTTCTTCGCCGACGGCGGTCTCACGGCGCTGGGGATCAACATCACGATCATGGGCATCGTCACCGTACTGGTCGGCTGGGGCGTCTTCCGGCTGGTCGCGCGGCTCGCCAAGGGCAAGGGCGGCGTGACGGTGGCCGCGTTCCTCGCCGCGCTGGTCTCCGTGCCGTCCGCCGCCCTGGTGTTCTCGGCGCTGTTCTGGGTCGGCGGCACCGCGCCGATCGAGGTCTCCGCGGTGGCGGCCGCGATGGGCGGCGTGCACGTGCTGATCGGCATCGGCGAAGGCGTCATCACGGCCCTGACCGTCGGCGCGGTGCTGGCCGTCCGGCCGGACCTCGTGTACGGCGCGCGCGGGCTGAGCACGCCTCTCGTGCTGAGGGGCACTGAGGACACGACCGCGGGGGCGACTGTGGGGACGACCGCGGGGACGACGGTCACGGTGGGCGCCGCCGAGGAGCCGGTGACCGCCGCCCGCGGCCCGTTGCGGGCGTTCCTGCTCGGCGGCCTCGGCCTGACGCTGGTGCTGGCCGGGATCGTGTCCTTCTTCGCCTCCTCCAATCCCGACGGTCTGGAGGCGGTCGCCGAGAACCATGGATTCCTCGACCAGGCCACCCACCACGTGTTCGGCTCGTGGGCGCTGGCCGACTACGGTGATGTGGGCGGCATCCCGGTGGGTGTCGCCGGGATCATCGGGGTCGGGCTCGTGCTGCTCATCGCCGGGGGCGTCGCCTATGCCGCCCGTGGCCGCGAGAAGGCCCGGGTCTGACGCCAGTGAACGAGAGACGGTGAGTGTCGGGTGGGCGCGGGGCACCATCATCAGCTCTACCTGGCAGGCGACTCGGTCGTGCACCGGCTCCCGCCGCAGTGCAAGCTGCTGGCCGTCGCCGCCTTCGCGATCGTGGTGGTGGCGACGCCGAGGGAGCGGTTCTGGGCCTTCGGGCTCTACGCGGTCCTGCTCGCGGGCGTCGCGCTGGCCGCCAGGGTGCCGCTGACGTACGTGCTGCGGCGGATGGTGGTCGAACTGCCCTTCGTGCTGTTCGCTTTCCTCATCCCGGTGATCGGGCTGGGGGAGCGGACGACCGTGCTGGGCGTCTCGCTGAGCGTGGCCGGGCTCTGGGCCGGGTGGAACATCCTGGCCAAGGCGACGCTGGGGGTGGTCGCCTCGATCCTGCTCGCGGCCACCACCGAGCCGCGGGTCATCCTCATCGGCGCCCAGCGGCTCCGGCTGCCCAGCCTGCTGGTGCAGATCGCCATGTTCATGCTCCGCTACATGGACGTGATCATGGATGAGATGCGGCGGATGCGGGTCGCGCGGGAGTCTCGTGGCTTCGAGGCCCGGAATTTCCGGCACATCCCGGTGATCGCGCGCTCGGCGGGCGCCCTGTTCATCCGCTCGTACGAACGGGGTGAGCGGGTGCACCTCGCGATGCTCAGCCGCGGCTATTCCGGACGGATGCCGATGATGGACGAAATTTCGGGATCCGTTGGGCAATGGGCCACGGCCCTCGCTCTGCCAGGCATCGCCCTGGCCGTACTAGGCCTGTCCGCCGTACAAGGACTGTCACTGTGAACTCTCCGGCCGTCAACTCCCTCGAAGTCAACCGGCTCGCCTACGCCTACCCCGACGGGACGCAGGCCCTGTTCGGCGTGGACTTCACGATCCGGCGCGGCGAGCGCGTCGCGCTGCTCGGCCCCAACGGCGCCGGCAAGACCACCCTCGTCATGCACCTGAACGGCATCCTCACGGCCGGGCACGGCTCGGTGAGCGTGGCGGGCACGCCGGTGCGCAAGGACACGCTCAAGGAGATCAGGCAGCGCGTCGGCCTGGTCTTCCAGGACCCGGACGACCAGCTCTTCATGCCCACGGTCAGGGACGACGTGGCCTTCGGCCCGGCCAACTCGGGCGTGTCGGGCGCGGAGCTGGAGTGCGCGGTCAAGGGCGCGCTGGAGCGGGTCGGCATGCTGGAGGTCATCGACCGGCCGCCGCACCACCTGTCGTTCGGCCAGCGCCGGCGGGTGGCCGTGGCGACCGTGCTGGCGATGGAGCCGGAGATCCTGGTGCTCGACGAGCCGTCCTCCAACCTCGACCCGGCCGCCCGCAGGGAGCTGGCCGAGGTCCTGCGCTCGCTCGACGTGACCGTGCTCATGGTCACCCACGACCTGCCGTACGCGCTGGAGCTCTGCGAACGCTCGCTGATCCTCTCCGACGGCGTGATCGTCGCGGACGGGCCGACCCGCGAGCTGCTCGCCGACGCCGAACTGCTCGCCCGCCACCGCCTGGAGCTCCCGTACGGCTTCGCCATCCCCGCACCGGCGGAGCATGGCTGATCCAGGAAGGTCATTTTCCTGTTTCGGGCCTCACATACGGATGATCCGAGTTTGTGCATGCCCGGTACCCGGGGATGTCGAAGTACAGTGGCTCATCGAGGAGGGGCCAAATGAAGCTGCGGCTTGCGCGACATGCCCTTGGCGATGCCGTGGTGGTGGCCGTTGAGGGTGAGCTGGACCTGTTCACGGCGCCGTTCCTCCGCGACGAGGTGCGCGACGCCATCAAACAGGATGGCGCCTGGCTGGTGCTCGATCTCCAGCAGTTGTCGTTCATGGACTCCAGCGGGCTGTCGGTGCTCATCGAGGCATGGCGGCTGGCCACGGGAGAGGGCGGCGGCGTGTCATTGGCCGGGCCGCAGGCCCCGGTGGCCCGCATCCTGCGCACGACCGGGCTCGACCGGCGGATCAAGGTATATTCCGATGTCGACACGGCCGTAGGTGAGATTTAACCCACCCCGAGTAGAACTTCATTCGGTTGGCGGGTTAGGGTCCGGGATATGGACGTGAACGGATCTGCAGCAATCATCTCCGGCGGGGCCAGCGGCCTCGGCGAGGCGACGGCCCGCGAGCTCGCGGCCCACGGCGCCACGGTGGTCATCGCCGACCTCAACGAGGAACGCGGCAAGAGCATCGCCGACGAGCTCGGCGGGGTCTTCGCCCGGACCGACGTGACGGACGACGAGCAGGTACAAACGGCGGTCGACGCGGCCGTCGCCACCGGCAAGCCGCTGCGCGTCGTGGTCAACAGCGCGGGCATCGGCTGGGCCGAGCGCACCGTCAACCGTGACGGCGCCCCGCACAACCCCGCCTCCTTCCGCAAGGTCATCGAGGTCAACCTGATCGGCACGTTCAACCTCATGCGCATCGGCGCGGCGGCCATCGCCAAGACCGAGCCGGTGGACGCCGACGGGCAGCGGGGCGTGGTCATCAACACCGCCTCCGTCGCGGCGCTGGAGGGCCAGACGGGGCAGCTGGCCTACTCGGCCTCCAAGGGCGGCATCGTGGGCATGACCGTGCCCGCCGCGCGCGACCTGGCGGCCATCGGCGTCCGGGTGAACACCATCTGCCCGGGGATCATCGACACCCCGATCTACGGCTTCTCGCCCAACTCCGACGAGTTCAAGGCCAAGCTGGTGGCGCCGGTGGTGTTCCCGAAGCGCATGGGGCGGCCCGACGAGTTCGCGCACCTGATCAGGTCCCTGATCGAGAACGACTACATGAACGCCGAGGTCGTCCGCTTCGACGGCGGCATCCGCTTCCAGCCCAAGTGAGGTCACGTGTCTGACGAAGTGCTCGTCGAAGAGTCCGACGGCGTCGCCGTGATCACGATCAACCGGCCCGCCGCGCGCAACGCCATCAACGGCGCGGTGGCCCGCGGCATCGCGGCAGCCGTCGACGCGCTGGAGGCTCGCCCCGACATCTCCGCCTACGTCCTGACCGGGGCGGGCGGCTACTTCTCGGCGGGCATGGACCTCAAGGGCTTCCTGTCGGGAGACTTCCCCGTGGTCGAGGGCCGCGGCTTCGGCGGTCTGACCGAGTCGCCGCCCAAGAAGCCGATCGTGGCGGCGGTCGAGGGCTACGCGCTCGCGGGCGGCTTCGAGCTTGCGCTGTCGTGCGATGTGATCGTGGCGTCGTCGGAGTCCACCTTCGGCCTGCCGGAGCCCAGGCGGGGCCTTGTGGCGGGCGCGGGCGGCATCATGCGGCTGCCGCGCCGGATCCCGTACCACGTCGCCATGGAGATCGCCCTGACCGGCGCTCACTACCCGGCCTCGCGCCTGTACGAGCTGGGGCTGGTCAACCGGATCACCCCGGCGGGCGAGGCGCTGGACGGGGCGCTGGAACTGGCCCGCAAGATCGCCGCCAACGCCCCGCTGGCCCTCGCGGCGACCAAGAAAGTGATCATCGAGTCGCAGGACTGGTCGCTGGAGGAGATGTTCGCCAAGCAGGGCGGCATCATCAGCCCGGTGTTCAGCTCAAAGGACGCCATGGAGGGCGCGGCGGCCTTCGCCGAGAAGCGCGCCCCCCAGTGGAAGGGCGAGTAGTCCTTTTCCCGACCCCCTCCCCTTTTTGGGAGGGGGTTTCGCCGCGCGCGCATAACTTCTTCTGCGTACGGTAAAGAAGGAAAGGTCTAGCGGGAGGGGCTCATGAGCGACTATTCGAGGTCCGCGTACGAGTCGGCCAAGCGCGGCGCGGGCACCCTCCTCGCCGGCGCCCTGAGCGCGACCTTCGTCATGGTCGTGATGCTCGCCGTGATGTGGGCCGTCGAGGTCGTCGACTACACGACGAACGGCAGCCTGGACCGCGAGTTCGGCATCATCGGCTGGGACCCGTCGGGACTCGTGGGCATCTTCTTCGCCCCGTTCCTGCATGTGGGCTTCGGACACCTGATGGCCAACTCGCTGCCGCTGCTGATCCTGGGATTCCTGGCGGCGTTGCGCGGGCTCGGGCGGTTCTTCGCGGCCAGCCTGCTGATCATCGTGATCGGCGGTATCGGCACCTGGTTCACCAGCCCCGACACGATCACGGTGGGCGCGAGCGGCCTGGTGTTCGGATATTTCGGGTACGTCCTGGCGCGCGGGATATTCGACCGGCGCGTCTTCGACATCGTCATCGGGATCGGCGTGGGGATCGCCTACTACTCGATCCTGTGGGGCCTGCTGCCCAACCAGCAGGGCATCTCCTGGCAGGGCCACCTGTTCGGCCTGGTGGGCGGCGTCGTCGCCGCCTGGCTGCTGCGCCGCAAGCGCGAAGTGGTGTAGGACGCCGCACACCCTCCTACGCGATTAGTTGGATCGACGCTTGGCCGCATCTCGACAGGCCAGACTCTTCGTAGTGGAATGATTACGCAAAGTGTCCACGAAGGGAGCCTCCCCGTGTCGAACCCTCTGGCCGAAGCCAACCTCAAGGCCGCGTTCGCCATCGTCGACGCCAACGGCAGCGGATACCTCGAGGCCGCCGACTTCGAGAGCCTCGCCGATCGGATGTGCGCCGTGATCGCGCCCGACCCGAGCTCGCCCTCGCACACGAGACTGCGGGCGGCCTACCGGGCATGGTGGGACCAGATCCGCAGCGCTGACACCGACGGGGACGGCCGGGTGAGCTGCGAGGAGTACGTCGCCCTCGTACAGGCGGGCGTGGCGGAGGACCCCCACTACTATGACAACGGCCTGAAGCCCCTCGCCGACGCGGCGTTCGACGCCATCGACGCCGACGGGAACGGCTCGATCTCGCGGGAGGAGCTCGCCCGCCTGTACGTGGCGGCCGGCGAGTCCGCCGAGACGTCCAACGGCTTCTTCGACCGCGTCGACACCGACGGCGACGGGCGCATCTCCCGCGAGGAGTACACGGTCGCCTTGCAGGGCATGTACGCGCCCGGATCGGCCGATGACGCGAGCGCCTGGGTGCTGGGCGCCGCCGACCGGTGAGCCCGCCCGGCCGGGTCGCCAGGTCCGTCACGAGCCGGCGTCAACCGACGTGTAACACGCCCAAACGGGCGCGACGTCGAGTGCGCCGCAAGCGCGAAGTGGTGTAGAACGGCGCTCACCCTGATGCTCGCAAAATCAGGGTGAAATGCCGATACGGCCTCAGACATGTAAGGGGTGTCCGCAACCCCGCATGAGGAGGCCACCATGGGAACCGCCGGTGGATGACGACCGAAGACGCCGGTTCGAGGCCGTGTACGCCCAGACGTACGAGCCGATTCTCGGATACACCCTGCGCCGCTGCGACTCTCCCGAGGACGCGGCGGACGTGGTCGCCGAGACGTTCGCCATCGCCTGGCGCCGCGTCGACGCCCTGCCGCCCCACGCGGAGGCCAGGCTCTGGCTGTACGGCATCGCCAGGAACGTCCTGGCCAACCAGCGGCGCGGCCAGGTCAGGCGGTGGTCCAGGACCGTGGAGCTCGACGCCGACATCGCCGACCTCTACGCCCACTCGCCCGAGGGCAGCGTCGAGCTGGGCGCGATCGCGCAGGCGTTCAAGGAGCTGCACGAGGACGATCGCGAGCTGTTGTCGCTGGTCGCCTGGGAAGGGCTGGACCACGCCCAGCTCGCCAAGGTCCTCGACTGCTCGCGCAACGCCGTACGCATCAGGCTCCATCGCGCGCGCAAGCGCTTCTCCAAGGCGCTGGCCGGCGCGGGCGTCTCCGTCAACCGTCTCCCCGTGGAGTCCAGATGAACGAGTTGAGCGAACTGGCCGAGGCCGGTGAACTCGCCAGGATCAGCGAACTCGCCAGGGTCACGGACGAGCGGCTGGCCGGCCAAGCGTCCGGTGCGGGGGCCCGTGCGTTGCTGGCGGCCATCGTCGAAGAGAAGCCAGGCCCGGCAACCGCAACCGCAACCGCAACGGCTGCCGCAGCCGCTGGGCGGCGGGCGCCGAGATCACGCCGTGCCCGCCGCCTGCTCGTGGGGCTGGCCGCCACCGCCGCGCTCGCCGCCGCCGCCGTCATGGGGCCTGTCCTGCTGGAGCGGATCCCGGGCACCGCCACCTCGTACGCGAACACCGCCATCGACATCGAACTGCGGGGCGACGAGTACATCGCAAGGATCAAGGACCCGTTCGCCGACCACGCCCTGTACGCCGAGGGCTTCCAGGCGCTGGGCCTCAATATCGGCGTGGACCTGATACCCGCCTCACCGACTCGGGTGGGCGAAATCGTGCGCTACGGATTCGCCGGCACCACCCGGGCCGACAGGCTCGGCGGTGGTCTGAAGCCGGAGGGATGCACGCTCGACCAGGAAGGCTGCTTCCTCACTGCCACGGTGAGCAAGGGATTCAAGGGCCGGGGTGTCTTCTACCTGGGTCGGCCGGCCAAGCCCGGAGAGAAGTACCAGGCTTTCGCGGAGGCCGGCAGGAAGGGCGAGATGCTCGAAGGCTACGACGCCGACGGGCGGACCGTGGGCAAGGTCGCCGCCGAGGCGCGCAGGCGAGGGCTGCGGGTGGTCTTCCGGATCATTGAGCCGAACCCGGACGGTAACGGCTTCGGCATGGGCCGGGACCAGTCGGCCAAGGTCGGCGACCACTGGTACGTCTGGGCCGCCGAGCCCGAGCAGGCCGGCACGGTGAGACTGCTGGTCACGGAGAAGCACCTCAGGAAGAACCCGGTAACCGGCGAGTAGCCGGCGCGGTATCCACGAACGCTCGCCCTTCTCCCCGCCGAAGGGGTGTCCCTCCCAGGGACCCTCGGCCACGACTCTAGGAGCTGTGCACCCGTTCGGCCGGGGAGGAGGACAGCAGGCGATCTATCAGCGCCAGCCCGATGGCCGACAGGACGAAGGCCAGGTGGATGATCGTCTGCCACATCATCTTGCTGTCCTCGATCGTCTGGGCCTTGATGAACGTCTGCAGCAGATGCACGGACGAGATGCCCACGATGGCCGTGGC
The DNA here is from genome assembly GCF_040648495.1 of Nonomuraea sp. NPDC049129. Lineage (NCBI taxonomy): Bacteria > Bacillati > Actinomycetota > Actinomycetes > Streptosporangiales > Streptosporangiaceae > Nonomuraea > Nonomuraea sp. NPDC049129. Next base: position 29,574 of record NZ_JBEZDU010000036.1, on the reverse strand, counting down.
CAGCTTGACCTTGAGGACGTTCGCGTTGACGTGGGACAGCCACTCCGGCTCGTCGGGGTGCTCGTTGAGGTTGATGCGCGAGACGAACGTCTCATAGCCCCCGACGATGACCATGATGAGCAGGTTGGAGATCATCACCACGTCGATGAGGCCCAGCACCGACAGCATGACCGTGACTTCCAGGTCCTTGCCGCCGCCGTGGAGAACGCCTTCGATCAGGTGCCAGAGCTCGACCATGAACTGCCAGACGTACACCCCCTGGGCCACGATGAGCCCCAGGTAGAGGGGGACCTGCAGCCAGCGGCTGGCGAACATCAGGTAGCCCAGGCCATTGGGCCGCCTGCTCATACTCATCCGGTATAACCCCTGTCACATGAGGATATGTCCGCACAACTGGGCGGTAAGGAAGATCGACCCTGGTCGTGCGCGGGCGTTTTAGGGAAGAATGTTTCCTAACTCACCGAGCCGGAGGGTTGGTCTGTTGGCGAACCTGGGATCCCTGGAGCGCGCGATCATGGACGTGCTGTGGGACGCCGGTAAGCCGATGCGGGTGCGCGAACTGCTCGCCACGCTCAACGAGGTGCGCGAACTCGCCTACACCACGGTGCAGACCGTCGCCGAACGGCTGGTGAAGAAGGGGCTGCTCGTCCGCACGCCGTACCGTAACGCCTTCAAGTACGCGGCCGCCTACTCCAGGGACGAGCACGTCACGCGGCTCATGCTGGAGGCGCTGGCGGCCAGCACCGACCGGCTGCCGGTGCTGGCGAGGTTCGCGCAGAGCGTCGAGGAGGAGGACGCCCTGGCCCTGCTGGACGAGCTAGAGCGCCGTACGGGTCAAAAGCGCTCGACCAAGTGACGGGTCAAAGACGCTCGACCACGTAGTCGATGCAGACCGTCAGCGCCTCGACGTCGGCCGGGTCGATGGCCGGGAACATCGCCACGCGCAGCTGGTTGCGGCCGAGCTTGCGGTAGGGCTCGGTGTCGACGATGCCGTTGGCGCGCAGCGCCTTGGCCACGGCCGCCGCGTCCACGTCGTCGGAGAAGTCGATCGTGCCGACCACCTGCGAGCGGAACTCGGGAGCCGCGAACGGCGTGGTGTAGGAGGTCTTGTCGGCCCAGGTGTAGAGGCGCTGGGCGGAGTCGGCGGTGCGGGCGGTGGTCCAGGCCAGGCCGCCGTTGCTGTTCATCCAGTCGAGCTGGTCGGCCAGCAGGAACAGCGTCGCCACCGACGGGGTGTTGTAGGTCTGGTCCTTGCTGGAGTTGTCGATCGCCACCGGCAGGCTGAAGAACTCCGGCACGTAGCGGTCGGTGGCGGCGATCTCCTCGACCCTTTCCAGGGCGCGTGGCGACATGAGCGCGATCCACAGGCCGCCGTCGGAGGCGAAGCTCTTCTGCGGGGCGAAGTAGTAGACGTCGGTCTCGTCGATGGACACCGGCAGGCCGCCCGCACCGGAGGTGGCGTCCACGAGCACCAGGGAGTCGTCGGAGCCTCCCAGCTCCATCGGCCGCTCGATCGGCATGGCCACGCCGGTCGAGGTCTCGTTGTGGGTGAGCGCGTAGACGTCGACGCCGTCCTCGGCCACCGCGGCCGGGTAGGTGCCCACCTCCGACTTGATCACCGTCGGCTCGCCGAGCCAGGGAGCCTTCTTGGCGACGGTGGCGAACTTCGAGGAGAACTCGCCGAACGACAGGTGCTGCGACCGCTCCCGGATGAGCCCGAAGGAGGCGATGTCCCAGAACGCGGTGGTGCCGCCGTTGCCCAGCACGACCTGGTAGCCCTCGGGGAGCGCGAACAGGTCGATGAGGCCGGCGCGTACGCGGCCGACCAGGTTCTTGACCGGCTTCTGGCGGTGCGAGGTGCCCATGACGCTCGCGCCGGAGGCGGCGAGCGCGGCCAGTTGCTCGGTGCGAACCTTCGAGGGCCCGCAGCCGAAGCGGCCGTCGACGGGCTTGATGTCAGCGGGAATCACGATGTCAGCCACCTGACCAAGGGTACTTACCCGAGGAGCTTGCCTGGACCCGGGTCCGGATCCTGAGAAAGGATCAACTACCACCGGTTGAATCTGGTGGTTTGCTCTCTCGGTCCCGTCTGGCCGAGGGGAGGCCGGTAGCGTGTGGCTGGTTGATGGCAGCCCAGCCCGCTATGCCGCGTGTGGCGATGTTGCGGGCCGCGATGTGGTCGGCGTGCCCAGCGAGGCCACACCTCTGGCAGACGAACCGGCCCCGCGCCGGCCGGTTCGCCCGGCTGATGTACCCGCAGTCCGGACAAGCCTGCGAGGTGTAGGCGGGGTCGACCAGGAGGAAGGCGATCCCGGCTCGGGTGGCCTTGTAGCGGGTGAAGGTGATCTGCTGGGCGAAGGCCCAGTTGTGCAGGGTGCGCCGCTGGAACCGATGAGCCCTTACCCGATCGCGGATGCCCTGAAGGTCCTCCAGAGCGACGCCGCGGCCGGTGCGTTCGGCTTCACGCACCACAAACGTGCTGATTTGGTGGTTGAGGTCGGTCATCATCCGGTGTTCACGCCCGGACAGGCGGCGCAGCACCCGCCGCGCCGCAGACGTCCCCTTCCTCTGCAGGCGCCGGCGTTGGCGATGGCGCCGCTCCCGCAGGGTGCGAACGTGGCCGTTATCGCCGACCGGCCCCGGCAAGGCGGAGCCAGGCAACACCGCACCATCGGAGGTGACCGCCAGGTTCGCCACCCCTTGATCCACTCCCACGAAGCCGCCGACCGGCTCACACACCACCGGCATCGGCAGAGTGAGTGCGACCTGCAACAGCCACACGCCGCGCCGGCAGATCAGGTCGGCCTCGCCCACCGGCAGCGTGTCCACGGCTTTGAGGTCTTCCGGTCGGCCGGTGAAGGTCACGGTGACGCGGCCGGTGGGGGTCCACAGCGACACCATCCGGGCGTCACGATTCCAGCTCATCAGCCGGGCGTCATAAGGCACAGCACCGTGCGGGCGGAAGATGTGAGCGCGTTTCTTGGAAGCGCGCCGGTTGGCATACGCGCCCGCGACCCGGGCGATCGCCCGCACGGCCGCCTGCGCGCCCAGCCCGGCCACCCGCGCCCGCACCTCGTAGTAGGCCAGCCGATGCAACTCCACCACAGCGAAGACGCGGTGCTGCCACGCCAGCCGGGACACGACGGTGGCCGCCTGATTGCACAACAGCACCGCCGCGGCCAGCGAGTCGGCCTGAGCCGGGGTGGGTGTGAGTCGCAGTTGCACGATCGTGGGCAGGCCCTGGCGTTTGGTGGTGGAGCGGCGGATCGCCATCCGCACCTCCTGTCACAGCGGCCTCACCTACCGCACATATTACCGAACGTGACCGAGACTTTCCATACTGTTTTCGAAAGGAAGGGTGGCGCTTTCTCCCGGCCCTGAGGGACCGGGTCTCCGTGCCACCATTCAGATGAACCATTTCCCTCGATCATTCGTTGGTCCAGCAACACGGGTGGGGACCGGCTGGAGGAGTCCGGGTGGCCGATCTGCGGAATGTCGTCGAAGCGTTGATTCGCCGGCCGGTGTTCTGGCGGGCCGATCCGCCGTTGCCCACGGTGCTCGTGACGGGCCCCGAGGCGCTCGCCGCGGCCGAGCTGCTCGCCAAGCCGTTCGAGGACGCGGTGCCCTACGCCCACGTCAAGGAGGGCGAGCACAAGTCGATCCAGGCGCTCGTGGAGGCTCTGGCGGGGGAGCAGGGCGAGCTGGGCAAGCCGGTGGGCGGGTCGTTGCTGCCGCCGCCGCGTTTCCCACTGGCGCAGTTTGTGCTGTGGGCGAGGAAGCAGCGGCACCTGCCGCCGCCGGGCAACAAGTCCGAGGACTGGCTGCCGGCTCCGGGCACGCACACGGGCTACCGGATGTTCAAGGAACGGCTCAAGGATTGGCAGCGGAGCAGCCGCGACAGCGACCGGGGGCGCAGGACCTCGGCCGACTTCCTGGCGCGCGCCGCGACGACCTGGGTGCCGGTCGGCACGCTGGCCGTCTGGTGGTTCAACGGTCCCGCCGACCTCGTCGGCCTCGCCCCGTGGGTGCTCGGCCTGTTGGTGGCCGCGCTCGGCACCACCGGCCAGGCCTTCTTCTCGATCAGGGGGACGCTGTTCACCGGCTGGCTCCGCAATCAGCCGTACATCCGGCGGGATCCGTTCGAGGGCCCCGCCAAGTACGCGCTTCGCCTGGCCAACGCCAAGGGCGCGGATGACGACGCGGATGTCAAGCGTGACGACACGGACGTCGAGCGGTTATTGGTCCACGCGCTGATGCGCGATCTACGCGAGGCGTACAAGAAGTGGATCATCCCGTGGCCGAGCTGGGGCAGAGGGCTGTACGCCCTGCTGCTGATCGAGGTCGTCGATCCCGACGGGGTCAACGCGCGGTTCCTGCGGCTGGTGGAGGAGACCACCAGGACGACCGGGTTGCTGCCGCCGATGGTCGTGCTGGCGGCCGTGTCCTCCGTTCCGCCCGGACCGCCGATCGGGTCCGCGGAGCTGGGTCGGCTGCCCGAGGTCGTCGGGCGGTGGCGGGCCGCGGCCCGGTTCCGCGTCCCTGACCTGCGGATCGGCATCCGGGCCACGGACGTGCCCGCCGTCGGGGAGTACCCGCCGGTGCTGCCGCGCAGGAAGCGGGCCCTGGCCTACTGGACGGCCATAGGGCTGCTGCTGGTCCTGCCGTTCGCCCTGGTCTTCTGGGTGCAGCGAGACAGGGCCGCGCACTGCGGCGGCCTGCAATGGGCGGAGCGGAGCGGCACCGAATGCGTCGGCATCGTGAACGCCGCCGGCGCCACGCCGGACGACCTCTTCGACGGCGCCGTGAAGGACCTGGTCAAGAAGATCGACGCGAACAACGGCTACGCCATCGGCTCGGGACGGTACGTCAGTGTGGTCCTGTTCGGCGAGTTCTCGATCACCAAGACGGAGGCGAACGACATCCGGCTGTCGGCCGCCGTGTCCGAGCTGGAGGCGGTGGAGGAGCAGCAGCGGACCGCCAGCACCACGCCCCGGCTGCAGGTGCTGATCGCCAACGCCGGTGACAACTTCCGCCACGGCCGCCGTACGGCGCAGCTCATCACCGAGCTCGCCGCGCGGGACCCGCACGTGATGGGCGTGATCGGCCTGCCGCGCAGCGTGGAGGGGGTCAGCCAGGCGATCGAGGAGTTGCACCTGGCGAAGATCCCGATGGTGGCGACCACGGCGACGGCGGACCGGATCGGCTACGTCGGCGACTCCGCCGACGGCAAGCGGCCCGGCCAGCCGTCCCCCTACTACTTCCAGGTGGGGCCGACCAACTTCCGTGAGGCGACGCTGGGCGCGCGGTTCGCCCGGCGCATGCTGCTCGCGGACGTGGACAAGCCGTCCGCGGTCATCGTCCAGGACGAATCGATCACCGACCAGTACACGAAGAACCTGGCCGACGACTTCGAGACGGCGCTGAAGGCGCAGGGCATCGCCGTCAAGGAGCCGAAGGACTACAACGTCGAGTCGGGCGGCATCCAGGAGGCCGCTGTGGCGGCCTGTGGCCTCAAACCGGACGTGTTCCTCTATGCCGGGCGGGCTTCGGAGTTCCTGGGCTTCCTGACCTCGATAGAGGGCAGCGGCTGCAAGGACGCGAAGGTGCTCGCGGGCGACGACGTCGTCAGGGCGATGGCCGACCACGCGGGTGAGATCGCCCACATGAAGCAGATGGAGGTCTACTACGTGGCGCTGGCGCACCGGGCGGTGTGGAACCAGAGCGCCACCAAGCAGACCGCGTTCATCAGCGACCTGCTCGCGGGCGCGCACCCGAAGTCCTCCGACGACAACCTCATCCTCACCTTCGACGCGGCCAACGTGCTCTACCAGGCGGCCAGTACCGCCTACCGGGCCGGAGCGCAGGAGGGCGGCGGCCTGCCCAGCCGGGGCGACATCCTGTACCGGCTGACCCGGCGGGTCTGGAACGGCTCCAGCGGGAAGATCGACTTCGGCTCCGCCGATCTGCACGCCCCGGTCGACAAGGCTTTCGCGATCATGAAGGTGGACGTGGCGCGGGCGGGCAACCCGAAGCCGGTCGTCCGCTGCGGCTCGCTGGACGCCACTGAGCCGCCCCCGAAGGACGCCGTGTGCGCCGGCCTGCCCGACACCGCCGACTCGCAGCCGAAATGAAGTACGGCTGCCGCGTCAGAACGCGGCAGCCGTACGAACAGCGGGATCGAGACGTCAGATGATGCCGACGACCTCGGAGGCGCCGGGAACGTCGCTGAGGGGACGCGACGCCGGGCCGATGTACTTGGCGCTCGGGCGGACCAGGCGGCCCGTGAGCTTCTGCTCCAGGATGTGCGCGGCCCAGCCGGCCGTACGGGCGCAGGTGAACATCGAGGTGAACATGTGCGAGGGCACCTCGGCGAAGTCCAGCACCACGGCCGCCCAGTACTCGACGTTCGTGGCGAGCACCCGGTCGGGCTTGCGCGCGTGCAGTTCCTCCAGCGCGGCCTGCTCCAGAGCGGCGGCGACCTCGTAACGAGGCGCGTTGAGCTCCTTGGCGGTACGGCGCAGCACCCGCGCGCGCGGGTCCTCGGCACGGTAGACGCGATGGCCGAAGCCCATCAGCCGGCTGCCCTTGTCGAGCTCGCTCTGCACGTACTTCTTGGCGTCGCCCAGGTGCTCGACGCCTTCGATCATGTGCAGCACCCGGGCCGGAGCACCGCCGTGCAGCGGGCCGGACATGGCGCCGACGGCACCGGAGAGCGCGGCCGCCACGTCGGCGCCGGTGGAGGCGATGACCCTGGCGGTGAACGTGGAGGCGTTCATGCCGTGCTCGGCGGCCGAGGTCCAGTAAGCGTCGATGGCCTTGACGTGGTTGGGGTCGGGCTCACCACGCCAGCGGACCATGAACCGCTCGACGATGGTCTTGGCCTCGTCGACGCGGCTCTGCGGCACCATCGGCAGGCCGAGGCCGCGCGCCGACTGCGCCACGAAGGACAGCGCCATCACGGAGGCGCGCGCGAGCTGGTCGCGGGCCTCCTCGTCACTGATGTCGAGGAGCGCCTTGAAGCCGTAGGCCGGGGCCAGCATGGCCAGCGCGCTCTGTACGTCTACGCGGATGTCACCTGAGTGGACAGGAATGGGGTACGGCTCCGCCGGGGGCAGGCCCGGCTGGAACTTGTTGTCGACCAGCAGGCCCCAGACGTGCCCGAAGGGGACACGGCCGACCAACTCCTCGATGTCGACACCCCGGTAGCGAAGGGCGCCCCCTTCTTTGTCCGGTTCCGCGATCTCGGTCTCGAAAGCTACAACGCCCTCGAGGCCGGGTTTGAAGTCGGACATTCTCGGCCGCCTCCCTTTCTTGCCATGTTGCGGCAATGCCTTGATGTCGAGATACCGGCGGGTCAATTTAACCCCCTACCCGCCCGTGGTCGGTCTCCGGACCCGCCGGAACGCGAAAGCCGCTGGTAGGGAGTGTTGTGTGGGATCTGCCACCAAGCGCGCAAGAATACCGTCTCGTGGATGCCACCTCGCGCCCGCCCGCGCTGGCGGGGCTTCGCCGTACGTATGAGGGCGAGCCGCTGCTCGAAGCCGATCTCTCCGCCGATCCGATCACCCAATTCGCCACCTGGTTCCAGGAGGCGCTCACGGCCGGCCTGCCGGAACCGAACGCCATGGTGCTGGCCACGGCCTCGGCCGGCGGCCGGCCGAGCGCCAGGACCGTCCTGCTCAAGGGCTATGACGAGCAGGGGTTCGTCTTCTACACCAACTACGAGTCGCGCAAGGGCCGCGACCTGGCCGAGAACGCCCGCGCGTCGCTGCTGTTCCCCTGGCACCCGATCCGCCGCCAGGTGCGGATCGAGGGCACGGTCGTACGGCTCTCGCACGAGGAGTCGGCCGACTACTTCAACTCCAGGCCGTACGGCTCGCGGATCGGGGCCTGGGCCTCGCGTCAGTCCGCGGTCGTGCGGTCCAGGGAGGAGCTGGACGCCCGATACGACGAGCTCGCCGCCCGGTGGCCGGAACATCCGCCCGTGCCCGACTTCTGGGGTGGGTTCCGGGTCAGCCCGCTGGAGGTGGAGTTCTGGCAGGGGCAGCTTGACAGGATGCATGACAGGCTGCGCTACCGGCGAACCCGCCCCGGATGGGTTCTGGAGAGGCTTGCCCCTTAATGTGCCTTAAGTGGCAATCGGGGAGTTGGTCAAGCGTCATCTCATAGACATACGGCCGCTGGCCGTTCCCACCTATCGGCGCCTCTGGTCCGGTCAGGCCATCGCCAACATCGGCATCGGCGTGACCGTCGTCGCGGTCAGCAAGCAGGTTTGGGACCTCACCCAGTCCTCGTTCTGGGTCGGCCTGCTGGGTCTGGCCAACCTGCTCCCGCTCATGGTGTTCGGGCTGTGGGGCGGGGCGTTCGCCGACGCGGTCGACCGGCGCCGGCTGCTGATCACCAGCTCGCTCATCTCCTGGGGCGCGACGCTCTTCATCCTGGCCCAGGCCCTCCTCGGCCTGGGCAACGTCTACCTGCTGCTGCTCGCCGCGGCCGTGAGCGCCACCGGGTTCGCCATGACCTCGCCCGCCCGCGGCGCGATCATCCCCAGGATCCTGCCCGCCGAGCTGGTGCCCGCCGCCAACGCGCTCAACTCGCTGGTGTTCGGGTTCGGCGCGATCATCGGGCCGATGATCGCGGGCGTGCTGCTGGCCTGGCAGGGCTACGCGCTGGCGTACGGGATCGACGCGGTGCTCTTCACGGCCAGCCTGTACGCGGCGATCCGGCTGCCCCGGCTGCTCCCCATGGGCGAGATCCAGCGGCCCGGCTGGCGCTCGGTGATCGACGGCCTGCGCTACATCGCGACCGGGCCGGTCCTGCTGATGTCGTTCGTCGTGGACATCATCGCGATGGTGTTCGCGCTCCCCAGGGCGCTGATCCCGCAGGCCGTGTCCGAGCGCTTCGACGGCTCGCCGATCGCGCTCGGCTGGCTGTCGGCCGGCATGGCCATCGGCGCGGTGCTCGGCGCGCTCGGCTCCGGCTGGGTGGGCCGGGTACGCCGCCAGGGGGTGGCGCTGACGGTCACGATCGCGCTCTGGGGGCTCAGCGTGGCCGCGGCCGGGTTAGCCCAGCAGCTCTGGCTCATGGTCGTGCTGATGGCCGTTGGGGGCGTGGCCGACATGGTCTCGTCGGTCTGGCGGCAGTCCATCCTGCAGCTGCACGCTCCCGACGAGATGCGCGGGCGGATGCAGGGGGCGTTCATGGTGGTCGTGGCGGGCGGGCCACGCCTGGGCGACCTGCGGGCCGGGCTGACGGCCGTGTGGTTCGGGCTGACGTGGGCGTGGGTGGGTGGCGGGCTGGCGTGCGCCGTCGCGGTCCTGATCGTCGGGCTGTCGGTGCCGAGCTTCCGGAACTACCGGGCCGGTTAGCCGTACGCGCGGACCAGGCGATGCGCGCGGCCCCCTGAGAGGGGATCAGGCGGTGCGCGCGGCCACCTTGAGATCGGCGAGGAAGCCCGCGTACGCCTCGTCCCGGTCAGTAGCCCGCAGCACGGCCGACGGGTGGATCGTGGCGACCGCCAGCGCCTCGCCCAGCGGGACCGGCTCGCCGCGCTGCCTCGTCACCCGGAAGTCCTTGCCGAGCAGCGCCCGCGCGGCGGTCGCGCCGAGCACCACGACCAACTTCGGATGGACCACGGCCAGCTCGGAGGCCAGCCAGGGGTGGCAGGCGTCGATCTCGGCGGCCGTCGGCTTCTGGTGGATGCGCCTCTTGCCCCTGAGGGTGAAGGAGAAGTGCTTGACGGCGTTCGTCACGTAGACGTCGTCGCGCTCGATGCCCGCCTCCTCCAGCCCTCGATCCAGGACGCGTCCCGCGGGGCCGACGAACGGCGCGCCCTGGCGGTCCTCCTGGTCTCCAGGTTCCTCACCGACCAACATGAACCGCGCGCCGGCCGGGCCCTCGCCGAACACGGTCTGGGTGGCGTTCCTGAACAGGTCGCAGCCCTGACACCCGGCCGCGGCCCGCCGCAGCGCGGCGAGATCGAGGCGGTCGGGAAGGAACCGGGCTGCCCCGGTGTTGTCGTCCATCACCATCGTCGCTCGTTCTCCCCATAGGGTTCCCGTGTGACTTCTGTGCCCGTCGCCGACGGGTCCAGTCCATGCCCTGACCGGCGTAGCATTCAGTTGGGAGGAGCCTTGACCGCACACGGCCTGATCGACACCACGGAGATGTACCTCCGCACGATTTTCGAGCTCGAGGAGGAGGGCATCGTCCCGTTGCGCGCGCGCATCGCGGAGCGGCTCCAGCAGAGCGGTCCCACCGTGAGCCAGACCGTGGCCCGGATGGAGCGCGACGGCCTGGTCCGCGTCGAAGGTGACCGCCACCTGTCGATGACCGACCTCGGGCGCACCCTGGCCACGCGCGTGATGCGCAAGCACCGGCTCGCGGAGTGCCTGCTGACCGAGGTGATCGGCCTGCCCTGGGAAGACGTGCACATCGAGGCGTGCCGCTGGGAGCACGTGATGTCCGAGTCCGTGGAGACCCGGCTGGTGACGCTGCTCGACAACCCGACGGTCTGCCCGCACGGCAACCCGATCCCCGGGCTGGGCGAGCTGGGCGCCAGAGAGCCCGTCGAGGGCGGCCCCAGCCTCTTGACGTCCATGTCCGACCTCGCCGGACCAAGAGATATACCCGTGGTCGTGCGGCGAATTAGCGAACAAGTGCAAAGCGATCCTGCTGTGATGCTTAAACTCAAGCAAGTTGGGATACAACCCGGACGCGAGGTGACGCTCGCGGCGAGCGACGACGGTGTGCGGGTGACAGGTGACGGTGACGCGAACGACACTCTCGCGGAGCTTCCGCGTGACGTTGCCGCGCATGTTTTCGTCTCCAGGCGCTGACTCGCCCGCTACTCCTTGGTTGAATCCCTATTGGGAGGCCCTCCACTCCCGGCCGGTCGACGCTGTTGCAGGAGTGCCCGTGGTTCGCATTGCGCACATGCCCTCCCTAGGAGTGGTCTCCGGATGAAGCGTTGGGGGGATGTGTCCCAGGAAGAGGCTGATCATCTGGCGGCCGAATCCGTACTTGATCATGCCGAGATGGCGGTCGTGGTGACCGACCGTTTCAGCAATCTCCTCTATTGGAACCCGTTCGCCGAGAAGCTCTTCGGCCGCCCGTCGAAGTCGTCACGTGACACCTCGATGCTGTCGCTGGGCATCATGGAGAAGGATCACCCGCTCGCCATCGAGCTCACCAAGCATGTGCTCAAGGGCGGGGTGTGGGAGGGCACCTTCGACGTGCGGCGGGGTGACGGCACGATCGTCTACGTCCGCGCCCAGGCCGTGCCGCTGCGCCACCCCTCAGGGTCGGTGACCGGCATCGTCGTCACCGCCCGCGAGGCACTGCGCAGCAACGAGCGGGAGAAGGACCGCTTCGGCCTGCTGGAGCGCATCGGCGAACGGCTGGCCGGCTCTCTTTACGTCGAGGAGACGCTCAAGCGGGTGGCCGAGATGCTCGTCCCGCAGTTCGCCGACCACTGCTTCATCGAGTTGATGGAGGGCGACCGGCTGGTCCGGCGGGTCTCGCAGCACGTCCAGGGCTGGAGCCCACCGGCCGGCACCTGGAAGCCCGTGGGCGCGGAGATCCGCTACCCCGCCTCCCACTACGCCGACACCGCGCTGCGCCGCCAGGAGACCATCCTCGTCGAGGACTTCGCCGTCAGCAGCTTTCCGTCGCCGAGCGAGGGCAGCGCCAAGCTGTGCGGCGAGGTCGGCATGACCTCCGCCATCGTGGCCCCCCTGTGCGTACGCGGCGAGACGCTCGGCCTGATGTACCTCGGGCTGTCCAACCTGACCGACCGCCGCAGCCCCCACTACGACGCCTTCGACCGCGACTTCGTCGGCGCCATCGCCACCCGGGTCGCGCTCGCGATCGACAACGCGCTGCTGTTCGAGGAGGAGCGGCACACCGCCGAGTCCTTCCAGAAGCACCTGCTGCCGCGCGCGCTGCCCCAGCTCGACGGCCTGCAGATCGCGGTGCGCTACTACCCGGCGGCGCCGCTCGCCTCCCACGGGCAGGGCATCCAGACCCAGGTCGGCGGCGACTGGTACGACGTGATCCCGCTGTCGGCCGGTCGCGTCGGCATCGTCATCGGCGACGTGGAGGGCCGGGGCGCCAAGGCCGCGGCCATCATGGGCCAGCTCAGGGCGGCGCTGCGGGCCTTCGCGCAGGACGACAAGTCACCGGCCGACATCCTGGCCAGGCTCGACGAGTGGACCCGCATCATCGCCACTCCCGAGAAGGACGACAGCGGCGCCGACATCAGCGTCCCGCCGATCGTGACCTGCCAATACCTCGTCTACGACGCCTGGTCGCGGCAGCTGTCGTTCGCCAACGCCGGGCACGCGCCGCCGTTGCTGCTCGTCGACGGCCAGTGCGTCGAGCTCGACATCGAGGAGGTCGGCCAGCCGTTGGGCGTACGCGCCAAGGGCCTGCACGCCGACCTGGTCTACAAGGAGGAGACGCGCACGCTGCCACCCGGCGCGGCGCTGCTCCTCTACACCGACGGCCTGGTCGACCGCCGCCCCGGCCGCGACGGCCGGATGCCGAGCGACGAGGAGACGCTGGGCGTCCTCTGCGAGAAGCTGGCGAAGATGGCCGACGCCGAGGTGGAGCGGGTGGCCGACGCGGCGACCGTCGCGGTGCCCGGCGAGATCGACGACGACATGGCGATCCTGGTGGTCCGGTCGAGCGAGTCGGACCTCGACGTCGAGGAGCGCACGTTCCCGGCCCAGCCGATCATGGTCGGCGAGGCGCGCCGGATGGCCTCCGAGGCGTTCGGCGGCTGGAACGTCCCCGAGGAGCGCGCCGAGCTGGCCTGCCTGCTCGTCTCCGAGGTCGTCACCAACGTGGTGCTCCACGCGGCCCACGGAAGCGTGCCGCGCAGGGAACTGGTCGTCGAGGGGCCGCCGCTGCCGTTCGAGGAGTCGTGGGACGTACCCGGCTTCGAGGACGAAGTGGTGAGCGACAAGGAGTTCACGCTGCGGTTGCGCAGAGGTGAGGAGTCGGTCTGGGTCGAGGTGTTCGACCAGGACCTGCGCCTGCCGCGGATCCGGAGCGCGGGGGAGAACGACGAGGGCGGACGGGGCCTTTACCTGGTGGACCAACTCGCCAGGCGCTGGGGGTCGAGACCCACCAGGGAAGGCAAAGCGGTCTGGTTCGAGATTCCCACCCGTAGCCGCTGAGTGATTGGCTCGACGCCATGGACCTGGCCTTCGAACGACGCGGCACCGGCGAGCCACTGATCCTCCTGCACGGCATCGGGCACCACTGGCAGGCATGGCTGCCGGTCATGGACCGCCTCGCCGCCTCACGTACCGTCATCGCCGTCGACCTGCCCGGCTTCGGCGTCTCACCCGGCCTGCCCGACGGCACGCCGTACACCGCGGAGTCGCTCGCCGACGCGGTCGAGGCGTTCTGCGCGCTGCTCGGTGTGCGCGAGCCGCACGTCGCGGGCAACTCCCTCGGCGGCTACATCGCGCTGGAGCTGGCCTCGCGCGGCGTGATTCGCACCGCGACCGCGCTGTCGCCCGCGGGTTTCTGGTCGCGCTCCGAGCTGCTGTACTGCCGGTCGGTGCTGCGCGCGCTGCGGGCCACGGCCAGGTCGCTGCCGCCGGAGCAGTCCATCGGGCTGGCCGAGAACCCCCTCGGCCGGGCCCTGTCGGCCGGCCTTCTGGTGGCCCATCCGTCCCGGCTGTCGCCGACGGCGCTGATCGCCGCCACCCAGGCGTTGGGCGGTGCGCCCGGCTTCGATGAGACGCTGGAGGCGTTCGCCGGAGTGATGCCGCCCGCGCCGCCCAAGTCGCCCATCACGATCGCCTGGGGCGAGCACGACCGGCTGCTGCCGCGCCGCCAGGCCGTACGCGCCGCCAGGTGGTCGGGGCAGCGGGTCAAGCTGCTCAAGGGCTGCGGTCACGTGCCGATGAGCGACGATCCGGGGCTGGTGGCCCGGGTGCTGCTGGAGGGCAGCGGCGGTTAGGCGGCCTCCAGGTTGGCGGCCATCTGGTTCAGCACCGCGAGGGTGGTCTGGTAGTCCTGCGTGCTCACGCCCTGGGTGGCGAGTTGCCGGAACTCCAGCACGCGAGCGAGGACCGCCGCGTGGGTCGCCTTGCCGTCGTCGGTGAGGGTGGTGCCGGTGATCCATCCTCTGGCGGTCAGCTCGCGCACCGCGTCGCCGACGCCGTCGAACGCCTTCAGCGCCTCGTACGGGTCATCGCCCTCGGCCACGGCGTTGAGCGCCTGCCATTGGCGGCGCGAGAGCTCATGGTCGTGGAGTGCGCGGTCCATCGTGTCCTCAAGGAGGGCGTGGACATGCTGGAGAAGGAAGCCAATTCTTCGGTTCATGGATGTATAATAGCAAACATATGTACGATGACAATGAAATTGCCGCAGTCGAGCGCGCGATGGTCGCCATCAGGCGCAGGCAGAGCAGGCGCGCGCTGGCGCGGCTGCAGGGCGCGCCGGGCCCGGAGTTCGAGGTGCTCGACGTGATCGAGTCCGCGAGCGCGCCCGCCACCGTCTCCACGGTGGCCGAGGCGCTCTCGGTCGACCAGCCGAGGGCGAGCAGGCTGGTGGCGGCGGCCGTCGCGGCCGGCCTGGTCGAGCGGCGGGCGGATCAGGCCGACGGGCGCCGGGCGCTGCTCGTGCTGACCGACGCCGGCCGGATCGCACTGGAGCAGGCGCATCGCGGCAGGCAGGCGGCGTTCGCCGAGGCGATGACGGGATGGTCGGACGCGGAGCGCGCGGAGTTCGCGCGGCTCCTCACCCGCTTCGTCGAAGGGCTCCCCGGCTAGCTTCCCGGCTAGCGGAAGGTCTGGCCATAGATGAGCAGCATGACGATGATGAAGACGATCATCACCCCGGCGTAGCCGACCGGCCCCAGGCGCAACACGCGGCGCACGCGGTTGAGCCCCCAGGCGAACAGCAACGCCAGGAAAACCAGCAGGATCAGGCCGCCGTACATGCTGACCAGTATGCGGTGTCGGGGCGCTTCCCGCGTGGCTCACCGGCTGCTGATCTTGACATGAGCCTGACGAACCCGACACGCTTGGCGATCTTTGACCGTTCTTTGCCGAGGAAGGCAACCGTGCACTTATTACGTGGTCAACAGTGGATCCGCGTCATGGCAGTGGCCGCCCTGGTGGTTACCCCCCTTGCCGGAGCGAATGCCCCAGCCGCGGCGGCCGACGACACGATCGTCCTGCCCCTGGAGACCCAGCCCCAGATCAAGCGCCCCACCCTGGACGGCATCAAGCGCGCGGCCGCCAACCAGCGCGGCACTCTTGAGGCGGCCGTCGAGGCGTACGTCGCCGAGACCGCCGCCACCTCACCCACGGCTTGGGCGAACCAGCCCGATGGCAGAGCGACTATCCCCGACGTCATGGTCGACGACCTGTCAGCGATAGAGCTGGACGACCTCGCGGCCCTCGCGCGGGACACCGGGACCGGCTTCGCCGAGACGATCGATCGGCATGGTTGGACGTCGGCCTACCGGAAGGTCGCGGCCGAACTGGAGGAGGCGTTCCCGCAGGAGTTCTCCGGCGCGGTCCGGGCCGAGGACGGCTCCAGCGCGTGGTTCGGTTTCAAGGACGCGATCCCCGAGCAGGCGGTCGCGCTCGCCAAGACGCTCCCCGCAGAGGTACGGCTGGTCGGCGGGCGAGGCTTCTCGGAGGCGGAGCTGGCGGCGGCTTCGGAGAACGCGCACGTCGCCGCGATGGCGGACCCGGCGGTCGCGGGGGCGAGCACGTACTACGAGATCGAGACCGGCGTGATTCATGTCTCCGCGGAATTGCGCGATGCGGAGATGCCGACAGCCGAGCAGGCCGCCGTACGCGACCGGCTCGCGTCCGCACGGACTGTCAGCACGGGCATGAAGGTCGAGGTCGAGGTCTCTTCCATGCCGGCCTCGGTCCCGCAGGACGATTACCTCCGTGGTGGCGGCTACCTGACCGGATGCACCGCGGGGTTCAACCTCAAGTACGTCACTACCAGCACCAAGCGGATCGGCACGGCCGGGCACTGCGGTTCCACCGAGTTCAGCACGTACAAGAATCACAGTGCCGACGGCGGATCGACGGGCGTCATGGAAATCTGGTCCCATCAGGGGAAGTGGGGCGACATCGGGTATTACGACACCGGCGGCTTTACGCCCACGCGCACCTTCTACTACGACTTCAGCAAGAAGCGCTACGCCGACTCCCGTTCAGGCATGCCGGCGGTCGGCGACACGGCCTGCAAGTTCGGCAAGATCAGCGGGCGCGTCTGCACCAGCGTGCGCTACCGCAACGTCTCGGTCAACTCGCTGCGGCACATGGTCGTCTCGAACTCGACCGACTGTGCCAGCGGCGACAGCGGCGGCCCCTGGTATCACGGTGGCATGGCCATGGGCATCCACCAGGGCCTGATTCGCAAGTCCGGTGACACCTACCGGTGCTCGTTCACGCCGGCGTACCTGTACCAGAACAGAAACTACGACGTCTGGCAACGCTGACCACGGACGAAGACGCCCTCCTCGGTTGGAGGGCGTCATGCGTCCGGGTTCTAGAACCCGAAGGACCTCCCGATGATCTCCTTCATGATCTCGGTGGTGCCGCCGTAGATGCTCTGGACGCGGCTGTCGATCCACGCCTTGGCGACCGGGTACTCCATCATGTAGCCGTAGCCGCCGTGCAACTGGAGGCAGCGGTCGATGACCTTGTTCTGGAGCTCGGTGGTCCACCACTTGGCTTTGGCGGCGTCGACCACGGTCAGCTCCTTGGCGTTGAGCGCCCGGATGCACTTGTCCACGTAGTGACGGGCGATCTCCGTCTCGGTGGCCAGCTCCGCCAGGACGAACCGGGTGTTCTGGAAGGACCCGATATTTCGCCCGAAAGCCTGACGGGACTTGCAGTACTCGATGGTCTGCTCCAGCACCGTCTCCGCCGCCGCGACCGCCGCCACCGCGATGGACAGCCGCTCCTGCGGCAGGTTGTTCATCAGCTGGAAGAAGCCCTGGCCCTCTTCGGCGCCGAGCCGGTTGGCCACGGGGACGCGGACGTTCTCGAAGAACAGCTCGGCCGTGTCCTGCGCCTTCATCCCGATCTTGTCGAGATTGCGACCTCGCCCGAACCCCTCCATGCCCCGCTCGACGACCAGCAGCGTGGTGCCGCGCGCCCCGCCCGCGGGGTCGGTCTTGGCGACCACCACGACGAGGTCGGCGTTGATCCCGTTCGTGATGAACGTCTTCTGCCCGTTGACCAGGTAGTGATCGCCGTCAAGGACCGCGGTGGTCCTGACCCCCTGCAGGTCGCTCCCGGCGCCCGGCTCGGTCATCCCGATCGCCGTGATGAGCTCGCCGCTGACGAACCCGGGCAGCCAGCGCCGCTTCTGCTCCTCGTCGGTCAGGTCCACGAGGTACGGCGCCATGATGTCGTTGTGCAGCCCGAACCCGAGCCCTGACGCGCCATGCCGGATGATCTCCTCGACGATGACCGCGTTGAACCGGAAGTCGGTGACACCGGCTCCGCCGTACTCCTCGGGGACGGAGAACCCGAACAGGCCGATCTCCCCGGCCTTCTTCCACACATCACGCGGGACGATGCCGTCCTTCTCCCACTGGCCGTGGTGTGGCACGACTTCACGGGCCATGAACTCGCGCACGGTCTCCTGGAAGAGCAGGTGCTCCTCGTCGAAGAGGTCTCGCCGCATCAGTCGCCTCCAAGCGGGGGTGGTCGTGCTGGACAGAATACGATTCTGTTGCCGGTTTGCGGGGGGCGGACACGGGTTCATCACAAGTGCCGGTAGTTGCGGTGTTCGGCGGATATCGACCCTAAGATCGACCTTCGGCTTACTGTGTTGATCGGAGTGTGCCGTGAGTCGGTGGCGTAGGGCGTTGATCGCCGCATCGGTCGGATTACCCGCAGCCGTAGGGCTGATGGCGCTGCACGTTCCCTCGGCGTCCGCTGCTCCGGCCGATCTCCAGGTCGAATATCGGTGTACGGCCAACACGCCCAACTCCATCGTCCGGCGCGATCCCGTACGGCTGACCACCCGGCTCAACTTCGCCACGGACCTCGTCGTCGGCGATCCGCTCAACTTCACCTGGAAGCTCGACTACGCCGACGACACCCGGCTCCAGTCGCCCGGCTACTTCCCCGCCGGCGCCCTGTTGCACGCGGTCGGTAACGTCGAGCTCGACAGCAGCTGGCAGGGCATTCTCAAGCCGAAGGGCTCCGCCGACCAGACGGAGGAGCTGCGGCCAGATAACGAACTGGCGCTCCCCGAGGCGCTGACCGACCCCGGGCTCATCAACAAGGCGGGCACGATCAAGGTGTCGCCGAAGGACATTGTCGTCGACTTCACGCCGCCGGACGGCAGCGTCGTCGTCAACGACGGCAACGAGACCGACAATCCGAGCGACCTGGAGATCGTCTACAACGGGTCATGGACTCCGCGCGACGACCTTCCCGGTTCCGAGAATCACGAGCACAACGACCTGCACGAGACCACCACGCTGGGCGCCTCGGCCGAGATGGCGTTCGTCGGCACCCAGGTGGAGTACATCGGCCCGTGGGACAAGACTGCGGGCCCGGTCGATGTCTACCTCGACGGCACCAAGCGGGCCACGGTGAACCCGTCGCGAGACGGCAACGACAAGCCGCGGAACTCCAACATGGACGGTGGCCACACCCTGTGGAAGTCGCCGACCCTGGCGTACGGCAGCCACGTCGTCAAGATCGTGAGCGCGTCCGCGAGTCCGGTCTGGCTCGACGCCTTCAAGGTCTCGACCATGGTGCGGACGCAGACCGGCTTCCACCGCGCGACCTGCCATCTGATCAGCGGGCCGGTCTCGGTGATCGTCACGGTCCGGGAGCCCACGAAGCCCACGGAGACGGTCTCCCCGACGGTCTCTCCGACGGTCAATCCCTCTGAGACGCCGACCACACCCAGGCCGACCGGCTCGGCCAGCTCGTCGAGCAGCCCGACGGTCACGACCCCGCACGTGGACCCGGGCGTGGACCGCAATCTCGTCAGCGTGGTGCCGGGAACCTTGAGCACCGGCACGGCTACCCCCAAACCCACCACGACCAAGACCAAGTACGTCAAGGCGCAGGTCGCCAAGACACCCAAGGGCGGGGTCGACTCCGGTGAGGCGCCCGAGCCGCCGGGCGGCGGGTCGTACGGGCTGATCGCGGGCGGCTCGATGCTGCTGATGGGCAGCGCCACAGGAGGACTGCTGCTACGGCGGCGCAAGGCCGAGCATGCCGGAGGAGTCGAGTCATGACCGAGCAGAAGCCGCTGCTGAACAGGGCGCTTCCCGGGCTGCTGATCGCCGGGTCGCTGGGCGGGGTGGGCGCCATCATGGTCGGCCTGCTGTCGCTGGCGCCGCCGGTGGACGACGGCTCGGGTCCCGGGCCGCAGGCCCAGCCGGGCGACACGGTCCAGATCCAGAACGCGGCGGGCGCCTTCGTCCTGCCCCCGACCGTGGGCCCCGGCGGCAAGAACGTGCCGCTCACCCCCGCCCGCCTCGACGCGCCGCCGCCGCTGGCCGCCGCCCCGGTCGTCGCGCCGATCCCACCGGCCAAGACCAAGACCAAGAAGGCGGCGCCGGTCCGCATCAAGATCCCCAAGATCAAGGTCAACGCCACGATCGGTTCGGTCACCGTCGACCTCAAGGGCAACCTCACGACCCCGCCGCTGACCAAGCCCGGCCTCACGGGCTGGTACAAGTTCTCGCCGGTCCCGGGCGAGCTCGGGCCCGCGGTGATCAACGGCCACGTGAGCACCAAGAAGGGCGCGGCGGTGTTCTACCGGCTCTCCGAGGTGGCCAAGGGGGACCAGATCTACGTGTACCGGTCGGACAAAAAGGTGACGCGGTTCACGGTGAGTGGAGTCGAGCAGGTCAGCAAGTCCTCGTTCCCGACGGCTCGGGTCTACGGGAACACGAAGAACGCGCAGCTCAGGCTGATCACTTGCGGGGGCGTCTTCAACAAGACGGCCCACAGTTACACGGACAACATCATCGTGTACGCCACCCTGTCCAAGAAGAAGGGGTAAGGGTGGCAAGTGCTTGCTTGTAGGGTTTACGCGAACTTCACAGGGACAGTTCGTATCATCGCTACCTGACCGTGACCAACGGCTGGGATTCTGGTACGCCTGTTGATACTGCGCGCTGAAATGGAGAAGGACAGTGCTGACCTCCAAGGCGAGGCACCGCCTCGCCCTCAAGGCATCTGGCCTGGCCTTAGCGGGTGCGGGTATCTTCTGGGTGGTCCCGGCCATGGCCGCGATGGCCACACCGGTTGACGTGACCTACACCTGTAACAACGGGTCCAGCTATCCGTTCCAGATGGAGCTGAAGACTCCAGGTGTGGCGGTCACTCCCAGCTCTACCGTGACTGTCACGTGGGATATCCGCCAGCCAACGGCAAGCCCGAGCCTGCTGGCTACCGCGCAGATCACCCCCAGCAGCACGATCGTCGCCGAAGGTGTCGTCAGCCCCAGCGGGACTCCGATGCCGTCGACGCCGGTGACTGTCGGAGTGACATCCACCCCATTGGCGACCGTGTCCGCGAACTCGCCCTTGCCCTTGCCGACGTTCGCCGTCGTCGTGAAGCCGACCGCCACTGGGACGGTCGCCATCAAGGGCGGCAGCTTCTCCATCAAGGTCAACAGCACCCAGTCGTACAGTTGCAGCCCTGGCCCGTCCGGCGGGCCGTCCATGAACCTCGTCGTCGCGACCGGAACCACCCCCACGGGCACCCCGACTGGCTCCTCCACCCCGAGCACCACCCCCACCCCCACCCCCACGCCGACACCTACTCCCACCCCCAAGCCCACCAAGACGCGCACCGCCTACGTCACCAAGACCCCCACGGCGACGAAGACCACCACCAAGAGCTCCAAGACCCCCAAGGCCGGAGCAGACACAGGTGGTGGCGGTGACATGGGTCCCGACGGCAGGATGGTCGTGCTGACCGGATCCGCACTGATACTCGCCGCCGGCGTTGGAGGACTCGTCATGCGTCGCCGTTCCGCCACCAGAGGCTGATCGAGGTGGCCGGACAGTACCCCTACGGGGGCGAACCGCCGCAGGACAGGGGCAGCACCGTACTCAGGTCGGTGCTGATCCTCGCCGCCGTGGCCGGCGTGGTGACCGTGGTGGCCGGGCTGCTGATCGTGCTCCGTTCGCCCGAGGAGTACGGCCTGGCCAGCCAGCGGGACACGCTGCCCGTCACCGTGCAGCCCGACGGCAAGACGACGGGACAGCCGGCGCAGGCCCTGTTCAAGGCGGCCCCCACGGCGCCGCCGCCGCTGCCGCTGCCGGACCCGGCGCCTGCGATGCTGCCGTCCACTCCGCAGCGGATCGTGATCAAGCGGCTGGGGATCAACGCGCCGGTCGAGTCACTTGGGCTCGCCAAGGACGGGACGATCCAGGTGCCGGCGGCCGACAACCCCAACCTGGTCGGGTGGTACCGCAACATGTCCACCCCCGGCGAAGCCGGGCCGGCCGTGATGCTCGGGCACAAGGACACCCGGACGCGCAGTGCCGTCTTCAGTCGCCTGTACGAGATCCGCAACGGCGACACCATCGAGGTCAAGCGGCAGGACCGTACGACCGCGGTGTTCACCGTCGGCGGCGTCGAGCAGGCGAGCAAGAAGACGTTCCCCACCCAGCGCGTCTACGGCAACCAGCCCAACGACAACGCCCAGCTCCACCTCATCACCTGCGGCGGCACGTACAACCGCAGTATCGGTCACTACACCGACAACATCATCGTCTATGCGACGATGACAAGCTCCTATCGAGGCTGAACGCGGAGGCGCGTCATGGGCTGGATGGCTAAGCGGAGACTGCGTACTGGCCCGACGGCGGCGTTGCCCGCCAAACCGAGCCAGGCAGATCTCCTGCGACTGGTACGGCTGGCAGACCCGGAGGCCCGCGAGGACGGCGCCGACATCGTGGCGGTGGACGTCCGGGTGCACGCTCCAGTAGAGGCCGACCCCGAGTTGGTGGGCGGCGAGCTGGAACAGGTGTGGGCCTGCCGGGTGGTGGCGGAGGGCCCGCTGCCGTTCGACTACTTCGACCGCTACCTGGCCGAGGGGATCGCCTTCCGCCTCGGCGGGCTGGCCGTGTGCAGGGGCGAGGTGACCGACCCCGCCGACAGCGATCGTGGCGGTCCAGCGGTGATCCTTCCGGAACGGCCGACGCCGGATGAGCTGCGGGCGGTGCTGAGCGGCCTCGACGACAGCCCGAAGGCCGACGTGGGTGACGAGACCGACAGCGACGACAGCGCTACGGACGCCACCGCACCCGAGGACACCACCACTGCCGACGCCACGCCCGCGGAGACCGGTACGAGTGCGACCGCCGACACGGAAACCGACGCGGACGCGAAAGCCGAAACCGACGCCAAAACTGACGCTGAAGCTGAAGCGAGCGCCGACGCCGAGACTGAAGCAGCCACCGAAGCCACCGAAGCCGCTGAAGTCGCCGAGGTTACCGCTGCTCCTGGCGACGACATCAAGCCGGACGACATCAACCCGGACGATTTCCTCTACACGGTCGGCGACATACGGGTCCTCGTGGTCCCGGAAAAGGGCCGTCCACCCGCCGTACAGGAGCTCCTGCCCTTCGCCACCGAACTGACCGCTATCGAGCTGCGCGGCGACGACCCCGAGAAGGTCGGCGCGCTCGCGCTGCGTCTGGCGGACGCGTTGAACGGGCTGATCGTGGACCGGTGGCGGTTCCGGATCGACGCGGCGGAGGACCTTCTGCCCCCAGGGTGACGGGGCGTAGAGCATCGTTCTGTTGTAGTCTCTCCCTAATAACCGAACAATGCTCGGTTTCAGGAGGCACTGTGGCAGAGGCGTACATCGTCGGGGCGGTCCGCACCCCGGTCGGCAAGAAGAAGGGCGGCCTTTCCACCGTCCACCCCACTGACCTGGCCGCTCACACGCTGAAGGCGCTGATCGACCGCACCGGCGTCGACCCCACCGCGGTGGAGGACGTCATCATGGGGTGCGTCATGCAGTTCGGCCCCCAGAGCATGGACATCGCGCGAAATGCCTGGCTCTCGGCGGGACTGCCGGAGACCACGGCCGGTGTCACCATCGACCGGCAGTGCGGCTCCTCGCAGCAGTCGATCCACTTCGCCGCGCAGGGCGTCATGTCCGGCACCCAGGACCTGGTCGTGGCGGCCGGCGTCGAGTCGATGAGCATCGTCCCCATGGGCTCGTCGATCACGGCCGCGCTGGAGAAGGGCATGCCGTTCCCGTTCGGCGACATGTGGGTCGAACGGTACGGAAAGCAGGAGATTTCGCAGTTCCGCGGCGCGGAGCTGATGTGTGAGAAGTGGGGCTTCAAGCGCGAGGAGCTGGAGCGGTACGCCTTCGAATCCCACCAGCGCGCCGCCAAGGCCATCGCGAACGGCTACTTCAAGGACCAGATCGCGCCCATCAACGACGTCTCCGACGACGAGGGGCCACGGGCGGACACGACGCTGGAGAAGATGGCCGGGCTGAAGACGCTCAAGGAGGACGGCCAGATCACCGCCGCCACCGCGTCGCAGATCTCCGACGGCTCGGGCGCGGTGCTGATCGCCTCAGCGCAGGCCGTGAAGGACCACGGGCTGACCCCGCGCGCCCGCATCCACCAGCTCGCGCTCATGGGCGACGACCCGGTGTACATGCTGACGGCGCCGATCCCGGCGACGCGGCGGGCACTGGACAAGGCCGGCATGTCGATCGACGACATCGCCGTCACCGAGATCAACGAGGCGTTCGCGCCGGTGCCGCTGGCGTGGATGAAGGAGCTCGGCGCCGACCCGGCCACGGTCAACCCCAACGGCGGCGCCATCGCCCTGGGCCACCCGCTGGGCGGTACGGGCGCGATCCTGATGACCAAACTGCTGCACGAGCTGGAGCGTACGGGCGGCAGGTACGGCCTTCAGACGATGTGCGAGGGCGGCGGCCAGGCCAACGTCACCATCATCGAACGCCTCTAACCTGCCCGGTAGTGCTGAAACGACGGTGCCCCGGTCCCTCGAACGAGGGGCCGGGGCACCGCGGGTTGTGTGCGGCGCGCCCATGGCGTTGGGTCGCGCGCCGCACTTACTACCATCCCGGTAGTGGACTAGCGTCCCTTGGGCGGGATCCGCCTGGGCGGCGCGATGGGCCGCTGCGGCATCCTCGGCATCTGCCGGGGCACCGGCGGCGTCTCCTGCCCGGGGAGCTTCTTACCGTGTTTCTTCTTGCCTGAACGTACTCGCATGAGGAAGCTCCTTTACGTAATTCACGACGCGGCCAGGGCCGGTCGACAAGCTCAGCTGCCGCGTCTGGACGAGGTCGGCGGGCATACACACCGCCGGGCGGGGCCGAGTGGCCGGGGTATTGGCAACCCCAACGAATTACAGGTAAAAGCGCATGTCACTGACCCTATGCCTCGTCTGGCGCCCGCGGCAACCGATTTAATTGCGCCGCGTTCCATGCGGGCTTGTCGCCCTACGCGCGCCCACACCTGTGTGCGCCGACACCCAAGCCCCCAAACCCATCTCGTCGGCCAGCCTGGCTGTCCCCTCTCCTCAGCGGACAAGACCAACCAGCAAGGCGTTCGTCTCTGTGATGCTCGATCTGTACGAGGTCGAAGGCGAACAGCGGCAATTCCTGCTAACGCTGGCCCGCGAGGCCCGCAAGCGCGGCTGGTGGCAGAGCTACAAGGGCAAGGGGGCGATCCCCGAGTGGTTTGAGGTTTACGTCGGTATGGAGTCGGCGGCGTCCAGGCTGAATCACTACGACTCCGAACTCATTCCTGGACTGCTTCAGACCGCCGACTACTACGGGGCGTACCTAGGGACGGCGCCTGCTGCCGTCAGCGCCGAGGACATCGAGCGCAAGATTGAATTTCGCCTGGCCCGCCAGGATCGTCTGACCACGTCGGATGAGCTGGAGCTGTGGTCGATCATGAATGAGGCATGCATACGGCGGATGGTCGGTGGCCGGGCCACGATGAAGGCTCAGTTGCGGCACCTCATGGAGATCAGTACGCGACCCAACGTGACCTTGCAGGTCCTGCCCTTTGAGACCGGGTCACATGCCGCGATGGACGGCTCGTTCATCGCGATCGAGTTTCCTGACCCCTGGCCGCCGGTGGTCTATCTGGAGAGTCAGTCGGATGCCCGATATTTGGAGGATCCTGCCGTAGTCCAAGGGTATAACGTGGTCTTTAACCACCTACGAGCGAAGTCTTTGTCGGTCGAGGACAGCCTGGCATTCATTGCCCAGGTGGGAAAGGATCTTTGATGAGCGACACAAGCGACGCGACTGGAGTTGACGTCGACCTGTCCCAGGTCGAGTGGTGCAAGTCGAGATTCAGCAACAACGGTGGGGCCTGCGCCGAGTTCGGGAAAGTCTTCGTGCCAGATGACGCGGGGCTGCACAAGCATGGCGATCTGGTGGTCGTGCGCGACTCGAAAGACCCCGAGGGACCAAAGGTGTTCCTCGACAAGGAAGAAATGCGCGCCCTGATAGACGGAATGAAGGACGGCAACTTCGACCATCTCCTCGCCGGATAATAGGACTGTGGCACCGCTGACGCCCGGATTTCAGCATCAGCGCCCGTGGCCTTTCGTTGGGCAAGGGAGGCCCTTTTACTGCCCGGCCTTTCGTTGTCGCGGCGCCCGGACGTTCTCGCCGTTACCCTGCGCCCGCCCAGGGGCGTACCTCCGCGGTGGTGTCGGTGTACGGGGCCGCGTGCAGAGGATTACGCGACATCCTCTCCGCCATGACCCTCACCGAGTGAGGAATATGGCCGGTCCCCTTGCTGGGAGGCGGCATGGCGTTCGGGGACGCCGGGCCGGTTCCGCAAGCGGATCGCTAGCCGGGCGTCCCGTCGCGTTCGCTTCTTCGGGCGAGGCGCTGGGCTTGCCCGTTGTGCACATCGCCTACCCACTCCCAGCCGGGCTTGGCCGATGGGCCGATCCGCGGGTCACTGGGATCATGGCCCTCACGCAAGGCGAGCACGTACGCCCGATCCCGCTCGATCCGCGCGTGTACCTGATCAGCTCCGCCGACTGACCCGTGCCCAGGGACGAGGACATCGACGTCGCCCGCCACGCTCTCCAGCAGTCGCAGCGCTGCTAGGTAGTCCTCGATCGGGTCAGCGGTGCCGTTCAGGTCGAGCATCGGAACCAGGACATCAGAGAGCATGTCGCCGGCGACGAGAACCCCGCGTTCCTCGATGAACAGCGCCGCATGGCCCGGTGCGTGCGCTTGGTGCTCGATGATCCGGGCTTGGGGGCCATCCCATGGGATCTGCGCCGTCTCGGCGGGCAGGGCGGTGATGAGGCCGAGCAGGTCCAGCGGTACCTGTCCGGCGATTTCCGTCTCAAGCAGGTGGTCGGCGATGTGGGCCTTCGCATCCGGGTCGGAAAGCTGATCCCGGACACTGGCCGCGCAGCGGGCCGTGCCGTAGCGAGGGGCCGCGCCGAGCTGGGGGTGCCAGAGCAGGTGATCCCAATCCGGATGCGTCGAGAAGCCTGCCACAACGGTCTGGCTTGAATTGGACAGGTCGTTCGCGAGGCAGGCCATTTCGTGGCCCTGCACCCCGGGGTCGATGAGCAACACGCCGGCCCGGCCGTGCACGACAACGGCGTTGCTCTGGCAGAACTCGCTCTCGTGGATCAGCACACCCTCCGCGACCTGCTTCAGCACGGGTGGCCCCTTCCGCTTGTGGTTTGCAACCGGTTTGAGACCGTAGTACCGGGTGGTGGTAGATTGCAAGCACTATGGGCGAAGTGTATGAGCCGCGGTCGGGGTGCCCGATCAACGCCACCGTCGAGGTGTTCGGCGATCGCTGGAGCCTGCTCGTCCTCCGCGACATCGTCTTCGGAGACCGCCGCTATTTCCGAGAGCTGCAGGCCGGCTCGGAAGAGGGGATCGCGTCAAATATTCTCGCCGACCGACTCAAGCGACTCGTCGGGTTGGGATTGCTCACCCGTGAGGACGCGCGAGCCGGCCAGCGGGCGCGCTACAGCCTGACCGAACCCGCGATCCAACTCGTACCAGTGTTCGCGCAGCTCGGCAGCTGGGGGCTTCGCCACCGGCCCACGAGCCGCGCGCTGCGCGTTCGTGCCGAGCTGCTCGAACAAGGCGGCCCCGCGCTTTGGCAAGAGTTCATGGACGAGCTTCGCCACTCGCACCTTGGCTCCGATTCCCCAGCGCGATCACCGAGCGTTCGCGAGCGCCTGAAGGCGGCCTACCTCGCTGCTATCAAATCCTCGTAGCCGCCAGGCAGTCGACTTCGTCAGGCTTCGCGCTGCGGCGAGATGCCCAGGGCCGCGTAGGCGCCGTCCACGGCCGCCTGGCGGAGCTCGTCCTTCGGTACGTCGGTGAACTGGATCGTGCAGTCCTGGAGGCCGCCGAAGGCGATCACGGCCCGGGTGGCCTGCTCGAGTGTGGGTTCGGGGCCGTGCAGCAGCTTCGTCAGCCGCCTGCGCCAGTCCAGCACGAGGTCGATCAGGCCCAGGTCCGCGAGCGTGGTCAACTCGCTGAGCATGAGCACCATCGCTTCGCGGTGGCGGTAGTGGAAGTCGAAGTAGCCCTCCAGCAGGGCGCGGGGGTCGACCTCGTCCAGTGCCTCCTGGCTCGTCAGGAACGCCTCTTCCTCCTCCATGATCGGCTGCACGATGCTGCGGACCAGGTCCTCGCGTGAGGAGAAGTGGTAGTAGAGCGCCGGCTTGGTGATGCCCAGCTGGTCGGCGATCTCCTGAAGGCTGGTCCGCTGCACACCTTTCTGGGCGAAGAGCTCGCGGGCGACGTCCTGGATCCGTTGCTTGGTGTCAGAGGGACGAGGCATGCCGTAAGTCTATCTGACTTAATGATAGGTAAGTAACCATGTTACGCTTACTTATCGTTAAGAAAGGAAGCGTGCACATGCGGATTCTCATCTCCGGCGCCAGCGTTTCCGGGCCGGTGCTGGCGTACTGGCTCACCAGGCACGGCTTCTCCGTGACCGTCGTCGAGCGCGCGCCGACTCTGCGCAAGACCGGCGGCCACGCGGTCGACCTGTTCCGGCCCGCGATGAACATCTCGGAGAAGATGGGCGTGCTCCCGCGTGTCGAGGGGCGGGCCACCGGCGCGAACCGGATGACCGCGTACGGGGAGGGCGCGCGGCGTCCCGTACGGGTGGACCTCTCCAAGATCTTCGGCGCCGCCGAAGGCCGGCACGTCGAGATCATGCGCGACGACCTGAGCGAGATCTATTACGACGCCACGCGCGACGACGTCGAGTACATCTTCGGTGACTCGATCACCGCGATCTCGCCCGACGGCGAGGTGCGGTTCGAGAACGCCGCGCCGCGCCGTTTCGACCTCGTCGTCGGCGCGGACGGGCTGCACTCCAACGTGCGCCGCCTCGTTTTCGGCGACGAGTCCCGCTTCAGCGCCTTCATCGGGGCCTACCTCGGGGTGCTGACCCTGCCCAACGTCGCTGACCTTGACGGTGAGCTCGTCATGCACGTGGGTGTCGGCCGCACCGCCGGCATGTACGGCGCGCGGCACCTCGGCGAGGCGCGGGCGATGTTCCTGTTCCGGAGCGAGCGCGAGCTCGACTACTCCCGCCGCGACGTGCCCCGGCAGAAGGAGTTGCTGCGCGGTGCGTTCAGAGGCCTGCACGCCGACGTGGACCGCTGGCTGGCCGAGCTCGACCGCACCCCGGCGTTCTACTTCGACTCGATCACCCAGCTCCACATGGACACCTGGTCGCGGGGGAGGGTGACGCTCGTCGGCGACGCGGGCTACTGCCCCGGCCCTGCCGTCGGCGGCAGCACCAGCCTGGCCATCGTCGGCGCGTACGTCCTCGCCGGGGAGCTGGCGCGGGCGGGCGGTGACCACGAGCGCGCCTTCCCCGCCTACGAGCGCGCGATGGCGGAGCACGTACGCGGCAGCCGAGCCGTCGCGCTGAGCGCGGCGAAGACCCTGGTCCCTACGTCCCGCCTCGGTGTGCGGGGACTGGTCCAGGGCCTTCGCCTGATCTCCGCCCTGCCCGCGGGGCCCAGCCGCGCCCTCGTCCGTCTCACCACCAAGAGCGCACGCCTTTACAACTCCATGATCATCGACGACTATCCGGTGTCGCCCACCGCCTCGGGACGCCGGGTCGGCCTGGAGAATCGCTGAAGATCGTTTTCGGTTTGTGTGCGGCGCGCGCCGCAACCGATTTATTCGCGCGCGTTTCGCGGGCCCGTCGCTCTACGGCGAGCCCCGCCGCGGTCGCTCTTTTGGACGCGGTCAGCCTGGTTCGTTGAATAGGTCTTGGAGGGTCTGGGTGGTGGCCGCGCGGGTGACCCAGGTTTCGAGTTGGGCAATGTCGGTGCAGGTGGTGATCTGAGCGCGAATACCGTCGGGGACGGTGAAGCCGCGGGCGTCCAGCACGAGCAGCAGCAATCTGGCGGCCTCTTCCGCTTTGCCCTCTGTCCGGCCCGCTGTCTTGCCTTCGGCCATGCCTTCTGCTTTGCCGCGGCCGTAGTGTTCGCGGGCGAAGGGGCTGTAGACCGGCCATTTGGTGGACGCGGACTTCATGATCTCCTCCATGAGGTGGCGGAT
>NZ_JBEZDU010000035.1:0-106893 GCF_040648495.1 Nonomuraea sp. NPDC049129 | reverse complement strand
AGGCGGTATCGGTGTCGAGTACGGCCAGCGCGTCCGGCCTGGTCGCCGACCGGTCGAAGGCGACGACATAGGCCAGTTTCTCGGCGGGTGCGCCGACCGCGTCCCTGGGCGAAGGATAGAACGTGGGGTCCGGGGTCCAGAGGCTCATCCCTTCACGTATCCACCAATTCCCTACACGGTCAACAGGGTATTGGGCACGTTTTCGGAATGATCGCGCCAGCTGTCGTATCGATCAGGCTCGATCGCGGGCCGGGCCTCGTCGGCCGTCGAGGGCGGTGTCGACGAAGCCGTAACCCGCGCGAAGCGGCAGCGGCCACACCCGGGGCGCCGAGCGGATGCCCCAGAGTGCGACGGCGATGTAGAGGACCTGCTCGGGAATGCGCAGCCACAACGGGGACGCCTCGCCGCCGTTGAACGGCACGTCGGCCAGCGCGGCGTAGATGTTGGCCGGCAGCAGCAGGACGAAGAGCGCGATCAGCCCGATCCCGGCCGACCAGCGTGTCCTGGCGATGATCAGCCCCACCGCGCCCATGAGCTCCAGCACGCCGGTCAGGTAGACCACCGCGTCGGCGAAGGGCACGAAGGGCGGCACCATGCGTACGAGATCCCCGTGGGTGGGCATCACCGTGACGCTTTCCGGGACGAAGTGCGCGCTGGCTGTCATGAAGAGCATGACGGCCAGGGCGTGCGCCGCGCTGACCGGCCATGAGGCGAACCGGCCGACCCCGAAGGCCCCCAGCGCGCGGAAGCCCAGCAGGGCCACCACCAGAACGATGCTCGTCTCCATCACGTCTCCCTGTTGGGTAGTCGCGCTATCTAGTT
Source organism: Nonomuraea sp. NPDC049129 (assembly GCF_040648495.1). Classification (NCBI taxonomy): domain Bacteria; kingdom Bacillati; phylum Actinomycetota; class Actinomycetes; order Streptosporangiales; family Streptosporangiaceae; genus Nonomuraea; species Nonomuraea sp. NPDC049129. Next base: position 106,071 of record NZ_JBEZDU010000035.1, on the reverse strand, counting down.
GTTGGATAGCGCAACTATCCTATGAAGGGCATGACTGTCAAGCGGCCGGGCGCCTTGAGCGCGGGACCGTTCGCTTTGGCTTAGTTCGGCCAGTCGCCGATGAGCGCCCTTATCTCGTCGGCCACCTCTTGCGCCGACCGGTCGTCCGTGTCGATACGCAGGTCACCCGCTCCGGCGCGGTCGAGCGCCAAGGCCTCGCGTGCCGCCCGTTCGGCGACGCGGCGCAGGGCTTCGGGGTCCAGTCCCTTCAGCTCATCGCCCGGTATCGCCGGCCCGCCTCCCCGGCCGCGCCGCGTGACGCGCTCGGCCAGCGTCGCGGGCCCGGCGTGCAGACGGCACACCGTCAGCGCCGCGCCGGGAAGCAGCTCGGCGTAGTCGCGGACGGTGTCGTCCCGGTCGTCGTGCCCGGAGACGATCAGGCACCTGGCCTCGGCCGCGCGGTATCCGGCCAAGAGGGCCGCGAGGTTGCGCGCCTTGAGGCGATGGCCGTCCGGGTCGTCGTCCGTGGCGGGACGTAACACGCCGATCTGCTTCAGATCCACATAAGCAGCTCGTACGCCGGCCCGGACGATCCGCGAGAAGACCTCATAGCCGACGGTCGACTTCCCCACCGCGGTGGCGCCGGACAACCACAGCACCGGAACCGGGTCAACGGCGCGCGGTGCGGCCGGTCGGGAAACATGGCCGACGGGTGGGCCGGGACGCGGCCAGCCACCGGCTCGCTCGCGGACCATCCGGGCCGCCTCGGGCACGGTCAGCCCGCCGGTATCCAGGCACAGGTCGGCGAAGTCGCTGCCCTCCAGCGACTCCGCCTCGGCGACGGCCTCCGCCACCAGGTCGGGACGCCATCCCCGCCCGACAAACCGTTCCTTGAGCTCATCGGTGCTCACGCGCAGCCGGCACACGGTGAAGGCGGCGTCCGGGAGACGCTTCGCGTACTCGCCGATCTCCTCAGCGGTGTCGACGAAACCCGACAGGACCACGCACTGTGCCCCCTGCTCCCGGAAGTTGGGCCACATCGCGGCCAGGCTCCGGGCCCGGATCCGATGGGTGCCGATCTCCGGCAGGGGGTAGCACAGGCTGATCTGGTCGGCGTCGACGAACGCCGCCCGGACGCCGCCCCGGCTCAGCTGGGCGAACACCTCCCAGCCGAGCGAGGACTTCCCGACACCTGACGGCCCGCACAGCCACAGCAATGGCAGAAGATCGCTTCCCATCCGGGCGACAGTAGTTGGTCGCCCGCGCGATCGGCGATCGCTTTTCGCCCTCTACGAGGCATCTAGGACGGGCATCGCCCGTCAAGGGCGTTGCGGACGGCGTCGATGAACACCGGTGACGCCGGTTCGTCGGCATGCGCCACGCCGGCGAATTCGGCCCGGCACCAGGCGCCGGCGATGACGTCGTTGCGCGTCTCGTCGAGCGAGCTCGTCAGCAACGTGTACCTGACCGGATCCGGCGTGGGGTCGCCGCTGTTGAGCTGGGTGATGAAGCTGCTGGTGGGGCACATCTGCCCGCCCTGACCGGCCGGCAGCAGGCAGGCGGGCCAGTAGCCGAGCTGCCCGGTGCCCATCGAGATGTAGCTGAGCGTCTTGGCGGCGCCGCCGAGGGATTTGAGGTAGTAGCGCGCGGACAGCCCTCCCATGCTGTGCCCGACGAGACTGACCTTGCTGCCGCCGTGTTCGCCGCGTGCCTGCTCCACCAGGTCGGCGATGGCCCGGGCGTTGGCGAGGTTCTCCTCGCCGGGCAGGTCGATCGCGTACGTCGGGTAGCCGGCCTGCTCCAGCGCCGTCTGCATCTGGGCGAACTCGGTCGGCGAGCCGTTCCAGCCGTGAACCAGGATGACCGGCTCCCGCTGCGCGCCCTGGGCCGGCGAACCGGGGCAGAGCCCGCCCAGCAGGGCGACCGCGATGATCAGTAAGGACCGGATGCGGTGGGGTCTGGGCGGCATCGTCGCACCTCGCTACTCGTACCGAAGGGGGGTTCACTTACCTAGTGCTCGGTAAGTGAGTTGCGTTAGGTTTAACACCGTGACCCCGAGCAGGCAAGGATCCGGCAGGCAGGAACGCGCTCGCCTGCGGCGGGAGGAGATCATCACGGCGGCCGGCGAGATGTTCGCCCGCGGCGGTTTCCGCGGCACCTCGCTCGCCGACGTCGCGGCCCGGGCCGGCATCACCGAGCCCGGTCTGCTGCACCACTTCGGCAGCAAGGCGGGCCTGCTGCTGGCGGTGATCGAGCGGCGTGACCTGGACAGTGAGGCGTTCGCCCTGGAACTGCTCGGCATGGAGCCCTCCGGGCGGCTTCGGGCGTTGCCGGAGTTCGCGCGCCGTAACAAGCAGCGGGCCGGGCTGGCCAAACTGTTCACGGTATTGGTGGCGGAGAGCCTCGAGCCGGGCTCGCCCGGCCACGAACATTTCGTCGAACGCTACCGCGCGATGCGCGCCATCGTGGCCGACAACATCCGCTCCGCCCAGGCCGACGGCGTCGCCCGCCCGGACATCGACCCGGTGGCCAAGGCCACCGAGATCATCGCGACCCTCGACGGCCTGCAGACGCAGTGGCTGCTCGACCCCGACGCCGTCGACATCGTCGCCACCGTCGAGTCCTACGCCCGCACCCTGGAACACGACCTCGCCTGCGGCCTGCCCCACCTCAGGTGACCTCATAGCGGAAACCGAGCGACGGGAAGGCGGCGCGAGGACATGCGGGTGACGATGACGAGCGTCGCGAAAGGGACCACCCGCGCGAACGAGGACTTCACCGGCGCTGTGCCGACGGCGGCGGTGCTGGTCGACGGGGCCGGCATCCCCGGCGGCGAAGCGACCTGCCGGCACGGCGTTGCCTGGTACGCAGGCCGCCTGGGAGCCAACCTCCTGTCACTCGTAGGGGACCGCGGCCTTCCGGCGCTGCTCGCCGAAGCCATCGAGCAGGTGACGAACGAGCACCGCCACACCTGCGACGTCGCCAACCCCATCAGCCCGTCGGCGGCCGTGGCCGTCCTGCGCCTGTCCGGCGGCCTGCTCGAGTACCTGGTGCTCGGTGACGCGTTCCTCGTGCTCGACAGAGCTGACGACGCGCCGCTGGTCGTCTCCGATCCCCGGGAGGTGATCATCAGCCGGTCGTACGAGCCCGCGCTCGAGGCCGCCGCCAAGGGCAGCGAGGACTACCACCGCCTCCTGCGGGACCTGCGCGCCAACCGGAACCAGCCGGGCGGCTTCTGGGTGGCCAAGGACGACCCGCGCGCGGCGGACGAGGCGATCACCGGAAGCTGTGCGATCTCCGAGCTGAGCGGCGCCGTCCTGCTCAGCAATGGAGCCAGCCGCATCGTGGACCCCTTCCAGCTCGCCGACTGGCCGGGGGTCATGGCCGTACTGGCGTCGAGCGGGCCCGCCGACATCATCCATCGTGTCCGGCAGGCGGAGACGCGCCACGCGGTGGCGGCGGACGACGCGACGATCACCTACTGCACCGACCTCGGCCAGGCATGAGGGTCACGTGGTCCTCGCCGAGTGCGTCGTCGCCGGCATCGGCACCGCCACCTGGGTCGACGCCGATGACCAGCAGTGTCTGACCTGGGTGGATCAGCAGTGCCGGGGTCGGCACCTGTCCCGGCCGGACGTGCTGACCACCACGACGCTGCCCGCCGTGCGGGCCAGGATCCGGGAGGCCGTCGCGGCGTGGCGGCGGCTGGCGCTCGGAGACTCGCTGGAGGTGACGTACCCGCCGTCGATCGAGCAAGCGCCCAGGCGGCAGCCTTTTCAATGCCTCAAGGTAGGTCAGCACGGTGACGGTGTCGTGGGCTTCGACGGTCAGGGCGAGATGGCCGTCGGGACGTACGAGCACCATGGCCTCGCCGGTGACGCCGTAGCCGTCGGCCGCGTGGCCGTCAGCGTCGGTGAGCGTGCCTGCTTCGGCGATCAGGCACGTACGTAGAGGGCCGGGCCAGGCATCGCGTACGGCGTCGAGCGAGCTTCGGCTGCTCTGGCCGAAGCCCACAAGGGTGAAGTGCGAACCGCGGAAGATGTCGAAGAGCCGCACGGTGGCCCCCGACTTGCCGTCCTGCTCGAACCGGATCAGCCGGGTGGCGTACTCGACCGTGACGCCCAGGCGGCCCAGCAGGGAGCGCAGGATGGCCTCGGTGCGCCACTGCGGCAGCAGCAGTTGCGGGTGCGGCTCGGCCGGGCTGGTCTGCCAGTACGACGCCGGACGCTGGTCGGTGAAGGTGCCGTCGCGCCCGTAGTGCCGCATGACGACCGGCGTGGCGGCCCGCACGGCCTCCTGGGCGAGGCCGAGATCGTCGAGGACCTCCACGGTGCGGGGGGTGACGCCTTTGGCGCGCGAGCCGGGAAACGGTCCGGGGGCCTGGTCGATGACGCGTACGGCGACGCCGCGGCGGGCCAGGTCGCAGGCCAGCGTCAGGCCGGTCGGCCCGGCCCCGGCGATCAGCACTTGTAAGTCGCTCACCGGCCTGCTCCCGCCGGCCCCGTGATGCCCTCCAGCAGCAGGTCCACCGCCTGGTCGCGCAGCCGCGCCCGTGCCTGCTCGCCGCTGGTGCCGCCGGCCAGGGCGGTCAGCCGCCCCGGCAGGGTGGGAAGCACCGTCAGCAGGCAGATCGCGGTGACGTAGAACAGCTCGAAGTCGCCGTCGGCCCGGAAGGCCCCCTCCCGCTGCCCGCGCTCGAACACCTCGCGCAGCGGCGCGGGCAGGTCCGCGGGCTCGATCGGCGGCCGGATCTCCCCCTCGCCCAGCCCTTCGTGCAGCAGCAGCGGCACCAGCAGGGGACGTTCGCAGACCAGGTCGAAGTACGCCCGCAACGCGACGCGCGTGGCCGCGACCGGATCCTGGCCGGTCAACCGGTCCAGAACCGGCCGCCACGCCGCTCCCATGTCGCTGCTCTGCGCGTCCAGGACCGCCCGGTACAGCCCTTCCTTGCTGCCGAAGTGGTCGTAGATCATCCGCTCGTTGACGCCCGCGCGCTCGACGATCTCGCGAACCCGGGTGCCTTTCAGCCCGTGGCGGGCGAACACCTCGGCTCCGGCGTCGAGCAGCGCCTGTTTGCTCTTCGAAGTCACAAGTAAATGTTTACTGGGATGATCTCGCCGGCGCAAGTGGGTCCCCTCCGCACACGACCAGGTACCCGTCGATGGTGGTGATGCGATCGCAGGTGGGGTCGTCGGGCAGGGCGTGGCCGAGGTCGCGGCCGGTCCTGATCAGAGGCAGCGCTCGCGATCCCGGGCCGGTACGGGGCGTTCTGTGATCGGCTCGGGCACGAAGTCCCGTGCGTAGGCCTGCCTCTTGATGTGTTTTCCTTCCGTTCCCCAGATCTCGGCCGCCCGGTAATCGGCCCACTTGACGGCCCCGGTCTTCAGATTGACGACGTAGAACTCCTCCCAGTCGCACGGTCCAGGTGGGTAGCCGTGGTCGGGCCAGGTCCAGCTCCGCTCGGCGCGGAGCAGCACGCTGTCGCGACCCAGAGGGCGGACGGCGTTGACGGTCTCCAGGTCGTACGGCAGCGCGAGATCGGCGAACGTGGCCCGGTGGGTGGAGCGCCGGAGATCCACTCTCTTCAGCTGGTAACGCAGGTTTTCCACTTCACCCAGCCGGTCCACGCTCACTGCCTCATCGCCCAGCACCACGGGGTGCGTGCCGTCCTCGGCATCACCTTCACGGTGGGCCACGGTGAAGGGAGACCTCCAGCTCTGGCGGACCCGTAGTTCCTTGCCCGTCACCACGATGACGCGACCGCCGCCGGCGCGAGCGTCCAGAAGGTCACGATCGAAGTCTGCGCCGACACGGAGACGCCGCTTCGACGACAGATCGATCAGCTCGCTCCCCCGCTCGGCGTTCCACACGAACAGCAGCTCGCCCTCCCCCTGGAAGACGAGCGCGACGTTCCATGAGTCGTCATCGGGCTGATACACCCCGGCAGGGACCCGTTCGGTCGTCCCGTTGGCGAGGTCTCTGACAACCAGGACACGGTCGGAACGCCTGATATAGGCGAGATGCCGGCCATCGTCACTGATGGCGAGAGGTGAGACCGCCTGCTCGCCGTCCTTGGGCACGAAGCCGAGCGCGTCCTCGATCCGCCACTCCTGGCCGGAACCGCTCCCCACCCGCCAGGGATGGTGCGCGGCCGCGGGTTCCCGGATGACTTCCGGGTCGTACAACACCGCGTAATCGAGGCGCGGCGCCCTTTTGGCCGGTAACTCGGGCAGCCCCGCCGCCGGTCGTACCGTTGGCCGCGGATCCGGATCTCCCTCAGATCCGGTCTGTACGGCGAGCACGACACACAAGCCGCCGAGACAGATCATTGCCAGCCAGAGTACGAGACGCTTCATGCCGAATCCTTGCACAAAGCCCGGGCGGCACCTTCTTGATCCATCATGTTCCGGCCTGCGGCAAGGCCGATGGCGGCGTCGGCGCGTTCAAGCGCGTTTGGAGCCCGCAGAAGCGATCACCTTCCCGCGCCCGTCAGAATCGCGCTCGCGATGACGCCGAAGAGATGATCGGCGCGGGGCGCGAGCGAGGGTTGATCGTTGAGCCACGCGAGAGCCCCGGCCAGCGCGAACAGGTCGGTGCCGTCGATGTCGGTCCGTGCCACGCCCGCCGCCTGAGCGCGGGTGAGGAGCCGCGTGCCCGCCGCGCGCATCGTGACGCACGAAGCATGGAGTGCCGACTCGGCGTCTTCGATGGCGGCCACCATCAGCGCCACAACGCCCCGATACTCATGGGCGCAGGCGACCCAGTCGCGTAGCCACGAAACGAGAGCATCCCCAGGCGAGCTCGACGTTGCGAGCTCGCCTGCCTGTGCCGCCAGTTCGTCGAAGCTCGCGCGGAGCATGGCCTCGAGCAACGCCTCGCGCGTCGGGAAGTGACGGTACAGCGTGCCGAGCCCGACGCCGGCCCTGCGGGCGACGTCGCGCAGCGACGCGTCGGCGCCTTGCTCGGTCACGACGGCACGCGCGACCGCGAGGAGCTGGTCGTAGTTCTTCCTGGCGTCGGCTCGCATATGCCTCCTGAGTTGACAAGCGGAGCAGTGCCCCGGTTATATTTGGAGCACTGCTCCGGAAACGATAACCCACTCTGCGGTGAAGGAGGAAGACAATGCCGGCGAACACGATGAAGGCCATCCGGCTGCACGAGCACGGTGGTCCTGAGGTGCTGCGTTACGACGAAGTGCCGATTCCCGAGCCGAAACCGGGTGAGGTGCTCGTTCGCGTGCACGCGGTCGGCGTCAATCCCCCCGACTGGTACGTGCGCGAAGGAATGTCCAACGTGCCTCCGGAGATGAGGCCGAAGCTGAGCTTGCCCATGATTCCGGGGACGGACGTGTCGGGCGTCATAGCGGCCGTCGCCGCGGATGTGGACGGCCTCTCCGTCGGCGATGAAGTCTTCGGTCTGCTTCGCTTTCCCAGTCTCGACGGCAGCGCATATGCCGAGTACGTCGCCGCGCCCGCGTCGGACCTCGCCCGCAAGCCGGCTCGCCTCGATCACGTGCACGCCGCGGGGGCGCCGATGGCAGGGCTCACCGCGTGGCAGTTCCTGATCGAGCTCGGACACGATCACCAGTCGCCCTTCCAAGCGGCGCGGCATCGCCCGATGGCACTGAACGCCGAGACGACGGTGCTCATCAACGGCGCCGCGGGTGGCGTGGGGCATTTCGCGCTGCAGCTCGCCAAGTGGAAACGTGCCCGCGTCATCGCGGTGGCATCGGGCGCGCATGAGTCGTTCCTGCGCGAGCTCGGCGCCGACGAGTTCATCGACTACACCAAGAGCCGTCCCGAGGAACTCGCGCACGACCTTGATCTCGTGCTCGACAGCGTCGGTGGTCGCGACAGCGGTCGTTTCCTGCGCACGCTCAAGCGCGGCGGCGCGTTGTATCCGGTGTTCCCCGGCGACTTCGATGACGAAGAGGCCGCGAAGCTGGGCGTCACGGTCTCGGCCACCCAGGTCCGCTCGAACGGCGCGCAACTCGCTGAGCTGGGACGCTTGCTCGACGCGGGCACGGTTCGCGTCGCGATCGACAGCACGTTTCCACTCGCGGATGCGCGTGCGGCGCACGAGCGCGCCGCCCGAGGGCATATCCAAGGCAAGATCGTGCTCACAGTCGCCTAGGACCGCTTGTGAGACATCATTGTCTCATCATGGGCCGTTAGCATGGTCGAGTGGTGAAATCGGATGCCGGGATGCAGCGGACCAGGTCGGCGATCCTCGACGCCGCCGCCCGGGCGCTGGGCCGGCGCTCAGACGCGGGGATGGCGGAGATCGCCGATGAGGCCGGTGTGGGACGCGCGACGCTGTACCGGCATTTCCCGACGCGGGAGTCGCTGCTGCGCGGTGTGGCCGAGGTCGGGATGGCCGAACTCGTGGAGGCCTTCGCGGCCGCGAATCTCGACGAGCTTCCGGCCGACCGGGCGATCACCAGGATCATCGCCGTGTACCTGCGTAACGGTGCCAAATACGCGGCGGTGATCGGCCAGGCCGACCAGTTCTGCGACCATGACGCCATCGAGCGTACGGTCAGGCCCATCCGCGACGTCATCGCTCGCGGCATGCGCGACAAGGTGCTCCGCGACGACCTGCGCCCTGACGTCGTGCTCGCCATGTTCTCCGCGATCGTGGAACGTACCCTGTGGCTGACCGTCGGCGAGGTCATGACGCCCGAGGAAGCCACCGAGGCGGCCGTGACGATTTTTCTCAACGGCGCACGGAAGCCCGAGTAGGCTATCATCGCCCGCCGTCGCGCCGACGATCCGCTCGTAGGTACGGGCAGCGTCGGCCCGTAGTCCGCGCTCCCGCCCCGTCACCAGGTCACGCGCAGTGAGTCACCCCATAGATGGGGCTGAAGACCCGGAAATCGGGTATGGCGTCCGGTTCGGCCAGCGCGAGACCGGGGAAGCGCTTGAGCAGGGCCGGGAACGCGAGGCGCATCTCCATCCGCGCCAGCGGCGCCCCCAGGCAATGGTGCACCCCATGGCCGAAGGCGACAGGGGCGATCACCCGCCGACCCAGCTTCGCCGCTTCGACGTCCACCAGAACCTGACCGTCGCCGGGCCCCGGATCAGGGGCCTCCCCGGCGACCAGCACCGACGGAGCCCCGAACTCGGTCAACCAGATCGCTCGCATAGATCGTCAGGGGTGCGGTGCTAGGTTATAACTCGCACGCGACTCATTATGAGATTTGAATGTCTCATTATGGATGGTCTGGGTACGACCGGCTCAGCGGCTCACCGTGGTCTCCCACTCCATGTGCGACAGCTTCTCGGGATTGCGTACGGCATAGAGCCCGGTGATGAGGCCGTCGTCGATGCGTACCGTCACGACGGTGTCGATCGCGCCGTCGAGCCGGACGATCAGTGCCGGGTGGCCGTTGACCTGGGCCGGCTGCAGCAACGCCACAGGGGTGAGGTTGCCCAGCACGTGGGCCACCTGGTCGGCCCCCACGACGGGCGCCAGCGCGGCCTGCTTGAGTCCGCCACCATCTGTCAGGAGGACGACGTCCGGCGCGAGGATGTCGAGCAGGCGCTGCAGATCGCCCGTTTCGATCGCCCTCTGAAACGCCTTGATCGCGGCTCGGGTCTCGGTCGGGGAGACAATGTCGCGTGGCCGGCGCGCGGCGACGTGCCCCCGTGCCCGGTGGGCGATCTGGCGGACCGCGGCCGGGCTCTTGCCGACGGCGTCGGCGATCTCGTCGTAGTCCAGATCGAACACCTCGCGCAGCACGAACACCGCCCGCTCGGTCGGCTGAAGCGTCTCCAGCACCAGCAGCATCGCCGTCGAGACGCTGTCGGCCAGTTCGACGTCCTCGGCGACGTCGGGCGCGGTCAGCAGCGGCTCGGGCAGCCAGGGGCCGACGTAGGACTCCTTGCGGCGGCCGAGCGTACGCAGCCGTTTCAGCGCCTGCCGGGTGGTGATCCGGACCAGGTAGGCACGCTGTTCCCGTACCGTGCCGAGGTCGACGCCCGCCCACAGCAACCACGTCTCCTGCAGGACGTCCTCGGCGTCGGCGGCCGAGCCGAGCATCTCGTAGGCGACCGTGAAGAGCAGGTTGCGGTGGGTGAGGAACACCTCGGTGGCGGGGTCCACGTGGCTGTCACGAACGAGGGGCCCTGCCGCGTCCGTCGGTTTCTCGTTGTGCTCGCTCATCGCTGCTTCCTGCCTGTTCGTTCTCGACCGTGGCGTGCATGAGATCCCGGTAACCCCCGCTTTGTGACACCGACGATCGGTGATGCACGTCACATCACTCCGCTGTCACAAGGATCTGGTCGCCGGGATCTTCTTGTTCGCCAGGACGCCGCGCCAACGATTGACGCGGCACGTACCACCACGAATGAGGACCACATCATGGAACAGCGTATGGATCTGATGGCCAACGAGCTCGGCGCCAAGATCGCCAAGCGCATCTACAACGTCGCCCTGGCGATCCAGCAGTCGCCGCTCCCCCAGGCCACCCAGGACCTGGTGATGCTGCGCGCCAGCCAGATCAACGGCTGCGGTTTCTGCGTCGACTACCACACCAAGGACGCCACGGCCGCCGGGGAGAGCGCGGTCCGGCTCCACCTGGTCGCCGCCTGGCGCGAGTCCACCGTGTTCACCGAGGCCGAGCAGGCCGCGCTGGCGCTCACCGAGGAGGGTACCCGGCTCGCCGACACCCACCACGGCGTGTCCGACGACACCTGGGCCCAGGTGCGCAAGCACTACGACGACGACCAGATCGTCGCGCTGGTCTCCGTGATCGCCATGATCAACGCCAACAACCGGCTCAACGTGATCGTGCGCAACCCGGGGGGCTCCTACCAGCCCGGCATGTTCGACGGCATGGCGAACTGACCGGCAGGCCGATCCCCGCCGGTCCGGGATCCCCCCATCCGGGCCGGCCCGGGCACCTCACCACCCCCTCCTCCGGGGCGACTATCTCTGAAGGAATGTCATGAGTCTTGAAACCCTTCGCCGTGACTTCGGCGGCGACATCATCGAACCGGGCGCGGCCGAGTATCCATCGGCCAGCCGCTCGATATTGGCTTCCGGCAGCCCGGCCTACGTTCTGCGGCCCAAGAGCGTCGAAGACGTCCAAGCGGGTGTCAGATTCGCCGCCGGCGCGGGGCTTTCGCTGTCCGTACGAGGCGGCGGCCACAGCTTCGCGGGCTTCGGCACCCTGGACGACGGCGTCGTGATCGACCTCGGCAAGCTCGCGAACGTCGAGGTCATCGACAAGGAACGGCACCTCGTACGGATCGGCGGCGGCGCCACCTGGGGTCAGGTCGTGGCCGCGCTGGCCCCGCACGGCCTGGCGATCTCCTCGGGCGACACCAAGGGCGTCGGTGTCGGTGGGCTGACGTTGAGCGGTGGCATCGGCTGGAAGGTCAGGAAGTACGGCCTCGCGCTGGACAACCTGGTCACCGCCGAGGTCGTCACGGCCGGCGGACAGGTCGTACAGGCGAGCGAGGAGGAGAACCCGGAGCTGTTCTGGGCGATTCGCGGTGGCGGCGGCAATTTCGGGATCGTGACCGCCTTCGAGTTCGCGGCCCACCCGACGACGGACATCTTCTACGGCAAGATCAGCTTCCCGGCGTCGGAGGCGGCCACCGTGCTCCAGGGCTGGGCGGACCACCTGCGCACCGCCCCCGAAGAGCTCACCTCCGTCGCGGAGTTCGCCAATCCCTTCGCGGGCGGGCCCGAAGCGCCGCTCGAGATCCGCCTCGCCTTCGACGGCGATGACCCGGATCTCGCGGCACGGGCCATCGACCCGATCCGGCGGCTCGGCACGGTGATCGGCGACGATGTCGCGCTGAGACCGTACGCGGACGCGCTCGTGGACGCCGCCACCCCGCCGCCGGGCATCCAGCTGGTGACCCGAAGCGCGTTCGTCGACCAGGCATCGGTGCCCGATGTCCTTCGGATGCTTGTCGAGGTCGGGGCAGCGCAGGGGTCGCCGTTCATCGCCGTTCGCAGCGTCGGCGGCGCGGTGTCCCGAGTCCCCGACGATGCCACCGCCTACGCGCATCGCCAGGCGGAGTTGATGATCGTGACCACCATCCTGGGGCCGCAGCCGGTCGTCGAGGCCGCGCGTCCCGCTCTGGACGCGGTCTGGGCGAGACTCGCGCCTCACCTCAGCGGCGCCTACGCCAACTTCCTCACTTCTGCCGGCGAGGAGGATGTCGCCGCGATCTATCCGACACGGACCTACGAGCGGCTCGCGGCGGTCAAGCGTCAGTACGACCCCGGCAATCTGTTCGCCCGCAACCACAACGTCCGGCCTCAGTAGGCCCGGCGCCAGACAGCGGCATGCTCTGATCGGCCGCTTTACCGTGCGGGCGTGCCCGTTGCCCTCGTGGGGAACTCTTCGATACCGAGCACCCGCAGCAGCTCCAGCCGTTCGCGGGTCTCGGCGTCCGCCGGGGTGAGCACCAGCAGCTCCTGCCCCTGGTCGGGAGTGACCAGCGTCTCGCAGTTCATCGCCAGGCGGCCCACCCGCGGGTGCAGCATGGTCTTGCGGTCGGCGCGCCGGACCGCCACCTCGTGCTCGGCCCAGAGCCGCCGGAAGTCGGCGCTCGCGGCCCGCAAACGGTCAAGGAGCCCGGCGACCGTGGGGTCGCCGGAGCGGCGGCCGGCGGTCGCGCGCAGGTCGGCCACGAGCTGACGGGAGTGACGCTCCTGCTCCTCGGGCGGGCAAACGGCGCGCGCGGCCGGCTCGGTGAACCAGCGGTATGCGACATAGCGCCGGTCGCCGGAGAAGCCGGTGTGGTCGCCCATCAGCAGGACGTCCGCCCGGTTCTGGGCAAGGACCTCGCCCAGGTCCGACAGCACCAGGGCCGGGGTGTCGCCGAGCAGGTCGAGCATGCGCATCAGGCCGGCGCGAGCCAGGCGGGCCACCCCGTCGGCGGGCGGGGGCCGGTGGCCGGCCAGGTGGAACAGGTGGTCGCGCTCGTCGTCGGACAAGCGCAACGCCCGGGCCAGCGCGCCGAGCAGCTGGGTCGAAGGCTGACTGCTGCGGCCCTGCTCGAGACGTACGACATAGTCCACCGACATGCCGGCGAGCATCGCCACCTCTTCCCGGCGCAGCCCGGCGGCGCGGCGGCGAGGGCCGTCGGCGAGCCCCACCTCGGCCGGGCGGATCGCCTCCCGGCGGCGGCGCAGGAAGTCGGCGAGCTGGTCACGTTGCATGACCCCATGGTCTCTCACGGCGGCCGAGCCGAGCCAGGGAGCGGCTCTCCCACGATGAACGCTCCGCTCCCGCTCGTCCCGGCCAGGGCCCAAGGTTGGGGACGACATCGAGAACGAGGGAGAACGTGATGCAGATGCGAACCCTGGGCCGCACCGGACCGGCCGTTTCCGCGCTGGGCCTGGGTGCGATGGGCATGTCGGGCGCGTACGGCACGTCCGACCGCACGGAGAGCATCGCCACCGTGCACGCCGCGCTGGACAGCGGCCTCACACTGATCGACACCGGCGACTTCTACGCCATGGGCCACAACGAGTCGCTGCTGGCCGAGGCGCTGCGCGGCCGCGATCGCGACAGCTACGCGCTGAGCGTCAAGTTCGGCATGCTGCGAGGGCCGGGCTCGGAGTTCGGCGGGCATGACTGCCGTCCCGAGGCGGTGAAGAACTTCCTGGCCTACTCGCTGACCCGGCTGGGCACCGACCACATCGACATCTACCGTCCCGCCCGGCTGGACCCGGCGGTACCGATCGAGGAGACGGTAGGCGCGATCAAGGAGATGATCGACGCCGGATACGTGCGCCACATCGGGCTCTCAGAGGTCGACGCGGCGACGATCCGCCGGGCGCACGCCGTGCACCCGATCGCCGACCTGCAGATCGAGTACTCGCTGATCTCCCGCGCGGTGGAGGCGGACGTGCTGCCCACACTGCGGGAGCTCGGCATCGGCCTGACCGCGTACGGGGTCCTCGCCCGCGGCCTCATCTCCGGGCACTGGGCGGCCGGCCACACCGCCGGCCCCGGTGACAGCCGCGGCTTCAGCCCGCGCTTCTCCAGCGGGAACGTGGAACACAATCTCGTCCTCGTGGAGGCCCTGCGCCGGGTCGCCGAGGCGAAGGGCCGCACCGTCGCCCAGCTGGCCATCGCCTGGGTGGCCGCGCAGGGCGCGGACATCGTGCCGCTGGTCGGCGCTCGTACCCGCGAGCGGCTGGCCGAGGCGCTGCCCGCGATGGAGGTGAACCTCACCGCGGACGACCTCGCCGAGATCGAGAAGGCGGTGCCGCTGGGCGCGGCCCGCGGCGACCGGTATCCGTCCGCGTTCATGTCCTATCTCGGCGTGGGCAACTGAGTCCGACTCTCCGGCTGGGCTACGACCGCTCGTAGGTGATCAGGTCGCCCGGCTGGCAGTCGAGCGCGTCGCACAGGCGCATGAGCGTGGAGAAGCGGATCGCCTTGGCGTGGCCGTTCTTGAGGATCGACAGGTTGACGACGGTGATCTGGACCCGGTGCGACAGCTCGGTGAGCGTCATGCCGCGTTCTTTGAGCACGTCGTCCAGTCGTACGCGGATGGACGGCTCGGCCATCAGATGGTGGCCTCGACCTCTTCGAGGAGGGCGACGCCGCGCCGGACGATCTCCGACACGCCCAGCACCGCCACTCCCGTCACGACCCCGGCCAGCACCTCACCCACCTCCAGGTGGAACGGGTAGCTCTTGGCCAGCAGCAGCGAGGAAAGGATCGGCTCGGCCACCATGCCGAGCGCGCCCGTGGCGAGCGAGCCGATGATCAGGATCCAGCCGAGGCGGCGCAGGTGGGCGGCGGTGACGGCGGAGAACAGCGCCCTGTCCCCCGACCTGGCCCGGCGTATCGCGCGCACGACGGTGAACAGGGCCAGCAGAGTGGTCGCGACACCCGGTCCCCACAAGAGCAGGTAGAGCAGGCCGACGAGTGGCGCGGCGCCCTGGAGGCCGACGGTCACGTCGGCGCTCGCGCCGGAGATCGTGGCGTCGGGCGCCGCCATGCCCGCGACCGGCACGTCGTAGACGTGCAGCGGGACGCCCACGCCGTTGGGCGTGCCGAAGAAGGCCATCATGAAGGTGAAGGCCAGCAGCGCCAGGGCGCCCAGGCAGCTGATGATCAGCGAGAAGGTCAGCAGGATCTCGAGTCGGTTGAGCCACTTCGTAGACATAACGATAATCGTAAATAACGAAAGTCGTTATGTCTACTTGGTCGCACCTCTCCAGAGGCGCGCGACCACCAGCGCCGTCCCCGCCGCCGCGGCCGTCACCAGCCAGATCATGAACGTCGGGTAGAGGTAGACCACCTGGATCCAGGAAATGTCGCTGCCTCGGGCGAGCACCCGGAAGACCGGGGCGATGGCCGTACACAGGATGAGCGGGCACAAGTACGGCAGCAGCCGCCATCGCTGCCAGCCCGTCCGGCGGGCGGCCCAGCGCCGGGAGCGGGTGATCCCACGCACCGCCAGCGCGACGGTCGCCAGCGTCAGCAGCGTGAACACAATGTCGGTGGCCAGGAAGGGAGAGGAGGGCGCCTCCGGCCGCCGGCCCTCGATCAGGGCGACCAGGCCGTCCATGAGCGCGGCGCTGTCGGCGAAGGCCATGCCGGTGTTGGCCATGACCGCCACGCCGTAACCGGACCCGGGCATCAGCAGTTGCTGGGCGGTGGAGGTGAACAGGTCGCCGCCGTGGCGTACGACGGGGGTGCCGCCCGCGGTCCGGTCGAGTTCCCAGCCGAGGGCGTAGTCCGGGTTCTGGACCGAGGGCGTGCGCATCTCCTTGACGCTCGCGGGAGACAGGATGCCGCCGTCGCTGTTCTGGGCGATCAGCCAGCGGGCCATGTCGTTGGCGCTGCTGAGCACGCCGCCGGAGCCGTTGCCGAACCCGGGCGGCTCCGGCACGGCGATCGCCTGGCCGAGGAGGTAAAGGTGGCCCCGGGCGCTGCCCGGCAGGTCGCGATCGGTGTCGATCGTGCTGCTGTTGCGCATGCCGAGCGGCGTGAACACGTGCGTCTTGAGGTAGCCCGCGAACGGCTCGCCGCTCACCACCTCGACCAGCCGGGCGGCGACCTGGTAGTTGGTGTTGTGGTAGCTGTAGGCGGTGCCGGGCTTCGAGGCGAGCCGCGCGTCTTTGAGCCGGCGCACCGAGCCCTGGAGCGTGTCGGGCTGGGGCAGGCTCTTCTCGTGGAAGGCCGAGTCGGCCATGCCCGACGTCTGGTTGAGCAGCTGGCGCACTGTGATCTCGGCCGCCCGGGGATCGGCCATCTGGAACTCGGGCAGGTAACCGCGAACCGGCTTGTCGAGCTCGACCCGGCCCTTCTCCACCAGTTGCAGGACGGCCAGCGAGGTGAAGGACTTGCTGAGCGACGCGAGCGCCATGGGGGTGTCGGCGGTCACGGGCTCGCCGGTAGCGGTTCGGCCATAGCCCGCGGCATGGACGACCCGCGTCCCCTTGGTGACCACCACCGCCACGCCCGGCAATCCGGTCGCTTCACGATATTGGGCGATGAACCCGTCGATCGAGGCGGGGGTTGGTGGGGCGGGAAGCGCGGGAAGTACGGCCAGGAAGAGCGCCGCGAGAGTATTCAGAAGCACCCGTCAACGCTAGGGACCGCGCCCGCCGCGGCACATCGCGGAAACCCTCATCATCCCTTACGGAAAACCGCCATCAGATCCCTCTGACCTCGCCGGCCTGGCCCGGTTCGGCGAAAGCGAGCAGCCCGGCCGCCTCCTCCCGGATCTCCTGGGCCTGCCCCGGCGAGACCGGCGCGAACATCTCGACGCTCACCACCCGCTTGTCCCGCTTCCATACCCCTTGGACGAACCCGTCGACGAGGACCGTCCCGAGCACCTGCCCGTTGATGGTGATGACGCGCTTGCGATGTTCGTCGGAGATGATCCGCGTGCGGTCAGCATGGCTGAGCAGCACGTTGTCGAACGGCGCCAGCAGCCGCACCGGCGCCTCCACCTCCGGGCCCGGCCGGGGCGCGTCCGGCAGGTCGAACAGCCCCTTGTCCAGCTCGACCAGTCGTGGACGCAGCCGTTCGACCACCTCGCGCAGTCCGGTCAACCCCGACCACGCCTGTACGTCGGCCACGGTCGCGGGCCCGAACGCGGCCAGGTAGCGCACGACCAGCTCCTCCAGCGACGGCGAGGGATGCAGCTCGCGGCCCAGCCACGACTCGGCCGTCGCGTACGCGGTCTGCCCGGCCTTGCCCCACACCGCCCTGGGCGGTACCTGGACCAGCGGCG
Source organism: Nonomuraea sp. NPDC049129 (assembly GCF_040648495.1). Lineage (NCBI taxonomy): Bacteria > Bacillati > Actinomycetota > Actinomycetes > Streptosporangiales > Streptosporangiaceae > Nonomuraea > Nonomuraea sp. NPDC049129. Next base: position 88,867 of record NZ_JBEZDU010000035.1, on the reverse strand, counting down.
CCAGGAGGCGCATGACCTGCGCCAGGTCGGCGGCGTTCGTGCCGGGGAAGCGCCCGGTCAGCAGCGTTCCGAGCTTGGCCGCGGTGAGGGGTGCGCCGGTCAGCGCCTCGCGGCCCGCCTCGACGACCGCCGCCAGGTCCAGATCCGCCAGCTGCCGGCCGTACGCGCTGTGCAGGTATTTGGCGAGCAGCGGCTGCGTCAGCGGCCGTAACGTCAGGCAGTCGGCGGCGCTGACCAGGTGGACGGTGCCGCGCATGAGCACGATCCGCACCGCCTCACGCCCGGTCAGCAGCCCCGCCAGCTCCTCCGGCCGAAACCCCGCCAGGCGCGACCAGAGCCCGAAGTACGGCGGGAACGGCGCCTGCGCCTGCAGGCCGACCAGGTGCTCCACCGCCTGTATCGCCGGCATCGCGTGCCGCTGGAGCAGGAGTTGCCTGGCCAGCGTGGCCCGGTTGAGCTCCCTGGCAGTGATCATCGGGCCGTCCCGTCCAGCAGGTCCTTGGGCATCAGGCGATCATAGGGTGGGCCGGTACTGGATCGATGGTCAGCCCTGCCACGATGAGCCCTGTCGAGGTCGAAGCGCCGACCTGCCCGCTACCACGCGCCGACGTGCTGCTGCCCACGCGCCTGCTGCCCGATGGGCCGCCGTCAGGTGGGATCGCTGAGGAACTCCCGCAGCACCGGGGCGAGCACCTGCGGATCCACATCGTGCGTCTGACCCTCCAGCGTGCGGTGCCGCCCCTCCGGAAGCGCGGCGGCCAGGCGCCGCGCCATGTCGCGCATCCACGCCGGACCGGCCCCGCCGTCGGCCACCAGGACGGGCACGCCCACCTTGGCCGCCAGCTCCACGGGCAACGCGCCGCCCGTGGAGCCGTTGCCCATCACGGCCGCGTCGTAGGCGAGGGTGGGCGCCAGCGCCTCCAGCGCGGGCCACATCGGCGCGCCCCGCATCCGGCCGATCAGCTCCGCCGGCAGCCCCACCGTGGTCATGAACAGCGCGACCGCCTCCCCACGCCGCCCCGCGCTCAGCAGCTCGGTCAGCTCGGCCTCGTAGGCGCGGGCCCGCGCCAGCCGGTCCGCCTCGTCGGGACTGTAGGGCGGCTCGAACAGCGCCAGCCTGGTGATCGCCACCCCCTGGGCGGCCGCCCGCAGCGCCAGCGCCGCCCCCGAGGACATGCCGTACACCGCCGCGGCCCCACCGGCCTCGGCGATGACCGCCGCCAGGTCCTCCACCTCGCGGTCGACCTGGTACGGCGCCGTGTCGCCACTGTCTGCCCGCCCGCGCCGGTCATAGGTGAAAACGGTGAAGTACGGCGCCAGCAGCGCGGCCAGCGGCGCACCCGTCGAGCGGTCGCAGAGCGCGCCGGTCACATAGACAAGCGCCGGGCCACTGCCCGACCGGTCGTACGCGATGCGGGTGCCGTCGGCTGAGAGCACGGTGTGCATGAGACTCCTTCTTTCCCTTGCCGGTCATCTCGCCTCACCGACGAACGGGACAAGCCGGAACCGACACCCGCCCTCCCTCAGCTGACCTCGGCCAGCCGTCCGGCCAGATAGCGGCGTTCGGAGTCGTTGGCGGACAGGTCGAGCGCCTGCCGGTAGGCGTCGGCCGCCTCGCCGTCGCGTCCCAGACGTCGCAGCAGGTCGGCGCGCGTCGCCGGCAGCAGGTGGTAGCCGTCCAACTCGCCCGACTCCGCCAAGCCGTCCACCAGCGCCAGCCCGGCCAGGGGGCCATCGGCCATGCCCACGGCCACCGCCCGGTTCAGGCGTACCACCGGGGAGGGGACAAGTAGGGCGAGCCGGTCGTACAAGGCGACGATCTGCGCCCAGTCGGTGTCGGCGGCCTTGGCCGCGGTGGCGTGGCAGGCCGCGATGGCCGCCTGCACCTGGTACGCGCCGGGACGGCCCTCGAGCAGCGCCCGCTCCAGGATCTCGGCGCCCTCCGCGATCTCGCCGGTGTCCCAGCGGCCGCGGTCCTGGTGCTCGAGGGTCACCAGCACACCGGCGGCGTCCACCCGGGTGGCCCGCCGGGCGTCGTGCAGCAGCATCAGCGCCAGCAGCCCGCGTATTTCCGGCTCCCCGGGCATCAGCCGCGCCAGCACCCTGGCCAGGCGGATGGCCTCGCCGCACAGATTGCGCCGCACCAGATCGGCGCCCGCGCTGGCCGAATATCCCTCGTTGAACAGCAGGTACACCACGCCCAGCACAGCCGTCGTGCGCTCGGGCAGCAGGTGAGCGGGCGGCACCCGGTAGGGAATGCCCGCGTTGCGGATCTTCGACTTGGCCCTGACCAGGCGCCTGGACATCGTCTGCTCCGTGACCAGGAACGCCCGCGCGATCTCGGCCGTCGTCAGCCCCGCCAGCGTACGCAGGGTCAGCGCCACCTGCGCCTCCAGGGCGAGCGCGGGATGGCAGCAGGTGAACATCAACCGCAGCCGGTCATCACCTAGCCCGCTCTCGTCGCCATTCCCCTCACCATCCCGGGCGTCGAGCAGGGCCAGCTGCCGCAGCTTCTCGGCCCCCACGGCGTCGCGGCGCAGCCGGTCGAGCGCGCGGTTGCGGGCCGTCGTGGTCAGCCACGCGCCCGGCCGCCGCGGCACTCCGTCGCGCGGCCACCGTTCGAGCGCCGCGGCGAAGGCGTCCTGCGCGCACTCCTCGGCCAGGTCCCAGTCGCCGGTCATCCGGATGAGCGTGGCGACGACCTGCCCCCACTCCTGCCGGAACGCGGTCGCGACCGCCGCGGTGACCTGGTCCGTCACGGTCGCCAGAATGGCCTGGTCGCGATCTGTGCCTGTCACGGTTGCCAGACCGGCCGGATCTCGATCTGTCCGACGCGCGCCCACGGATGGGCGGCGGCCAGCTCGATGGCCTCGTCGAGGTCGGCGCAGTCGATCACGCTGAACCCGCCGATCTGGTCCTTCGTCTCGGCGAACGGCCCGTCGGTCAGCAGGACCTCTTCACGGCGTACGCGCAACGTCGTCGCGTCACTGCTGGGCCGCAGCCCCATCGCACCCCGCAGGATCCCGCGGCGCTCCATGTCCTCGGTCCAGCCGCCGCAGCCGACCATGTCCGGATCCTGCCCGGCGACCGTCTCGTCGGACACGTCGCTGCACAACATCAACACGTAACGCACCGGTCCTCCTCGGGATGGTGGGATGGCGGGATTCCGGCCCATCTCAGTCTGCCAGGGTCGCCCCTGTGGGCAGCGCGGAGAAGCGGCTGTCGGGTCGTTCTGTAGGGTCAAGCATCGATCTGGAGCATGAAGGGACCCACTACCGATGAGCGACTCGCCCCGTACCCTGCATCAGCGCAAGCAGGACACCCTCGACCGGCTCGCCCAGGACGTCGACGCCTGGGTGGCCACGGCCGATGGCGAAGGCGGGACGCCCTACATGGTGCCGCTGTCCTTCCTCTGGGACGGCGCCACCCTGCTCATCTCCACCCCGGCCGCCAGCCCCACCAGCCGTAACCTTCAGGCCACCGGCAAGGTCCGTCTGGGCATCGGCCCGACCCGCGATGTGGTCCTCATCGAGGGAAGCGTCCAGACGGTCCTGGCCGGCGAGCTCTCCGACCAGCTCGGTGACGCCTTCGCCGCCAAGACCGGCTTCGACCCGCGCCGGCTCAGCAGCCCCTACCTCTATTTCCGGATCCAGCCCCAGCGGCTGCAGGCCTGGCGCGAGGCCGACGAGCTGGAGGGCCGCGACCTCATGCGTGACGGACACTGGCTCGGCTGACGCGCGGCTGACGCGCCGCCTGGGCCTGGAACCAGTGGCTAACGTCCGGGGCCGGGCAGGACGCGTTCGACCACGTCGGTGACCAGGTCGTGGATCTGGCTCTCGGGAAAGACGTCGGGCAGCGTGAGCCGTTCGAGGATCAGCCAGTTCAGGGCCAGGTAGAGCAGGACCACGGTGGTCGCGTCGCCGGGCAGGCCGGACTCCGTGTGGGCGGTGATGTTGGCGTCGACGTCGGCGCGGATGCGTTCGGTGAGCAGGCGGCGCAGCTCGGGGCGGCGAGTGGCCTCCAGGCGGAGTTCGAGCAGGGCCAGGTAGCCGGAGCGGAACTGGCTGATCCGGTCCACCAGGTCGTGCATGAGCTCGGTGACCCGGTCGCGGTCGCGCGGTCCCTCCAGCGCGGCGGCCACCATCGTGGCCTCGGGCTCCAGCCGTTCGTAGAAGCGGTGACCGACCTGGGTGAGCAGGTCATCGCGGTTGTCGAAGTAGTTGGAGGCCGTGCCGTTGGGTACCCGCGCCTCGACGTCGACGGCACGGAAGGTCAGCCCGCGCGCCCCTTCGCGGGCCAGTACCTCGATGGCGGCGTCAAGGAGCGCCGCCCGTCGTGCCGGGTTCTGCCGCATGCGTATCTCCTGGATCGGAATTCAAACCACTCCGATCATAGTACTAAGCTGGAGATACGTGAATTTCGTTCACCTGAATTCGAGAACGGTACCCAGATATAACGAGGACCGTGACTCGCATGCATTCGCCCACCACGCCGCCCGGCTGGTTCATCGCCCGGCTTCATCTCGGGGATGAGCGGGGGGTCGCGGCGGCCGCCGCCGTCGTCAACGCCGCTCTCGGCCACGGCGTGCTCACCGTCGACCGGCTCCTGCGGCACATGCGCGATGACGAGAGGGTGCAGTTCCTGGCGGCCTTCCCGCAGGGGTCGATGACGCCGGTGGGAGCGGCCCTGGCCCAGGTGATCGACGATGAGGAATATCGCGCGTTCATCGCCCCGATGCCACAAGGGATCCTCTCCGCCGCGCCGCCGTCCGCCGACGGCCGCCGGGTCGGCATCCTGAGCACCATGGCCGTGGTGCCGTCGGTGCGCCGTCGTGGCCTCGGCACCGCCCTCGCCCTCCAGCGCACGGCCTGGCTGAGGGAGCGGTGCACCGAGGCGTACGCGATGGTGTGGCTACGCGACCGGCCCGGGCGCGCCGACGGGGTGCTGAAGGCGGCCGGCTGGGAGCCGGTGACCACCGTCCGCCGATACTGGGAACAGGCCTCGGTGGTGGGCGACTGCCACTGCCACCGGTGCGGCTCGCCCTGCCGCTGCGACGGCCTGCTGATGCGCCTGCCCCCCGCGCCGACCGGCACCTCTGAGTGGGCCTCCTGGCCCCCCGGGGCTACCGGCCACCGGTGAAAGGCGGCTCGCCTTCCTTGAGCGGACGGAAGCGCAGCGCCGACCAGACCTCGTCCACGGCCACCTGCCCGTTCGGCCGCAGGTCGTACTCGGCGACGATGGGCCAGAGCGTGTCGCGGTTGATGTCGGCCTTGTTGCCCTTCGGGTAGGCCACCCACAGGGCCGCGGGCCGAGCCAGTCGATCGCGGTGCTCGTCGAGGAGCCGGCGGACCGCGGCGGCGTCGGCGGCGAACAGCACCGCCACGCCCGCCTCGCCCAGGTCGTCGACGTGCCGCGCGCCCTCGGGCAGCGGCTCGACGAGCGGGCGGTGCTCGTCGTCGGAGATCCAGACGGCGGTCCGCGGCTTGACGAGCAGCTTGTCGGCGACGGTCTTGGTAGCCATGTCACGCCCTGCCGTAGGTGAGGGAGAGGACGCCGGTGCTGAGCGTCCGGGAGTCGGCCAGCTGGAGCGGGATCTGCCCGGTGCCCTCCTCGAACAGGCGCTTGCCGGAGCCGACCACGATCGGGTGGACCAGCAGGCGCAGCTCGTCGAGCAGGCCGTCGGCCAGCAGCGACCGGACCAGGGCTGCGCTGCCGGTGATGCCGATGTCCTTGCCGGGCCGCTCCTTGAGCTCGGTCAGACCGGCCACGACGTCACCCTTGATGATCGTCGTGTTCTGCCACTCGGCGGTGTCGAGGGTGTTGGTCACGACGTATTTGGGCGTGTTGTTCATGCGGTCGGCGAACGGGTTGTCGGCCGGGTCCTGGTGCGGCCAGTGGGCGGCGAACTCCTGATAGGTCTGCCGTCCCAGGAGCATGGCGTCGGACTGCTCCATCTGCGAGCCGACGATCTCCCCCATCTCATCGTTGAAGTAGGGGAAATGCCACTTCTCCGGGGACTCCACGACGCCGTCCAGGGAGATGAACAGGCCCGCCACGATCTTTCTCATCGCTGTGCTCCTTGTCTGAGGTGTCCTCAGCCTCCCACCGAAAAATATAATTGTCAAGAATCCTGCAATGGTCGGCAGGCGTTTATTCGATGGAGGCGCTTTCTTGCCGCTTGTACAGTGATCCACAGCTGTCAGGGGGAGGGATCATGCGCGCGCACTATCCGCGCACTCCTCATTTGCCCTGGTCGCCTGGGGTGACGCCGGACGACGTTCGCGCGGGAGACCTGTCCGGGCTGCGCGGGCGCGAGGTCGTGGTCACGGAGAAGCTCGACGGCGAGAACACCACCCTCTATACGGACGGGATGCACGCCCGGTCGCTGGACTCGGCCCACCATCCCTCCCGGGCGTGGGTCAAGGCCCTGCAAGGGCGGATCGGTGGCCGGATCCCGGCGGGTGTGCGGGTGTGCGGGGAGAACATGTACGCCCGGCACTCCATCGCCTACCAGGAGCTGGACAGCTGGTTCTACGGCTTCTCGGTCTGGGACGACGACCGCTGCCTGGACTGGGACCGCACGGTCGCCTTCCTGCGCGGCCTGGGGATTCCGGTCCCGCCGGTGCTGTGGCGCGGTGTCTTCGACGAGCGGGCACTGCGGGGACTGCGGCTGAACCCGGAGCGGCAGGAGGGCTACGTGGTGCGGGCCGTCGAAGGATTCGGGCGGGCGGAGTTCGCGGGGCGGGTGGCCAAGTGGGTGCGCCGGGGGCACGTCCAGACCGGTACGCACTGGATGCACGCGACCGTCGTACCCAACACCCTTGGCCCGGGTGCGGCCCTGTGGTCGGTGCGTTCGGGCGCGGACTGCGAGGTGAGCGCGCTGCTGGCCGCGGTGGACCTCGCCCCAGCCGAAGCAGAGCACATCGCCCCGGAGGCGGTGGCCGAGGTGTCGGCTCGGCTGGACGCGATCGGCCGGTCCGGGGACGCCCGGCTGGCGGGCGTGCTGGCCACGGTGCTGCACTCCGTACCGCGGGCCCGGTTGGCGGCCCGGCTGGCCAGGCCGCTGGGCATGCGGCTGGCACGGCGGGTCGCGGATCTGACCGGGCTGCACGGCACGCTGGGCCGGCCGTACCCGGACGAGGAGCGGCGGGCCGGGCTGGGACGCATGGCGTTGGCCGCCGATCTGGGGGTGCTGCACGCCGTGGCGGCGGCGCGCGTGGACGATGAGGCTGACCATGAACGTGAGCAGGTCGAATGGTCGGCCCTGTACGCCGAGGACGCCGGGCTGCTCGGGCCCGATCCGCTGGAGCCGTTGCGGGCCGGTCTGCGCGAGGCGTTGGCCGGCCTCGGCGGGGAGGCGGCCGAGCGCTGCTGGGCGGAGGCGCGCGACGCCTGGGCCAGGGGAAAGGTCACCACGGTTGAGGAGGCCGTGGCGGCGACCTGGCGGTGGCGGTCGGGGCGGTTCCCCCGGCTGGTACATCTGGTCGGACCGTCAGGCAGCGGTAAGAGCACGTTCGCGGCCGGTCTGACGAAGACGGACGCGTTGCGGGAGGCCGACGGGGCCGCGTACCTGTCGCTGGACGATCTGCGTGCCGCCAGAGGCTCGCGGGCGAACCAGCGGGCCAACCGGGAAGTGCTCGGCGAGGGGCTGGACCGCCTCGATGCCGCCCTGGCGGCCGGTGGCACCGTGGTATGGGACGCCACCTCGCTCAATCAGCACCAGAGTTCCCTGGTCCACGCCGTGGCGCGCCGCCGCGCCGCGCTGACGACGCACGTGGTCGCGCTGGTGGAGGCGGACGAACTGCACCGGCGCAACGCCCGCCGCGCCCATCCGGTGCCGCCGCACGTGCTGGACGATCAGGTGCGCCGGTACGTCCCGCCGTATCCAGGTCAGGCCCATCACACCTGGTACGTCGGAGCGTCCGGGACCGTCGACGACGTGGACGGCGCCTTGGAAGGGGAAGAGGCGTGATGCGTACCAGCGAGGAGATCTACCACTGGGTCCGCTGGGACCCCCGCTTCGACCCCTCGCGTTTCGTGCTCGGCGTCGGCCAGCGGGACGCCGCCCCCAAGCGCATCCCGCTGCCCACTTTCGTACCCGGCGGCGACGTCCCGTGGCACCGGGTGCTGTTCGTCGAGGCGGACGGCGAGCTGATCTGGGACCGCGCCACCGGACTGGACCGGATCGACACCTGCGACGCGGGCCGGGTACGCGCCCCGCGCCGCCTGCGCGCGCCCGTCTTCAGCGCCAGAACCCCGCACACGTGGGACCCGGCCGCCGGCTGGCGGCCCGGCTCGGGGCAGGAAGCGGCGCGGGCGTCCACAGGTGCGGCCGTGCGCGTCCTGACCTGGAACACCCTGTGGGACCGCTACGACAGCGACCGCATCGACACCGCGCGGCGCCGTCCCCTGCTGCTGGCGGCGCTGGAAGCGGCCGACGCCGACGTCATCGCGCTGCAGGAAGTCGAGCCCGCGCTGCTGTCGCTCCTGCTGGCCGCCCCATGGGTGCGGGCCCGCTACACCGTCGGCACCGACCCGGGCGGCGAGGACATCGCCGACAGCGGGTTGCTGCTGCTCAGCCGACTGCCCGTACGGGAGGCGGCCTGGCACCGGCTCGGCCCGCACAAGGCGGTCGCCGCCCTCGCGACCGAGACGGCCGCCGGCCCGCTCGTCGTCGCCACCACCCATCTGACCAGCGACCACACCGCCGACGGCGCGGCGCGGCGGCGGGCCGAGCTCGCCCGGATCGCCGAAGGGCTGGCCGGCGTCGAGGGTGACCTGGTCCTGATGGGCGATTTCAACGACGGCACGGACGTCCCCGCGTCGGCGCTGGGGCTGCGCGACGCCTGGACGGAGGCGTACGGGCCCGGCGACGACACGCCCACCTTCGACCCGCGCGCCAACCCGCTGGCGGCGCTGTCCTCGCTGTCCGGGCGGGCCGCCCGGCTGGACCGCGTGCTGGTGCGCGGCCGCTCCCGGACCGTCGCGGCCGTCCTGCGCGGAGACAGCCCCGATCCCGGTGGGCTGTACGTCTCCGACCACTACGGGGTGGAGGCCGTCCTTGACGTCACGGGCAGCGCGCCCGCCGGGGTGCTGGACATGGCGCCGACCGCGCGTACGGCGGTGGCCTGGATTCCGCCGGAGGAGCTGTGGGCACCCATTCAGGCGGTGCGCCGGACGCACGATCCGCAGGTGCACCGGTGGCCGCCGCACGTCAACCTGCTCTTCGGGTTCGTACCGGAGTCGGCCTTCGACGCGGCGGCGCCGCTGCTGGCCGCGGCGGCCGCTGAGGTCCAGCCGTTCGCGGTACGGCTGGAGGGGATCCGCTCCTTCCGGCACCGCCAGGACGCGACCGTCTGGCTCGACCCGGCCGCCGCCGACCCCGCCCCATGGGCCCGCCTGCGCCAGGTCCTCCACCAGCGCTTCCCCCGCTGCGTGGGCCGCGCGGAGGGCTTCACACCGCACCTGACCCTGGGCCGCGTGAACGCGCCCGACCATGCGGGCATCCGGCTCGACGCGATGACCGCCCGCGTCGGGGCCGTCGTGCTGCTGTCGCGGCGCGGGGACGAACCCATGCGCCCGCGCGCGGTGATCACCCTGGGTACGGGCGAACTCCGCTGGCTGCCCGAACCCACCGTCCCCGAGCGCACTGCCGGCGCGCCCGCGCTGGTGGAACCCACCTCGCCCGAGCCTGCTGCTGCCGCGCCCCAACTCGTACCCGAGCCCACCTCCGCCCCGTCCGCGCTCGACCCCGAGCCTGTTCCGGACCTGGACGGCCTGGCCGATCGCGTCACTCGCCGACTGGCGGAGGCGCTGCGCCCCGGGATCGTGCACGTCGCGGGCTCCCGACGTATGGGCTGCGCGCTCCCCGCAGCCGACTTGGACCTGGTGGCGGCACTCCCCGACGGGGAAGAGCCCGGCCTGGACGTGGCGGCGCGGGTGCGGGCGGCGCTGCCTGAGGCCGTCCGGCTGCGGCAGGTGGTCGGCGCACGGGTGCCGGGCCTGCGCCTGCGAGTGTCCGGCCTGGACGTGGACCTGATCGTGGTGGCAACCGGCCAGTTCCCTCCGGCGCAGCTGGTGTCCCGCCGCGCCGAACTGGGTGAGGCGGCGGCCATCGCCCTGAGCGCCGTCAGCGACGCGGACGCGATCCGCGCCGCGGTAGGCGCCGCGCACGAGCGTTTCGCCCGCCTCGCCCGCCGGGTGAAGGCGTGGGCTCGGGCGAAGGGCCTGGACGCGGCCCCGTTCGGTGGCTTGCCCGGTCTGGCTTGGACGGTGCTGGCCGCCCGCACCGTCCTCGATGCCGCAGACGGATACGACACCGATCTCCTACGTCACTTCTTCAGCACGTGGGCCGCCTGGGACTGGCACGAACCGGTCACCCTCACCCCCGCCGCCAACCCGCCGACCCCCACCACGATGATGGTGATGACGCCCAGCGCTCCCGTACGCAACTGCGCCCGCCACGTCACCTCCGGCGGCCTGGACCTGCTCACCCGGGAGCTCTACCAGGCATGGGAGCTCACGGAGAGCGGCCGGTTCACGGAGTTGCCCGCCCCGCCGCCCCTTCACCGCCGTCACGTGGCCTGGGCGGTGCTGACCGTACGCTCCGACCGCCCCGAGGAGCTCGACGCGGTGCTCGGCCGCGTCAGAGGGCGCATGCTGGAGTTGCTCACCTGCCTGGAAGAGGCCGGGGTGCCGGACGTACACGCCTGGCCGCGCCCGTTCGAGCGCGGCCCCCGACAGGCCCGCTACGCGATCGGCCTGGGCCACACGCCTCCGCAGGCCACCCAGCTCAGCGAGATCACCGGCCGATGGGCCAGGCACATGTCCGGCGTCACGGTCGAACGGGCCGAGGGCGGCGCCGTACCGACCCTGAGCTAGAGGCCCGCATCTGCCCCCATGCGGGCCTCGACACTCACGTCAGGCCGGGACGTCCCCCAGGCGGTCGGCCCAGCCCATCCGCTCCAGCGCCACCCGCAGGAGCGGCTGCCCCTTCTCCACGACCTCGTACTGCAGCAGCTCGGCGGTGTCCTCATTGATGATCATCCGGAACTCCACCCCGTCGTCCCCCGCCGTCGAGAGGGCGACCCCGGTACGCCCCACCGCGTCGGTGACCCGGCCCCGAGAGGTGATGCCGTCCTGGCCGGCCAGCACCTTGAACAGGGCGGAGCGGGTGCCGGGCGTGATCGGCGCGGTCATCAGGTCCACGCCCGTCTGCCACAGGTAGACGCCTCTGTCGAGCCGGGCGCTGTTGGGGCTCTGCTTGAACAGGGTGTCCAGGCGGCGCCGCAACGCGTTCTCGTCGGTGGGCAGCCGCGCGATGTTCTGGATCGTCAGAGTCGGGTTGTCGATCGACAGGATCCGCTCGCTGCTGTCGTCGCGAGTGGTGGGCCGCTTCTCCGTCAGGGCGGGTGAGCCGGCGGCCTTCCAGTCGGCCTCGTCCTGCGGGGAGCCGAAGGTGACGCTCACGTCCGGGTCTCGTACGAAGCGGCTGGCCGCGCCCGGCTTCATCGCGCGCCAGGTGTCCTGTGTGTCGGTGGTGAACGCCAGGTACGGAAGCTCGGACTGCTTGAGCTCAGTGATCTTCCCGGTGATCTCCTTGCGCAGGGCGGCGAGCTCGCCCGGCTTGTCCTTGAGCTCTTTCTCCTTCCGCTGCTGCTCGGCCAGCAGGGCCTTGACCTGGGTCAGGTAATCGCCCGGCACGACGTGCACCTTCGCGAAGGTGCGCTCGCGGAGGTACCAGTAGCGGCCGGACGTGGCCGGCTCACGCACCGCGGTCGCGGCCGCCGCGAGCAGGAACGTGCGGGCGTCCACCGGTTTGTCCGCGATCGCGGTCCGCGCGGTGCGCGGCAGGGTGGGAGATGTGGTGGCGGTCGGGGGCGCGGTGCTTGAGCCGGTCACGACGATCACGGCCGCCGCGGCCACTCCGGCCGCGGCCGTGCCCGCGACCAGCAGGAACGGGGCCCGGATCCGGCGCCGGGACGGGCGCGCGGAGCGGGGCGTCCGGAAGGCGGCGGCCAGGTCGGCCGCGCGGCGCCGCCGGTGGGCCTCTTCTGTCATCTCGTCCAGGTCCATCGGCTTGAGCTGGGCGAACAAGCGGTCGGTCATATCATTCTCCGATCAGGTCTCTGGGTGCTCTTGGAACCGGCCACCGGCCGTACGGGTCGCAGAGGTCGTACGGCCTTGCGGGCGCGTGCCGCCCGGCTCCAGGCGCAGCGCGGTGGCGAGCCGTTTGCGCGCGCGATGGAGCCGCACGTTGTACGTCCGGACCGAACAGCCCATGACCGCGGCCGCCTGCTCGGGCGGCAGGCCGTACCAGGTGGCGAACACCATCGCCTCCACGTCCTGCTCCGGCAGGGCCGACAGCGCGGCCAGCGCGCTCTCCCTGTCGATGACGTGGTCGGCCACGTCCCAGCCGACATGGTCGCGCGAGGTGGTCAGCGCCGTGATCCGGTCGACCAGAGCCTGCCGGCGGTGGCGTGAGTCGCGCTGCTTGGCCAGCAGGTTGCGCGCCACGCCGAGCAGCCACGGCAGCGGCGGCTCGGGCAGGTCGTCCAGCCGCCGCCAGGCGACGAGGAACGTCTCACTGGAGACGTCCTCGGCCGCATCACGCTCGGCGCGCAGCAGCGCGTAGCCGAGCACGCTCCGGTAGTGCCGGTCGTAGAGGTCGGTGAATCGTTCTTGAGGATCGTCCACACCCAGTAGTCCCTCCGGCCGCTCCCGGATTACCGCACCCCACCCGAAATCTCGTCACCCACCCGCTTTGCGGGCCCAGAACAAGGCGTGCCCGCTGTCTCCTTCCGGGACGAACGCCTCCGAGGTGACCTCCAGCCCAGCCTCCCGCAGCCAGGTCCGGTAGGTGGCCGCGTCCGCGTGACTCCACCACATCGTCGTGGCGCCGCCGAGCCAGCCGTCCTCGGTACCGGTCCAGGACTCCCAGCCGGTGGTGACCAGGAACCGGCCCGAGGGCCGCAGCCAGGCGGCGACGCGCCCGATGAGCGCGGGCTGGCGCTCCAGCGGCATGTGGATGAGGGCGTACAGGCACACGACCGCGTCGAAGGAGGCATCCGGCAGGTCGAGGGCCGTGGCGTCGCCCCGGACGAAGGTGGCGGCGGGCACGAGACGCCGGGCCCGCTCGATCTGGACGTCACTGAGGTCGACGCCCGTCACGTCGTGCCCGGCCGCGGCCAGCGAGCGGGCGACGGGAACCCCACAGCCGCAGCCGAGATCCAGCACGCGGGCCCGTGGCGGCAGCCGGGAATGGAGCTCTTCGAGCCACGGCGCGTACTGGCCGTCGCCGTCCTCGTCGCCCCGGTAGCGGTAGGACAGCGCGTCGTAGCCGCGCCGGACCAGATCGGTTTCCTCGCTCATGCGGGTCAGGCTATGAGTGGATCACATGCCAGGGGTGGAGAACGGCCGGCCGTCGCAGCGGCGCCTGGTCGTCTCGCAGGTAGGCGGTGGCGGCGGCGCTCGCCTCCCGGCCGGAGGACTGACCCACCTGGTACTTCGGAGCTACGCCAAGGGTGCACTCCCCAGAGGGAAGCCGACCACAAGGGGCGATCCGTAGCTTCGCCGCCATGTCATCCTCCCAGCTCATCCAGCGGATCGAGGCGTCGACACCGGCCGGCCGCGACCGGGGTGTCGACGCGCTGCGCGCCCTGGCGATCCTCGGGGTGGTGCTCGGCCACTGGCTGGTGACCGCCGTGGTCGTCGGCGACGGAACGGTGCGCGCCGCCAGCCCGCTCAAGCACCTGCCCGAGCTCACCCCCGTCTCCTGGGTGCTCCAGACGCTGGCGGTGTTCTTCCTGGTGGGTGGACAGGTGGGGGCGAAGGGTTACACGAGCGCCCGCGCTCGCGGCATGACGTATGGACGCTGGCTCGGCGGGCGGATGGCCCGGCTGTTCCGGCCGGTCGTGGCCGTGCTGGTGGTGTGGGCCGTGGTCGCGGGCGCGCTGCTGGCCTCCGGGGTCGCCCTGGACACCGTGCGCGTGCTGGTCAAGCTGGTGCTGTCGCCGATGTGGTTCCTGCTGGTGTTCGCGGTGCTGACGGCGCTGACCCCGCTGGTGGCCCGGCTGCGTCCGTTGTGGCCGCTCGCCGCCGTCCTGCTCGTCGACCTGATCCTGTACTGCCTGGACGGGCCGGCCTGGCTCGGCTGGGTCAACGTGGTGGCCGGGTGGCTGGTGCCGTACTGCCTCGGCGCGGCCTGGGCCCGCGGCGACCTAAGCGGCCGTGGGATGGGCTGGGCGCTGCTGCTCGGCGGCGCGGCCACCGCGGCCGGGCTCGTCCTGTGGGCGGGGTATCCGGCCGCCATGGTCGGAGTGCCCGGCGCCCCGGTCTCCAACCTCGACCCGCCCTCCCTCGCGGCCGTCTGCTTCGGTCTGGCCCAGTGCGGGGCGGCCCTGCTGCTGCTCGGCCCGCTACGGCGGGCGTTGCGCCGCCCGGCTGCCTGGGCGGCGGTGGCGCTGGTGAACCAGTCGGCGATGACGATCTTCCTATGGCACCAGACCGCGCTGATCACGGTCACCGTGGCCGGGCTGTTCGTGAGCGACGCGCTGCCCGGTCTGCACACCGCCCCTGACGGCTTCGGCTGGGTGCTCGCCCGGCTGGGCTGGCTGCCGGTGTTCGGGGCGGCGTTGCTGGTGTGCTGGGCCGTGGCCCGTACCTACGAGCAGAGGTGACGCGGTCACACGGGTACGGGCTGCCGCAGCCCGGGGGCCAACGTCAGGGTGACCGCGACCGAGGCCGCCGCCAGCACCGTTATCGCCGTCGCGGGCGAGGTCAGCTGCGCGACGGCACCCGCGAGCGCGGCGGCCACGCCCTGCATGGTGACCATCCCCGAGGAGTGCAGCCCCAGGGCGTGCCCGCTCAGCTCCTCCGGGGTCAGTGCCATCAGGCGCTCCTGGAGCAGCAGGCTCGCCGAGTACCCCGCCGAGGCGAGCACGATGGCCGCCACCGCGACGGGCAGCGCCGGGCGCAGGACGAAAATCAGGTACGGCAGGGCGAGCAGCAGGCACAGCGGCACCCGGAGCCGCTCCCTCCACAGCGGCGGCACGAACCGGCCGGCCACGACGTCGCCGGCCAGCATGCCGAGCGCGGCACACGCGAACAGGAGTCCCGCCTGCTCAGGCGCGTACGGCACGAAAAGGGACTCGCAGCCGACGATCAACCCGTTGGGCACCCACATGGCGAGGTAGACGTAGCGGCGCGGTTTGGCCGACCACAGCCGGGCGTTGTCCCGCCAGGTGTCGGTGATCGACGGCCGTCCGGCGGCCCGCGGCGGCCGGCGGCTGAGGCCGAAGCGGGCCACGGCCGCCGCGGTGAGGTACAGGGCCGCGCCGGTCAGGAGCGCGCCGCGCGGCGACAGGAGGGCCACGAGCACGCCGCCCAGCGCGTACCCGCAGATCTGCACGGCGCCGTCGGACATGTTGAACATCGAGCGGCCGAGCAGGTACCCCTCCCGTGTGAGGATCTCGTTGAGCAGCCCGTAGCGCACTCCCCCGCCCAGCGAGGCGATCAACCCCTGCCCCAGCAGCAGCGCGAAGACGGCCCACACCGCCAGCCCCGGAACAGCCTGCGCGGCGGTGACCAGGCCGAAGACCAGCGCCAGACCCGTCAGCGCGGCCCGCGGCGGTAACCGGTCGGCCGCCGACAGCAGCGTGGCCGCCCCGATCACCTGAACCAGGGCCGGGCCGAACATGGCCAGAGCCGACAGCAGCGGCGACCCGGTCGCCGAGTAGATCAGCGTTCCCCGGGCCAGCCCGCTCACCGTGTGGCCGGCCCCCTGCGCGGCGGCGGTCAGGAACAGCGGCGTGAACTCGGGCGTCCGGAAAAGATCGCGATAGGTGCGCATGGCGGAAAGTGTCGGGGGCTCCCCCGGCGAGGCGTTAATGTTTCGCAGGGGGGCGAAACCATGGGCTGGTGGCAGGTCAACGCGGACACGCTGGCGGGCAGCCGGTTCGTCGTCTCACCCCTGGCCGAGGCCACCGCGAGCCTGAAGACCCTGGAGCGGGGCACGGCCGCGCATCCGGGCGAGCGCGCGTGGCTCGACGCCCACCTGCCCGCCTACCGCGCCCGGCAGGCCCGCGACCCGATCACCGCGCTGCTCATCCGGGCCGCCCTGGGCCGCAACTGGAACGCCGACTTCCTCACCCCCACCCCCTCCGACGACGCCGAGCCCGTCTTCGAACAGGAGCTCGCGCGCATCCGCGACACACCGCCCGAGGCCGCCCGCGCGGACCTGACCGTGTCGCTCGGCGGTCCCCTGCCCGCCCGGCTCCACCGCGCCGACCTGCCGCGACGCACCGCCGACGTGCTGGAGTGGGTGTGGAGGCAAACGGTGCTCCCCTACTGGCCGCGCCGCCGGCGGATCATCGAGGCCGACGTCATCGCCCGCACCGCGCGGCTGAGCCAGGGCGGCTGGGCGGCGACCCTCGACGACATGCGCCCCGGGATGCGCTGGCTCGGCGAGAGCCGGCTGCAGATCAGCACCTACGACTACCCGCCGCGCGAGCTGTCCGGAGCGCGGCTGATGTTCGTCCCCGTCACTCCGAGCCAGACCTGGGTCTCGTGGGACACGGCGCACCGGCACGCCGTGGTGTACCCGTGCTCTGGGGCGCTGGCCGAAGCCGGTGGCGCGCCGGTGCCCGAGGCGCTGGGCAGGCTGCTCGGGCCCGCGCGGGCCAATGTCCTGATGCTGCTCGACACCCCGAAGAGCACGACCCAGCTCGTCGCGCTGACCGGTCAGGGCCTGGGCTCGGTGGGCCGTCATCTCAAGGTCCTGCTCGACTCGCGGCTGGTCCGGCGCCGGCGGGCCGGACGGTCGGTGTTCTATGACCGTACGGACGCCGGGCAGGCGCTGGTGAGCGCGCAGTCAGGCGGCTGAGTCGTTTGCCGTTGTGGCAAGGTGGATTTCATGGACGATGACGGGCCGGCCTTGGACGATGTTCTGCATGCCGTCGGGCCGCGGCTGCGGACCCTGCGCCAGCAGCGCGGAGCCACCCTGACCGAGCTGTCGGACTCGACCGGCATCTCGATCAGCACGTTGTCGCGGCTGGAGTCCGGGCAGCGCCGGCCGACCCTGGAGCTGCTGCTGCCCCTGGCGCGCGCCCATCAGGTGACACTGGACGAGCTCGTCGACGCGCCGCCCACCGGGGACCCGCGCGTGCAGCTGCGCTCGTTCCAGCGCTTCGGCTCCACCTTCATCCCGCTCACCCGCCGGCCCGGCGGGCTTCAGGCGTTCAAGCAGGTCATGCCGCCGAACTGGCCCGGCACCGAGCCCGATCCCCGCGTACACGAGGGCTATGAGTGGCTCTACGTCCTGGCCGGGCGGCTGCGCCTGGTCCTCGGCGAGCACGACGTGATCCTGACGCCCGGCGAGGTGGCCGAGTTCGACACGCGTATCCCGCACTGGTTCGGCAACGCCGGCCCCGAGCCGGTCGAGCTGCTGTCCCTCTTCGGCCCGCAGGGCGAACGCCTCCACGTCCGCGCCCA
The DNA here is from genome assembly GCF_040648495.1 of Nonomuraea sp. NPDC049129. Classification (NCBI taxonomy): domain Bacteria; kingdom Bacillati; phylum Actinomycetota; class Actinomycetes; order Streptosporangiales; family Streptosporangiaceae; genus Nonomuraea; species Nonomuraea sp. NPDC049129. The sequence continues at coordinate 71,377 of NZ_JBEZDU010000035.1, read as the reverse complement.
GCCCACCGGGAAGTGAACGGTCTGCGTCATGTGCTCGCGGCGCGCTGCTTCGCCGCGAGCGTCTTGCGCCAGTGCTCGGCCAGCTGAACCATGTCCTCACTCGTGTGCTTGAGGAACTGGCCCACATACTCTGACCGGGAGCCGGCGGGTGTGGTGGCGCCCAGGATCTCGGCTCCCTCCAGGGCGGTGTTGGCCAGCGTGAGGTTTCTCTGCGCGCTCATCAGGAACGCCTGGTACCAGACGTCGTCGTCGATGATGTAGCGCTCACGCCGCCGCCGGGCGTCGCGCTCGCGCCTGATCAGCCCCTGCTCCTCGAGGTAGGCGACGGCCATGGAGACCGACGCCGGGCTGACCCGTAGCCGCTGGACCAGCTCGGCGGCGGTGAGGCTGCCGCTGTCGGTGATGTACAGGCAGCTCAGCACTCTGGCGATCATTCGCGGGAGTCCCTGCTGGACCAGCAGCGCCGTGACGCGTTCGGTGAAGTCGTGCACCGCTTTGGGGTCGCGTCCGTATGCGGCGGTGGCGGCGGGCGCGGCCGGCGCCGAGGGGGTCCGGCGACGGCGCGCGCGCCCTTCGGTCGCCTGATGCGCCTGATCGGCCCGGTAGCCGCCCGACCCGCCGTTGCGCATGACCTCCCGCGTGATGGTCGACGTCGGCCGGCCGAGGCTCCTGGCGATCTCGGCGTAGGTGAGCCCATCGGCCAGTCCCGCGGCGATCTGCCGGCGGTCCTGGTTGGTCAGCCTGCCTCCTGGCATCTGTCTTCGCCTCCTGCGGCTCGATCCGGTGGACATTATTGCGTTCGCCTCCACTCCATTGCAACTTAGTAGTTGCATTCAGGCGCAGATCCATTGCAACTCTTGTCGCCTTTCACCAGTACGAACGCCAAAATTTCCGGTGGAACACATTGACATTTATATGAATGCAACGTAGCTTTTGGCGAGTTCTGAAGGCGTACTATCGCGACTTGAAGGAGTAAAGATGACCGACCTGGCAGGGCTTCCCATGGCGCGCCCCGCAGGCTGTCCCTTCGACCCGCCCGAGGCGCTGACGCGGCGGCAGCCGCTGAGCCGGCTGGCCTTCCCCGACGGGCACATCGGCTGGCTGGTCACGGGCCACGCCCTGGTCCGCGCGGTGCTGGCCGACCCCCGCTTCAGCTCACGGCACGAGCTCATGCGCTCCCCGATGCCCGAAGCGGGCACCATGGACCAGCCCCCGGCCGCGCCGCCTGGGATGTTCATCGGGATGGACCCGCCCGAGCACACCCGCTACCGCGGCCTGCTCACCGCGAAGTTCACCGTCCGCCGGATGCGCCTGCTCACCGAGCGCGTCGAGCAGATCACCGCCGAGCTCCTGGACGCCATGGAGCAACAAGGCCCGCCGGTGGACCTGGTGACGGCGTACGCGCAACCCATCCCCGCGCTGATGATCTGCGAGCTGCTCGGCGTCCCCTCTGCCGGTCGCGAGTCCTTCCAGCGTCACGCGGCGACGGTGAACGACAACGACACCACGCTGGAAGAGCGCTACGGCGCCTTCGCCGCGCTGCAGGAGACCCTGCGCGAGCTCGTACTCGCCAAGCGCGCCGAACCCACCGACGACCTGCTCAGCGACCTGACCACCGGCGACCTCACCGATGAGGAGCTCACCAACATCGGGGCGCTGCTGCTGGGCGCAGGTCTCGACACCACCGCCAACATGCTCGCCCTGGGCACCTTCGCCCTGCTGTCCCACCCCGGCCAGCTCGCCGCCCTGCGCGCCGACCCGGGCATCACCGACCAGGCCGTCGAGGAACTGTTGCGCTACCTGAGCATCGTCCACAGCGGGATGCGGACGGCGCTGGAAGACGTCGAGCTGGACGGTCACCTGATCAAGGCGGGTGACACGATCGTCGTCTCGGCTCTGGCCGCCAACCGCGACCCGGCGAAGTTCGCCGACCCCGACCTCCTCGACCTGCGCCGGGACGCCGCCGGGCACACCTCCTTCGGCCACGGCGTCCACCAGTGCCTCGGTCAGCAACTGGCCCGCGTCGAGATGCGGGTCGCCTTCCCCGCGCTGGTCACCCGCTTCCCGACGCTGCGCCTGGCCATCCCGCCGGAGGACGTGCCGCTGCGCGACCACTCTGATGTGTACGGCGTGCACCGGCTACCGGTCACCTGGGACGAGGCCTGACCGATGGAAAAGATCTTCTCGCTCACCCGCACGGCCCGCGTGATCGTCGGCATGGCGACAGTAGCGGCGAGCATCATGGCGGCCCCCGAGGCGTCCTCAGCGGCCATCGCCCCTGGCCATGCCGAGGTCCAGCGTGCGCTCGACCGGGCCGTGACCGAAGGCGGTCTTCCCGGCATCCTCGCCGAGGTCCGTGACGGCCACCGGTCCTGGTTCGGCTCGGCGGGGGTGGCCGATACCCGAACCGGTCGAAAGCGCCTGCCGCAGGAGCGGTTCCGCATCGGAAGCGCCAGCAAGGCGTTCACGGCGACGGTGATCCTGCAACTCTCGGCCGAACACAGGCTGAGCCTCGACGACACGGTCGAGAAGTGGCTGCCCGGGGTGGTGAAAGGCAACGGCAACGACGGCGGCGAGATCACCATCAGACAGCTGCTCAACCACTCCAGCGGGATCTTCAACTACGGCAATGACGAGGAAGCGTTCGCCAAATTCGTGGGTCCGGAGTTCTTCAAGCACCGCTACGAGAAGTACCGTCCGGAACAACTCGTGGAGATCGCCATGTCCCATCCGCCCTACTTCGGGCCGGGCCAGGGCTTCGGGTACTCCAACACCAACTACATCCTCGCCGGGATGATCATTGAACGGGTGACCGGCCGGACGCTCGCCGGCGAGATCTCGCGGCGGATCGTCCGCCCGCTGGCTCTGACCGGGACGTACTTGCCGGGCGACGACACGGTGATCCGCGGGCCACACGCGCGGCACTACTCGACGCTGTTCGTCACCGGCCCCGACGCCAAGGTCTACGACGTGACCGAGATGAACGCGTCCACGGGCTGGGCGGCCGGCGGCATGGTGTCGACGGTCGGGGATCTCGACCGGTTCGTCAGCGCGCTGCTGCGCGGCCGGCTTCTCGCGCCCGCCGAGCAGCGGGAGATGTTCACCACCGTCTCGACAGGGGGCGGATGGATCCCCAACACGACGTATGGGCTCGGCGTCTTCTCGCAGAAGCTGTCGTGCGGCGTGACGGTGTGGGGTGCCGCGGGCGCCATCAGCGGCTCGTATTCGTACGCGATGGGCAGCCGCGACGGCAAGCGCATGGTGGCGAGCAACGTGAACGGCGACTGGAACAATCCGATCGGCACACTCACCGACGTGCTTCAGTCGGAGTTCTGCCCAGCCGATCCGGCCTGAGCGGCTTCGCGAGGCGTTGACGTCCTGAGCGAGGTGGCGCCCAAGGGCCAGGTACAGGTGGACGAGCACCTCGTGGCGCTTCGGCTTCGCCATCGACGACACCGCGCTGCGGCCGCCCGAGCCGGACAGCATCGAGGCCGCCTTCGCCCCCAACCTCACCCTGCACACCGACCAGGGCATGACCAGCGTCGCCAACCTCCTGCACCCTGCCCGGCCGATCCTGCTCGACCACGCCGACCGCCCCGAACTCCGCGAAACCGCCCAGGACTGGCGGCAACGCGTCGACATCCACACCGCCAAGACCGATCAGAGACCCGTCGATGTCCTGCTGATCCGGCCGGACGCCCACATCGCCTGGGCCGCGACCCTCGACGAACCCGCCGGCGACGCCGTTCCCGCGCTGCGCGAAGCACTATCCGGCTGGTTCGGCGCACCCTGAATTCGGCGGCGCCGCCGCCCTTGGGCTGCCCTCTATCGGGGTGCGTGGTCGCCGGTGGCGATGAGGGCGGACAAGGCGGTGGTGAGGGTGGCGGTGTCGAGGGGCTGGTCGTGGATGAGAGCGTGGAGGAGGACGCCGTCGATGAAGGCGGCGATGGCCTGGGCGGTGGCATGACCGGTGCGGGGGGCGAGCAGGTCGGTCAGGCCGTCGAACCACAGGCGGGCGGCGGGCCGGAGTTCGGGCCGGTGGCTGGCGGCCAGATACAGCTCGTCTTGGATGCGGTGGCGCTGGGGCGCGGCGAGGTAGGCGGTGGTGAGCTCGGCCAGGGCGGCGGCCAGATCGGTGGCCTCCCGCAGGTCACCGGCCATCTCCTCCAGGCCCTGGCGAGAAAGGGCGGCGATGTGTTCCAGAGCCGCTTGGACGAGGTCGGCCAAGTCGGTGAAGTAGTAGGTGGTAGAGCCCAGGGGGACCTCGGCGGCCGCGGCGACCTTGCGATGGGTGAGGCCGCTGACGCCTTCCCCGGCGATGAGTCCGGCGGCGGCCTCGACGATGGCGCGACGCCGGCCGGATGGATCGCGGCGGCTCGACGTGCCGCTCCCGGTTTCGCTCAATGCGCCCCTCCCAGGTTCAGCGTGACCACTCCGGCGATCACCAGCGCGACTCCGAGCACCTTGGTCGCCGAGATCGGCTCACCCAGGAGCAGTACGCCGATCATCACGATCAGCGCCGTGCCCAGCCCGGCCCACACCGCGTAGGCCACTCCGATCTGCAGCCCTCGCGCGATCCCCTGCGCCAGGGCCACGAACGACACCGCATAGCCGGCCAGGCAGGCCACCGTCGGCCACAGCCGGGTGAACCCTTCCGTGCTCTTCAGCAGGCTGGTGGCCACCACCTCCGCCGCGATCGCCAACGCCAGGAACGCGTACATCACCATGATCAGACGCCTTTCGTGTACGTTTGTACATGTACAAACGTACACGAAGCTCGGCGGCGGCCTTCCCTCAGGGCAAGGCAGGAGAAGGGCTGCCGGAAGGAGATCGTCATCAGGGAGATCGGCGTTGTGTGTCGAGGCGGGCTCTGTCCAGCTCGCAGAACTGGGCGCCCTCATACGCCTGAGAGCGGCGATAACCGTAGGGCAGGCCCCGGGCTCGGCCAAGACGTTGGGAGGGTTGTTGGGATAGGTCAGAATGCCTGATGTGATTGTGGACAAAGCGATCTACTGCAACGGCGTGCGCGAGACCATCAGCGGCGACATCAGCGATGCTTTTGGTGACGCCAGAGCCAGAGGCGACTGCTTCTTGTGGATCGGCCTGCACGAGCCCACCCAGGAGGAGTTCGACCTCATCACCCGCGAGGTGAAGCTGCATCCGCTGGCCGTGGAAGACGCCATCCACGCCCACCAGCGGCCCAAGCTCGAACGCTATGACGACACCCTGTTCGTGGTGCTCAAGCCGCTGCTGTACGTGGAGGAGAGCTCTGACATCGAGGTCGGCGAGATCAACCTGTTCCTGGGGAGCGACTTCGTCATCAGCGTCCGCCACGGCAAGGCCAACCCGCTGGCCGGGGTGCGCCGGCGCATCGAATCCGATCCCGAACTGCTGGCCGCCGGACCCTCCGGGGTGCTCTACGCGATCTGCGACCAGGTCGTGGACACCTACTCACAGATCTCCCACGAGATAGAACACGACCTCATCGTCCTGGAGCGACGTGTCTTCAGCGGCGAGCAGGCCGATGTCACCGAGGACATCTACTCCCTCAAGCGCGAGGTGCTGGAGTTCCGCACCGCCCAAGATCCGCTGGTGCCGGTGCTGGAGGAGATCGTCAAAGGCCGGGTGGAGTTGTGCACCGCCGTCCGCGACCAATTCCGTGATGTCCTGGACCACCTGCTCCGCGTGGACGCCCAGGTCGACGAGCACAATGAACTGCTCACCAGCGCCCTGAGCGCGCATCTGGCCCTGGTGAGCCGGGAGCAGAGCGCGGCGGCCATTCAGCAGAACATCGACATGCGCAAGATCTCCTCGTGGGCGGCCCTCATCGCCGTCCCGACCATGATCGCCGGGATCTACGGCATGAACTTCGACCACATGCCCGAGCTGCACTGGCTGCTCGGCTACCCGCTCAGCCTGAGCCTCATGGTCATCGCCACGTTCATCGTCCACCGGTTGCTGCGCAAGAGCGGGTGGCTGTGAAACCCGCCGACTTCTCGCTGGGCCGGCTCCTCAGGCCGCGGTTCTCGCCTGGATCGTCTTGCTGACCATCATCGTCTTGCTCGACCCCTGCGGCTCCGGTCCTGTGCTCTGAGCAGGGCGCCCAGCCGGCGCGACGGGCGAGGTCTCCGCGGCCTGGCATCGCCTGTCGGCATAGAGGTGAGGGGTTGGCGATCAGGTCGCAGCGATGCCCGTCATCCCCGAGGTGCGGGCCCGCCCAACGGCGCGAGCGGGCCCGCATCCACGGCGAGAAACGCATCCTAGGCAGGGCGGTCGATCGGCAGGCCGAAGGAGGGGAACAGGTCTGCCCGGTGGAATGCGAGCACTGAGGAGACTCCCGCCTTGGTCAGCGTCAGCACCTGCAAGTAGCGCGCGTGAAAGCCACCGTCGCGACCGTGGGCGTACAGGGCGAAGGAGGGCTGGCCGTTCGCCGATGTCTCCACCATGATCCGCAGCCCCTCGCCAGGAGCCACTTTCGCCGCAAGCAGGCGCAGTACGTTCTCGCGGCCGTTGAACCAGGTGGGGATCGGGGGCATCTCCCACCTGATGTCCTGAGTCAGGAGGCCTTCCAGAGCGACCAGATCCGCCTGCTCGAAGGCTTTGGCGTACTGGTCGAGCAGAGCACGGCGCCCGGGCTCATCTGGCTCGCTGAACTGGTCTTCGGCGGGTGTGATCTTGGCGAGCTCCGCACGTGCGCGCTGCAGCGAGCTGTTGACCGCCGCAGTTGTCGTGTCGAGCAGCGCGGCCACCTCCGACGCCTGCCAGGCAAGGACATCACGGAGAATCAGGACTGCGCGCTGTCGCGGCGGGAGGTGCTGCAACGCGGCGACCATCGCCAGCCTCAGGCTCTGCCGAGTCCCGACGACCAGAGCCGGGTCAGTGCTCAGCAGGTGATCCGGGAACGGCTCGAGCCAGCTCGTCTCCAGCGCCGGCGCGTCCACATCGTCCGGATCGGTGCCGGGAGCACCCAGCGCTGAGGGCACCAGGCGGCGACTGCTGTGCCGCAAGGCGTTCAGGCAGAGCCGTGTGGCGATCCTGTAGAGCCACGTCTTGACCGACGAGCGCTGCTCGAACTCCGCGAATCCCTTCCAGGCGCGCAGGTATGTCTCCTGTAGTACGTCCTCTGCGTCGTGCAGCGAGCCGAGCATCCGGTAGCAGTGCGCGACCAGCTCACTTCGGTATTGCGCGAACTCGTCCTCCAGGTTCACACCGGCTCCTCGACTGGCTCCGGCCGAGCGCTCGGAGCGCCGGGTTCTACGCTACGTCGCACCCAGCGCTGCTCGACGGTCGTCCGACTCTTGCAGCTCACGAGAGGTCCTCCAGAAAGTGCTGTCACAAGTACTGACAACGGCGAAGGCCCCGGCTCATCGCGGCGATTAGTTGTCGGCGCCCGTGTTGTCCACACCAGTGACAGCGAACCAATCGAGGAGAGCCTGATGAGCTCAGCAGTGATCCGCTACCAGACCAAGCCGGAATCGGCCGAGGAAAACCAGCGACTGATCGAGAACGTCTTCGCCGAACTGGCCACCGCGGCGCCGGCCGGGCTGCGCTACACCAGCTTCCGGCTGGCCGACGGAGTCACCTTCGTCCATGTCGTGAACGGCGAAGGCCTGCCTGAGCTGGCCTCCTTCGAGGAGTTCCAGCGTGAGCTCGGCTACCGGCTGGCCGACAACGTCACCCGCGAGGAGGCCATCCTGATCGGCTCGTACGCCGGCGCGGTGGTGACCGCCCGCACCCAGGGGTCGTCTTAAAGATCGTTAGATGACCGCCATTTCAGCCGGCCGGGAACGAGGCAGGTCACGACTCCAGGAAACGCAGCACGGCCAGCACGCGGCGGCTGTAGCCGGTGTGGTGAGACAAGCCGAGCTTGTCGAAGAGCGAATTGACGTGCTTTTCCACAGCGCTCTGTGACACGTGCATGGCGTGGGCGATCGAGGCGTTCGTCAGGCCCTGGGCCATGCGTTCGAGCACGTCTCGCTCCCGAGGGGTGAGCCGGGCGAGCGGATCGAGCTGGGTGGTGCGGGCCAGCAGTTGGCGTACGACCTCGGGATCGAACGCCGCTCCCCCGGCGCCCACCCGGTCGAGCGCGTCGAGGAAGTCGGCCACCTGCGCCACCCGGTCTTTGAGCAGGTAGCCGACGCCTTCCACGTCGCCGCTCATCAGCTCCGTCGCGTATTTCTTCTCCACGTACTGCGAAAGGACCAGGACCTTGACGGCGGGCCAGCGGCGCCTGATCTCCAGTGCGGCGCGCAGGCCCTCGTCGGTGTGGGTCGGCGGCATCCGTACGTCGACCACCACGATGTCGGGTTCGTGCGCGGCCACCGCTTCGACCAGAGCGGGACCGTCGCCCACGGCGGCGGGCACCTCGTGGCCCTCCTCCACGAGCAGCCGGAGCAGGCCCTCGCGCAGCAGCGTCGAGTCTTCGGCCAGGATCACTCGCACGGCAGCTCCGCCACGATCGTCGTCGGGCCGCCAGCCGGGCTGACCAGCTCGAACCTGCCGTCGAGCGCCGCCACCCGGCGCGCCAGGCCCGACAGCCCGCTTCCCGAGGCGGTCGCGCCGCCCCGGCCGTCATCTTCGACCCGCACGACGATCATTGTGCCCTCCCGGTGCACGTCAACGGTGATGAGCGTGGCTCCCGCGTGCTTGGCGGCGTTGGTCACCGCCTCGCAGACGACGAAGTAGGCGGCCGTCTCCACCCCCATCGGCGGGCGCGCGGCCAGCTCGCAGGACACCTTGACCGGCACGCTTGATCGCTCGGCCACCCCCGCCAGCGCCTCGCCGAGGCCGAGGGAGTCGAGGCCGCTCGGGTAGACCCGCCAGGCCACCTCGCGCAGCTCGGCCAGCGCCTGCTGCGCTTCCTCGTGAGCCTGGTTCAGCAGCTCGGGACGGCCGCGCCGGGATCGGCCGATCAACATCGACAGGGCGACCAGGCGCTGCTGGAGGCCGTCGTGCAGGTCGCGTTCGATCCGGCGGCGCTCGGAGTCGACGGCCGCCACGATCCCGGCCCGGCTCTCGGCCAGCTCGACGATCCTGCGTTCGAGTCTCTCGGTGGGGTCGGGGCCGAGCACGCGCTGGGCCAGCCGCCGTTCGAGCGAGTAAACGCCCACCAGGCCCGACAGGTTCAGGAAGAGCAGCAGGATCCCGGCCAGGGTGAAATAGAGCAGGATCGGCAGCGTGGGTGCGATGCCGTCGAAGGTGTCGCCGCTCGCCCAGGCCCAGGCGAGCCGGCCGACCATCACCACCCCGAGCAGGAGCAGCCCCACGACCAGCCCGCCCAGCAAGCCCGCCGGAACGCGGAGCGCCAGATAGCGCGGGGCCCGCCCACCCACGTCGAACTCCGTCGCGTCCAGGCGCAGGCGCCGTGTCTCCAGCAGGACCAGCCGCCTGGCCGCCGCCCGCGTGTTGGGAGTGCCCAGGAAGGGCAGCGCCACCACCAGGAACACCACGTCGACCAGGGCGGTGGCGGCGCCCAGCGACACCGCCGCCAGCAGCCGCAGGCCCTCAGCGACGGGACGCATGCCGCCCCTTGCGGCGCTCCGCCACTCGCACGCCGATGAACACGAGCACCGCCAGCACGACCACGCCGATCACGACGTTGGTGCCGACTCCCACGTATGCCTCCACCAGTGACCAGTTTTCGCCCAGGTAGTAGCCGGCGAGCACGAACACGGTGTTCCAGATGAGGCTGCCGACGGTCGTCAGCAAGGTGAACGTGAGCAGCGGCATCCGCTCCACCCCCGCCGGGATGGAGATCAGGCTGCGGAAGATGGGGATCATCCGCCCGAAAAAGACCGCTTTTTGGCCGTGCTTGAGGAACCACGCCTCGGTCTTCTCGATGTCGGAGACCTTCACCAGCGGCAGCTTGGCGGCGATGGCCAGCGTGCGGCGGCGGCCGAGCAGCGCGCCCACCCAGTAGAGCGCCAGCGCGCCGGACACCGACCCCGCCGTGGTCCACACCAGCACCTCGAGCAGGTCCATCTGGCCCCTGCTGGCGGTGAAGCCCGCCAGCGGCAGGATCACCTCGCTGGGCAGCGGCGGGAACAGGTTTTCCAGCGCGATCGCCAGGCCCGCCCCAGGGGCGCCCAGAGTCTCCATCAGCGCGATGAGCCATTCAGTCATGCTGTAGAGGCTAATCAAGATCCAAAGTGGTGGTAATGAGGTGGGCGGCAGATCTGGGCTGTGGTAAACCACAGGGTGATTCGTACCGTACACTGTACGGCCGTGAGCCCAATGACGGATCTGGTACGGCAAGCGGTCGTCTTCGAGCCCGGCGACCCACCCAGGCAGGGGCGGATGGCCTTCCTCGACCCGGACGGGGACGCCACGGTGACCGTGGTCGAGGAGCACGGCGGTGAGCTGCGGGTTCTGGACGCCCGGGCCACTCGCGTCCCGGTCGCCGACGCCGTGGCCGGGCTGGCCAGAGCCAGGAGCGACGCGGGCGCCGATCCGGCGGCGCGCTTCTGGGGCGCGGTGGCGCTGGTCGCGCTGCAACTGGTCGCCAGGGGGCGGATCCTGCCGGGGGTTTCGCCGGGCGACTTCGACTCGTGGCGGGCGGGGCCGTTCGACGCGGCCGATGTCCAGCGGATCCGGGAGCTGGCGGACGCCATGCCCGCCGCCGCACGGTCCGTACCTCTAGAAGACCGGACCACCGAGAACGGCGGGCAGACCGTCCAAGGCGGCGGACATGGCGCGGGGGAAGCGACGCCGAGGGACGCGGAGTCGCGGCGACGCGACGGACGCGGCGCGGATGAGGTGCGGCTGAGGGACGCGGAGTCGCTGGTGCGGGCGTTCCTGGACGCGGTGGCCGACGCGATGCCGCGCTCCCCCGGCGCCGTCCGTGCCACCGGCACCTCGGCGTTCGCGGCCGTCAAACCGGTCAAAGTGCCCCGGCTGCGTGCCTGGGCCGACGAGGTGTCGGCGGGGCTGGACTCCGGTGTACGCCTGTCGCTGCGTCTGGAGGCCGACAGTCTGGAGCAGGCGGAGTTCCGGGCGGTGGTCCAGCTGCACAGCCTGGCCGACCCGTCCCTGGTGGTGGACGCCGCCGACCTGTGGGCGGGCACGGACCCGGGGTTCGGCCCCCGGGCCAGGATCGACGCCACGCTGGCCATCAGGCGGGCCGCCCGCGCCTGGGCCCGGCTGGAACGCCTGCTCGACAGCGCCGTCCCCGACGAGCTGACCCTGTCAGGCGAGGACGTGGAGGACCTGCTGGCCGGGGCCGCGGAACGGCTGGGCGCGGCCGGTGTCGAGGTCCACTGGCCAAGGGAGCTCGTACGCGGCCTGAGCGCCCGCGCCGTCGTCGGCGAGCGTGACAGTGCCCCGTCCGACCTGCCATCCTTCCTCGGCGGCCATCACCTGACCAGCTTCGACTGGCAGCTCGCCCTGGGCGGCGAGCGGCTGACCGCGGCCGAGATGGACCGGCTCGCCGAGGCGCACCGGCCCGTCGTACGACTGCGCGACCAGTGGGTGCTCATCGAGCCGGACCTGGCCCGCAAGGCTCGGCAGCGCGATCTCAAGCCGCTGACCGGCCTCGACGCCCTCGGCGCCGCGCTGACCGGCACTGTGGAGGTCGATGGCGAGCAGGTGCCGATCGAGCCGAGCGCCTGGCTGCGGGAGCTGCGCGACCGGCTGTCGGAGCCCGAGGAGATCACCGTGCCCGCCGGTCTGGACGCGCGGCTGCGCGACTACCAGCTGCAGGGCCTGCGCTGGCTGGCCAGGATGACCTCGCTCGGGCTCGGCGCCTGCCTGGCCGACGACATGGGCCTGGGCAAGACGATCACCCTGATCGCCCTGCACCTGCACCGGGGCGGCGGTCCCACGCTGGTCGTCTGCCCCGCCTCGCTGCTGGGGAACTGGGAGCGGGAGATCTCCAGGTTCGCACCGGGCGTCCCTGTCCGCCGATTTCATGGAAATAGCCGGACATTGGTCGATGAGGGCTTCGTACTGACGACATATGGCACCATGCGGATGGATGCGGCGCGGCTCGCCGAGCACCCGTGGGGGCTGCTGGTGGCCGACGAGGCACAGCACGTCAAGAACCCCTCTTCCGGTACGGCCAAGGCGCTGCGCGAGATCCCGGCGGCCGCCCGCGTCGCGCTGACCGGCACCCCGGTGGAGAACAACCTCGCGGAGCTGTGGGCCATCCTCGACTGGACGACGCCGGGGCTGCTCGGCTCGCTGGGCAGGTTCCGCTCGCGCTGGGCCAAACCGGTCGAGTCCGGCGACACCGTGGCGGCCGAGCGGCTGGCCAGGCTCGTGGGGCCGTTCCTGCTGCGGCGCCGCAAGTCCGATCCCGGCATCGCGCCCGAGTTGCCGTCCAAGACCGAGACCGACCGCCCGGTGGCGCTGACCACCGAGCAGGCCGGACTGTACGAGGCGGTGGTCCGGGAGAGCATGCGGCAGATCGAGAGCGCCCAGGGCATGGCCAGGCGCGGCCTGATCGTCAAGCTGCTGACCGGGCTCAAGCAGATCTGCAACCATCCGGCCCATTACCTGCACGAGGCCGCGCCCAGGCTGACCGGCCGGTCCGGCAAGCTCGAACTGCTCGACGAACTCGTCGACACCATCGTCGCCGAGGACGGCGCGGTGCTGGTCTTCACCCAGTACGTGGCCATGGCGCGGCTGCTCGACCGGCACCTCACGGATCGGGGCGTCGCCACCCAGTTCCTGCACGGCGGCACCTCGGTGCCCAAACGGGAGGAGATGGTGCGGCGCTTCCAGGAGGGGGCGGCGCCGGTGTTCCTGCTGTCGCTCAAGGCGGCCGGCACCGGCCTGAACCTCACCCGCGCCGACCACGTCATCCACTACGACCGCTGGTGGAACCCGGCCGTCGAAGACCAGGCCACCGACCGCGCCTACCGCATCGGCCAGGACAAACCCGTCCAGGTGCACCGGCTGATCGCGGAGGGCACGATCGAGGACCGCATCGCCGAAATGCTGGCGGCCAAGCGCTCGCTGGCCGACGCCGTACTGGCCGGAGGCGACGCCGCCTTCACCGAACTGACCGACGCGGAACTCGCCGCACTCGTGGAGCTACGATGAACGCCGTCCGAGGATTCCCCGCGTTCCCCGCGCAACGGGCCGGTGCCCGCTTCGCCACCTCCTGGTGGGGTGGGGCCTGGATCCAGGCCATGGAGGACACCTCCCTCGACCACACGCTCCTGCGCAAGGGCCGCACCTACGCCAAGAGTGGCCAGGTCGGCCCCATCACGGTCAGCCCGGGCCGCATCGCCGCCGTCACCGAGAGCGAGTACGACACCGTCGTCCACGTCGAACAGCTCGCCGCCCCCGACTGGGAGCGCTTCCTCGATCAGGTCGCCGCCAAGGCGGGGCACATCGCGGCGCTGCTCGACCGCGACATGCCGCACGACCTGGTAGAGGCCGCCGAGGACGCCGGAGTCCCGCTGCTGCCGACGGTCGGCGACCTCGAACCGGAGTGCACCTGCCCCGACTGGGGGCACCCGTGCAAGCACGCCGCCGCCCTGTGCTACCAGGCGTCGTGGCTGCTCGACGCCGATCCGTTCGTCCTGCTGCTCATGCGCGGCCGGGGCGAGCAGGAGCTGATCGAGGCGCTCCAGGGCCGTGACGTCCCCGCCCCGGCCGAGACCGGTACGTCCGCCGCGGTGGCGTTCAGCCTGGGCGTGCCGCCGTTGCCCGGTCCGCCGCCGCTCGACGTCGCGTACACGCCGCTCGGGCTGGAGCCCGCGCCCGGGGTCGACGTGGCCGCCCTGGAGGTGCTCGCCGCCTCGGCCGCCGACCGGGCCCGCGAGCTGCTGCTCACCGGGTGGCTGGCCGTACTGACCGAATATCAGGACCGGGTACGCCTGGCCGCCGCGCACGACCTCGACCTCGGCCTGGAGGCGGCCGTACAGGCCTGGCGGTACGGCGGCGCCGACGGGCTGGAGGCGCTCGAAACGGCCTGGACCCCGCCCAGGAAGGACCTGGCCAGAGCCGGGGCACTCCTGCGGGCCGGCTGGGAGGGCGAGCGCCCACCGGAGGTCGAGGCATGGCGCAACCGCTGGACCATCGGCGGCCGGCAGCTGCGGTACGGCCGCGACGGCCGCTGGTACCCCTTCACCGACCGCGACGGCCAGTGGTGGCCCGCCGGCCCACCGGAACGCGACCCGTCGGCGCTGGTGAGCTAACCGGCCCGGGACGACTCGGCGCTGGGCGTCTGCTGGATCAGGATCGTGGTGGCGCGTTCGAGGAGCGCGCACAACGCGTCGCGCTCGGCCGGGGTGAAAGCCGCGCCGAGGGCACGCTCCAGCACGATGACCTCTCGGTACGCGCCGTCCAGCACGTGCCGCCCCTGTTCGGTGAGCGAGGCGATGAGGACCTTGGAATGTACGGGCGAGGCCTCGCGGGCGATGAGTTCCTTGTTCTGAAGGCCGGTCAGGACGGAGGCCATGGTCTGCTGGGTGACGCCACAGGAGCGGGCGAGTTGCGCACCGGACATACCGTCCTCGCGCGACAGCGTCAGCAACACGGTGTACTGCGTCATGGTCAGGCCGTAGCCGCGCAGAACAGCCTCATGGTGACCCATCAGAGCCTGCTCGGTGCGGCGGATGCGCGTACAGAGGTATTCCTCGGCGGGGACGTCGGTCATCAATCAACAGCTCCCTGTGTTGACTCAGGTATCTGATACTCATAAGGTCCTCGGTATCAGGATACTGAGTCAACACAGGGAGCTGTAACTATGAAGGCCGTGGTTTTCGACACCGACGACCGCTTCACCCTCGCCGACATCGACGAGCCCGTCCCGGCCGCGGGGCAGGTCGCGATCCGGGTGGAATACGCCGGAATCCAGTACGGTGACGTGCTCGTCCGCAGCGGCCACTTTCCGGTGCCGCGCCCCTTCGTGCCCGGCTTCGAGGCCGCCGGCCGCGTCGTCGCGGTCGGCGAAGGCGTGGACGCGGGCCGCGTCGGGCAGCGCGTGACCGCCCTGACCAGCGCCGGGGCATACGCCGATGTCGTGGTGGCGCCAGACCTCCTCGCCTTCGACGCCGCCGGTGTGGACCCTCGGACGGCAGCCGGGTTCGGCTGGGTCACCCCGACCGCCTACGACCTGATCAACACGGTCGGCCGGGTACGTCCCGGTGACAGCGTGCTCGTCCACGCGGCGGCGGGAGGCGTCGGCACGCTCGCGGCCCAGTTCGCCAAGGCCGCCGGAGCCGCCCGCATCGTGGGAGTGGTCGGCGGCACCGCCCAGGCCGAATACGCCACGCGCTTCGGCTACGACCTGCTGCTCACACGCGAGGACTTCCCCGGCGCCCTCGCCGACGAGCGGTTCGACGTGATCCTGGACCCCATCGGCGGGCCGACCCGCCTGGCCAACCTGGAGCGGCTCGCGCCGCACGGCCGCCTGGCGATCTATGGCAACATCGCCACCTTCGAACCTGTCGAGATCAACACCAACGACCTGCTCATGAGCGGAAAGTCAGCCCTGACCTACAACAGCAACCTCCTCAGCCAAACCCACCCGCAACGCTTGGCCGACAGCGCCACCAGGGCACTGCGGCTGCTGGCCGACCAGACGGTCCGGGTGGACGTCACCGCCGAGTATGAGATGGCCGACCTTGACACCGCCATCCAGCGGCTGGCCAACGGCGACACCCACGGCAAGAGCATCGTCCGCATCGCCTGACCATAAGCCGGCCGGCTTCCATCGTGCCCCCGATCAAACAGCAGGCCAGGGCCTCCACCGCGCGGGCACGGATGCTCAGGCAGGCGGGGCGTAGAAGGCGCTGGTGTTGTCCGCGGCGGCTTTCGCCTGGTCGGCGGGGGCGCCCGCCGCCTCGTGAGCCTCCCCCCACAACCGGCTGCACGTCTTGCTGTAAGTACGGCCCTCCTCGCTCCCCTGCCAGGCGATCGGATCGCCGATGGATCCGCCAGTCAGGTGGAGGGCCAGGCCGAGCAGCCCCTGGTCCCAGCCGACGCCCACGGCGCCCGGTCCGAACCGGTCCCACATCTCGGGCGGCATGGCAGCGGTGTGCCGGAGCTCGAACAGCGTGCGCTCGGCGCCGTCGGCCGACAGCCGTACCTCGACCTCGGAGAGCCCGGGGGCGTCGCCGAAGATCCAGGAGACCTTGAAGCGGTGCGGCGGCTCGCATTCCAGCACCTCTCCACCGGCGTTGCCTTCGAGCTGGTAGTGGCCGCCGAGCCGAAGGTCCCCCTTGACGGGCAGGAACCAGCGGCTGATGCGCTCCGCGGACGTGCAGGCGTCCCACAGGTCCTCGATGTCGGCGTCGTAGTGGCGGCGCAGCACGACGGTCTTGAGCTCGTCGCCGTCTTCCAGCTGCCGGTGGACGTATTCGATCTGCTTGATGATGTCGATCATGTGTGCTCGTTTCTCGATGATGGGCCGGGAGCGCGGCGTTCCCGCTTGCCCCGAGCCAGTTCGGTGGCCAGCGCGTCCAGCCGCTGCTCCCAGAACCCGCGAAAGCGTTCCAGCCAGAGGTCGACCTCCCGCAGCGGCCCGGGCTCGACGGCGTAGAGCCGCCGGGTGCCCTCGGCTCGCACGCTGGCGAACCCGTTGTCCCGCAGCACCCGTAGATGCTGTGAGACGGCCGGTTGGGAGATGCCGTGCTCGCGCTGGATGACCGCGGTGACCTCGCCGGAGCTCAGCTCGCCATCGGCCAGCAGCTCCAGGATCCGGCGCCGGACGGGGTCTCCGAGGACGTCAAATGCATGCACATGACGGAGTATTTCAAGCCGGACTTATATAAGTCAATCTTGATATTCAGGTTGGTCGCCGGGCGGATGGGACCGGAGGGGGATGACCCATCCGCCCGGCGGGTCTGAGTGTCACCGCGCCAGGTAGGCGCGGATGACCGTCACCGTCCCATGGAGGCGGGGATGACCGTCACCGTGTCGCGTACGCGCGGATGACCTCTTGGGAGAAGGTGTTGCCGTCGACGTCGGCGGCCTTGAGCCGCAGCGAGACGAAGCTCCCGGGCCGCCGGTCCAGCGTGGCCTCGTAGGAGTCCGTGCCGCCCTTCGCGCGCAGGCGGGTCGTCCGCCACGTGGCGCCGTCGTCGTAGGACACCTCCAGGGACACCTCCTTCAGCGCGCTCCGCGCCGCCCCCTCCTGGCGATGGAAGGACACGCCGAGCTTGGCCGAGCGGGCCTGGTTCTTCAGGTCGACGGGCGCGTCGATCCCGGCCAGGATCAGCGGGATCACCGTGGCGACCCCCGCGTCCACATGCTCCGAGCCGAACGTCCACACCGACCGGATACGCGTCGACAGCTTCGCCCAGGTGGCCTCGTTACGCACGTCGTACTCGATCCGGTACGTGGACTTCTCCACCGGCAGGGTCACGCTGCCCGAAGGCAGGTAGTTGGTCTGCTGGAGCAGTGAGTCGCCCTGGTAGAGGCGGAAATCGGTTTTCATGCCGTGCTCGAACGTGCTGGTGTAGGTGTCGCCGTAGTTGCCGCTCGCGTCGACGAAGCCCTGCATGGAGATACGCAGTTTGTCGCCCTCCCTGCGCAGCGGATTGCGCGGGTTGACGCCCGGCAGCAGCGGCTGCTTGAACCAGGTGCGCTCCACCCGCTCCCCCGCTTCATAGCTGCGGAACTCCGGTGACGACAGAGCGATGCGTGGAGTGTCCACGTGCGGCCACATCGTGTTGTAGTGCCGCTCGGGACTGCCCGCCGAGGAGCTCCAGCGCAGGTCGGGGTCGGGAGTGAAGTACTGGACCTGGGTACGCGGCGTCTTGGCCAGTGGCCGGTTCGTGGAGATCGACGAGGTGTCCCACGGCTCGAACACGAACCGCGCCTCGTTCACCGTCACGTCGTCGGCGAGCTGGCTGTGATAGCCCGCCTCGGTCCTGGCCAGGGACCGGTCGCGCACCAAGTACCGCAGCGAGTCCGGCACCCGGCCCTTCTCGCGCAGGTACAGGTCGTACACATAGGGGCTGGCCACGATCCCCTTGGCCAGGACGGGCACGGGCAGCCGCCGCAGCCGCTCGACCAGCTTCAGGCCCTCCTCCTGCGTCAGCCGGACGGTCGGGACCGTGAGCTTGACGCCGGTGCCGCCCGAGGTGATGTCCGCCCCCGGACGGTCGCTGTAGATCGCCACCATCCTGGCTCCCGCGGCCGCCGCCGCGTTGGACTGGGCCGAGACGGGCACGCCGTCGGTACGGCGGATGACCGCCAGCTTGCCGCGCAGGTCGCGGGCCTTGATCTCCTCGGGCGTGCCACGTCCGGCGTCGACCGCCGCGAGCAGAGCGGTGCCGTCCAGCTTCGGGTATTCCGTGGCGTAGTCGCTGAAGGAGACCGGGTCATAGTACTGGGGGTTCAGGTCGAGGCCCGGAGCCGTCAGGGTGATCGCGGGTGCCTCCAGCCGCCAGCGGGTGGCGACGGTGAAGGTGCCCTTGGTGACCTTCCTGGTCGGCTGGATGAACAGCCGCTCCTCGACCTGCCCGCCGGGCGAGATGTTGGTGCCGCCGCGCAGCGCCGTTCCCTTCTCGCCGGCGCGGTACCAGGCGAGCTGCGCCGCGGCGCCCATGTTCCGCTTGGTCTTGTGGTCGGGGGTCCGGATCTCGACCTCGACGGCCTTGCGGGCGTCGAGCACGATCTCGGTGTCCCCGGTGATCTTCATCTCGGGATCGCCGACGAGGCTCTCGTTCAGCGGCTTGCCCGTCGCCGTGCTGTCCTGGGTGGCGGGCATGGTGAAGATGTGGCCGAGCACGGAGTAGGTGCCGGGCTTGACCAGCAGGCAGGTGCCGGTGCCGGACTTCTGCTCGGTGCACGGCTGGGCCGGGTCGCCGGGCAGGACGCGCCCGACCAGGGTGCCCTCGTCCAGGTTCAGTACCGTGAACCCGCCACGCGCGTTGCGGCCGTCCCTGGCCACCCCGCGTACCCGCAGCTCGACGAGCCGCTGCTCGACGCTCGCGGTCAGCAGGGTCCGTACGGTGGCCCCGCCGCGAACGCTCGCCGACAACTCCTCCCGCAACCGGCCGGAGGGCGCGCCCTTGAGTGTCACCTTCACCTCGGCCTGCCCGGCGGCGGGCACGGTCACCTCGCCGGGTTCGGCGGTGAACGGGCCGCCGGCCTTCAGGTCCAGCTCGACGGGCTCCTTGCCGAGGTTGCGGTACGTCATCGTGACGCTCTTGTCGGCGCCTTCCACGAGGCCGCCGAAGTTCACCGAGCCGGCCGAGGCGACGACGGCGCCCTTCAGCGCCGCGCCGACGTCGATCCGGCCGGTGCCCCGCGCGTCGGCGGGCGTGCCCGGCATGGGCTTGGCGCTCTCCATCAGCAAGGACTTCAGCTCGGGCCCGGTGATGCCGGGCCGGGCCTGCCGCAGCAGCGCCGCGGCGCCCGCGACGTGCGGGGTGGCCATCGAGGTGCCCGACATCGTGACGTAGCCGCCGCCCGCCTTGGCGGCGGTGATCTCCACGCCCGGCGCGGTGACGTCGGGCTTGACCGAGCCGTCCACGGCGATCGGGCCCCTGCTGGAGAAGGTGGCCAGCTGGTCGGCGCGGTCGACCGCGCCGACGGTCAGCGCGTCGGCGGAGTCGCCGGGGGCTCCGACGCAGCCGTCGCAGCCGTCGTTGCCCGCCGCCACCACGAACAACGTGCCGTACTGCTGGGACAGCCGCGACACGGCCGAGGAGAGCGGCCCGCCCGCGACGCGGCTGCCCAGGCTCATGTTGACGACCTGTGCGTGCTTCTCCCCCGCCGCCCACTCCATGCCGTCGATGATCCAGGAGAGGTGGCCCTTGCCGTCGCCGCCCAGAACCCGGCCGTTCAGCAGCCTCGCCCCGGGCGCCACGCCCTTGCGGCGGTCGTCCGAGGCGGCGCCGGAGCCCGCGATGGTGCTCGCGACGTGGGTGCCGTGGCCGTTGGGGTCGCCGGTCGCGTTCTCGCCGGTGAAGTCGCGCTGGTCGGTCACCTTTCCGGCCAGGTCGGCATGGGTGGCGTCTATGCCGGTGTCGAGCACCGCCACGGTCGTGCCCGTGCCGTCGAACCCGGCCGCCCACGCCTCGGGCGCGCCGATCTGGGGCACGCTGTTCTCCAGCACCGGCTCCACCTTGCGGTCGAGCCAGATCTTCGACACCCCGGCCAGCGGGCTCGCCGCGCGGGCTGCGGTTCCGGCGGCGAGCCCGGCCAGCGCGGCGCCGAAACGGGCCGCGTCATGGGTGGCGATCGACACCCCCGCGCCGCCGATGCTCTCCAGCGTGCGGAGCTGCTTGACGGCCGGGATGGCGGACTTGGTGGTGTTGCCCTCGTAGGTGAGGATGAGCGGGATCGCGGCGTCGTACCCGTCCTCGGCCAGCTCCGAGACGTCGAACAGCGCCGCGTCAAGACGCTGCGGGACCAGGGCGGCGACGTCGTCGGGGATGACGCTCAGTTGTCCGTCGGCCTCCAGCACCTGGAAGTTCGGTACGGAGCCGTCCGCGCGTGGGGCCGGAGTGATCGTCACCGCCTGGTGGCCGCCGTCGACGGCGCGCAGGTGCACCTGGTCGCCGGTGATGAGGGTGATCTCACCGCCGGCCGTACCGACCGCGAGTCCGCCGGACGTACCCACCGCGAGCCCTGGGGCCGCCACCTCGGCGCCGGCCTGGGCACCGGGCACCGACAGCGCGGAGACGGCCAGCACCGCCGCGACGGTGGCCACCGCCCTTCGCCCACGCAGCCCACGCAGCATTGACGACCTCCAGCGAATCGGTAAGAGAAGCTACCGAATTCCTAGTGGTCATGATCTAGCGTTGTCCATGCGAAAGGTGTGGCCAGATCCCGACTTGTCGTGAACTCGCCAGCCCTAAGGAGCGCTCACTCCCCGAACTCGGCGGCCTGCTCGGCAACCCACTCGGCGAAGGCGGGCCACCGCGCGCGGGGCTCGATCAGGGGGCGTGCGACGAGGCCGGTGGCGCCGGTTACTAAGATCATGAGATGTCCCATCGATGTTGAGCGGTTTCCGAGCCAAGAGCGGTGCCGGGCCCCGGAGTGTGACGCGCTCCCGAATTCTCGGCTGCGGAGCTGGGGTAATGTTCGGAGACTCGGTGCCCCAGAAGGAGACCTCTGCTCTTGTCCGAATCCCTGAAAGCCGATTGCGAGAGCTGCTTCGGTCTGTGCTGCGTGGCGCTGCCCTTCGCCGCCTCGGCCGACTTCGCGATCGACAAGGACGCCGGACGGCCGTGCCCCAACCTGGAGGCGGACTTCCGCTGCGGCATCCACCGCGATCTCAGGGAGCGCGGCTTCCCGGGCTGCACGGTCTATGACTGCTTCGGCGCGGGGCAGAAGGTCTCCCAGGTCACCTTCGTCGGGCAGGACTGGCGGCGGGCCCCGGAGACGGCGACGCGGATGTTCGCGGTGTTCCCGGTGGTGCGCCAGCTCCACGAGTTGCTGTGGTACCTCACCGAGGCGCTGACCCTCGACCCGGCCCGCGAGCTCCACGACGACCTCCGCGCCGCGCTCGACGAGACCGGGCGGCTCAGCCGCGCCGACGCCGACGCCCTGCTGCTCGTGGACGTGCCCGCGCACCGGCAGAGCGTCAACACCCTGCTGCTGCGTACGAGTGAGCTGGTCCGGGGCGAGACCTCGCGCCGGAAGAACCGCAGGGGCGCCGACCTCATCGGGGCCAAGCTCAAGGGCGCCGATCTCCGAGGCGCCGATCTACGCGGGGCCTACCTCATCGGCGCCGATCTGCGCGGCGCGGACCTGCGGCTGGCCGACCTGATCGGCGCCGACCTCCGAGGCGCCGAGCTGGCCGGCGCCGATCTCACGGGCAGCATCTTCCTCACCCAGCCGCAGCTCAACGCGGCCAGAGGCGACAGCGCCACCAAGCTGCCGTCCGCGCTCACGCGCCCGGCCCACTGGTCGGCCCCGGACCGGCCACGACGGGGTGCCCGGCCGCGCCGATGACGCGCCCCGGCGCCGCGTGCGGCGCTGACACCGGAGCGCCTGAAGAGCTGAAGGCGCAGGGCGGCAGGGGTTTCATGTTCGGTACGAGCCGCACCCACTCCTGCGGCTGGGGCACGGAGGCGATGTCGCAGGCGTGGCGCAGCGCCGCCCCCTCGTCCAGATCCCACCAGCGCACCGTGCCGAGCGCTCCGGTGACGGCCAGGCGGCCATGGCCGGAGGCGAAGCCCAACGCCCGGACGGAGCCCTGACGGGTGGACAGGGCGAACAGCTCGCGGCGCCCCTGGACCTGCCAGAGCCGCACCGTGCCATCATCGGAGCCGATCGCCAGCACGGTGCCGTCCGCGCTGTAGGCGAGCGCCGTGATCGGCGCGGTGGCGACCATGAGGAGCCGTCGCGAGGCGGGATCGCCCAGTCGCCGCACGTATACGGACCGGTCCTCGCCTGTCGTCAGCGTCCCCGCGCCGGGGTCGAACGCGAGCGTGCCCACTGTCCCGCTCGCCGTCCACTTGTCCACTCTGCCGACTTGACCCGTGGTGATGTGCCACACCAGGATCTCGTTGCCATAGCCGCCCGCCACGAGGTCGCCTTCGGGATCGACGGCGACACCGTGCTGGTCTCCGGCTCCGGAGTCGAGCCGGTAGAGCTCGGCGCGGCGCCGGAGACTCCAGACGCGAATCCGTCCCCTGTCACCGCCGGCCACCAGCAGGTCTCCGTCCTTCCCGCCCCTGGCCAGCGCGCGGATGCGTGGGTAGGGCAGGGACAGCTGCTCGCACTGCCCGGTCGCGGCGGCGGGTCCGCCGTAGCGAACGACGCCGTCGGCGGCACCCGTCACCAGCCCCCAGGGGCCCCATGTCGCCGCGACCGTCTCCGGCTCGGGACAGCCGCGGATCTCCCAGCCCGCGGTATCCCAGATGGCTCCGGTGGTGTCGGCGGCGGCGCTGACCAGCAGCGTCCCGCTGCGCGGGAAGGCGACCGCGTGCACGGGGGCACTGTGGCCGGTCAGCTCGGCGACCTGGCGGCTCGCCGCCACGTCCCACAGCAGGATCCGCTGGTCCTCACCGGCCGTGGCGAGCAGCTGGCCGTCGCCGCGGAAGTCGAGATCCCACGCGGCGCCGCGGTGCCCGGTGAGCACGCCCGACGGGTGCCAGTCGGAGGTACGCCAGAGTCGTACGGCGCCGTCGTCACCGGCGGCGGCCAGCCGCGTGCCGTCCGGGCTGAAGGCGACGTCGTGCAACGCGTGCGCGCCCGCTGAGAGAGCCGGCGGCGGCCCGCTCGCGCCGTCGGTGCGCCAGAGCCGCAGCTTCCCGTCGTGGCCGGCGGCGGCCAGCAGCCTGCCATCGGGGCTGAACGCGGCACCTTCGATCGCATCGGACCCCCACGGCGGAGCAGGCAGCGCCCGCAGGTCGCTCACCCGCCACAACACGACCCCGGTCCCGGCCACGGCCAGGATCGAGCCCTTCTGATCGAAGGAGAGACCGCCCATCGCCGTGCCGCCCGGCAGCTCGCGCGTCGCCAGTCTCTTGCCGGTCCCGGCGTCCCACATCCGCAGCCGCCTGTCGTCGCCCGCCCCGGCGACCAGGCGCCCGTCCGGGCTGACGGCGATGGCGGTGAGGCGGGCGGAGAGGTCTTCCAGCGTATGGGTCACGGTCCGGCGGCGGGCGTCCCACAGCAGGGCGCGGCCGCCGTGGTCGACGGTGGCGAGCGTCGAGCCGTCGGCGCTGAAGGACGCTCCCCACAGCGCCGCCCCGTGCCCGGCCAGGCGCCCGGCGAACCCTCCTGCCTGCGTGCTCATCAGCGCGCTAAGCGACTGCGGGGTGCGGTCCTGTTCGACGGCCGCCGAGGCGAGCAGCGCCGACACCTCCGGCCGGTGGCCGGCCAGCCGGGCCGCCTCGACCGACAGCCGCCCGGCCAGGGAGCTCCGTTCCTGCCGGTGCGCCTCCGCCGCCTGCCTGACCGCCACCCCCGTGCCGACCGCGGTCAGCGCCAGCGTGATTCCGAGGCAGCGGACCAGGCGGCGTAGCCGGCGGTTACGCCGCACCGTCTCCACTTGCTCGGCCTCACCGCATTGCCGGCTGGCGCTCAGGAAGGCGCACTCGGCGGGAGTGAGGTTGACGGCGAGTGCCGCGTCGGCCCATTCGCGCAGCATGGTCAGCTGGGGACCGCGCAGCAGCAGGCCGTCGTCGCGGCCCGCGCGTTCCCACGCCTCGGCGGCGTCGGCGAGCTGCCGCCGGATCCGCAGCCCCGCCCGGTCGGCGTCGATCCAGCCTTTCAGCCGGGGCCAGGCGTCGAACAGGACCTCATGGCTGATCTCCACCCATGCGGCGTTGGCCGTCAGCAGCCGGGCCCGGATGAACGCCTCCAGGACGGCCTCGTCCCCGTCGTCGGTCAGTGCCTGGCGGGCGAGCCGGCGGCGGGTGTCGGCCGTCCCGTCGCCGACCTGGATCAGGCGCAGCAGCATGTGCCGGGCCACCTGCTGCTGCGCCGGGTCGAGCTCCGCGTACGCCTGCTCGGCCGTGACCTCGATCGCCCCCCGGATGCCGCCCGTACGCTCGTAACCCGCGACGGTGAGCAGATTGCCGGTCCGCTTCTGCCAGGTCGCCCGCAGCGCATGGGACAACAGGGGCAGCGCCCCGGCATCGCAGGCGCCGCTGGTCCGGGCGCCCACGTCGCGCAGCAGCAGCTCGACCAGGCCGGCTTCGATGTCCAGCTGCGCCACGGCGGCCGGCTCACTGATCGCCTGCCGCAGCTGCCCGGCCGCCATCGGGCCGAGCGGCAGGCAACGCGCCCGCAGCGCCGCCAGCAGCGGCGGGTGGGCCACGCACTGGCCGTAGAAATCGGCGCGTACGCCCAGGACCACCGCGAGGCCCGCGGCCGCCCGGTGGCACAGCTCGGCGATGAACGCCTGCCGGGCGGCCTCGTCGCCGCACAGCGTGAACAGCTCCTCGAACTGGTCGACGATCACCAGCGTGCGGGAGTCGACGCCGCCCAGCTCGCGCATCGGCTGGGCGGTCGGCGTCAGGTACGCCACACTCGGCCGGCCCGGCCGGCGACCGGGGAGCGCGCCCCGCAGCACGGCCGGGGCCAGACCGGCGCGCAGCAGCGAGGACTTGCCCACTCCCGACGGGCCGATCACGATCGCCGGATGACCCGCCGTCTCGGGGTCGGCGAGCAGGGCCACCAGATCGGCCACGGCCCGCTCGCGGCCGAAGAACAAGCGCGCGTCCCCGGTGCGGAAGGACGTCAGCCCCGGATAGGGGCAGCCGGCCGCGGGCCGGGACCGCGAACGGCCCGTCTCGACCCGCCGCCGCGGCTCGGCTCCGAACTCGGCCTCACGAGAATCCGCTGCGTTCGCCACACGGGAAATCTACCGTCACCCAACGTGATGGGACATGGACTCTTCGTATATCAGGAGATGCTGGTGGCCCTCATGGTCGGGGTAACCCGTAGGTGCCGTCGTTCGGCCAGCTCCTCCGCGCTGACCATGGTCAGAATCGGGGTGCCCGGCAGCGCGAACATGGTCACCACCATCTGCGACCGCGCGTCCGGAAGGTTGTTGGCGCCCTGGAGGTGGATCACGTCGCCACCGGGCTCGAACAGGGCGTCACCGGCCTTCAGCACCCGGGGCGGCTGCCCCTCCAACTCGAAGAGGATCTCGCCCTCGGTCACGTAGCCGAAGATCGGCCCGGGGTGCCGGTGCGGCGGCGCGCCGGGGTCGCCGGGCGGCAGGGTGATCCGGACGGTCCTGGCCTCGGCGCCGGCCGGGATCCGGGCCGCCGCCTCCGGCAGGGTCGCGATCACCTCAACGCCTGGGGGCAGGTGTGCGCTCATGTGTTCCTCCATCCAAACGGGGATTGTCCGGAGTGAGGACAAGACGGCCGCCCCATTTGTGACAGCCCTATGGGGCGGTTGTGGTGTGTTCAGACGGTCGGCTCCAGGTACCGGCTCAGCACCTCGGCCTCCGCGCGGAGCCGCTCGGCGTGGTCGTCGTGGCCCAGCCGCTCGTACTCCCGCGCGGCGACCGAGCGCTCCCGCACTTCCTTCTCGACGATCGACAGCAGATCGGCCTCGGTGAGGAGACGACGTTCCACGTCGGCGGCGCCCAGGCCGGCGGTCGATCCTGCGAAGTGCTCGTTGTACTGCGGGCCGCCGGGCGACGGGGAGTCGACTGGGACGGCTTCGGCGTTCTCGATCGCCGCCAGAGCGGAGCGGAGTGCGGTGATCGCGACGCGGTCGCGGGCCTTGAGGGCGGTTTTCAGGTCGTCGCGCAGGTTGGCGCGCATGTGCCGAACTCCTGATTCGGGGTGAGGGTAACAATACGGCGGTACGATAGCGGGGTGCCGCGGGTTGCCGATCACGACCAGCGTCGTGTCCAGATCGCACGGGCATTCCAGCGCTTGCTCGCCGCGGAGGGGTTGGCCGGCGTCTCGTTCTCGCGCGTGGCGGCGGAGGCCGGGGTTTCGGTCGGGCTCATCCAGCACTACTTCGCCGGCAAGGACGAGCTGCTCCGCTTCGCCTACGACGACGCCGTGCGTCGCATGAGCGAGCGGGTGGGGGCGCGTGTCCGTGAGGGTTCGGACGCCGGTCTCCAGGTCGCGCGGGTGCTGCTCGACAGTCTTGTCGAGCTGTTGCCGCTGGACGAGGAGCGGGAGATCGAGTATCGCGTCCGGCAGTGCCTTTCGGCTCAGGCGCCATATCACCCCGGTCTCGCCGAGGTTGCCCGGCGGGCGGGCGGTGACCTGCTCGGATACGTCACGATGGCGGTCGAGGACGGCAGGAAGCGCGGTGAGGTCGATTCCGGCGTGGACGCCGTGCTCGCCGCCCGCATGATCCTCGCGACCTTGCAGGGCCTGGCCGATCAGGTCGCGCTCTCGGGTGCGGACGCGTTCTCGGCGCGCGACGTGTTGCGCCTGGTCGTCGCCACGGTGTTCGCCGGGCGTCACGATCGCTCACTCGCCTGACTGCGGCACTTTTCCCTCGCAATATGGTCATACTATTATCGTAGCAATATGAACATATTGCTACGGAAGCCCGGTGGGCCTGCGCCACTTCCAGAACCCGCGACGCGCACACTGACCACGGAGTTCGCACCATGACCCAGCACGTGACCGTACGGCTGAGCAGCGGTGCCGTCCGTGGCCGCCGGCTTGACGGCCATCTCTCGTTCCAGGGGATCCCTTATGCCGCGGCTCCGATCGGAGACCGGCGATGGCGGCCGCCCGCGCCGGTCGAGCCGTGGACCGGGATCCGGGACGCGATCGTGCCCGGAAACCCGGCGCCGCAGCTGGCCCAGTCGTTCGCGGACGTCACCTCCGTGGACGAGGACTGTCTGACGCTCGACATCACCGTGCCGGAGGCCGCCCAGGGCACCGGGCACCCGGTGCTGGTATGGCTGCACGGCGGCGGCGGGACGAACGGCAGTGCCGCTGCCTACGATGCTCAGCGGCTGGCCGTCGCCGGCGACGTCGTCGTCGTGGCACCGAACTTCCGGCTCGGCGTGTTCGGGTGCTTCGGCCACCCGGGTCTCGCCGACGGCGGCACCTTCGGTCTGCGGGATCAACAGGCGGTACTTCGCTGGGTGCGGCGGGAGATCGCGCGGTTCGGCGGCGACCCGGCGAATGTGACCCTGGCCGGAGAGTCGTACGGGGCCCTCATGATCGCCGCGCACCTCGTGTCACCCGCGTCGGCGGGGTTGTTCCACCGAGCGATCCTGCAGAGCGCGTTCTCGGTACTGGGCACGACGCCGACGCACACCTTCATTCCCGGTGTTCCGGAGCTCCCACCGAGATGGGCCCCAGTGGCCGAGCTGGAGCAGTTCGGCGCCGCGGTCGCGGCCGAGCGCGGCTGGGTCACGCCGGGCGTCGATCCCGAGTCGGCGCTCGCGCAGCTCCGGCGGGTCCCGGCGACAGATCTGCTCCAGGCGTCGGACTCCTTCATCCGGCCCGCTTTCGGCGGGATCACCCTGCCTGAGTCGCCCTCGACGGCGATACCGGCCGGACGCTTTCACCGGATACCGCTGATGCTGGGCGCCATGCGCGACGAGGCGCGTTTCTTCGTCGGGCTCTTCGCCGACCTCGTCGGCAACCCGGTCACAGCCGAGAGCTACCCGCGACTGGTGGCCGAGGCGTTCGGTGACTCGGCCGATCAGGTCGCCGCCCGCTACCCTCTCGACGGCTTCCCGACACCGAGCCTCGCCTGGGCCCAGATCGCCACGGACCGGGCCTGGGCGCGACCGGCCTGGGAGCTGGGCCGCGCCTTCGCCGCGCACACCGCCACCTGGTTCTACGAGTTCGCCGACCGAGCCGCCCCATCGCTCGTACCTCTTCCGGGGTTCCCGACCGGCGCCCAGCATTCGAGCGCCCTGGCGTACCAATTCGACTTTCCCGGCGGCGGTACGTCGCTGTCGGCGGCACAACGTGAGTTCGCCGACCGGATGAACCAGTACTGGACGACCTTCGCCCGCCACGGTGATCCCGCCCGCGCGGACCTGCCGGACTGGCCCGACGTCAGCACCGGTTACGTTCAGTTCCTGGCACCTGAACGGATCGGCGGCACGGACTACGTGGCCGAGCACAGCCTCGATTTCTGGGGACGAATGCCCTGACCTGCCCCGTCGTCCGCGCGGTGACCTGAGAAAGGACGGTCGATGGAGACCACGGCGGAAGGGTTGCCGGCCGCGGCCCGGGCCGGGGATCAGAGTGCCTTCGGCCATGTTCGGGCTCGCGCCTACGATTTTCGCCGATGGCTCGGGACGGATACATCCGCATCGGAAGGGCAGCCTCCATGTCGATCAACGAAGAGCGGATCCGCGGCCTGATCGAGGCCTGGGCCGAGGCCGTGCACCGTGGTGAGCTGGCGGCCGTTGCCGCCGACCACACCGAGGACATCGTGATGTACGACGTGCCCGGGGAGGTGCGCGGCATCGAGACGTACCGGAAGGCGTGGCCGCCGTTCTTCGAGTGGCAGGCGCGAGGAGCGATGTTCGAGATCGAGACGCTGGAGGTCACCGCCGGTGACGACGTCGCCTTCGCCCACGCCCTGCTTCGCTGCGGCATGCCCGAGGACGTGGCGCGGCACCGGCTGCGGCTGACGCTCGGCCTGCGCAAGAAGGACGGGCGATGGGTCGTGGCGCACGAGCACCACTCGTTCCCCCTCGCCGACCACAGTGCGGGCGGACAGGAGGGCTGAGGCCTCTCCGGGGGAGGCTCAGCGGAGCTCGCCGGTGATGATCCACAGATGGCCGAATGGGTCACGGACGCGGCCCGAGCGCTTGCCGTAGGGCCGGTTCTCGATCGGCACGAGCACCTCTGCGCCGTGGGCGATCATGCGTTCGCCGACCGCGTCCGGGTCGCCGATCTCGATCTCCAGGAGTACCGCGGAGCCGCCGAGGTCGCTTGGTGAGAGCCAGCCCCAGGAGGTGACGGCCGGCGAGACGCGGAAGGACGAACCACCGATGCGGTGGTCGACGACGGCGGGCCGTCCATCGTCGCCCTGCGGAGCACGGAACACTTGCTCAGCGCCGAGGGCGTCCTGGTAGAACGCCGACGCGCGGTCCGGGTCGGGCACGATGAGACGAGGGGTGATGCGGATATCTGGCGTCATGTGCCCATGGTGAGGTCGGGCGGGCGTAGGGGTCTTGAACATATGGGAACGAACGCGCCCGCATCGTTCGTCACCGGGACGCGCGCTCCTCGCCCGGCAGCCGGTTGGACGCACGCTCCTCGCCCGGTGACCGGTCGTGGGCCGGCCAACCCCGTACGGCCAGGCCTTCGGCGCGCAGCCACTCGGTGGGCGTGCACCCGGCCATGGCCCGCCACTCCCGGGTGAGATGCGCCTGATCGGCGAATCCCGACGCGGCGGCCACCGCCGCCAGACCGTCCCCTCCCCCACCGGCGGTGGCCACGAGCCGGCCCCGGACGGCCTCGAAGCGGACGAGCCGTTGGTACTCCTTCGGCGTCACCCCGAACTCGGTACGAACCGTGCTGCTCAGGTGCCGCCGGGAGCACCCGAGCAGCCGAGCCGCCTCCTGCACCCGGGTGGTCCCGGACAGGACCGCGAGCGTGGCCCGCAGCTCGCGACTGTTGGCGCGTTCGCCGTGCCGGGCCAGGCCGGTGAGCAGCGCGCGTTCGACGAGGGTGCGACGTTGCGGCCAGGACCGGCAGGCCGCCAAGCGCTCCGGCAGGTCCGCCATCGCCGGGACGACGTCGGCGAGATCGGCGATGTCCCCGGCCACCGCCGACGAGGGAAGTCCCAGCAGCGCGCCGGCACCCAGTGGGCTGAGCGTCAACCACACGCCGCGCGTGCACCCCTCTTGCCGCAGCTCGGCCGCGCTCAGATGGAGCCCGGCCACCACGGCCCGGAGCCGTCTGCGCGAACCGGGCCGCCCGACCCAGGCGATCTCCAGCGGGTCCTCCTCGGGAATCGTGATCGACACCGTGGATGAGGGAAGCCCGCGATGAACGCCGCCCGAGCCCGGCCCGAGATCGTACGCGGCCAGCGTCGCCACGAACGGCGCCAGGGCGGTGGAGATCTGATCGGCAGGCACGGTCACCTTGTCACACTACGGCGGACAAGCTCCACGGCTACTGGCCGCCATCGCTACCGAGACCCCCGAGAGGCGCTCGCCGCGCGATGATCTTGCGGTGGCTGATCCGCCACCCCTGGTCGCCGTACGAGATGACGTCGTCGTAGGTCGCGCTTCCGCAGGTGCCGCCCGCCATGATGGCGATCCCCTTGGACCGGGCGCGCACCTTGCCGTCGGCGAGTTCGGTGAGCACGACGTTGGTCACGTGATGGGCCACAGGGTTTCGCGCCCCCAGCGTGAGCGCGGCGTCCAGGATCGCCGCCACGCCCTCCAGCGATCCGACGCCGTAGTCGGTGGCGTCGTAGACGACGTCGGGGGTGAACAGCTCGTCCAGCCGGTCGAACTCGCCTTCGTCGAACAGGTGCCCGTGCAGGGAGATCAGCTCTGTGATGGCCGCGCGGTCGTCGGCGCTCAGTGTCATGCCGGCCAGAATAAGTGGGGAACTCCCCATTTAGCAACCGACGCCTCTTCGCCGCGCCTGCCGCAGACGCTGAAGGAGGGCGGCGTGTCCCCGGCAGCGCGTACGGCATGGGCTCGAAGAGTGTGGGATCCTCCGACAGCGGCGGATCGGCGAAGCCGATGTAGTAGTGCATGCCACTGCAGAGCGGCTTGTTCCGTGAATGGCCGCACCGGCACAGGCTGTAGTGCTCCCGGGAGGCGTCGCCGTCGAGCGGGACGCCGGTGATCCGGTACGGGCCGTCCTTGGACACCTCGATCCCGGGCTCGCGCCGCGGGTCGGGAACCTGGTGACCGTCGATCGTGGCGCGGAGCGCACCGGAGGGGCAGGCGCGTACGGCCCGGACGATCTCGTCGGCCCGGCCGCCGCTGGGCGTCACGAACGGTTCCTCGCCCACCCGGAACACCGTGGGCAGCCGATCGGTGCACAGTCCGGAGTGGGCGCACACGCCGCGGTTGTCCTGGACGGTGACCTGCACGCCTTCGTAGGAGTCGAGCCGGTCAGGCGTCCTGGCCGGGTCCTTGGCACCGCTGAACCCGATGCGGGCATGGCTGCCGTCGCACAGCGGTTTGGTGGCGGACTGGCCGCATCGGCACAGCGCCATCTGCGGGAACGTCTGGATGGGCTCGCCCAGCCAGTTGGTGACCCTCGAGACGTGCGGCGATCGCCCTGCCGAGCCCCTGGGCTGCGCCGGTCACGACGGCCCGACGGCCGCGTAGTGAGATGAGATCCGCAAGGGGGCGGCCGGGAACATCCGGAAAGGGGAAAGGCATGGGTGCTCCTTGTGCTCAGGGGATTCAATGAGATGGGACGCGGTCATGCGGCCGGCTTGGCGATCCATGAGCGGATCAGCTGCAGGGCCTCGGCGGCTTTGCTGGAAAACGGTTCAGCGAGAATGCCGTGGGCTGTTTCGCTCTGCATGGTAAGCACGGCTGTGCCTGCGGCGGCGCGGAGGGCGCGCGCGAAGTGCTCGCCCGATGCTCGGATGGAGTCGTACTCGGCGGTGATGATGAAGAAGGGCGGCAGCCCCGACAGGTCTCCGTTGGGCGGGAACGCGTAGGGATCGTCGAGCACGGATCGGCGGCCGGCGTAGTTGTGGGCCATATCGGTGAGGTCCTGCGGTTCGAAGAAGTTTCCCGCCGCGCCGGTCCGGATCCGGTCAATCTCCGCATCGTCCCAGGGCAACGCCTCGCTGTGCAGGAGCGGATAAGCCAGGACGACCGTCCGGGGAAGCCGCGACCCGGGAGTGTCACGCAGGCGTTTGGTCACGCCCGCGACCAGGTTGCCGCCGGCCGAGGCCCCTGCGAGGTGCAGCTTCGAGGCGTCAACTCCAAGACGTTCGTCGTTGCGGACAGCCCACCGCCAGCCGGCCAGCACGTCGTCCGATGGAGCCGGGTAGTGGATGCCATTCAGCGCTTTGCGATAGTCGAGCGTCAGTACGGCGACACCCTGATGGGCAAGCGCGAGGCCGACGCCGTGCGATTCGGTCATGTCCAGGTCGCCGCCGACGAACCCGCCGCCGTGAACCCACACCAGACCCGCCTCGGGAGTCGTGTGCGGACGATAAACGCGCCCGCGGACGACACCGTCCGGGCCAGGGATCGTGACGTTCTGCGTCGGGATGGAGAGGAACTCGGCCGGGTACTGGGCAGTGGGTGACATGATCCCGCCGGCTGCTTCGAGTAAGCGCAGCAGGTCAGGGAAGCGAGGAGTCGCCGTCCCTCGCGGGTTGGACATGATCCGGTCCACCCTTCTGGGTGCCACGGCGCCCATGATGCGGAGCATCCGGCCCATGGCGGCGTACTTCCACGAGCCGCGCGCCAGAACCAGCTTGTCATCCACTGCGTCTCCCTCGGTTCCGGCGAGTCGTGCGCCCTCAGAGAGGCGAGCATATCCCAGTGTATTGGCTTCAGGACAATAGTTGAGTACGGTGCCGCTAATCGGGTTCGACCCGCCCTGCCTGCCAAAGGTGAAGCATGTCCTCCTCATCCCCCCGCCCTCCCCGCCCCTGGTGGGTGGGCATCGTGTCCGGAATGGCCTCCTACATCGACGCCGCCGCCATCGTGAGCTTCGGCATCGCCATCATCGTGTTCCAAAGCGCCCTCGAACTGAACGAGCTCCAGGTCGGACTCGCCTCCGGGGCGCTGACCTTCGGCGTCGCCGTGGGCGCGATCTTCGGCGGCGGCCTGGGAGATCGATTCGGCCGCCGGCCGGTCTTCACCGTCACGATGGTAATGATCATCGTTGCCCTCGTAGCCTTGATGGTCGCGCCCTCCTTCGCCGTCCTGCTCGCCGGTGCGGTCCTCCTGGGCCTGGGCACCGGGGCGGATCTCCCCGTGTCGCTGTCCACGATTTCGGAAGCGGCGACGGACAAGAATCGGGGCCGCCTGCTCGGGTTCTCCAACCTGCTGTGGCTGGCTGGTGCGGTCGCCGCTTCGCTGCTGGGGTCGGCCGTCGCAGCCCAGGGCATGACCGGCGTGCGCATCATCTTCGGCCATCTGGCCGTGGTGGCGCTGCTGGTCCTGCTCGGCCGGCTCACCATCCCCGAATCCGAGGACTGGAAAGCCGCCCGCGCCCGGCGCTCGCACGGCGTCGCGGCGGCCAGCACCGACCGGACGCGCGTTCGCGAACTGCTCCGGACGCCCTACGCCGCGCCGTTCATGGCCCTGACCGGCTTCTACACCCTGACGAACCTGATCGCGAACACCACCGGCCAGTACGGCAACTACGTGCTCGTGAACTACGGCGGCGTCTCCCTGCAGACCGCCGCGCTGGTCGGTCTTCCCGTGCTGCCGATCTCCATCTTCGGCTGCCTGTGGTTCATGCGGATCGCCGACAAGCCCGTGCGCTTCCGCTACTTCACCATCGGCGCGGTCTTTCAGGTGCTCAGCCCGCTGGCCATCGCGATCTTCGGCGTGAACGTCGTGACGTATCTGGTGAGCATCGTCTTTACCGCCGTGGGCACGGCCTTCGCGTTCGAAGGCATCATGAAGGTCTGGGCGCAGCGGTCCTTTCCCACCCTGCTGCGCACGACCGCGCAGGGCCTGATCATCGCGGTCGCCCGCTTCGCGGCCGCGCTCGTCGCCGGCGTCACTCCCGTGCTTCTGGCCGCTGGACCCAGCGTTCTGTACGGAATCCTTGCCGCTCTGGGCCTGGCCGGCTGTGGCTGGGCGTGGCTCGTGTTCCGGACCAGGGACGCCCATGACGAGTTCGGATCCGGCACGGCGCCCCAAGATCCGACCCTGGCCGGAACGGACCTTCCCGCCTCCGGCCACGCCACCTGAGCCGAGGACTCGTGAGGCCCTGCCCTCGGGACCGACCCTCTAGAGTTCGGTGGGACAGGACCACGAGCAGGAGAGCCCGGTTGCCCAGACCCACCAAACTGACTCCGCCCGAGGTCCTCCGGGCGGAGGACCTCAGCCCCCTTGTCGGCGCGGAAGGACCTGACCTCTCCTCCGCGCTGTTCGCCCTCACGACCTGGGGCACCTCCACCCGGTTCCGTGAGCAGCTCATGTCCGCCTGCGACTTCCCGCTGCCAGGGGACCTGGCGGCGTTCCTCCTGGTCAACCAGCTGATCTACCGCGGAGTCGCGCGCCCCACCGACCTGGCCGACGCCATCGACACCGGACGGTCGAACATCAGCAAGGTGGTCGCCCGCCTGGAGGCGAGCGAATTGGTCTTCCGCGCCGCCGACCCCGCCGACGACCGGGCCGTCGTGGTCGCGCTGACCGACCACGGAAGAAGCGTCGCCCGGCGGATCCTGGCCGCCACCGAGGCGCTGCACATGCCCGCCGTCGAGCACTGGTCACCGGAAGAGATCGCCATCCTGGGCCAGCTGCTCGTCAAGCTCGCCAGATCGCTGGACGCCCTGCCGAACCACCCCCTCTCTTCTGCGGCTGGCGTCTCTCTCGATACCCCATCACCTTGACTATTGTCCCTAAGACAATTGTTGCTAGGCTCGCGATCAGCTGACCAGCCGGCAGCCGCCGCTCGCCTCGATGGAGAAGTCATGGCATCGCCAGCCAATGCCGGGGATATCCGGGCCACCACCGCCTCGCGGCCGTCTGATCTCCGCACCGATCGCCGGGTGGACCCCATCGGGCTGGACTCGGCCCGCCCCGAGTTCTCCTGGAGGCCGGGCGACCTTGCCCAGCAGTGGTACGAACTGGAGGTCACCGACTCCGCCAGCGAGAAGGTCTGGACCTCAGGCCGGGTTACCGGTGAGCGCCCTTTCGGCGTGCCGTACGAGGGCCCCGCGCTTCGGGCGAAGACACGGTATGTCTGGAAGGTGCGCGTGGGCGACGACGGCCGCGCCAGCGACTGGTCCGACCCGGCGACGTTCGAGACCGGCCTGCAGGATGAGGACTGGTCGGCCATCTGGATCACCGACGACCAGCCGACCGACTCACGACGCACCCTGTACTTCCGCGGCGCCGCCACGCTGCCGCCCCAAGTCGTGCGGGCCCGCGCATACGCCACGGCCCTGGGCTGGTACCGGCTGTTCGTCAACGGGACGGACATCACCGGGCACGCGCTCGTCCCCCGGTGGACACCGCTCGACCAGTACGTCGAGTATCAGGTCTACGACATCACCGACGCCCTACGCGCGGGCGAGAACGTCTTCGACGTGATCGTCGCCGACGGGCGCTACCGCGGCCGCAACGGGTTCCAGTCGCGAGGAGCGGTCTTCGGAGACCGGCTCGCCACCCTCATGCAGATCGAAGCGGAACTCGCCGACGGCACCAGCGTCACGCTCGGTTCCGACACGACATGGACGGTCGGCGCCGGTCCCGTCCGCACCGCCGATCACAAGCACGGAGAACGCGTCGATCTCCGGCTCGCCTACCAGCCGGGGATCTCGCTCCCGCTCGACGCCCGCCCGGCCGTCGAGCTTGCGCACCACGACCGCCGACTCATCGGCGAGGAGGTCGAGCGCGTCGGTGAGGTCGGACGCCTGCCCGGCCGCATCACGAAGACTCCCCAAGGCGTCATCCTGGTCGACTTCGCGCAGAACTTCGCGGGCGTGGCCCGCGTTCGGCTGTCCGGAGCGCCGGGCACGACGGTGCGGCTGTCCTACAGCGAGGTCCTCACCCCTGACGGAGAACTCGACGTCCACTATCTGGACCTCTTCGGCCGCTCCAAGGAGTGGTTCCAGCGTGACGAGGTGACCCTCGGCGAGACGGCGGCCGACTACACGCCGTGGTTCACCGTTCACGGCTTCCGGTACCTCGCGATCGAGCCCCTCACCGACGACGAGGCCTTCCGCGTCGAGGACGTCGAAGGGATCGTCCTTTCCACCCCCCTGCGCTCGACGGCCACCTTCGCGAGCTCGGACGAGCGACTGAACCGCTTGTGGTCGAACGTGGAATGGTCGCTCCGCTCCAACTTCCTCGATACGGCCACCGACTGCCCAACCCGGGAACGTTCGGGATGGACCGGCGACATCCAGATCTTCGGCCCGACCGCGTCCGTGATGGTCGACGCCGGCCCGTACCTCCGCCGCTATCTGCGTAACCTCGCCGCCGAACAGTTCCCGGACGGAGGAGTGCCCACCGTCATCCCCCGCGAATGGTCGCAGTTCAGCGGCGGGAAAGACCAGCAGTACGCCTTCCGCTCGGCCGCCGGCTGGGGCGACACCGCCGTCATGCTCCCCTGGACACTGCACACCTACTACGACGGCCCCGAGATCCTGCGACGCCAGTACCCATCCATGCGCGCCTGGGTGGAGAACATCGCCCGCATCGCGGCAGAATCCTCGGGACTCGTGCGCCGATTCGGCCGGCGCGCCGGCCGGCTGGAGCGCTACGTCGTCGACACGGGAATGCACTTCGGAGAGTGGCTGCGGCCCGGCGAGAACATGATCACACAGATGATGCGCAACAAGATACGCCCGCCCGCCGAAGTCGCCACCGCCTACTTCGCCCACTCCTGCCACCTTCTCGCCCGCATCGCCCAGCAGCTGGACCACGCAAGCGACGCAGAACGCTATGGGGAACTCGCGGAGCACGCGCGAAGCGCCTACCGCGCCGCTTTCGTCCGCGAGGGCGGGGCCCGCATCGGCGCCGGCAGACAGGACGACTACGTCCGCGCACTGGCGTTCGGCCTGCTCGAACCCGCCGAACAAGACCGCGCCGCCACACGGCTGGCCGCGCTCATCGAGGACAACGGCGGGCACCTGGCGACCGGTTTCCTCAGCACCCCGATGCTGTTGTCGGTCCTGGCGGAGGTCGGGCGCAGCGACCTGGCCTACCGCGTGCTGCTGCAGTCATCGCCTCCCTCCTGGCTGCACCAGATCGAGCGAGGCGCCACGACCATCTGGGAAACGTGGGAGGGTCACGACCGGAAAGGCGCCGCCCGGATGTCCCACAACCACTACGCGTTCGGGTCGGTTGCCGGATGGCTGTTCGAGCACGTGGTCGGCATCCGCCCTGTCGAGCCCGGCTATCGGCGCTTCGCCGTGGCGCCCACGCCGGGAGGCGGGCTCACGTCCGCCGGAGGGACATTGGAGACCGGCTACGGGACGATCGCGGCGAGCTGGCACGTCACCGACGCGACCACCGTGCTCGAGGTCACCGTGCCGCCGGGCACGCAAGCCGAAGTTCACCACGAAGGCGACGTTCGCCGCCTGGGCGCCGGCACCCACCGGCTCTGACAACTGGCATGCGCCAGCGGCGAAGCACGGCGGTCCCAGGTCACCGCATCGGGGCCGGACAGGGCAGACTGCGACCTTCGGACGAGCGTTACCATCATGGCCCGACCTCGGCCCCATCATGACCTCGGCCATGATGGGGCGGCTTATGATCCGCAGTGGCGCTTCGAAGGGTGCGGGGTCGACATGGCACGCTCCGCAGTACCTGTCTGCGGCAGGGGTCGCTTTGCCGGCATGGCCGCCGGCCCGATTGCCACCGCCTGGCATGCGCCCCCCGCAGGCGTCCTCCTGCCTGTCGCGCGAGTACATCCGCGACCTGACCGGCCAGGCCCGTCAAGGCCCAGGGGACGGCTGCATGCGGGGAGCTATCGCAGGCGGATCGCCTCGGCCATCCCTGCCGCCACCATCGCCACGCGCCATGCCACAGATCGTCCCAGACCGGCACCGGCCGCCCGCCGCACCTTCATGACATCGAGACCCGGGGCCGGCCTCCCGCACCATGATCATTTGTTGCGCTAACCGTCTGTGCGATGGAACCGAATCCGGCGTCAACCACGTCCCGAAGACCGCAACGGCAGGGGTTCACTGACCTGGGGGAACCCCGCTAACGCCGGATTCCGTTCCAAATCTCTCTGACCCCCGCTGCTTGGACAGCGCGATGAGGTGTTCCAGGGAGCGGCCGAGCCGGTCCAGCTTGGTCACCACGAGCTGGTCGCCCGGACGGAGCACGAGCAGCGCCTTGTCGAACTCGGGACGGCGGGCGAGCTTCCCCGACGCCTTGTCGATGACGGTCGGCAGGGTCACCGGGCTGCGGGCCAGGCGTGCATGGCGACGGCGATGGATCGAAGGAGTTCGTCGCGGGTGGCGCCGCCAGCGGCCTGGACGGCGATGCCGTTGCTGGTGACCATCACATAGCGCGCCAGGTCGGCGACATCCGTGTCGGCCGGCAGGTCGCCGTCGTCGACTCCTTGCCGCAGGCGCTGCCCGATGGCGTCGAGGATGGCGGCTCTGCGGGCGGCGAGTGCCCGGCGGACGGGCTCGCTGGCGTCTCCGACGGCGAGTGCGCCCTGGACGAGCAGGCAGCCGTGGGGGGTGGAGGGACCGGTGCACAGTACTGCGGTCGACCGCAGGAACGCCTCGACGGCGCCGCGTGCCGTTTGTTCCTCGGCGAACTCCGAGGCCGCGGAGTGGAAGCTCTGCGCGTACAGGTCGAGGGCCTTCATGAAGAGGTCTTCCTTGTTGCCGAAGGCGGCGTACAGGCTCGGCCTGTTGATGCCCATGGCGGTGGTCAGATCCGTCATCGAGGCGCCCTCGTAGCCCTTGGCCCAGAACACCTTCAAAGCGCTGACCAGTGCCGCATCCATGTCGAACTCGCGGGGTCGTCCGCTCTTCATACCTTCCCACCTGCCCGGTCTTCTGTACCGCCGAGTATAGATCCGCTTGACGGCGCGCAGCCCCTCAATTAATATACCGCTCGGTACATTATATCGATCGGTACAGAAGTGGCTGAGTGGGCGCCCTCGAGCGTCTCGCTCGCTTGCTCTTCCGGAAGCCCAGGGCTTCCGACCGTCAGACTTCGCAGGAGTTCCGCATGCCTTCCTTGTTCGATCCCTTCCATCTGGGCGGCCTGTCGCTGCCCAACCGCGTCGTGATGGCCCCCATGACCCGCTCCCGTGCCACCGCCGACGGCCTGGCCACCGAGTCCGTCGCGACCTACTACGCCCAGCGCGCCACCGCCGGCCTGCTGATTTCGGAAGGCATCCAGCCCAGCGCACGAAGCCAGTCGACGGTCAACACCCCGGGCCTGCACACTCCCGAACAGGTCGCCGCGTGGAAGCAGGTCACCGACGCGGTTCACGTGAACGGTGGACGGATCTTCGCGCAGCTCATGCACTCAGGCCGGGTCAGCCACCCGAATGTCACCGGCACGGTGCCCGTCGCCCCCTCGACCCTCGGCGTCGGCACCCCGATCTTCGCCACCCGCTTCGGCGACCCTGCCGGCATGCAGCCCGCCCCCGAACCGCATGAGCTGACCACCAGCGAAGTGGCGGACGAGATCGCGGTGTTCGTGGACGCCGCCCGCAACGCCGTCGAGGCCGGCTTCGACGGCGTCGAACTCCACGGCGCGAACGGCTACCTCATCCACCAGTTCCTGTCCTCCAACGCCAACCGGCGCACCGACGCCTACGGCGGCTCGATCAACGGCCGCATCCGCTTCGCCGTCGAAACCGCCGAGGCCACGGCCCAGGCCATCGGCGCCGACAAGGTCGGCATCCGCCTCTCCCCCGGAAGCCAGCTGTGGGACATCGAGGAGAACGACGTCCCCGACCTCTATACCGCCCTGACCAGCGCCCTGGCACCGCTCGGCCTCGCCTACCTCCACACGGTCGCCACCACCGAGGCAGACGTACTGCTGGCCATGCGCAAGCTGTGGCCCAGCGCCTTCATCGTCAACCCCTCGACCGTCGTCAACCCGCAGCCCTCCGGTAAGCCCGAGGGCGAGTACTGGCTCGCCCAGGGGGCCGACCTCGTCAGCTTCGGCCGCAACTACCTGGCCAACCCCGACCTCGTCGAGCGCTTCCGCGCCGAGGCCCCCCTGGCCCAGGCCGATGCCGACACCATCTACCACGGCGGCGACCAGGGATATATCACCTACTCCAACCACCAGCCCTGAGCAGCGCATAGCCCGCTGCCTGCGCAGGCCCTGGCCCCGGCGCGTGCCGGGGCCAGGGCCTGCCTCTGCGGCGCGGCTCCAGCCGGACTGCCGGTGGAGCTCCCCGACGGCCCGCATCGGGCAGCGGCCCGTACGGCGCGGGTTGTCCGTACCGGCCTCGACGTCCGCGGTGGGCACGGGCGCGGCGGCGGCCTCGCGGTCCATCTCCCAGCCGACCGACCGGAGAGCCCGAACATCACAATTCATGATCAGTGTCGCGGGCCCCGTCGCCAGCGGCGCTCCCGCGATCTTCACACTGTCAGACTTTGGCCTGAAATGGCCGTGACGTGCGGTCTTGTTCGATGGGTTCTGGGGTTCGTGGTGCCGGTCAACTTCCTCACCGAGGAGCAGCGCGGCCGGTGGGCCCGGTTCAACCGGATCCCGGACCAGGCCCAGTTGGGCGGCTTCTTCCACCTGGACGGCGTCGACCGGCGGCGGGCGATGGCCGCCAACGGCGCCCGCAACCAGATCGGCTACGCCGTCCAGCTCGGCACCGCCCGGTTCCTGGGCTGCTTCCTGACCGGTCCGGAGGACGTGCCGGCAGTGGTGGTCGACTACAGATGTGACACTAACCCCGGTTCGTCGTACCGCTCCTACTCGAGGGCCGTACGGTCCGGAACCCCTACTTCGTCCCGGCCATGGAGAAGCGCACCGGCATGTGCTTGATGCCGTTGATGAAATCCGACCGCATCCGCTTGACCGGTCCCGCGTGCTCCGCCTCGGGGAAGCGGCGCAGCAGTTCCCTGATCATGCAGTTGATCTGCAGCCGGGCCAGGTTGGCGCCCAGGCAGAAGTGCGGCCCACCGCCGCCGAACGTCATGTGGTCGTTGGGGCTGCGGCGGATGTCGAAGGTGTACGGGTCGGCGAAGACGTCCTCGTCATGGTTGCCGGACATGTAGAACGTCACCACCTTCTCCCCTTCGGCGATCTTCTGGCCGCGGAGTTCGGTGTCTCGCGTGGCCGTACGCCGGAAGTTGTGGATCGAGGAGCCCCAGCGCAGGAACTCCTCGGTGGCGCTGCGCCACAGGGCCTCGTCGTCGAGGCCGGCCGCCAGGTCGCGGTAGCTGTCCGGGTGGAGGATGAGGGCGTTCATGGCGTGGGCGATGAGGTTGCGGGTGGTCTCGTTCCCGGCGACGCAGAGGATCACGAAGAAGGAGTCGATCTCTTCCCTGGTCAGCCGGTCGCCGTCGACCTCCCCCTCCACCAGCGCGGTGAGGATGTCGTCACGCGGGTTGCGGCGGCGGTCGTCGACCAGGCCGTCGCAGTAGGAGAAGATCTCGGCCCCGGCGATCTCGCCGTCCTCGGGCGTCGTGCGGAAGTCGGGATCCTGGAAGCCGACCATGCGGTTGGACCACTCGAAGATCAGGTGGTGGTCCTCCTCGGGTACGCCGATCAGGTCGCAGATCATCTGCAGCGGCAGGTATTCGGCCACGTCGGTCACGAACTCGACCTCGCCGTCCCGCTCCCGTACGGCTTCCGCGATCTTCTCGGCGCGCCGTTGGATGGTGCCCCGCAGCCGGGCGATCGTCCTGGGCGTGAAGCCCGCGCTCACCAGCCGGCGGTAGCGGGTCTGCTTGGGCGGGTCCATGTTCAGCAGCATCATGCTGGCGATCTCGATGAACTCCGGCGTCTGGGTACGGATGAACGCGGTCCCGATCTCGGTCGACCAGGTCTGTACGTCCCGGCTGATCGCCTTTATGTCCTGATATTTCGTGACGGCCCAGAAGCCGGTGTCGTCGGGGACGTCGTGCCAGTGGACGGGCGCGTTCCGGCGCAGGTAGGCGAACTGGTCGTGCGGAACTTCGCGTTCCCACGTTTCTTCGAGCAGGTTGATCCGCATGGGCTCCCTTTCGGCGCGAGAATCTAGGAGTCGAGCAGGTCGAGCGGTCGGGACGGCCCGGGGCCCGGGACGTCGAAGGACTCAGGGGTCGGGCAGTCCGAGCAGGTCGCGCAGGCTCTCCACGACGGCGCGCTCCTCGACCGCGGCGGGATCGAGCCGGTGCTGGACCGCGCAGCCGATCAGCACCCCGAGCACGGCCGTGGCCGTCCGCTCCGGCGATCGGCGCAGCGGTACGCCCGCCGTCTCGGCCCAGTCGGACAGCCCGCCGGCGAGCCGGGCACGGATGTCGGCATAACGCCTGGCCAGTGGCTCGGCGATGACGGGATCGCGCGCGCCGTGCAGCCACAGCTCCAGCTCGAGCAGGAGCCATGACGCACCGCGATCCTCGTCCTTACGTGTCAGCGCTTCGAACAGGGCGGCCAGCCGCTCGTCGAGTTCGGTGACCTCCTCGAACCCGGCGAGCAGCTCGGCCGCGGTCTGGTCCTTCCACACCTCCAGCAGCGCGAGCAGCAGCCCTTCCTTGCCGCCGAAGTGGTTGTACAGCGCGCCGGTCGTGCGATCGGCCGCATCGGCCACCGCCTCGGCGGACACCGCGTGGAACCCCTTGCGGGCGAACAGGTCAGCGGCCGCGTCGATCAGCCGGGCCCGGGTCTCGGCTCGCCGCTGATCCTGGGTACGCGCCACTGGGGTGCTCCCGTCTGATATCGGGTCTACTACATATGTTTACCTCTCGATATATATGCCCGAACGAGCGCTAGGTCAACTGCCGGGCGGGCTCGGTCGCCGGCTTCTTGCGCGGGCTGAACAGCAGACAGGACAGGACGGCGACCACCAGGACCACGGCGCACATCACGAGGGTGGTCTGCATGGCGTGGACGAAGCCGGTGGCGAACGTGTCGGCGGTGACGCGTTCGTACAGGCTCCTCGTGGCGGGGCTCAGGCCGCCGGGCGGCATGGGCGGGCTGTAGTCGTGCGCGGCGGTGGCGCTGTCGTCGATGAACCGGGCGCGCAGGTTCTCCGGCAGCTGACCGGCGCGTTTCTCGGCCTCGTCGCGCAGGGTCGAGGAGAGGCGGGCCGACAGCAGGACGCCCAGCACGGCGGTGCCGAGGACGCCACCGATCTGCCGGGTGGTGCTGGACACGCCGGAGGCCGCCCCGGCCAGCCGGGGATCGACACCGTCCATGGTGGCCTGCAGCAGGGGTACGAACGTGGCACCGCCGGCGATTCCGATGATGGTCAAGCCGGGTTGCAGGCTCCACGCGCCGCCGGCGGGTCCGGCCATGGCGACCAGCACCAGCAGTCCGACGGCCAGCAGCGTCAGGCCGGCCGTGAGGATGTACTTGCCGCCGAACCTGTCCGACAGCCGCCCGGCATACGCCGAGCCGACCGCGGTGAGCACGGCGCTCGGCAGCACCACCAGTCCGGTCTCCAGCGCCGAATACCCCCGCGCCATCTGCAGGTACAGCACCACCACGAACATGATGCCGATCATGCCGAGCTGGAAGACGAACCCGACCCAGTTACCGACCGCGAAGTTGCGCGCGCCGAACAGGGCCGGCGGCATCAGGGGCTCGTCCCGCTGCCGGTGCTGCCACAGGACGAACACCACCAGCGACGCGACGCCCGCGACGATCACCGAGGCGATGCTGATCGGCCCGGTGATGGTGCCCCAGCCGTAGCGTTCCCCCTCGATCAGGCCGAACACGATGCCGCTCAGCCCGGCGGTGGCCAGTGCGACGCCGACCAGGTCGAGCCGGTGCTGACGGCCCGCGCGCATGGGCGGCGCGAAGGCCAGCGCCAGCATGGCGGTGATGATCCCGATCGGGACGTTGATGAAGAAGATCCAGCGCCAGTTGAGGTGGGCGAGCAGGAAGCCGCCGATGAC
Source organism: Nonomuraea sp. NPDC049129 (assembly GCF_040648495.1). NCBI lineage: Bacteria > Bacillati > Actinomycetota > Actinomycetes > Streptosporangiales > Streptosporangiaceae > Nonomuraea > Nonomuraea sp. NPDC049129. The sequence goes on along the minus strand of NZ_JBEZDU010000035.1, from coordinate 27,388 downwards.
CGGTCCGACGATCGGGGCGAAGCCGACGATCGACCCGAACAGCCCGAACGCGCGGCCGCGCAGCCGTGGCGGGAAGATCGTCAGGATCGACGAGATGACCTGCGGGAACAGCAGCGCCCCGCCCAGTCCCTGCAGCAGCCGGGCGGCCAGCAGCTGCGGCGATGAGTCGGCCAGCCCGCACAGCGCCGAGGCGATGGTGAAGGTGCTGATGCCGATCACGTACAGCCGGCGGTATCCGAAGATGTCCCCCAGCCGCCCGGTGGTGATCAGCAGCACCGAGAAGACGAGCAGGTAGCCGTCGATGACCCACAGCACCTGATCGTAGGAGGCGTCGATGCCATGGATCAGTGTGGGGATGGCGACGTTGACGATGGATCCGTCGAGCAACGACATGAAGAAGCCGACGCACATGATCGCGAGAACCAGCCACGGACGCCGCGTGACCGGTTGTTCGGTGGATTTGATTTCCGGCATTCCGGAGACCTCTCTGAGGGCAACCGTCTGCTGGGTGATGACACGCGCCACTGATGCCAGAACGGCGCAAACCTCGGAGGAGACCAGAAGGGCCGCCGCGCGTCGCCACCATGCAGAACACCCTTGTCCAGGATGTGGTGAGCGACTTCCACCTTCCCCGTGTCATCGGGACCCGGGTGAAGCTGGTAAGCGGGGCGGAAAGCCCAACGGTGAGAAGTCGGCTCGTAGCTTAGCGCCGCGCGTGGCGGATCTTCAACCGTCCTGTCCCCATGGCCCCGGAGATCCGGATTCGCGGCCCGCCGGGGCGTACGCGTCGCCGGGTCTTGTAGAGCGGGGCCTTCCACCCGGCGCGCAAGCCCTCGACGTCGACGAGCGCGTCGCGAGGCACCGTGATCTCGGCACTGCCGGTGCCGAGGTGCAACTCGATGTCGACCACCGGGTGGTCGATGATCGCCCGGGACAGGTCCAGACGCACCCTTCCGAGTGCGGTCTCAACCTTGAGGGTCCGAGGTACGCGCCATGCGCCGCGCCGCTGGATCCGTCCGCTGACGGCGGCGATCGTGGTCGTGGTGCCCGCGTCCTCCTCCGGGAGCGAGGCCAGAGCCGGCCCGAGTTCGCTGTGCGTGTTGGCGGTGAGCACGTGGTGGAGGCGTTCGTCCAGTTCCTCGTACGAGAGGTGCCCTTCGGCGTACGCCTCCTGAAGGCGCCGCACGGCCGTGTCGCGGTCGTCTTCGCTGACCACGATCGGATCCATGGTCCCTCCATTGGGTACTTCGTACGCAGTTGCGATGGCCAGGCTAAGTCACTGGGTACTATGTACGCAAGTTGGGGGTGGAACGGTGAGCGACGCCGAGTACGTCAACATCTGGATGCGGCCCGAGCGCCCGGCCCGCGGGCCGAAGCCGGCCTACAGCCGCGCCCAGATCACCGAGGCGGCGATCCGGATCGCCGACGCCGAGGGGCTGGAGGCCGCCACCATGCGGCGGATCGCCGCCGACATCGGCGCGGGCGCGATGTCCCTCTACCGCTACGTCCCCAGCCGCGATGACCTGATCGAGCTCGTAGCCGACCGGCTGCAGGGCGAGATCGACGTCGAGGGCATGCCCTCCGGCGACTGGCGCGCGGACCTGACCCGCTACGCCGACGGGATGCGCGCCATGTGGCTGCGGCACCCGTGGATCGCCACCGTCCACCGGTCACTCCCCGGTTTTGGCCCCAACCAGCTGCGCCTGATCGAACGGGTGATGGGCGCCCTCGACGCCTACGTCTCCATCGACGAGAATCTCGGTCTTATGGCCATTCTGAACGGCTACATCGACAGCGCCGTCCGCGACGAGGTCAGCTGGGCCGAGGAGGTGCGCCGCAGCGGGCTCACCGAGCCGCAGTGGCTGGCGCGGACCTACCCGTACGTCGAGCAGCTGCTCAAGGGCGGCCAGTACCCGATCTTCACCAAGATCGCGACGCAGGCCCGCCAGACGCACCTGAGCCGTGACGAGCGGTTCCGGTACGGGCTGGAGCGCGTCCTCAACTGCATCGCGGCGGCCCTCCCGTCAACGGCCGAGCCTCCGAAGACGCGTCAGTAGCAGCTGGGCTCGATCATCATGTCGTCGTCTGGCCTGAGGCTGTGTCGATCACTTCGTCCAGGACGTCGCGCGAGCGGACCAAGTCGATGATCATCCGATTGATGCGGTCCCGTTCGGTGGCGAGCTCGGTGACCAGCCGTGGAGTGGCGATCTCGGACGGACCGCCGTCCGCGTCCGCATGCAGGGCAGCAGTTGGGCGATCTTCTCGCCGTGCAGGCCCGCGGCGAAGAGCTCCTGGATGCGCTGCGCGGCTCTGCTGGCGGCGCTTCCGCTCCTGCCCGCCGACCCGGCCCGAACCGTCGCGGCCGGAGACGGCACCGCTCAAGACGGCGCGGCTCAAGACGGCACCGCTCAAGACGGCACCGCTCAAGACGGCGCGGCTCAAGACGGTGCCGCGGCACGGGGACGCCGCTTCGACCTGCCCGGGGCGCTGACCGCGACCGCCGGGATCACGCTGCTGGTGTTCGTCCTGGCGCAGGGCCCCGAGTGGGGCTGGACCTCTCCGTCCATCCTCGCCGCCTTCGGTCTCGGCGCCGCGCTGCTCGTGGCGTTCGCGGTGATCGAATCCCGTAGCCGTGATCCGCTCATGCCGCTGCGCATGTTCGCCAATCGCAGCCTGGTCGCGGCCATGGCGATCACGGCGGTGTTCGGGGCGGGCCTGGGCGCGCACTACTACCTGCTCACCGTCTACCTCCAGGACATCCTCGCCTACGATCCGTTGCGGGCGGGCCTGGCCTACCTGCCGCTGACGCTGCTCAACATCGTCGGCACCAAGGTCGCCGAGCGCCTGGTCACCCGCGCGGGCATGCGCGCCGCCCTGTCCACCGGCCTGCTGATCGGTACGGCCGGCATGATCCTGCTGGCCGTCGCCGTCTCCGCCCACTCCCCCTTCATCGCCGTGGTCGCCGCCCTAGCCCTCGGTCGCCGGCTTGTCCAGCTCGGCGAGCTCCCTGGCGGAGAGTGAGACTCGCGTGCCGGCGACGTTCTCGCGCAGGTGCGCCGGCGACGAGGTGCCAGGAATCAGCAGGATGTTCGGCGAGCGCCGCAGCAGCCAGGCCAGGGCGACAGCCTTCGGCGTCGTGTCCAGCCGGGTGGCCACGGTCGAGAGCGCCGCGGACTGGAGCGGGCTGAAGCCGCCGAGGGGAAAGAAGGGCACGTAGGCGATGCCCGCTTCGGCGAGCGTGTCGATCAGGTTGTCGTCTTGGCGATAGGCGAGGTTGTACATGTTCTGCACGCACACGATCGGCGCGATCGCCCGTGCCTCGGCGACCTGTTCCGCGGTCGCGTTGCTCACTCCGAGGTGCCGGATCAGGCCCTGCCGCTGGAGGTCGACGAGCGTCTCGAACGGCTCGGCGAGCGAGCCGGGTTGGGGTCCCTCGGCGTTGCCGAGCCGGAGGTTGACCAGGTCGAGCACCTCGAGGCCGAGGGTCTCCAGGTTCTCGTGGACGGAGCGGCGCAGCTCGTCGGGCTGTCGGGCCGGGGGCCAGCCGCCCTGCTGGTCCCGGATCGCGCCGACCTTGGTAACGATGTGCAGCGATTCGGGGTAGGGGTGCAGAGCTTTACGGATCAGCTGGTTGGTGACGTGCGGCCCGTAGGCGTCGCTGGTGTCGATGTGGGTGATTCCGAGGTCGACGGCCTCGCGGAGGACGGCGAGTGCGCTGTCGTGGTCGGCGGGCGGCCCCATAACCCCGGGGCCCGCGAGCTGCATGGCGCCGTAGCCGAACCGGGTGACGGTCAGGTCGCCCAGGGTCCAGGTGCCGCCAGGGAGTGAAGTGGAGAGAATCCTCATACCTCTATATATGGGGATGTAACTTCCTGATAGGAAGTAGGCACCTAAAAGTGCGTAAGTCGCCCACGGGTGAGAGGAGCGGTCGATGGCGACCAAGACGGTGGCCCAGAAGAAGGCACAGGCCAAGGCGGAATATGACGCTTTCCTGGCGGCGTGTCCTAGCCGCAAGCTGCTCGATCGCATCTCCGACAAGTGGGTCGCGCTGATCCTGGCCGCGCTGGGCAGCGACGGCCCGCATCCGTTCGGCGCCGACTGCGCCGGTGAGCCCAGGTCGATGCGCTACTCGGAGCTGTCCCGCCTGCTGGCCGGCGTCAGCCAGAAGATGCTCACTCAGACGCTGCGCTCCTTGGAGCGTGACGGCCTCATCACCCGCACGGTGACGCCGACCGTGCCCGTCACGGTCACCTACGAGCTGACCGACCTCGGTCTCTCACTGCAGGAAATGATGCGCGGCCTCAAGTCCTGGGCCGAGGCGCACATGGACGATGTGCTCGCCAACCGCGCGACGTACGACACCCACGTCGCCTGAACCGGGGCCACGCCGCGAGCTACGTGAGCTGTCAGGCGTGGAAGCCGCGGCGGGCGGCTTCGATGTGACCGAAGTACTGGTGGGTCCAGTCGCAGATCAGGTCGACCGTCGCTCGCAAGGCTTGACCCGGCTCGGTAAGGGTGTACTCGACCCGTGGCGGCACAGTGGGGTGCACCTTTCGCTCTGCCAGGCCGTTGCGCTCCAGCATGCGCAGGTTCTGGGTGAGCATCTTGTGGCTGATGCCCTCGACCTCGTCCCGCAGCTCGCTGAAGCGCAGGGTGCGCTGGCCGAGGGCCTCGATGATCAGCAACGCCCACTTGTTGGCGACATCCGAGAAGATCTCCCGCGCGAGGGAGTCCGCGCGCCGCAGATCGGCTTCGTCGGACGAGTCGCTGAGCTGCTTGGTCACCATCTGGTTCCCCAGTCACTAAAAAGTTCGTTCTTCCATGTCAGCGCACACTCTCTTATGGTTTCTGAGTAACCGCAAGAGACCACAGGAAGGTCAACTCGTCTGTCGCCTTCGCGCTCACCCGACCGAACGAAAGACTGATAGGAAATCTCATGACCGTCTCGCTCATCAACCCTGACAAGCATGTCCAAGTCCCGCTCTACCACCACGTCGCGGTGGCGACGGGTAGCAGGCAGGTCCACATCGCGGGACAGGTCGCCTGGGACGAGAACGGCGAACTCGTGGCACCGGGCGACCTCGCCGGACAGGTCGCCCAGGTCTACCGAAACGTCGCCAAGGCGCTCGACGCGGCAGGAGCGACGTTCCACGACGTCGTCCGCTTCACGTGGTACGCCGCGGGCTGGAAGAGAGAGATGTACGACGCCTTCAGCGCGGGAATCGACCAGGCGGCCCGCGAGTTCGATCTCGCTACGCCGCCCGCCGCGCTGATCGGGGTCGACGTCCTCTTCGAGCCCGGCATCCTCGTTGAAGCCGAGGTCACCGCGATCATCGACTAAGGCTTCGTCATCGCTCACCGGAATTTCCGCCCGGTCAGTACGGGGCGCGAATGGTCAGAGTTCAGCGGCGGACGAGACCAGCAGTACGCCTTCCGCTCGGCCGCCGGCTGGGGGGACACCGCCGTCATGCTCCCCTGGACGCTGCACACCTACTACGACGACTTAGAGATCCTGCGGCGCCAGTATCCATCCATGTGCGTATGGGTAGACAGCATCGCCCGCATCGCGGCAGAGTCCTCGGGACTCGTGCGCCGATTCGGCCGACGCGCCGGCCACCTGGAGTGCTACGTCGTCGACACGGGAATGCACTTCGGAGAGTGGTTGCGGCCCGGTGAGAACATGGTCGCGCAGATGATGCGCAACAAAGTACGCCCGCCCGCAGAAGTCGCCACCGCTTATTTCGCTCACTCCTCCCGCCTTCTCGCGCGCGCCGCCCAACAGCTGGATCACCACAGCGACGCGGAGCTCGCGGAGCAAGCGCGAAGCGCCTACCGAGCCGCTTTCGTCCAGGAGGACGGAGTTCGGATCGGCGCCGACAGGCAGGACGACTACGTCCGCGCTCTCGCGTTCGGCCTCCTCGAACCCGTCGAACAACCCCGCGCCGCCGCACGCCTGGCCGCGCTCATCGAGGAGAACGGCGGACACCTCGCGACGGGCTTTCTCAGCACACCGATGCTGTTGTCCGTATGTGCCTTCCTGTACCGCCGGCGAAACCGGAGCCGGGTCCGGTTATAGTGAGGCTAACCGGAGCCGAGTCCGGTTAATCCTGCGTGGAGGAACATAACATGATCACCATTGCCTTCGGGCCGGCCACGACCGCTGAGGAAACCGTCGAGGGCGTCGACCTGTCCGCCAAGAAGGCCATCGTGACGGGAGCGTCGTCGGGAATCGGCGTGGAGACCGCGCGGGCGCTCGCCAAGGCCGGCGCCGACGTCACCCTCGCGGTCCGCGACACCGCCGCGGGCGAGAAGGTCGCCGCCGACATCGTGGCGTCCACCGGCAATGCGCGGGTACAGGTGGCCTTTATGGATCTATCGGTCCGCGACTCGATCGACGCCTTCGTCGCCTCATGGCGGGGACCGCTCGACATCCTGGTCGACAACGCCGGCATCATGGCCACCCCCGAGCGGCGTACCGCCGAGGGCTGGGAGATGCAGTTCGCCACCAATCATCTTGGCCATTTCGCCCTCACTACCGGACTGCACGACGCCCTCGCGGCGGCCGGGGGCGCGCGGGTCGTCGTCGTGAGCTCCGTGGGCCACCTCAATGGGGACATCATCTGGGACGACATCAACTTCGAGCGCCACCCGTACGACGAGTGGAAGGCTTACAGCCAGTCCAAGACCGCGAACATCCTGTTCGCCGTCGAAGCCGCCAGGCGCTGGGCCGGCGACGGCATCACGGTCAACGCGCTCAACCCCGGCCGTATCTGGAGCACCGGCCTGTCGCGGCACATGACCGCCCCACCGGCATCGTTCGAGCCCGAATCCAGCGACGGTGTGACGGTCAAGGACATCCCGCAGGGCGCGGCCACCTCGACCCTGCTGGCCGCCTCGCCGCTCGTCGAAGGCGTGACCGGACAGTACTTCGAGGACTGCCAACCAGCAGTCCCGCACACACCCGGACTCCGGCGCGGCTTCGCGGCCTACGCTGTCGACCCCGACGCCGCCGCCCGCCTCTGGCAGGTGTCCCTCGACATGATCGGCAAGGCATCCAGCTAAAGGACCTTGAGCAGCCGTTCGGCCAGGACGGCCGCCGACGCGGGGTTCTGCCCGGTGAACAGGTTGCGGTCCACCACCGTGTAAGGCTTCCACATCTCGCCCTTGGTGAAGTCGACGCCCAGGTCGATGAGCTCGTCCTCCAGCAACCAGCGGGCCTTCGAGGCGAGCCCGACCGCGTTCTCTTCCTCGTTGGTGAACGCGGTGATCTGGTAACCGGCGAAAGGCGACACGCCATGGATCCTGGTCGCCAGCATCGCGGCCGGGGCGTGACAGACGATCGCGAGGGGCTTGCCGGAGGCGAGCGCCGCGGTCAGCAGCCGGCCGGCGTCCGCGTCGATGTACAGGTCTTCCATGGGGCCGTGGCCGCCTGGGCAGTAGACGGCGTCGTAGTCCTCCAGGCGGGCGTCCGCCAAGTGGATCGGCCGCCGCATCACCTCCGCGGAACGGATGATCGCCTCCAGATCGAGAGCGATCTGCGCGCTCCCCGCCATCTCGGGGCGCAGGCTCATCATGTCCACGGTCGGGACCACCCCATTGGGGGTGGCGACCACGACCTCGTGGCCGGCCTCCGTGAGCGCCTTGTACGGGGCCGCGAACTCCTCGGCCCAGTAACCCGTCGCATGCCTGGTGCCGTCCTTGAGCGTCCAGTACGCCGTGCCGGTCATCACGAAAAGTAGCTTCGCCATCGGGCAACCGCCCCCCGTCTCCATCTGATGCGGTTGGCTCAGGCCCTTCCTCGAAGCAGCCTATGTCGAGTGTTGTCGAGGCCATGTGGCGGGGTGCACGCCGTGCCGCAGACGTCCCGTCGCCTACTCGACCGTCAGCGCATCAGCGCGGCCCCCAGGCGGCGGATCGTCTCGGCCTCGCCGGGGTCGGCGGCTGTCGTCATGCGGCGACGTCACGAGGCGTCGGGATCAAAGGGAATCAAGCCGGACCGCTGAGGGAGGTGTCGAGGAGGGCGAAGCGCTGGGCGAACGCGGACATCTGATCGCGTTGGCGGTCCAGGTCGGCGGCGGTGGGGTTCACGACGAGGCGGGTCACGCCTTGCGCGGCAAGGGCTTCGACCTGCTCGGCGGACATGTCGATCGATCCCCATCGCGTGTACTCCAGCGCTTCCGGGCTACGCCCCGCCTCGACGGCGGTCGAGCGGGCGAGGTCCAGCTGGAGGGCGCGCTCGTCCGGACCGAGCGCGCCGCCGGGGAAGTAGCCGTCGCCGCGTCGCCCGGCGCGGCGGGCGGCCGCCCGGCTCGATCCGCCGATGTGGATCGGCAGGTGGGTGACACCGACGGGCTTGGGGAATTGGCACAGGTCGTCGAAGGTGAAGAACTCCCCCGCGAAGCTGACGCCGTCCTCGCCACCGGCCCAGAGCAGGCGCATGACATCGATCGCCTCGTCGGCGCGCCGGCCGCGGGTGCTGAAGTCGACGCCCACCGCCCGCGCCTCGCCCGGCAGGGAGCCGAGCCCCACGGTCAGCAGCCGCATCCGCCCCTTGGACAGCACGTCGATCGTCGCCAGGCGCTTGGCGAGGACCACCGGATGGTGGTACGGCAGCAGCAGCACACCCGTTCCGAGCTGGATCCGCTCCGTGGCCGCGGCGACGAAGCTCAGGCAGTCGAGCGGATCGGCGTAAGGCAGCGACGGCGGGAGCTCCATGGTCCCGACCGTGGCACCGGGATACAGCGCGATGTGCTCCGGCAGGTACAGCGACTCGAAGCCGCTGTCCTCGGCATGCCGGGCGAAGGCCATGATCCTTTCGGGGTCGACGCCGAAATAGGCCGTGTTGTAGCTGATCCCGAACTTCATCGTCATTCCTCCGATCGGCGCACGGAGGATCGGCATGCGCCCCCCGCCTGTCGCCGACACACTAGAACGTTGCCGCCAGCGTCAAGGCAAGTCTTGGGGGCCCGCAAGGTTCAGCGAGGCTCGAGCTTACGGGTCGTGGCTCGCACCTCGGGCGCCACCATGGCGTCGATGTAGGTCGGACCGTAGCGGCCGTACTTGGCGCGGTAGGCGGCGTCGATCTGGTTGCCGATGTCAGGATCGGTTTCCGCCTCGATGGTGACGTCCTTGTCGACGCCGCCGGCCCGGATATGGCCTTCGTGGGTCTCCTGGACCGTGCGGAACCAGGCACCCGCGCCCGCCTTGTAGGAGCGGACATAGAGGTGGTCGCCATGGCGGACGACCCAGATCGGCACCGGCTTGCCCAGCGTGCCGTCGCCGCGCCGGGGCTCGATCCGCAACTCGTCGGCCGCTTCGATCCTGCTGAGCTCGTCGCTCGTCCACGTAGTCATCGGCTTGTCTCCTTCGTCATATCGGTGATCGCCGCAGTCTCAAGTGCCGCGGCCGCATCGTCGATACCCAAACCCGCGCCGCCGACCCGGCGCCTGGGGGGCCCTGTCACACCCCTGAACACCGCTCCCCGGCACACCCCGCCCTGCCGCGTAGCACGCGGCGGTGGCACAGTTGATGGGGGAAAGAGACGTTTTCCCTGCTCAGAGCAGCTTCAGAACAGCTCGGAACACGCTCGCTTCGGCCGCGCCGCCACGCGCCGCCGTCAGTCATAGAAGCAGTCGTAAAAGCAGTCATAGAAGCTTCAGCACGGAGAAGAAACATGCTCACCGTCAACTCCTACTCCGCCACGTCCGCGACCGAGCCGCTCGCCCCGGCGAGGGTCGACCGTCGCGACGTCGGCCCGCGCGACGTCCTCATTGAGATCAAGTACTGCGGGATCTGCCACTCCGACATCCACTTCGTACGCGGCGAATGGGGCACGGCCCCCTATCCCGTCGCCCCCGGTCACGAGATCGCCGGCATCGTCGCCGCGGTCGGCCCGGAGGTCACTCAGTACGCCGTCGGAGACCGGGTCGGCGTGGGCTGCATGGTCGACTCCTGCGGCGAGTGCTCCAGCTGCCGCAAGGGCGAGGAGCAGTACTGCCTCAAGGGCAACACGCTCACCTACGGCTCCACCGACAAGGACGGGCGGATCACCCAGGGCGGCTACACCACCCACATCGTGGTGACCGAGGACTTCGTCGTACGAATCCCCGAAGGTATCGAGCTCGACTCCGCCGCGCCGCTGCTGTGCGCCGGCATCACGACGTACTCGCCGCTACGCCGCTGGGGCGCCGGCCCTGGCAAGAAGGTGGCGGTCGTCGGGCTCGGCGGGCTCGGTCACATGGCCGTCAAGCTCGCGCACGCGTTGGGCGCCGAGGTGACCGTCCTGTCGCAGTCGCTGAAGAAGAGGGAGGACGGCCTGCGCCTGGGCGCGGACCACTATTACGCCACGAGCGACCCGGAGACGTTCGAGCAGCTCGCCGGCTCCTTCGACCTCATCGTGAACACCATCAGCGCGAAGGTCGACCTCGACGCCTACCTGTCGCTGCTGGCAGTGGACGGCACGATGGTCAACGTCGGCGCCCCGGCCGAACCGCTGGCGTTCAACGTGTTCCCCCTCATCATGAGCCGCCGGTCGTTCGCCGGTTCGGCGATCGGTGGCATCCGCGAAACCCAGGAAATGCTCGACTTCTGCGCCCAGCACCACCTCGGGGCCGAGATCGAGGTCATCTCGGCCGACAAGATCAACGAGGCGTACGAGCGCGTCCTGGCCTCCGACGTGCGGTACCGGTTCGTGATCGACATCTCGACCCTGGCCTGAGCCACCAGCCGGCGAGTCCGAGGTCATCGTCGGCAAGGCGCTGGCCGGTGGGCGGCGCGACGAGGTCGTACTCGCGACCAAGGCGCACATAAGGTCCGCTACGCCGGCCACTCGACCTGGCCGGTCTCGGCGATCGTGGAGGCCCAGTGGACCGCGAGCGAGCGCGGCCGTGAGCGCTTCACGTGCGAGCAGCCGCCGTACTCCATCCTCGTGCGCGGGATCGAGGCCGACACGCTCCCCACGTGCGCGAGGTACGGGATGGGCGTGATTCCGTACAGCCCGCTGGCCGGCGGCTGGCTCACCGGGCGCTACCGCAAGGGCTCGGAGTCGGGGCCGTTCTCCGTGGCGCGTCAGCGGCTCGACGTCGAGCTGCCGGATGACGTACTGGACCGCATCGACGAGATCGTGCCGCCCGGGGTGACGATCAACCCGGCCGACAACGGATGGGCCAGCCCGGCCCTGCGGCCCGCGGCCCGACGCCGGTAGACCCGTGCTGCCACCCTGTCGTTCGCCTGACCTACCTGAGTCGTTCACTTCAACCCGACATGGTCTACCTACAGGCTCGGGGAGAAGAAACCGTGACGACCGATCAGAAACGCCTTGGCCTCGGCAGCAGCCGATTCATGTGGGAATTCGGCAAGTCGCCTATGCGTACGGCTTCGGTGCTGCCGAGCTCGGCGCGGCTGGCGGCGCGGATGGTGGCGGGCCTCCCGGAGCGCAGGAGGTCGTGACGACCATGACGGTCTGGCAGAACCTGCCGCCCGCGACCGTCTACATGGCCCGCCGTCCTCGCTTCACGTAGCCACGTCCCCCGCCTCGACGGCCACCGGCCACGATGAGACAGACGGGAGCTCTGGCTTGAACCTCCCGTGGCGGGAGGATCTACCGTCGACTCCGTGACCGGAAACGACGGTATCGAGCGTCGATGGACCATCGGAGAGCTGGCCAAGGCCACCGGGGTCACCATCCGTACGCTCTACCACTACGACGAGATCGGCCTGGTTCGGGCCGGCGAGCGGACCGCGTCGGGCCACCGCCGCTACACCGAGGCCGATCTGCGGCAGCTCTATCGCGTGCGCGCCCTGCGCGGACTGGGACTGTCGCTGGAGGAGATCGCGAACGTCCTCCAGCGGCCGGCCGACGACCTGACGGCCATGCGCGACCTGCTCGGCGCCCAGTTGGCCGAACTGGAGCTGCAATCGGCCAGGATGGCGCAGCTCAAGACGAAGATCGGCGGGCTCCTCGGGCTGCTCAACCAGTCGGTCATGCCCGATTCCGAGCACTTCATGACCACCCTCGAAGAGATCTCGGTGTACGAGACGTACTTCGCCCAGGAGTTGCGAGACCACCTGGCCCAGCGCCGGATCCAACTCGGCGAGGACACGCTGCGGGACCTACGGGCCGAATGGCTCGTCCTCCTCAAGGAGGCCCACCAGCACATGCTGGCGGGCACGCCCGTCGACGACCCCCGGGTGCGGGCCGTGACCGCCCGCTGGACGGCGATGGCGGCCGCACTCCAGAGCGGCAACGAGCAGCTCGACGAACGGCTCAAGATCGCCGGAACGGCGTGGTGGCGCGACAACAGCGCCGGGGTCAGCGAGGAGGTCAGCCGCCAGATCGAGTGGCTGGACGCCGACGGCCTGCCTGCCATCTTCGACTACCTCCAGCGGGCCGTGATCTGGGCCCGCGAACACGAATCAGGAGAGTGACGCGAGAATGCGATACCCCGAGGCACCGGTACGGCCGGAGCACAACAAGGTCGGCGGCCTGGTCTTCGACGACCCCTACCAGTGGCTGGAGGAGGACGACGGCGAGGGTGTGGCGACCTGGCAGCAGGCCCAGGACGAGCTGGCCCGCTCCTACGTGCACGGCTGGCCGCACCATGAGGCGCTCGCGGCCCGCGTCAATGAGCTGGTCGAGCAGATGGACGCCCGCAACCTGGTGGTTCCCGTTCGATACGGGCCGCGGTGGTTCCGCGCCCGCATCCCCGACGGCCGGGAGCTGATGGTCTTCGAGACGGCCGACGCCCCCACGGGCCCATGGCGCATGGTGATCGACCTCAACGAGCTGTCCGACGGTACGCCACTGCGCATGAGCCCGCAGCCCTCCCCCGACGGCAGCCTGCTGGCGTACTCCCTGGACGCCGGGGGGCGCGAGCTGCCGGCGCTCAAGGTGATCGAGATCGACACCGGGAAGGTGCTGCTGGACGGCGTACCGCAGCAGCGGCCGGGGCTGGTGGCCTGGCTTCCCGACGGCAGCGGATTCTTCTACATGGCCAACGAATCGGGGGCGGCGCAGGTACGGTGGCGGCTGTTCTTCCACCGGCTGGGGCAGCCGGCGCCCACCCAGCCAGAGCCGCTGGACATCCCCCACATGTTCGCCATCCCCAAGATCTCCCGGGACGGGCGCTGGGCGCTGGTCCAGGTCGACCATCTACGGCCCCGGCCGCACTTCATCGCCCGCCTGGACGGCCCCTGGGAGTGGCGCGAGTTCATCACCGACGCCGAGCACCTGTACAAGGGCGTGCTCGTCGACGACTCCTACGTGGCCGTCACCACGGCGGGCGCCCCGCGAGGCCGCCTGGTCCGCATCCCGCTGGACAGCCCCGGTGACCCGGACACCTGGACCGAGCTGGTGCCGGGCGGTGACGCCGTACTCACCGGCGTGACCCTGGCCGGCGAGCGGCTGGTGCTCGGCGAACTGGTGGACACCGTCTCCCGCGTCCGGATCCTCGGCCTGGACGGCGCGGACCTCGGGGAGGTCCCGCTGCCCGGCCAGGGCTCGGTCAGCTCCATCGCCCAGGGGGTCGTCGCCCTGGGGGTGATGGACCAGGTCGTGGGCTGCGAGGACGCCATCACCTTCGGCTACACCTCCTACACCCAGTCGCCCACGGTCTACCACTACGAGCTGGAGTCGGGGGCCCTGACCGCCTTGCAGGGGTCGGGCCACACCCTCACCGGGCTGGTCACCACCCGCGTATGGGCCACGTCGGCCGATGGCACGCGCGTGCCCTGCACCCTGGTCCACCGCGCCGACCTGGACCGCTCGCGGCCACAGCCGACCCTGATCCAGGGGTATGGCGGGTTCAACGTCGCCGTGCTGGCGTCGTACCTCGGCCCCCTGGCCGCGTTCGTGGAGGCGGGCGGGATCTACGCGCACGCCCATGTGCGCGGCGGCGGGGAGTTCGGCCTGGAGTGGTGGGAGGGCGGGCGGCTGCACGCCAAGCAGAACACCTTCAATGACCTGTACGCCATCGCGGAGCGGTTGATCGCCGACGGGGTCACCACGCCCGACCGGCTGGCGGTCCAGGGCGCCTCCAACGGCGGGCTGCTCACGGGCGCCGCCGTGACCCAGCGGCCGGAGCTGTGGCGGGCGGTGGTCTGCGGCGCCCCGAAGCTGGACCTGATGCGCGTCGCCCGCGACCCGCTGGGCACCGCCGCGACCCTCTCCGAGTACGGCAATCCCAACGACCCGGCCGACGCCCCCGTGCTCATGGCCTACTCGCCGTACCACAACGTGAAACCGGGTACGGCCTACCCGGCGATCCTGCTGGACGCGGGGGCCAACGATCCTCGCTGCCCGGCGTGGCACTCCCGCAAGTTCGCCGCCAGAACGCAGGCCGCCACCACCTCCTCCCATCCCGTCCTGCTGCGCGTCTGGTCCGACGCGGGCCATGGGGGAACGAGCTGGAGCACGATCGTTCTGCAGCAGAGCTTCTGGCTGGCGTTCGTCATGCGGGAACTGGGCCTGGTGCCTGACCTGTAGTGATATTGGATGTGATATCGCTAGATCACCGATATCGCTATTAGACAGCGGATGATCACATCTGCTTTGCTCCAAGCTTCTGACAGATGAGAAGCAAGGATTTCGGCATGCGACACTTCCGCGTCCGCCGCGTCACCGGAGCCCTCCCCGCGACCTCGTTGGCGCTCTCCCTCCTGTCCGGCGGCGCTCTCGGCGCGGGCCCGGCCTCGGCCGCTACCGTCGCGGCGTCCCCGGCCGTTTCGGGCGAGGCTCAGGTCAGGAAGGAGTTGCGGGCGCTGGAGGTGTCTTTCAAGGGCCGCATCGGGGCGTACGCCATCGACACCGCCACCGGCAAGACGGTGACGTACCGGGCGAGCGAGCGCTTTGCGTTTCTGTCCACCTTCAAGGCGCCCCTCTGCGCGGCCGTGCTGAACAAGGCGCGCACCTCCGAGCCCGGCCTGATGAACAAGCTCATCAAGTGGACGGCCGCCGACATGACGCCCAATTCGCCGGTCACCGAGAAGCACGTCGAGGACGGCCTGACGGTCGCCCAGTTGTGCGAGGCGGCCATCACCAAGAGCGACGGCACCGCGGCCAACCTGCTGCTCAAGCTGATCGGCGGGCCCGCCGGGCTGACGAAGTACTTCCGTACGCTGAAGGACTCGACCTCTCGGATGGACCGCTGGCACCCCGAGCTCAACGACTGGACGCCCAAGGAGAAGCGCGACACCACCACGCCCGCGGCCATCGCCCGCGATCTCCGCGCGCTCGCGATCGGCGACGCGCTGGACGCCAAGGACCGGGAGCAGTTCAACGCCTGGCTGCTCGCCAACAAGACCGGCGCCGAGCGGATCCGCGCGGGCCTGCCCAAGACCTGGACGATCGCCGACAAGACCGGCACCAACTCCGACGGATTCGGCGGCGGGAACGACATCGCCGTGATCCGCTCCGAGCAGGGCGCCGCTCCCATCGTCATGGCGATCTACACCAACCGCACCCCGGGCCTCCCCACCGACAACCAGACCATCGCGAAGACCGCCACCATCCTGGCCCGGGGACTCGGCAAGCTCTGACGCCGACGTTCCGCTGCCCTTCTCAGAGCTCTCCAGCCCGCCCGCGCGGCGCCTGCCAGCCCGGAAGGACGCCACGCAGGCGCTGTGACCTCGCGTGACGTCCTCCCGTTATGGGGTGATCAAGGGTATGGATGGGGCTCGGGGTTGGTCGCGCCGCCGTAGTCGGCGAATCGCTTGTGAAGCAGGGGCGGCGCGCTGGGCGGGCACAGGCTGAGGGTGTCCGGGGACCAGACGCGGCAGACCGTGAGCCCCAGGTGGCGGATGTCCGGGGTGGTGAGGTCGAGGTAGCCGAGCTGTTTTCCGGTCTTGGCGAAGGCTGCCACCAGCCCTTTCACGCGGCTGCGGAGGTCCGGGGCCGCGTCAGGGGGCAGGTCACGCGCCGAGACCTCCACATGGACGGCGAAGCGCTTGTCGATGATCGCGGCGTTGGCCGGATCTGTGTAGTAGGCCACGTTGTCGTCGAGATCGAAGAAGCGGTCCTTGTCGGTGACGTCACTGTCCTCGATGGCGGCCTTGGCGGCCATCCAGTTGGCGTAGCGGAACACCGCGACGGCTTCGAGGAGGGACTTGTACATCGCGTGGCCCAGGCGCTGGTCGCTGCCCAGGCCCGCGACGACCGGCGCGTTGCCGGGGTGGTCATCGCGGTAGACGCAGGCGACGGTGAAGCCGGGTAGGTCGGGACTGGGCAGGAGGTGGAACTCCGGGGGCGGTGTGCCCGGCGACCAGTGGCGGTCGATCAACCGGGCGAGGGCCCGCAGGCGGCCGTCAAGAAGGATCTTGACGGAGGGCTGACCGCCGTACCAGTGCCCGATCACGCAATCGAGCTGGATGAGCTCCTCCAGCGCGCCGAGCAGGGCTTTGCTCGGGTCGCTGTGGGTCGCGGTGCCGGTGGTCACTGCGGCGTTCACCCAGGGCTCGCCCTCCTTGCGCCGCGGCAGGTAGCCGACCAGCGTGAGCTGGGCGGGCATCCAGTAGGTGTCGTCCGAGGTGAGCGAGTCGGCGGGCAGCCAGCTCATCGGGGCGTCTGGGTCGAAGGGCTCGAAAAGGAAGCCGTCGCGGCCGAGCTGCTCGTCGGAGAAGAACGACAGGCACTGATCTGCCGGAATCGCGCGGCCACCGCTGCTCATGGCGCGGTGACTGGCGAAGCGGAGCCGGTCGCGGTGCAGGGCGAGGAACGAGTGGTGGCAGTAACGCTCGGCCGACTCCCCGAGTGACTTGATAAGGGGCTCGTCGAGCAGGATGCCGGCCCCGCCCAGGTGGTGGCGCTCGGCGGGGATCGGCCGGGCGTCGTACAGGACGTGCACGCCGGTGAGTTCGGCGCCGGCGATGGCGATGCGTGGTTCGCCACGTGAGCGGGCGCTGAACTTCAACCGCGGTATCAGGCCGCACACGGGGTTCAGCATGCGCCGGGCCAGCATCCGGGTGCCGGTGTCGAACGGTGTGGTCCGCGGTACGAGGCCCGCGGCGGAGCCCTGGTCAGCCACTGAGCCACTCCTTGGCCTGGAAGTAGAGCTCGGGTTCGTCGCGCTGCGCGACGGGCGAGCAGGCCGGACAGCCGGGGATCTGCAGGACCTCGCTGACGGTCGTCTCCCAGGTGGGGAGGTAGACGCACAGCATCTTGCCATGGGTGAAGGAGGCGCCCGTATGGGCGAGATTGATCGCTTCCAAGGCGAGATGGGAGCAGAGCAGCGAGGACAGCGCGGGCAGCATGGGCGGACGTCCGCCCGACGCCTGTGCGGTGGTGAGCGCGTTCTTGTATCGGCGGTAGCCCGCGCCGTCGGCGAGGTTCATCGTGATGCGCGTTTCCAGACAGGCGTAGCAGGGCCCGCGGCCCGGGTGGAAGGTCGGGCCGACGAACAGGAACGGCCCATCGATCGTGCCGTGCAGCCAGGACATGCCGACTTCCAGGGCGACCCTGTTGAACAGGCTCACCGCCACCGGATCCACCCGGACACCGGCCCACACGGTGATGCCGCCCTCCCAGGAGGCGAACGTCTCGGCGACTTCGTGCAGCCGCAGCCCGTGCGTGGTCCAGCCGGTGTCGGCGTCCTTGAGCACCTCAAGGACGGGATCGTCGCTGGAGTCGGTCACGTCGAGCTTCGGATCGCTGGCCGCGATCAGCTCCGTGACGCGGGCGGCCATACCGCCGTCGCCGATCACCCGTATCGGACGGGCGGGCGGCGGTGGTCCGGAGAGCAGGTCGGCGTAGTGGTCGAGGTAGTGGTCGAGTGCGTTCGTCGCGGTGTCCTCGATCACGTCTAGTGTCCGCAACTGCTCCAGGAGCGCGGACATCTCCTCCATACCGATGTTCGCCCGCGCGGCCAGCTCGGCCACCTCCCGGGAGCCGTCCAGAGCGTTCACCACCGAGAACAGCCAGCCGCGCCGGGCTTCGTCGGTGATGGTGT
Organism: Nonomuraea sp. NPDC049129; assembly: GCF_040648495.1. Lineage (NCBI taxonomy): Bacteria > Bacillati > Actinomycetota > Actinomycetes > Streptosporangiales > Streptosporangiaceae > Nonomuraea > Nonomuraea sp. NPDC049129. Next base: position 9,449 of record NZ_JBEZDU010000035.1, on the reverse strand, counting down.
GCGAGGTGGCACTCCACACGCCCTGCCTGAGCTCGACCGTGTCGGGATCATGCCCGATGACCGAGAACGACCGCTTGATACGGGGTGATGCGGGCTGTGTCACAGCTTCTCCTGCGGACGCGGTCACATCTTCTCCTGCAGACGCGGTCGGCTCTTCTTCTGCGGATGTGGCCGGCCGCCCGGCCGGCCGAGGACGATCAGATGCAGCAAGGCGGTCCGCAGCCCGTCGACCCGGAGGACCTCGTGCGCCTCCTCGTCGTAGTAGGTCGACCAGTCCGTACCGGCCAGGCCGAGCGCGGTCGCGGTGAGATGGACATGCTGGGCCATCGCCCCCACCTCGTGCAGCACGAACCGCAGCCCGCGCGGGCCGTACTTGCGCATCGAGCGCCATGGGCGCCCGACGAACAGCACGACGAGCGCCGCTCGGTCGATCGGCAGTAGGTCGGGCAGCTCGTCCAGGCCGCAGCGCAGCAGCGCGGCCAGTTGCTGAGGGCCGCCGTGGCGGGCCAGGCAGTCCAGGCGGGGGGCGTAGCGGTACAGGCCCGGCTCCAGGTCCGTCACCTCGCGTGCGGCGAGGTGCAGCTCGACCGGGTACAGTCCGCCGCCGCTGGGGACGGCTCGGTGCGGCCGGCCCGCCTCGTGGCCGAAGCACGCTCCGGCGGCCCGTAGCAGCGCGGCGGTCTCGGGCAGCGTCACCGGGTCTCCGCTGAACGAGCGGGTGCTGCGCCGGGCCGCGATCGCCTCATCCAGCGCCATCCGCGCCGGCGCCGGATCCGGCAGCTCGACGCGGCGTGCCGCGGGGATGGTCTCCTCATCGGTGTGGCTCAGCGTCTCCATGCTCGCGGTCGTGAGGTAGTCGGCGACCGAGCGTTGCAGCTCACGGTCGTGGCGGCGGAGCCGGCTGGCGTACAGGAACTCCTCGGCGGGCGAGGCCGACCGGGAGATCCCGAGATGGGAGTGCCGGAGCTGGTTGGTGTGGAAAGCCGTGCTGTCCAGCCATGGGCTGACCGCACGGAAGAAGTTGGTGCCGAGCGCGGAGCGCAGCACCGGCGTGTTCTCCATCTGCACCGATCCTTGAACGGGGTGGGCCGGATTCGGCGGGTGCCGTGTCCCGGTCCGATGACCGGGACACGGCACCCGCTTCTCGCGTTTACTCCTCCATGGCGACGGCGGCTGAACTGCTGCTGCTGGTGATCGGGGCGACCAGAAGCTTGCCGTCTTCCATCTCGATCGGGCAGGCGCTCAGGGTTTCGGTCGAGGTGCTCGTCGAAAGCATTTTCTCTCTCCTTTCGTGCATGAGGGTGCTGCCGGTGCGGACTGAGTGCCTCACCGGATCCTCGCGATATCTGATCGCGGGGCTCGTGGGCCGGGCCGGGGCCCGGGTGTCTTCACACCTGCGGACCTGGTGCGGTCGGCGGGCGCGTCGGTTGATCTATTCGGCGTAGTCCGAGGTGCGCGACGGACAGGGCGCCCTGCTGGAACAGCGCCGTGCCCGTCGTGGTGAACTCCAGCCAGTCGGCGAGTGCCGTCTCATCGCGCTCGGCGCTCCCGCACCCGCCCAGCCGGGTGGCCCAGGTCGCGAAGGTGCGCGCGTAGTCGTCGCGGTGGGTCCGTACGTGGATCGGCTCCCACCAACGCCCGCAGGCGGTCAGGAGCCGGTCGAGCGTGAGAACGGTGCCGGTCAGGCGAAGGCGTCGCATCGCCTCGACGTATCGTGCGGCCTCGGCCGGCCAGCTCTCGCTGTGCCCCCGGATCGTGCTCTCCAGCGCCAGGCGGGCGCCCGGCCTGGTCCACGCGTGCGCGTGGGCGAAGAACTCCGCGTAGGTGTCCGGCGTGCCGTCCACGTTCTCCAGGTTCTCCAGGAGCCCGATGCTGACGACCGCGTCATAGGGCCGGTCGGGGGTGAAGGCGCGGTAATCGCCCTGATGGATGGTCACCCCGCGCAGCCGCAACCCTTCGGCTTCCTGGCATGCGTGATCGGAGGCGTCGACACCACACGCGGCTGCCACACCGCGTTCGCGGCTCAGATAGCTCAGGAAGCCGCCATAGCCCGAGCCCACGTCGAGGACGCGTGACTGGGCGCTCACCTCCGCCCAGTCACTCAGCAGCCGGAATTTCGCGAGCTGGGCGGTGTCGAGGTCGTTCGTCCCCTCCCACAGCCCGCAGCTCAGCGCCATGGACTTGCCCAGCCAGCGGCGATGTGCGGCAACGTCGAGCTTGGTGACAGTCATGTGAACGCCTTAAGGGAGAGCACGTGATCAACGCGACCATACCCGATCGGTGACTGTCCGTAGCGCTACGATTACCTAGTGTCGCCGTGATGCATCGTTGTCTGTTGTCGGCGCTCAGTCCTGATCTCGGAGAACCCCACGTCCACTGACAGAGACGGCGTTGGGCAGGAGCAGCGCCCCGAGCGCCAGCCCGATCAGCCCGGCGACGACCGGCGCTCCGGTCCACAGCTCGGGCACGGCGGGCAGGCCGCCCCCGATGGCCGAGGCGACCCCGATGTACAGCGACCAGGTGGCGAAGGCCGACAGCCCGGCGAAAGCCCAGTAGGCGCCGCGCCGCTCACCCGACGGCCGCAGTCGGCGGATGAGCAGGTCGCTCACGAACCCGGCGACCACGAACGACAACAGGATCGGTACATTGCGGAACCCCGTCTGGGCAGCCGGCATGAGCGCCATCACCGCGTACATGACGGTCACCGAGCCGAACGGCAACAGCCAGCGGCGCACCAGCAACAGCACCGGGCTGAGCACGACGACGTTGGTGACGACCATCGCGACGGCCACCTGCTCGGCGCCCGGGCCCATCGCCACGGGGCCGGCGCCCCCCGCACCGCCGCCCGCGTTCTGCAACATGGACAAAGCCCGGACGATGCCCTCGGGGCGGTACTTCATGGCGCCGCCGTACGACAGGAACAGCGACACCAACGTGGTGGCGAACGCGAGCCCGATCAGAGCCGGCAGCAGGCGGCCGAGCGACGGCCGGGCGCCGACGTCGGGGGCGTTCCATGCCGAGCGCAGCGGTGTCGTGATGATCAGCATCATCGTCACGACGAGGCCGAGGTGCGACGGGCTGAAGAAGATGTTGATGGTCGTCTCGATGCCGAGGACGGTGTGCCACATCATGTCGGCCAACCCGAAGACGGCGAATGCGGGAATCGCCACCAGCCCGGCGAGATAACCGGTGGGGACGGCCGCCGGCCCCTGCCGCCCGGCGCGCACGTTGCGCCACACCTGCCAGATGATCCAGCCGGAGACCACGGCGAAGCCGGAATAGAACACCGCGTGCCATGGAGTGAAGAACGTCTCCAGCTGCGCCAGGTTGCTGTGCGCCCAGGCGTCGATCATCAGTCCGACCCCGAACCAGGTGCCGAGCAGCGCCGTCACCAGGTCTGTCCTGGGAGACACCCATCCGCGGGGCTCCCCCGTGTCCACCACTAATCGCCGAATGCCGACCGCGTCAGACGTCACTTCGTGCTTCCTTTCCGTCGATCGAATCGATTCATTCCGGGCCGCCCATCGGATGAGGCCTCTGCGCGGGACCGATCACGCCGTTTCGGCGCTGAGGGCCCGCGCCACGGGCCGGCGCGCCGCCAGGCGTGCGGGCAGGGCGGTGAGTGCCGCCGTCGCCAGGAGAGTCGCGAGTGCGGTGCCGAGCAGCCAGAAGGAGGGGGGTTCCACCGCGTTCCTGGCAGTGAAGAGCGAGAGCAGGCCGATGCCCAGAGGGATGCCGATGATGGCGCCGGGCAGGCTGGGCAGGAGTTGAGCAGCGGACAGGCCCGCGGTGATCTGCCCGGGAGTGGCGCCGAGTGTACGTGCGATGGCCATGTGCGCCCGGGCCTCCATGGCCGTGGTCCAGGTGAACGTGAGGGTGTTCACGATGGCGAGCGCGATCAGCAGGATGGTGACGGCGAGCATCAGCCGGCGGTCGTGCTCGCCGCGCAGATTGGTCAGGACGGAGGAGCCGTCCAGGCCGTAGCCCCGCTCCGGCTGGGCGTAGATGGTCAGCAGGGCGACGATCGCGATCACTGTGGTGGCGGTGGAGCACGCCTGGAGTACGGCGCGGCCCGGCCGGCGGGCGGTCAGCCGCAGCCCGAGCAGCAGCGGCGTGGGCAGGAGCGCGGACAGCGCGGTGAGCCAGGGCCGGTGACGGGGCCGGCGCGCGGTGGCGGTCAGCGCCGTGACTGTCGCCGTACGCATGGCCCGCAGCGTGGGACGCAGCGTGGACAGCACCGCCACCGCCACGGCGAGGGCGGTCGCCGTGACGAGGGTGGCGCCGTCGGGCCCGCCCACGTCACCGATCCGGCTGGCGGTGGGGCTGGCGATGGCGGGCGCGGTCAGGCGGGCGATCACCAGCCCCAGCGTGTCGCCGACCAGCGCCAGCGCCAGGTACTCGGTGAGCAGGACGGTGGCGATCAGAGCCGGGGTGGCGCCGACGGCCTTGAGCAGCCCGGCCCGGCGCGTCTGCTCGACGGCGCGTCCCGCGGCCAGCGCCGCCACTCCGGTGATGGCCAGGAAGCTGAGCAGCCAGCTGCCGACGACCAGGATCGGCTGGCTGTTCCTGAGGATGACCAGGTCCTGGGTCTCTTTGAACTGCCAGGAGTGGAAGGTGACCCTGACGGTGGTGTCGCTGTGGGCGTCGATGAAGGCCTCGGCCGCGGCGGGGTCGCGCAGCTTGAGGTCGACAGCCGTGGTCACCGAGAGATCATGGGATGCCGCCAGGGCCCGGGCATCCGATCGGGTCATCCAGGCCAGGCCGCTGGCGTCGCTGGGGCCGCCGCCCGGGCCGATCTGCGCCGCCCAGGGGTAGATGGAGGTGGCCGCGGTGACGGCGATCCCGAGGACGGGGTACGAGCGGCCGGCGATGGTGACGCGGTCGCCGACGCCGACGCCCAGCGCGGTGGCGAAGCCGCGTTCGAGGACCGTGCCGCCGGAGCGCACCCAATGACCCGAGGTCACCAGCGGCCGGTCGACCGGGCCGGGCGTCTCGGCGAAGCCGTGCACCACCACGGGGGACGTCGTGGAATCGCGCGTGGTGAGGTTGGCGTAGACGATGCGATAGGGGCCGTGGTGGGCGACTACCTCGGGAGCGTCCGCCAGCGCGGACAGAGCCGCGGTCTCGGCGGGGCCCGCGTCGCCGGAGAGTGCCACCACGTCCGGCCCGGCGGTGGCCGCGCGGGTCTGTTCGTACAGCGCGTCGCTCACGCCGCCCAGCGACAGGCCCAGTGCCATCGTGGCGGTGGCCACGGTCACCGCGAGCAGGAGCATCGCGGCCTGGACCTTGTGCCGCCGCACGTCGGCCAGCACCAGGCGGACGACGAGCACGATGGAGCCCATGCCGTTCAGCCCTCCAGCCCGATCAGCCCGCCGAGCCCGCGCGGGTGGGAGCCGGCCAGCCGGGTGTCGTCGACGAACATCCCGTCGCGCATCGAGATCAGCCGATCCGCGGTGGCCGCGACCCGCTCGTCATGCGTGACGATCACGAAGGTCTGGCCCGCGGAACGCAGCTCCTCGAAGATTCTCAGTACGTCGAGGGTCGCCGCGGTGTCGAGGTTGCCGGTCGGCTCGTCGGCCAGGACGACCAGCGGTTCGTTGACCAGCGCGCGAGCGACGGCGACACGCTGGCGCTGGCCGCCCGACAGTTGCGACGGCAGATGCCGGGCACGGTCGGCGAGCCCGACCCGTTCCAGCAGCAGGCTCGCGCGCCGCCTGGCCTGGCGGCGCGAGCGTCCGGCCAGCAGCGCGGGCAGCTCCACGTTCTCGGCCGCCGACAACTCCTCCACCAGGTGGAAGGCCTGGAAGATGAACCCCACCGACCGGCGCCGCAGGCGCGCCAGAGCCCGCTCGCTCAGCGTGTCGATGCGTCGCCCGGCCACCCACACCTCTCCATCGGTGGGCCGCTCCAGGCCACCCAGCAGGTGCAGCAGGGTAGATTTCCCGCAGCCGCTGGGCCCCATCACCGCCAGCGTCTCCCCCTGAGGCACCTCCAGGTCGGCCTCGTCCACCGCGCGGATCCGGCTCTGTCCCTGACCATGCGTCTTCACCAGGCCGCAGGCCCGGACCACGGCACTTGACACGTTCATCCACCCTCGACTTCGTCATCGGCCTTGGACCAGGCCCGCTCACAGGAATCCAGCCAGCGCAGGTCCGCCTGCAACCGCAGCACGACCCCTTCCAGCAGCAGGCCGGCGCCCGACCCCGGCGGCTCGGCCAGCGCCGCCTGCTGCACCTCACGCAAGCGGCGCAGCAACTCACGGCGCTGGGCCGCCACCAGCTCGACCGGGTCGGCGAGCCGGGCCGCGGCGGCCGCGGCGAGCTTGAGGTGGAACTCCGCCAGGTCCGGTTTCGGCCAGCCCACCTCGGCCAGCCAGGCGGCCACCCGCTGCTGCCCGGCCGGCGTCAGCTCATAGACCTTGCGTTCGGGCCGCTCGGGCAGGCCGTCCGTCCGCTCACAGACAACGAGCCCGGCTTTTTCCAGCCGGGCCAGCGTCACGTAGATCTGACCGCGGTTCATCGACTCGCCGAGCGGGCCGAGAGTTCGCTGCAGCCGAGCGTGCAAGTGGTACCCGTGTGACGGCTCCTTGGCGAGCATCGCCAGCACTGCGTCCTGCACTCCATCCCCCTAACGGTTAGCCAATAGATAGCGGTTATCCGTGGGAGGTGTCAAAACGCTACATCTGGTGATCTCCTGGACCGGCCCGCCGCCAGCGTCACAGCACCTGACGGCCAGGTCCCGTTCCTGGACCTGCTTCAGGGCCGCGATGAGCTACAAGCACATGTGGTACGACGGCGCGCCGCACCGGGCGCCTTCGTCGTCAGCGCCTGGACGGTGGTCGGCCCATGTATTGGGTTGGAACGGTTACGGACTCGTCTGCAACGCGAGAGGGCCGAAGGCGTGCCCGGCCCACAGCTCACGGGAGGTTTCCTCCGGATACGCTGCTATGTCGGGCTTGGTGTCGATGATCCAGGTGTGCTGGTTCTGCGGCTCGTACGCCGGCCAGCCCGGGTCTCCGGTCGTGGCGAAGGCGATCCATGCCGCTCGAACCTGGGCCGACAGCTCGGCCGCGGCCGGAGGCGGATCCTGTCCGATCAGCAGTCCCGCCGATCCGGCGGTCAGGTTGCCGAACGTCAGCGGCAGGCCGAGCCCGTGACAGGCGCCGAGGAGGTCTCCGCCCATGCCGGGGGCCGGCCAGGTCAGCTCGTACAGGTGGGCGCGCCCGTGCTTCTGGCGGGCTTCGGCCAGGCGTACGGAAGGCATCCGGAACAACCAGTCGGAGTGCACCAGCTCGTACAGTCGCTCCTCGTCGGCACCCGGGTAGGCGGCCCGGTAGGCCTCCGGGTCCGGGGCGAGCGCCCGCAGCGCGGTGTCCGCTCGTTCGGCGGTGATCTGGCCGGTGTCGCCGCTGATGGCCATGAACAGCCGATACTCGTCGCGGGTGTGACCCACGATCAGCTCCACCCCGTGCGCGGCCCCATCCGCCAGTGACCGCCACGGCACCGCGGGCAGCACCTCGCCGTCCACGACCGGCGCGCACAGCGTCCGGACGTGCGCCGCGTGGCCCCACCGCGGGCAGTCGCCCATCTTCTCCGCCGCCGTGTCCCCGGCGTCGATCAGCCGCTCCGGCGACTGGCGGGCGAGCTCGCCCGCGAGCGGGGGCAGGCCCAGCTCAGCGGCTACCGCGGCGCCGATGTCGGTGGCCAGCTCAGTGGAGAAGAACATGCCCGGCACGCTCTGCGCGATCGCCCGGCGGAACAGGCCGGCGGCTCTGGGCATCGTCATCAGCGCCGCGATGCTCCCGGCTCCGGCGGACTCTCCGAAGACGGTGACCCGGTCCGGATCGCCGCCGAAGGCCGCGATGTTGTCCTGCACCCAGCGGAGGGCGGCCACCTGGTCCAGGAGCCCGCGGTTGGCCGGTGCCCCCTGGAAATGTCCGAAGCCCTCGGCGGAGACCCGATAGTTGAAGGTGACCATGACGACGCCGTCCCGGGCGAGCACGCGGCCGTCGAAGACGGGGTCGCCGGACCACCCGTACATGTAACCCCCGCCATGAATCCACACCATCACCGGCAGCCGGGCGGCGCCCAGGTCGGGGGACCAGACATTGACGGTCAACCAGTCACCGTCGGCGCCGTCCGCGCTGGAGGCGCCCAGCAACCTGGACTGCGGCGGCCGCGGACCGAACTCCCCGGCCTCGCGCACCCCGTCCCACGCCTCGGCCGGCACCGGCGCGGCCAGCCGCAGCGCGCCCACCGGCGGGCGCCCGAACGGGACACCGCGGAAGACGGCCACGCCGTCCTCCATGCGCCCGCGCAGCCGTCCCGTGCTCACCCGGACCTCCGGGTCCGCTGATCCGATGGCGCTCATGGCACGCTCCTCATCCAGGGAGTGCCGGCTCCCACAGCCAGGCGCGGCCATCTTCGCCCGAACCGCGGGTTCGGCGCACCTCGTTATTGAGCGGGTCGCTGCCACGTCAGCTCCGGCCACGCGCTCGAAAGCACGGCTTCAAGCCCTTAGGGCTGAGTCCCTTCAGGTGGCGCGGCGGGAACGACGCAGGACAGGGCGCCGCGCAGGATCGCGGCGAAGGATTCCGTATTGCCGGGCTCGAGCCACCGTCGCCCCGCCACCCGGATGGCGGCGGCGACCGCGGCGGCCGTGACGGCGGGGAACAGGTCGCGCTGGGGGTCGGTGCCGGTGCGGGCCGCGATCGCCTCGGTGAGCGGGCCTTCCGCCATGGTGAACGCCCTCAGCGCCTCGCCCTCCAGCTCGGGCGTCGACATGATCATGCGCAGGCCGGCCTTGTCGGGCTCAGGGTCGGTGTAGAGCTCGATCACGGCCGCGATGACGGCCTGGTCGAGCGGCTCGCCGGCGGGCCGGGCGCGCAGCGCCTGCCCCACGCGGCCGGCCTGGTCGGCCTGGAAGGCGCAGATCGCCTCCGCCCTGCTGGAGAAGTAGTTGTTGTACGTACGGGATGAGACTCCGGCGGCCGTGGCGATGTCATGGACGCGCACCAGAGCCAGCCCGTGAGGGCCCTGCTCGATGGCCAGGCGCAGCGCGGCGTGGCTGATCGCCTCTCGGGTGGCCTGCTTGTTGCGCGCCCGGAGGTCGAGGGCGTCGTCGTTCATGGGAGCGACTCTATCTGATGATGCGTGGCACGCACTAGGTGCGTGCCACGCAAGTTGTGGGTAGAGTGCGACGGGACGCCTGGCACTCGCCCCTGGAGAGTGCCAACCGGCGGGGTGTGCCGGGACGGCGAGGTCCGCCTGTCGGCGGGCCGTCCGTCGCGGGCGCCGTCCCGGACAGCCCCTATCGAGAGCAGGAGCAGGAATGGCTTCGAAGATGATCGCGTTCGACGAGGACGCCCGGCGCGGTCTCGAGCGCGGCATGAACCAGCTGGCCGACGCGGTCAAGGTGACCCTGGGTCCCAAGGGCCGCAACGTCGTGCT
>NZ_JBEZDU010000034.1:0-111332 GCF_040648495.1 Nonomuraea sp. NPDC049129 | reverse complement strand
CAACCCATTGGACGCGCCATCCTGATTGACCGCCGACCCCCGCACCACCGCCAGCACCCGATGACCCAACCGCCGCGCATCCGACAACCGCTCCAACAAGACGAAGCCCACTCCCTCGGCCCAGGCGGTCCCGTCGGCCGCCGCCGCGAAGGCTTTGCACCGCCCGTCCGGGGCGAGCCCGCGCTGACGGCTGAACTCGACGAACATCCCCGGCGTGGCCAGGACCGCCACCCCGCCCGCCAGCGCCAGCGTGCACTCTTCGTCCCGCAGCGCACGGGCCGCCAGATGCAACGCCACCAGCGAGGACGAGCACGCCGTGTCCACCGTGATCGCCGGGCCCTCCAGGCCGAAGGTGTAGGCGATCCGGCCCGAGGCGACACTGTTGGTGCCACCGGTCAGCAGATAGCCGTCATGCCCGCTGCCTGCCTCGTGCAGCCGCGGGCCGTACTCCTGCTCGGTCGCGCCCACGAACACACCGGTATGGCTGCCGCGCAACTCCGACGGCACGATCCCGGCCCGTTCGAAGGTCTCCCAGGCCACCTCCAGCAGCAGGCGTTGCTGGGGATCCATCGCTTCGGCCTCGCGCGGGGCAATGCCGAAGAACTCGGCGTCGAACTCGGCCGCGCCGGACAGGAAGCCGCCGTGCCTGGTGTAGGACGTCCCGGGGTGTTCGGGGTCGGGGTGGTGCAGGGCGGCCAGGTCCCAGCCGCGGTCGGCGGGGAACCCGGTGATCGCGTCCGTACCTGAACGGGCCAGTTCGAAGAGTGCCTCAGGGGTGTCGGCGCCGCCGGGCCAGCGACCGGCCATGGCCACGATGGCAATCGGTTCGTCAGAGCGGGATGAGACGGGTTCCGCCGCGGTGTCGCCCGGCGAGGTCAGGAAGCGGACGACGGCCTCGGGGGTGGGGTGATCGAAGGTCAGCGTGGCGGGCAGGGGCGGGCCGAGTACGGTGCTGAGACGTTCGCCGAACTCCATCGCGCCCTGAGAATCCAGGCCGAGTTCCTTGAACGTTCGGTTCTGGCCGATCTCGGCCGGGGTGTCATGCCCGAGCACCGCCGCCGCGCTCTCCCGTACGAGATCGAGGAGTTCCTCGGGCGAACGCGGGGCAGGCGTTGCTTCGGGCTCGGCGGGGGCTGGGTCCGGCGTGATCCAGAACCGTCTGCGTTGGAAGGCGTAGGTCGGCAGCGGCACCCGCCGTCCAGGCACGTTCCAGGTGACGGCGGCGCCGTTGAGGTGGGCGGCGGCGATCGCGGCCCGCGCCGATTCCTCCTCGGGGCGGCCCGCGCGCAGGATCGGGACGGCGACGGCGCTGCCCGGCTCGATGCCCTCGCGTATGAGCGTGGTGAGCGCCCCGCCCGGCCCGAGCTCCAGATATGTTGTCACGCCCGCGCTCGCAAGGTTCCGCACCCCTTCGGCGAAACGCACCGTTTCCCGGATATGCCGGGCCCAGTAGTCGGCTGAGCACAGCGTCTCGGCCCGCGCCGGCCCGCCGGTCGCGTTGGAGATCACGGGGATGCGCGGCGGCCGGAATCCGATCCCGGCCGCGATCTCGCGGAAACGCGCCACAGCCGCGTCCATGTGCGGCGAGTGGAACGCGTGGCTGACACGCAGCCGCCGCGTCCTGCGGCCCAGCTCCGACAGCCGGCCCGCGACCCGCTCCACCGCCTCGGCGTCCCCCGAGAGCACCACCGAGGACGGCCCGTTCACCGCCGCGAGGGACACCCGGTCCGACAGCAGCGGGACGACCTCCTCCTCGGTGGCCCGCACGGCCACCATCGCGCCGCCCCCGGGCGCCTCCTGCATGACCTGGCCTCTGGCTGCCACCAGCAGAGCAGCGTCGGCGAGCGAGAACACTCCCGCCACATGCGCCGCCGCCAGCTCACCGATCGAGTGGCCCACCACAAAATGGGGGATCAGCCCGTATCGCCGTTCCGCCAGCCGGAAAAGCGCGACCTCGATGGCGAACAGCGCGGGCTGGGTGTGGCAGGTCTGGTCGAGCAACGCCGACTCCGCGCTGCCGGGTGCCGCGAACAGCAGGTCGCGAAGCGGGCGGGCGAGGTGGCGGTCCAGTTCGGCGCACACCTCGTCCAGCGCCTCGGCGAACACCGGTTCGGCCGCGTACAGCTCCTGGCCCGCGCCGGCCCGCTGGCTGCCCTGACCGGGGAACAGGAACGCGGTCGGCCCGGGGTTCCTGCGCCCAGCGACGGCACCGGCCCCTCCCCCGGCCTCGGCCAGCGCGTCCAGGCGGCCGAGCAACTCGCCGCGTTCGCGGCCGAGCACCACCGCACCGTGCTCGAAGCGGGTCCGGGTGGTGAGCAAGGAGTGCCCGACGTCTACCGGGTCCAGTTCCGGATGCCTTCGCACGTGCGCCGCGAGCCGTTTCGCCTGCGCGCGCAGAGCTTGATCGGTGGTGGCCGACAGCGCCCATGGGATCAGCCCGGCCGCGTTCGGGGCAAGCGGTGTGCCGGGGCCGGACGCCGGAGGCCCTTCGGAAACGATGAGGTGGCAATTGGTGCCGCCCATGCCGAACGAGCTGACCCCGGCCACCAGTGGCCGGTGCGCGCCGGGCCAGGGCCCCGCCTCCCGCCGCAGGCTCAGGTTCAGCTCGTCGAGCGGGATCCGCGGGTTGGGCGTCTCAAAGTTGAGGCTCGGCGGAATCACCCGGTGCTGAATGCTCAGGACGGCCTTGAGCAGCCCCACGATGCCCGCCGCGCCTTCCAGATGGCCGACGTTCGTCTTGGCCGACCCCACCACCAGCGGGCGCTCGCGATTCCCCCCGTACGCGGCGTGCAGCGCCCGCGCCTCGATCGGATCGCCGAGCGGAGTACCCGTGCCGTGGAGCTCAACGTACTGGATGTCGCGCGGGTCCACGCCTGCCCGTGCGGTCGCGAGCGTCAGCACCTCACGCTGGGCGTCCGCGCTCGGCACGGTCAGCCCGTCGGTCGCGCCGTCGTTGTTGACCGCGCTGCCGAGAATCACTCCGTGCACGGTGCGCCCCGCGGCGAGCGCGTCGGCCAGCGGCATCAACACGACCACGCCGCCGCCTTCGCCGCGGGCGTATCCGTTGGCGCGTGCGTCGAAGGTGTAGCTGCGCCCGTCCGGCGACAACCCGCCGAACTCGGTGGCCGCCGCGGTGCTGTCCGCAGCGAGGTTGAGGTTCACCCCGCCCGCGAGCGCCAGGTCCGCGTCGCCCGCGCGCAGGCTCTCGCAGGCCAGATGCACCGACACCAGCCCGGACGACTGGGCCGTGTCCACTGCGAGGCTGGGGCCCCGCAGGCCCAGCGCGTAGGAGATCCGGTTGGCCAGCAGCCCTCGGTTGAGTCCGGTAAGGGTGTGCCGGGTGAGGGGGCCCGCGCGATGCCTCAGCACCGCATAGTCGTAGGCCATCGCCCCCATGAACACGCCCACCCGCCGGCCTGTCAGCGTCGCAGGGACGATGCCCGCCTCCTCCAGCGACTCCCAGCTCAGCTCCAGCAGCAGCCGCTGCTGCGGGTCCATCTCGGCGGCCTCCCGAGGCGAGATGCCGAAGAATGCCGCGTCGAAACGATCGACCTCGTCCAGGAAGCCGCCCCGAGCCGGGCTGCGGCCCTCTGGCGCCCGCGTGACAGCGTCGCCGCCCTCGGCGAGCAGCCGCCAGAACGCCTCCGGGTCGGACGCGCCGGGCAGCCGGCAGGCGAGCCCGACAATGGCGATGGGCGGAACATCAACACGAGTCATCGTGCGCTGAATTCCTCTCATAGCGGGACGCGCTCCAGACGGGATCGAGTCTTGCTATTCGTTCGACATTCACAACACCCTTATCGCCCCCTAGGCGAGGACGGCTGGTAGGGGAGCCTGCCGACCTGCATTTCGCCGCGTGCCCCTAAACGGTTTGACGCCTAATAGGGGTTGCGATGAAAAACATTTCTCGTAGCGTCCTTTTTCAGGGACTTTTGGCAAGGAGAATAATGATGGACGCGCTCATCGACGCCGCGGTACGCGGTGCGACAACGGAGGAACTCCTCCGCACCCCGGTTCCTGAGAGCTACCTGGCCGCCCACCTTCGCCACGAGGACGTCGGCCTGCTGGCCGGCGAGAAGGACAAGGACGTACGCCGGACCCTGCACGTCGGCCAGGTGCCGATGCCCGAGCTGGCGCCAGACGAGGTGCTGATCGCGGTGATGGCCAGCTCGATCAACTACAACACCGTCTGGCAGTCCACCTTCGAGCCGGTGTCCACCTTCGACATGCTCAAACGGCTGGCGAAGGCGGGCGGCTGGGAGGCCAGGCACGACCAGCCGTACCAGGTCGTGGGGTCGGACGCCGCCGGCGTGATCGTGCGTACCGGGCCGGGCGTGCGCAACTGGAAGGTGGGCGACCACGTCTGCGTCAACCCCACCTACGTCGACGATCAGGACCCGGTCACGCACGCCGACGGCATGCTCGGCATCGACCAGAAGGCCTGGGGTTACGAGACCAACTTCGGTGGGCTGGCGCACTACGCGGTGGCGCGGGCCAGCCAGTTGCTCCCCAAACCCGGGCACCTCACCTGGGAGGAGGCCGCCGTCATCCCGCTGTGCGGGGGCACCTCGTACCGCATGCTGGTGAGCGAGCGAGGCGCCCGCATCAAGCAGGGCGACGTCGTGCTGATCTGGGGGGCCGCGGGCGGGCTCGGCTCGTTCGCCGCTCAGCTCGTGCGCAACGGAGGCGGGATCGCCGTCGGCGTGGTCTCCTCCGAGGAGAAGGGCGAACTCGCCAGACGACTCGGCTGCGACGTCGTCATCAACCGTGAGGAGATCGGCCTCGGCGACGCCACAGAGGACACCAACAAGCGGGCCAAGCGCCTGGGACGTGCCATCCGCGCCACGACCGGCGAGGACCCCAGCGTGGTGTTCGACTACGTCGGCCAGGCGACTTTCGGCATGTCGGTCATCGTGGCGGCCCGCGGCGGCACGGTCGTGACCTGCGGGTCGAGCACCGGCTACGCGCACACCTTCGACAACCGCTATCTGTGGATGAACCTCAAGCGCATCATCGGCAGCCACGGCATGAACCTGCACGAGGCGACCCAGATGATGCGCCTGTACCAGCTCGGCAAGCTCTCCTCGGTGCTCTCGGCCGTCTATCCGCTCGCGGAGGCCGGTGAGGCCGCCCGCCTGGTGCAGCGCAATCAGCACGTCGGCAAGGTCGGTGTGCTCTGCGCGGCGCCCGGCGAGGGCCTGGGCGTCACCGACTCGCGGCTGCGGGCCGAAGTCGGCGAGCAATGGCTGAACCCGCTACGGACCCGGCAGAACTGACAGACGCGGAGATTCTCCAGCAATGACCACCCATCGCGACATCGATGTATTCGACCAGGATCGCTACCTCGACGCCGTTCCCCATGAGGACTTCGCGCTCCTGCGCGCGAACGCACCGGTGTACCGCAACTCTGACCCGCAGCTTTCTGAGGGGCACTGGGCTGTCACCCGGCACGCCGACATCTCCTATGTCGCCCGTCATCCCGAGCTGTTCTCCTCCCATGAGAAGGGCTCGCAGCCGCTGGAGTTCGACGAGGTCGCCATCACCATGCAGCGGATGATGATGGTCAACCAGGACCCGCCCGCGCACAGTCGGATCCGGAGCCTGGTCAACCGTGGATTCACTCCGCGAGTGATCGGGCGCATGCGTGACGGCGTCGCCCGGGAGTGCGAGCGGATCGTGGAGGCGTTCCTGGACTCGGGCGAGAAGGAGTTCGTCGGCCCGGTCGCGGCCGAGCTCCCGCTCGTGGTGATCGCCGAGGTGATGGGGCTTCCACGGGAGGACCGGCACCGGATCTTCGAGTGGTCCAAGGGCATTGCGGGCGAATCCGACCATGGCGCGGGCGGCGCCGAGGGCGCCCGCGCCGCCGCCGTGGACATGATGGCGTACGCCGGAGCGGTCGGCGCGGCCAAGCGCGGCTGTCCTGCCGACGACACCGTGTCCCGGCTGGTCAGTTCCGACGACAGCGGCGCGGCCTTGACCGAGGGCGAGTTCCAGGCGTTCTTCGTGCTGCTCACGGTGGCGGGGAACGAGACCACGCGCTACGCCATCGCGGGCGGGGTGGAGGCCTTCGCCGAGCATCCGGATCAGTGGGAGCGGCTGCGGGCAGACCCAGAGCTGGCGCGGTCGGCCGCCGAGGAGATCGTCCGCTGGGTCACCCCGACCAAGGTGTTCCGCCGTACCGCTATGGCGGACGTCGAGCTGGGCGGGCGGACCGTCAGGGTGGGTGAGAAGATGGTGATGCACCTGACCTCGGCCAACCGGGACGAGGCGGTCTTCGACGCCCCGTTCACCTTCGACATCGGCCGTGACCCCAACCCGCACCTGGGCTTCGGCGGCGGCGGCCCGCACTTCTGCCTGGGCCGCCACCTGGCGCTGCTGGAGATCGAGCTGATGTTCCGCACGCTCGCCGAACGCGTGGCGCGCTTCGAGATCAGCGGCCCGATCCAGCGGTTGCGCTCCTACCAGTTCAACGGGATCACCGACCTGCCGGTGCGGCTGATCCCCTGCTGAATCTCCGGCTACCCCTCCGCGCGCGGGACCGCCGCGAGCAGTTCCCGCGTGTAGGGGTGGGCGGGTACGGCGAAGATGTCCCCGGTCGCGCCGGCCTCCACGACGCGGCCGTCCTTCATGACGATGATCCGGTCGCTGACGTGGCCGATCACGCCGAGGTCATGCGAGATGAACAGCATCGCCACCCCGAGATCGCGGCGCAGGTCCGCGAGCAGGTCAAGGATCTGCGCCTGCACCGACACATCCAGCGCCGACACCGGTTCGTCGCAGACCAGCACGTCTGGTCCAGGCGCGAGGGCACGGGCGATCGCCACCCGCTGACGCTCGCCGCCCGACAGCTCCAGCGGCCGTCGCCGGAGCAGCGATTCGGCGAGCCCGACTTGGCCGAGCAACTCGGCGGCCCGCACGGCGCGCTCGCGGCCCCGGGGCGCTCCGGCCGCCCCGGCCGCCTCACTCAGGATCTTCGCGACCGTGTGCCGAGGATTGAACGAGCCCAGCGGATCCTGGTAGATCGCCTGGATGCGGCCTCGCCGCCGACGCCGGGCGCGTTCCCCGACGCCGCTCCACGGCTCACCGCGCAGCCGCACCTCGCCGGCGTCGGGTTCGAGCAGACCAAGCACGATGCGCGCCGTACTGGTCTTGCCCGAGCCCGACTCGCCGACCACGCCCACCGCCTCCCCGGACCTGAGCTCGAAGGAGACCCCGCTCACGGCGTCCCGCCACCCGCCACCGGGCGATCGGAACCGCCGGGAGATCCCCTCGACCGCGAGCAGCACCTCGCCTGGCTTGGAGCCTTCGGCCGCGGCGCGTCCCGGCGGCTCGACCGGGCCGATCTCGGGGTACCAGCACAGCGCGCCGCCGTCCGCCGTCCGCGGGAGGCTCACGCGGCAGCGTTCGTCGGCATACGGGCAGCGCGCCACGTAGGTGCAGCCGTCCGGCTCCGGGGCGGGACCCTGGGCCGGCGTGCGACTGAGCCGTTCGCCCTTGGAGTGCAGCGCAGGGACGGCGGCCAGCAGTGCGCGGGTGTAGGGATGCCGCGGTTTCGCGGTGATCTGCTCGGCCGGGCCGTGCTCGACGATCCTGCCGCCGTGCATGACCGCGATGCGGTCGGCCAGCCCGGCGACCACGGCCAGGTCGTGGCTGATCAGCAACAGCGCGGTGCCGCCCCGTTTCAGCTCCCGCAGCAGGCTCAGCACCTGCGCTTGGACGGTCGCGTCCAGCGCGGTGGTCGGCTCGTCGGCGAGCAGCAGCTCAGGCCCGGCGGCGATCGCGGAGGCGATCAGCGCCCGCTGCCGCAGCCCGCCCGACAGCTGGTGCGGGTATTGGCGTGCGCGTTCGGCCGGTTCCGGCACGCCCACCTCGG
Organism: Nonomuraea sp. NPDC049129; assembly: GCF_040648495.1. Taxonomy (NCBI): domain Bacteria; kingdom Bacillati; phylum Actinomycetota; class Actinomycetes; order Streptosporangiales; family Streptosporangiaceae; genus Nonomuraea; species Nonomuraea sp. NPDC049129. Next base: position 103,459 of record NZ_JBEZDU010000034.1, on the reverse strand, counting down.
CCAGCAGCGAGCGCACCTTGGCGGGCGTGTCGGACCATGTGGTCACGCGATGCCGTCGCAGCGGCTCGGCGATCTCCGCGCCGACTCTGCGCAGCGGGTCCAGTGCCACCAGCGCGTCCTGGTGGACCATCGCGATCCGGCTGCCGCGCATCCCCCGCCAGCGGGACTCGTCCAACGCGGTCAGGTCGGTCCCGGCGAGGGAGATCTCGCGGGCGCGGATCGTGGACCGGCCGCCGGTGAGCCCCATGAGTGTCCGCGCGGTCACACTCTTGCCGGACCCCGACTCCCCGACTATCGCCAGGCACTCCCCCCGGTCCAGTTCGAACGACACCTCCCGCACCGCGGTCACCTGCTCCCTGCCATGCTGGAAGGACACGGTCAGGCCGTCCACGGTCAACAGCGGCGATCCCGTCACAGTGGGGTCCTTCCTGCGAAGCGGATTCGGGCGTACCTGCCCACGACATTGACCGCGATGACGACAAGGGTGAGGGCCGCTCCGGGGAAGACGGCGATCCACCAGGCCATGCCGAGAAACTCGCGTCCCTCGGCGAGCATTGATCCCCATTCAGGATCGGGCGGTTTGGTGCCCAGCCCGAGGAAGCTCAGTACCGAGGCGTACAGCAGCGCCGTGCCGAAACCCACGGTGGCCAGTGCCAGCACCGCGCCGACCGAGTTCGGCAGGATGTGCCGAACGATGAGCAGGGGCCGCGGCAGCCCGAGGCCGACCGCCGCCTCGACATAGCCCGCCCGCCGTACGACCAGCGCCTCCGCCCGCACCACTCGCCCGTACGCGGGAATGAGCGCGGCCGCGACCGCGAGGGCCACCGTGCCCGTTCCCGCGCCCATGACGGCGACCACGAGCAGCGCGAGCAGCAACGGCGGCAGTGCCAGGAAGATGTCGGCCAAGCGCATCAGCACCTGGTCGGCTGCCCGCCCGCCGAGCCCGGAGAGCAGGCCGAGCACGGTGCCGCCGAGCACGGCGAGCGTGGTCGCGGCCAGGGCGAGCAGCAGCGCGGACCGGGCGCCGTACAACACCCGCGCGAAGACGTCCCGGCCGAGTTGGTCGGTCCCGAACCAGTGGGCGCCGCTCGGCCCGCGCAGCGCGGCCCCCAGATCCGTGCCGATCGGCGATGCGCTCGCGAACAGCCCCGGCGCGAACGCCACCAATGTGAACAGCACGAGTGCCACGCTCGCCACCATCACCGAAGGCCGGGTCATACGGCGGCCTCCGCGCTGCGCAGCCGCGGGTCGATCACCAGATAAAGCAGGTCCACCACCGTGGACACCACGACGAACACCAGCGCGGACAGCAGGACGACCGCCATCACCACCGGCATGTCGCCACTGGTCACCGCCTGCAGGACGAGCGTGCCCAGTCCCGGCCTGCCGAACACCGTCTCAGCCGGCACCACCCCACCCAGCAGCGTGCCCGTCAGCCAGCCCGTGAGGGTCACCAGCGGCACCGCCGCGTGCCGGAAGGCGTGGCGCAGCCGTACCGCGGTCTGGCTCAACCCGCGCGCGCGGGCGGTGACCACGAACGGCTGCTCCAGCGCCGTCTCCAGCCCTTCGCGCAGCACCTGGGACAGCACGCCCGCCAGTGACAGGGCGAGCGTGAGCGCGGGCAGCACCAGCGAGGAGAGCCCGTCCGACCCGACGACCGGAAACAGCCCCAGATGGAAGGAGAAGAAGGTGAGCAGGAGAATGCCCACCCAGAACGACGGCGTCGAGACCGTCACCAGCTCGGCGGCCGAGGCGAGGGCCCGCAGGCGGGGACGCCGGCCCGCGGTGGCGATGGCGCTGATCGTCGCGATCAGCAGCGCCAGGGCCAGAGCCGCCAGGGCGAGCTGGACGGTCGGCCAGAGCTGCCGGGCGATCAGCGTGATCACCGGCTGCTGCAACTGGTAGGAGACGCCCAGGTCGCCGTGCACCAGGTTGCCGAGGTAACGCGTGTACTGCACCAGCACAGGCTGGTCCAGGCCGTAGTCGCGGCTGATCTGAGCGCGTACGGCAGGCGAGGCCGACGTCATTGGGCCGAGCAGCCGGGACACGCGGTCGCCTGGCAGGAGCTGGAGCGCCACGAACGTCAGGGTCGCGGCGCCCAGCAACACGGTGACTGCGCCCAGCAGGCGCCAGGCGACACCACGCAGCACGCTCATGCGCCGTCCCGCCAGGCGTCGTAGAACATCAGCCAGTTGTTCGGGTCGAGGCTCACCCCGTGCACGCTCGACGCGACCCCGGTAAGCGCGGTGGGCACATAGACAGGGACGGTCGCGCCGACCTTGATCACCTTATGCTGCGTCCTGGCGTACAGCTCCGTCCGGGTGGCCGTGTCGTTGGTGGCGGCTGCGGTCTCGGTCCACTTGTCCACCTCGGGGTCCTTGAGGAAGGAGGCGTTCTGCCCGGCGGGCGGGCCGTTGGCGCTGTTGAAGAAGGAGCGCAGCAGATCGGGTTCGAAGCGCGCCCAGCTGAGGTCGAGAATGCCGAACTGCCCCGCGTTGACCTTGGTGCTGTACGCGCCGACGTCGTAGCTCGGTCGAACGACCTCCACGCCGAGCTTCTTCAGGTCGGCCTGGATGGCCTGGGCCAGTACCTCGCGATTCTCCCTGGCGTCGCCGGAGGGCAGCGCGGGCCACTCCAGGGTGAGCCGCCTGCCGTCCTTGGTGCGGTACCCGGCCGCGTCCCGTCCCGTCCAACCGGCCTGGTCGAGGAGCGCGCCGGCCTTGGCCGGGTCGTACGGCCAGCTTCCTGTCAGGTCGCCGGCATAGGCCGGGGTGCTCGGCGACAGCGGACTCCATGCCCGCTTGTACTGGCCGAAATAGACTGTCCGGACTGCCTGGTCGATGTTGATGCCGCGCTGAACGGCGACGCGGACCCGTTCATCGGTCAGCGGGCCGTTGGTGGTGTTGAGGTAGAGGCTGTAGACCCCGCCGGGGAAGTCCCCCCGCAGGATCTTCACCGCCCCTCCCGCCTCGATCGTGCCGACCCGAGCGGGCGGCACCGCACGAGCCAGGTCGACCTGGCGGCTGGTCAGCGCGCCGACGCGGGTCGAGTTCTCCCGCAGGATGCGGATGACCAGGCGGTCGAGATAGGCGGGCCCCCGGTGCTTGGCCAGTTCTGACGGCCACTGGTAGCGGGGGTTGCGGGTGAATTCGATGCTCTGCCCCTTGACATGGTTGGTCTCGATGAACGGCCCCGAGCCGACAGTGACGGCCCCGCCGCCGCAGAGCTTGTCGGCGTTGGCCTTGAGCGCCGCCGGGGAGTACATGCCCAGGTAGCTGGTGCTGGCCGCCTGCAGGAAGGGGACGAAGGGCCGGGTGAAGGTGACCCGCACCTGGTACCGGCCGAGCACCTCGGTGCCCTGGTAGGGGCCGAGTAGGGTCACCGCGTACTGGGATTTGGTGTTTTTGTCGGTGATGTGGTCGAAGTTGGCCTTCACCGCTTCGGCGTCGAACGGGGTGCCGTCGCTGAAGGTCACGTCCTCGCGCAGGTGGAACGTGTAACTTTTCAGATCCTTCGCGCTGCTCCAGGACGTGGCCAGCCAGGGATGGAATCTGCCGGAGGCGTCCTCCGCCACCAGGGAGTCCAGCACGTTGCGCTGGATTTCAGCGGTCAGGTCCTGGGTGCTGACGTGCGGGTCGAGGCACAATGGTGCTGAATCGACGGCGTAAGTGAGCATTCCGCCGCTTTTCGGAACGCTCGATCCACCCGCGGAGCCGCCGCCGGACCCGCAGGCGGCCAGCAACAGCAAGGCGGCGGAAAGTCCGATGCCAAGGCTCGTTTCGTTTCGTGAAGAGCGCATGAATGATTGCTCCGGCGACTCACTGAGAAGGGGATTCCGGAATATTCTGGACCTGCCAGGGAAATGGTGGCGACCCCAGAAGTCCTGCTCCGATAAGGGTCGCGGGGACGGAATTAGGGGGTGCCGGCCTCGATTTCGGTAAGCAGCCTCCGGGCGAGGGCGTCGGCGTTCCTGAAGGCGATGCTGTTGGCGTGCGGCCGGGTGAACCCCACCGGCGTGAAACCACCGCCCACTCCGTGTCCCAGCGCGAACCGGCGAGAGTGCACGCCGTCCCGGGTAACCAGCCGGTGCGCGTCCACGGCCACCCTGCCCAGGCGGTACACCGTCCCGTCTGCGGTCAGGCTCTCCTCGGTCACGTCCCCGCGGGCGTGCAGGGCGCGCAGGAGAGGATCGCGGGTGCGGCGCAGAGAGGTCTCTGGCAGCCGGGACTCTACCAGCGCCCGTGTCTCGATCACCACGCCGGGCACGCTGGCGCTGGTGGCACGGAAGACGCCGTCGGCGGCGGTGACCGTGCCCGTCGCGCCCAGGAAACGGATGACCCCGGCCCGGGCCAGCCCGGCGAGTTCGAGCAGACGGCGAGGCGGTGGCCCGCTGGCGTAGAAGCTGAAAACGCTCTGCGCCCAGTCGCCCAGTTCGACCGCGCGGGCACGGGCCGAGAGCCGGCCTGTGGCCAGCGCGAAGCCGAGAGCGCCGAAAACGCTCAGCATCCCGTGGCAGAGGCCGAGGTCGGCGCTATGCTCGGGATCGGCGTGGCGGCGCACGTCGCCGATGACGTACCTCTGCGTCCACGCCCCGAGCTCATCCAGGCTGCCGAAGGAGCGCCCGGCCAGGGGGTCGAGCATCCGGTCCAGGTCGAACCGGTCTTCCTGCTTGATCACCGCGGCCTCGATCAGTGGCCTGGCCGCGCCGTCCGCGTCGTAGTGGCGCTGAAAGTCGGACCAGGACATGGTCACCCGGTCGGGATGACCGTTGAACAGCTCATGGTAGTAGTGCCAGCCGAGCTCCTTGATGATCAGCGGACCGAGGTCGTCCCGCAGGGACAGCGGCCCGCGCTCATCGTGCAGCGCGGTCAGGGCTTCCGGCGTGAGGTAACGCGCCCCGGCAGACTGTCCTCCCCGAAGTTTGACGGTGATCTTGGAGTGGTTGGGCACACCGCGCCGCGAAGTCACGTACATGATCGGCTCGTGACCGGTGGGCCGGTAGTCGTAGCCCGGCCCGAATCGGCCCCCGCGCCCCTCCGTCAGCAGCACCATATCGTCGATGAAACCCAGTCCCATGCCGCGCATGACGACCGGCTCGCCCGGGGCGAGAATGCTCAGATCGGTGTCGGCCGCGTAGTGCGGCGGCAGGTAGGTGAGGCCGTGAGTGGCGGCGTAAGCGGCGAGTTCCTGGTGCTCTTGGCCGGATTCGGCGTCCAGATGGCCCTGGGTCAACACGACGGCGTCGGCCTCGATCGGCCCCGCGCGGCCTGCCACCCACACGTGCTGACGGCCCGCCCGCTCGGTGAGATCGACGACCTGGCCGCGGTGCGCCCGTACGGTCACTCCGAGCGGAGCCGACTCGACGATGTGCGTGAAGCACCAGGACAGGTAGTCGTTCAACTGCCTTCGGGTGGCGAAGGACCCGGGCCGGAGTTCGGATGACCATTCCCGCAGCGACGGCCCGTGCCTGATGGGTCCCGCCATCCGCACGCTGTCATCGGTGAACATGGTCACGTCGTCCGCCGTCGAGTTCATCCACAGCAGTTCGGGCTGATCCCGCCGCCACACCCGTCCGCCGCCTGGCGGGTGCGGGTCTATCAGGTGGACTTCGAGCAGTCGTGGACCGAGGACCCCGCAGTTGGCGACCAGCCGCTCCAGCATGATCGTCCCAGCTGGCCCTGCTCCCACGATGGCGATGACCAGCGCTCCACCCACGCCCTCCTTCATGATCCTCCTCGGTCGCGCCTTCAAGGCAACGTGACTCTAAAAATGACCACGAACCCGGCCAACCCTTAACACCCCCTAATGCAGGGCTCGGAGCCATTGACTGTGAACCCTTTTGTAGGAGGGTCGCGGTGTCATGGGGTGGTGGCGTGCCAGATCTGCGGCGCGCGGCCGTTGCAGGCCCATTGAGGTGATCTCAGGGAAATAATTCTGATGATGAACGATATTCGGGGCACCGGTGGTGGCGTTTCGGGCCTTTCTGGAGAAGCCGTCGAAGGCCGGAGACAGACGAACGCCGACGGGTGGGCACGCCCAAGGGCAGCCGTGCGCTGACCCCGTTCTGGCAGGCGGTGCTGATCCTGCGCTGGTTCCGGGGCGAGCACGACAGCCCCAAGCTCGGCCGGGATCACGTTGATCTCGATCGACCGCTGCACCGAGCAGACCCTACAGCGGCCCCGACAGTGGGCGGCTGATGCAACGCGAGGCGATGGAACTGAAGGTGTGGCGACCCGGCGCGGACGACCCGAAGCGTCACCCTGTCAGCAGCCTGTTGCAAGCGTCTGTAGCAGACGATCGAAGGCTGGGATATCCGCATATCCGACCGGACGAACGAAGGGAATCTCCGTCACGCCATTGTTCCGCCTTCTCGGAAATCGACGCAAACTGGAATGGTAGCGGAGGACAGCGAATGCGCACGAGAAAGCCTGTGGCTCTGGCCGCCGCAGCCCTCCTCACCGCCGCCTTCGTCGGCATCGCCACCCCCGCTCACGCCGCGCCCACCGACTGCTCCACCGGCCGGGACGGCAAGACCGTCTGGGTTTACTGCAGCGGCGGGTACGGCCAATACCGCGTGAGCATCTACGTCATCAACCCCCCGACCGGCTCCTGGCCCGAGTACGGCCCCTGCGTATACCCCGGGCAGCGCTCGGAGTACACCCCCTACCACAACTACTCCTTCCTCGGGCCGGCGGTCGCCTACTGCTGACAGGGTCAGAGCCGCCCAGTGTGGCGTTCGATGGCCGGCACCCATCGATGAGAACAACTCAAGACCACTCGTACGCCCTGCTCGCGAACGCGCTGCGGTGCCACAACCTCTACCGGACGACCTGGCTGACCGCCAAGGCCACACTGTTCCGGCTCACCCAGGCCGAGACGATCGAGCTGTCGGAGACGAGCCTGCGTGATCGCCGGGTCGCCCGATGGTTCGTGGTTCCGTACGTCGCGGGGATCGCGGGCATGGTCTGGATATTCGCCACGGACGTGTCCGCCGCCGGCTCTGCGTGAGCGCCGTCTGCGCCGGGCCGGCGAACTCCTCTGAGGTGCGGCCCAGTTGCAGGTGTCGCGCGCTCCGCTTCCACACGAGATCCGGGATGGCCTTCACGCAGACGCCCGAACCACGGCGATGGCAGACTGTGATCGTGCGACCACCCCGAGCGAAATTCTTCAACACCACCGGCCCGTGCGATCCACGACGCCACTACATGCTGCCCCCCGTGCCGAGGCTCCCAGAAGCGCGGGCGCTCATCGAGATGGACCGCTACTTCGTGCTGCACGCGCCTCGGCAGACCGGGAAGACGACCATGCTGCGCACCTTGGCTTCCGACCTGACCGCCGAGGGCGACATCGCCGCACTGTCGCTCTCCTGCGAGCGCGCCAAAATCTTCAGCGACGACATCGCCGCCACGGAGACGATTCTGCTGGACTCGCTCCGCAGGGCCGCCGACTTGTCGGGATGGCCCAAGGAACTGCTGCCGCTGGATCCCTGGCCTCAGGTTGCGCCGGGCGGTCGGTTCAGTGCGGCGCTGAGCGAATGGTGCCGCCGCAGCCCGCGCCGCATGGTCCTGATTCTCGACGAGATCGATGCCCTCCAGGGCTCCAGCATGGTCAGCATCCTCAGCCAGCTCCGCGACGGCCACCACGCCCGGAATGAGGGCCGTCCCTTCCCTTCGTCTGTGGTGCTGTGCGGGCTGCGCAACGTGCCCGACTACAAGGTCACCCCCGGAGGCAACCGCGATTGGTCGAATCCGGCCGGCCCGTTCGCCATCATCACCGAGTCACTGCGTATGGGCGACTTCACCAACGACCAGATCGCTGAGCTGTACGACCAGCACACTCAGGCAACCGGTCAGGAGTTCACAAAGGAGGCGGTGGGCCGGGTCTTCGAGCTGACCCAGGGACAACCCTGGCTGGTCAATGCCCTCGCTTACGAGATCACTTTCGAGATGGGGGTGAGCGGCACCATCACCACCGCACAGGTCGATGAGGCCAAGGAGCGGCTGATCCAGGAGCGCCCCGTCCACCTGGATGCCCTCCGGGCACGACTCTACGAGCCCCGGGTGGAACGGGTGATCCGGTCGATCATGGAGGGAACACCGCCGGGCACGGACACTTCCTCCGACGACGACGTCTCCTACGTTCGCAATCTGGGTCTCATCCGGGAAACCGGAGCGCCAGAGATCGCCAACCCGATCTACCGCGAGTTCCTGCTGCGGCACTGGTTCCTGTTCTCCGACCTGCAGAACCGGGAACAGCATGGACCTTTCACCGACGAGGAGCTGGCCGAAGCCTGCCTGAGGATCTTCGGGTCCCCAGCTCGAGATGGTGGCAGAATGTGACCATGCCACCACCCCGAGCAAGATATTTCAATACCACCGGCCCCTGCGATCCACAGCTCCACTACATACTGCCCCCCACACCACGGCTTCCCGAAGCGCGGACACTCATCGAAATGGACCGCTACATCGTCCTGCACGCCCCCCGGCAGACTGGGAAAACCACCGTCCTGGACGCTCTGGCCTCCGGCCTGACCGCCGAGGGCGACACCGCCGCCCTGATGATCTCCTGCGAGCGCGCCAAGTCGGCCGGCGACGATGTCGGCTGGGCGGAGTCGCTTCTGCTGGACTCCCTCCGCGAGGCCGCCGATCTGTCGGGCTGGCCGAAGAAGCTGCTACCGCCGGATTCCTGGCCGCAGGTCACGCCGGGTAGCCGGTTCGGTGCGGCGCTGCGGGAGTGGTGCCGACGCTGCCCGCGCCGGGTGGTGCTGTTCCTCGACGAGATCGATGCCCTGCAGGGCAACAGCCTTGTCAGTGTCCTCGGCCAGCTCCGCGACGGGCACAACAAGCGATCGAAGGGCTATCCGTTCCCCGCGTCGGTGGTGCTGTGCGGGTTGCGCGACCTGCGTGACTACAAGGTGGCCTCCGGCGGCGAACCCGGCCGGTCCAACCCGGCCAGCCCGTTCAACATCATCGCCGACTCGCTGCGCCTGGGCGACTTCACCGCCGACCAGATCGCCGAACTCTACGACCAGCACACGCAGGCGACCGGCCAGGAGTTCACCAAGGACGCGGTGGACCGGGTCTTCGAGCTCACCCAGGGACAACCCTGGCTGGTCAACGCCCTCGCCCACGAGATCACCTTCAAGATGGGGGTGACCGGTTCAATCAGTGACGGGCAGGTGGAGGACGCCAAGGAGCGGCTGATCCGGGCCCGCGCCACCCACCTGGACTCCCTGGCGGCCCGGCTGCACGAGCCCCGGGTCAAGCGGGTGATGGAACCGATCGTGAGCGGAGACTTCCCCCGTGCCGAGCTCACCTTCTCCGACGACCTGTCCTACGTCCGCGATCTGGGCCTGATCAAGCAGAAGCCTCCGATGGAGGTGGCCAACCCGATCTACCGGGAGGTCATCCTGCGCGTGCTCGGCGATGTGTCGGAACAGTACGTGCGCGCCGACCCGCACAGCTTCGTACTGCCCGACGGCCGGTTCGACCTAACGGCGGCTACCTCGACCGCGAATACGCCGCCGGAACCAAACGGCTCGACGTCTTCGTTCGCTGGCCGTACAGGGGCCCTGACGGCGAAGGGCTGATGCAACGCGAGGCCATGGAACTGAAGGTGTGGCGACCCGGCGCAGACGACCCCAAATCCGAGGGTCTGGCCCAGCTCGACCGCTACCTCGACCGACTCACCCTCACTACCGGCGTCCTGGTCATCTTCGACCGCCGCCCCGAAGCCCCATCCTGGAAGGAACGCGGCGGCTTCGACCAGGCGGCCACACCGTCCGGGCGCCAGGTCACCCTTCTGCGTGTCTAACACTGCCTTGGTTTCTGCTGGGCCGGCAGCATGCCGCGTACTCGCGATCGTCAGCCCACGTACGAGTCGTAGCCGAGTTTGATCGCGACCGCCACCCCGCACGCCGCGGCCACATACCGCAGGCTCTGGCCGGGCATCCGGCGGACGATCTTCGGTCCGAGCCACCCGCCCAGCAGGAACCCGGCCGCCAGCGGCACCGCCGCCCCCCAGTCCACCGGTCCGAACAGCGCGAACCCCAGCCCGGCCACCGCGTTCGCCAGCCCGGACAGCATGTTCTTCGCGGCGTTCAGCCGGGCCGGTGACTGGTCGAGAAAGCCCGCCAGCACCGCGAACATCAGGATCCCGCCCGCCGCCCCGAAGTACCCCACGTAGATCGACACGACGAACAGCGCCACCCGCAGCAACACCCCGTGCTCACCGCCCGGCTTGACGGTCGGCCGCCGGACCAGCAGCAACGAGGCGCCCGCGATCAACCACGGAGCGATCAGCTCGAACGCCCGCGCCGGGGTCACCAGCAGCAGCAACGCGCCCGTCGCCCCGCCGAGCGCGGTCACCCAGCCCAGCCGCAGCACCCGGGCGCCCTGCCCCACCAGCTCCGGCCGCGACCCGACCGCCGCGCCCACACTGGTGAACATCAGCGCGACGGTGTTCGTGACGTTCGCGGTCAGCGGTGGCAGGCCGAACGCCAGCAGCGCCGGGTAGGAGACGATCGACGCCAGGCTCACCACCGTACTGACCACGCCGGCGGCTACACCTACCCCGAGCAGGCCGAGCACATCACCGACGATCACCCGACCATGCTAGGCCGTGCCCGTTTTATCCAAACAAGCCGGGTATGCGCCGCCCGATGCCAGGCGTGCGCCGCGCCCCTGTAGTCAGGGCATCTGTGGTCAGGGCACCGTTTCGCCGTCGCCCAGCCCGAGCAGGTCGACCGACCGCCTGCGCATCTCCACCTTGCGGATCTTCCCGGTGACGGTCATCGGGAAGGCGTCCGCGACGTGGACGTACCGCGGGATCTTGAAGTGCGACAGCCGCCCCGCGCAGAACTCCCTGACCGCCCCGGCCGTCAGCGGCTCGGCGCCCTCCCGCATGATGACCCAGGCCATCAGCTCCTCGCCGTACTTCTCGTCGGGCACCCCGATCACCTGCACGTCCGCGACGTCCGGATGCCGGTACAGGAACTCCTCGACCTCTCGCGGGTAGACGTTCTCCCCGCCGCGGATGACCATGTCCTTGATCCGCCCGACCACGTTGACGTAGCCGTCGTCGTCCATGGTGGCCAGGTCACCGGTGTGCATCCAGCGGGCGGCGTCGATAGCCTCGGCGGTCTTGTCCGGCTCGTCCCAGTATCCGAGCATGACCGAATACCCGCGCGTACACAGCTCACCCGGCTCGCCGCGCGCCACGGTCAGCCCGGTCTCCGGGTGCACGATCTTCACCTCGACGTGCGGCAGCACCCGGCCGACGGTCTCGGTCCTGCGGGCCAGGTCGTCGTCGGACCTGGTCATCGTGGACACCGGGGACGTCTCGGTCATGCCGTAGCAGATGGCGACCTCGCGCATGTTCATCTCGCTGACGACGCGCTTCATCACCTCGACCGGGCAGGGCGACCCGGCCATGATGCCGGTCCGGAGCGTGCTCAGGTCGTACCCCTTCGCCACCCCCAGCTCGGCGATGAACATGGTCGGCACGCCGTACAGCGACGTGCATCTCTCGTCCTGTACGGCCCGCAGCGTCGCCTCGGGCTCGAAGCTGGGCGCGGGGATCACCACGCAGGCCCCGTGCGAGGTGGCGCCGAGGTTGCCCATGACCATGCCGAAGCAGTGGTAGAACGGCACCGGCAGGCAGACCCGGTCGGCCTCGGTGTAGTGGATCAGCTCACCGACGAAGTAGCCGTTGTTGAGGATGTTGTGGTGCGACAGAGTCGCGCCCTTGGGGAAGCCGGTGGTGCCGGAGGTGTACTGGATGTTGATCGGGTCGTCGCACGACAACTCCGACATGCGAGCCCGCAGCCGGTCCTCCGCGACGGTCTCGGCCAGGAGCGCGTCCCAGCCCGGATCGTCCAGGTAGATGGCGTTCGCGAAGCCGATCTCCTCGACCATCGCGCGATAGTCGCTGGTCTTGTGCGTCTGGGCGCTGATCAGCAGCCGCATGCCCGACTGCTTGACGACGTACTCCAGCTCGTGGCTCCGGTAGGCCGGGTTGACGTTGACCAGGATCGCGCCGATCTTCGCCGTGGCGTACTGCACGAGCACCCACTCGGCGCGGTTGGGCGCCCAGATGCCCACCCGGTCGCCCTTCGCGATGCCCTTGGCCAGCAGGGCGAGCGCGAGGCGGTTCACGTCGGCGTCGAGCTCGGTGTAGGTCCATCGGTGTCCGGTGGGGACATCGACCAGGGCCTCTCGGTCGCCGAAGGCCGCGACGGTCCGTTCGAGGTTCTCGCCGATCGTCTCGCCCAGGAGGGGGGTCGGCGCGGTGGCGCTGGAGTACGACTGCATGTCCACAGTGTCGGTCTCCTCCCGTCGTACGCACCAGACCCACCCGCGCACCACCACGGCGGCGGTTACGTCGCCGTCGCCGTGGTGGTGCGGGGTCTACCGATTCAGGTGGATCGGGTTCAGCACCTGCGCAGGCCGTACTTGCCGGGGTCGGCGTCGAAGGCGCTCGGTGTGTGCACCACGGAGGCCGGTACGTACCCGAAGTTGCCGAACCTGTCGCCGACGGTTCCGTACCAGGTGGTGTTGCCCCCTGGATGGAGCTCTCCCTGTGTCCAGCAGGTGAACCAGCTCTGCGTGGTGTCGAGGAAGTCCACGGCGTCGACGGGCCGGGGCTCGTGGAACACGGGGAGTCCGCCCTCGTCGTTGGTGCAGTGCAACCTGCCGTCGTGCGGGTCGACCCCGCAGGCGTCGGCGGAGGCGGCGGGCGAGGCCAGCCCGAACAGCGCGAATGCCGTGGTGGCGATGGTCGTGGCGATGACCTGATGCTTGTTCATCTTTGTGTCTCCTTCGGTGTTGTTCTCTTGGCGGGTCCGGACCTCGGCGGAGTCACGGTCCGATGAGGTCGTAGTCGGCCAAGGTGCACTCGCGCAGGCCCGGCGCGGGGTCATGGGCGGTGGCCACATGGACGGCGGGCAGGAAGCCCCAGCCGCGGTAGGGCGGCACCGCCTTGTCGCCCGCGGCGAGGTACCAGATGTTGTTGCCGCCGGCATGCGGGCCGCCCTCGACCCAGCACTGGAACCAGCTGAAACTGCTCGTCAGTACGCCGGTCTCCGCGGTCTGGTAGGAGGCGTCGTACGACAGGGTGACGTTCGGGGTGTTTCCGCAGTAGAGCTTGCCGTCGCTCCGGACCCCGCACTCCGCGGCCGCGGCCGCCGCCGGGGCCGGGATGGCGGCGCCCCCCGGGAGGGCACCGAACAGGGCCGCGGTCAGGAGGGCGTTGGCCGTGACATTGCGGATCATCATGGTGGTGGTCTGCCTTTCTGCTCCGTCAGGTGCGGCGGGTTCGCCGCGTCGAGAGCCAGCGAAGCCGCCCAGCCCAGGTGTCCAACAGGAGCTCGGACGGACTCGGACGGAATCGGACCATCCGATGGCCAGGCCCGGACGGCAGGTCGCCACTGCCGCCATCCCTCGGACACGCTCAGTAAGCGCTCGTACACTTTGCGGTACGGAGGAGCCGAAGGCCGGGAGGGCGGGGGTTCGAGGCGATGAGCGAGGGTGGCGAGGAGTCCCAGGTCGTCAGGCAGGTGTCCCGATCCGGGGTGGAGTCGGTGACCTGCCACGAGGATCTGGTGAGGTTGCTGGCCGAGCAGTTCGCGCGGGCCGATACGTCACTGCGGGAGCTGCAGCTGCGGGCGGACAAGGCGGGTGGGACCCGGCTGCCACGGGCGACCTGTGCGGACATGCTGGCCGGCCGGCGCTTCCCCAAGAAGGCGTTGATGGTGGCCTTCCTGCGGGCGTGCCGGGTGCCCGAACAGCAGCTCCCGGCGTGGGAAAGGGCATGGGAGCGGGTACGAGTCGCACGGCTGCCCGCCGGGCCGGACGAGGCAGGGCCGGCCCCTGTCCCCCGCCGAAGCTGGCGCCAAGCCGCCGTGTCGGCCGTGTTGGCCGCGCTGGCGACCGCAGGCGCCCTGAGCGTCATCTTCGATCAGCGGGGTGCGTCACAAAGCGTCGTGTCCGACGGTTTCGGCGGCCCTGTGGCTACCGGCCGCATCGTCAGCGATGACGGCCGTGCGTTCAGCGCCGGCGGGTCGAGCCGGTTCACCGCGACCGTCGATCCCGCCAACAGCGGAGTGCGGCTGATCCGCCGCCTGGACGCGGGCGTCGCCCGGCAGTACGCCACCATCACCGTCAACGGGAATCCGGCCGGGTCGTGGCGGCAGCTGCCCGGCGACAGCACCTACAAATGGCGGGAGCAGATCGTCGAAATCCCGCGAACCCTGACCGCGCGTCGCCGCTCTCTCACCATCGTCAACACGTTCGTGTCCTCATCCCTGGGCTACAACGAGTTCCTCTACGTCATCGAGCAGAAGATCAACGGGGCCTGGGCAACTGCCGACACGGTCGACATCGGCCCTGACCACACCGCCAGTGAAGCCGCGCACGGCTATCACATCGTCGCCGAGGGCTGGGCTGGTACCCAGACATTCACCTATCCACCGCGCGAGGAGGATCGGCGAGTCGAGTGAACTTCGGGTTATCGGAGGGCATCGGTGATGGCGAGGGCGGTGGTGCGCCAGATCGGGGCATGCGGGTCAATCACCGCGAAGTGGTCGCCGGACATTTCCAGATACGTCACGTCATCTCCGGCCTCCCGGGCGGCCCTGGCGTAGCGGCGCGCGAAGTCCACCAGGTCCAGCTCGTCCCCGGACCCTTGGACGATCAGCTGGCGCACCCGCAACGGCAACCTGAGCAGCGGACTCGCCGTACCGACCTCGAGGCCGGTACTGGAGGCTGTGCCGAGGGCGGCGGCGACCGCGCCGGAGCCGAGCCAGCGCCTGTCGCCCTCGACGAGGTCGAGCATCCCCGCCAGCGAAACGACCAGCGAAACCCGCGCCCCGTCGGCCACGGCGCGGAAGGCCAGCTGCGCCCCGGCGGAGTGACCGACGACGGCAACCCGGCCGAGGTCGATCGGCGCGTCCACGGTCGACAACGCGGCCAGCCCAGCGGCCACATCTTCGGCGGTCGCCCGCCACCCGTGCAGGTCGGGACGCCGGTATTCGAGGTTCCACACGGCGAGGCCCCGGCCGACGAGGTCGAGGCAGAGCGCGTCCATGAGATCGGCCGCCCAGTTCGACCGCCAGTTCCCGCCATGAACGAGCACCACGACGGCTGGCCTGTCCACCGCCCCCTCGGGAAGGTACAGCTCACCCCACTGATCGCGATGCGCCCCGTACGCGATCCGCATCCGCGGATGCCGCAGACGGTGTATGGCATGCCGAATCGCCCAGATCAACCCCTCGACGCCACGCCCGTGAACGTGCGTGGCCCCCTCCCCCACTTCAGCCCCGTCCACCCGGGCGAGATCCAGCCACACCAGAGGCCCAAGGCACTGCCCCATGAGCCGTCGCACCTCATCCACCGGCCCCGGAACCACCACGACGGCCGCGGCGGGCAACTCACCGTCGCCGCCCGCCATACACACCATGACTTCGGCCGCGTCACGAGCGTGCACGAGCGCGCCAGAGACCCCGAGGGCGGCGAACTCGCGTTCGGCGATCTCGCTGAGCAACGCGGCGTCGGCGACCAGCCCTGGGCCGACGACCACCAGGACATCCCTCACGATTCCCGACACTACAGAACCTGCCGCCACTGGTCCGCTCTTCGACCTCGCATCGTCGGGATGAGGATGCTGGGCGATACGTCCCGATTCCAGGCGGAGGCCATCGACAACGGCACCCAGCATCGGGAGCCTCGGTGCCGGTAACCCAACGGCCGGTGTTCCGTGGGCCGGCGCGACAGCGGCTACGAGACGGCTTCCAGCGGTAGGTCGTTGCCGAGCCAGATAGCTGCCAACGCCTGAACCGGCACGTTGAGTGCCTCGCCGAGGCAGACGATCGTGCCGAATCCGGGAGAGGGCAGTCGTCCGGTCTCGATCTTGCGCAGGGTCTCCGGCGAGATGCCGGCCGCGTGCGCGACTTCCGCCAGGTCGCGTCCGGCTCGTGCGTGACGCAGCAGGGCGCCGAGACGCCTGCCGGCTTCGATCTGCTCAGGTGTGAGCGGTTGACGGACCATGCTCCCAAGATAGGGCTGGTATTACTATACCGGCAAGCTGTTAAGGTGCCGGTATAGTAATACCAGCATCCTGTGACGCGAGGTAATCATGATCGAACTGAAGACGCCTGCGGAGATCCAACGCATGCACGTGGCCGGGCGCTTCGTCGCCGAGGTGCTCTCCGAGGTCGGCCGGCTCGCCGACGTGGGCGTCAACCTCCTGGACCTGGAGCACCACGTGCGCGGCATGATCAAACGGTCCGGGGCGGAGTCGTGCTACTGGGACTACGCGCCGTCCTTCGGACGCGGCCCGTTCCGCAACGTCATCTGCCTGTCGGTCAACGACGCCGTCCTGCACGGAATACCCCACGACTACACGCTGCGTGACGGCGACGTACTCAGCGCGGACCTCGCGGTCAGCGTCGACGGCTGGGTGGCCGACTCGGCGCGCACGGTCGTCGTCGGGACCGCCGCCGAGGAGGACCTGCGCATTATCCGCGCCACCGAGGAAGCGTTGGAGGCGGCGATCGAGGTGGCGCGTCCGGGCAATCGCCTGGGTGACATCTCGGCGGCCATCTGGGCGGTAGCCCACGACTACGGCTACCCGGTCAACACCGAGTTCGGTGGCCACGGCATTGGCCGCACCATGCACGAGGGGCCCCACGTTTCGAACAAGGGCCGGGCGGGGCGCGGCCTTACGCTCCGGCCGGGCCTGACCCTCGCGCTCGAACCCTGGTTCGCCCGCACGACCGACCGGATCGTCTACGACGCCGACGGCTGGACCATTCGGTCGGCGGACGGCTCGCGCACGGCCCACTCCGAGCACACGGTAGCCATCACCGAGGACGCCCCCTTGGTGCTCACCCGCCGCATAGCGGAGTGCGGGTAGACGTGCAGAGGTTCCTGCTGACGCGGCTGGATGAGGGTTGTCGGTGACAGTGACGCCCCGGGAGCCGACGGGCATAGGTTGAACCATGTGCGGGTAAACCAGCTTCACCCCTGGCCGACGAGTACCGCGGAGGCGGAGGCGATCCAGGAGCGCCTCCGGCTTCACCTCGAGCTGACCGGCCCGACCTCGTTCACGTTGGTGGCGGGACTTGACGTGCACTACCACGGCGAGGACGAGGTGGCCGCCGCCGTGGTGGTGCTCTCCACGACCGCCGCCACGGACGACCACGCACAGGGCATGGCGGGCGATCTCGTGGTGGTCGAGCAAGTGGTGGTTCGTGGCAAGGCGCGGTTTCCGTACGTGCCGGGGCTCTTCGCCTTTCGCGAGTTGCCCGCGCTGGTGGAGGCGCTCGAACGGCTCACCGTCACCCCTGACCTGCTCGTCTGCGACGGGTACGGCCTCGCGCACCCACGCGGGTTCGGCCTTGCCTGCCACCTGGGCGTGCTCACCGGACTGCCCGCGATCGGCGTGGGCAAGACCCACTTCGTCGGCACCCACGACGCCCCGGACTCCGCTCGGGGCGCATGGACGCCGATCGAGCTGGACGGCTCGACCGTGGGCCGCGCCCTGCGTACGCAGCGGAACGTCAAGCCGGTGTACGTGTCGCAGGGCCACCGCATCACCCTCGACACGGCCTGCGCCGAGGTCCTGCGGCTCTCGCCGTACCACCGCCTGCCGGAGCCCATCCGCAAGGCCGACCACCTGGCCAGACACGGCGACCGGTAACCGTCGATCACCCGTGACCGACTCAGCGGCGCCAAGCCCAGACCAGCAGCCACACGCTCAGCCCGAAGACCGCCATCCCGAGCGGCACGTGCACGGTCAGCACACCCGCCCCGCCCACCGCCGACTGTACGAACCCGAGCAGCAGAATCGCCAGCCCGACCAGCGCGGGCCAGCCCGCCCCACGCCCCGGCCGCCACACCAGCACGGCCGCGACGAGCAGCACCAGCCCCAGCACGTGTACGGCCAAGGCCCCCATACCGTGCGACCCTGCCGACGCCCCGCTGAGCAACTGGCCGGCCGTCACGGCCTGGAAGAGCACCGCCAGCGCGTTCAGTGCGACAATGATCTTGAACGTGGTCAGATATCCGCTCCCCTTGGCGGCCTGAGTTACCACTCGCTTCTCCTTTGACCTCGTGAGGTCTCAAGGATCTTGCGGTCACGACAGCGCGGCATCCGACGCCCGTCGTCATCCTCTGTACGCCAGAAGGCGTACACGGCGAGGCCCGCCCCTTCACTGACGTCCGGGCCCTGCCGATGCGGACGCCGCCGTGAACGGGGCAGCGAGCAGAGCAGCCGCCCCGGGGCTCGTTACCCAACCGATTCTTGATCAACTCGGCGGCGGCTCGTTAGGGTTGGGCGCCTTCGCCCCCCAGGAGTAGCCTCATGCGCCGCCACCGTTTCGGCCGGATCGCGGCCGTCTTCGCCATGATCTACCTGGCCGCCGTGGTCGTCCTCGCCGTCGTCGTCGAGGTCACCGGCGACATCACCCCCCTCTGGGTGGTCGTCGCGGACCGGAGTGACTTCGCGGCCGACGACCTCCGGCCGTGGTGGTGGCTCGTGGTCCTGCTGGTCCTGATCGCGACGGTGCAGGCCTGGGCGTACTGGCAGGTGCTGCGAGGACCTGAGCGCGGCCAGCCGGCGCGGCACGGCAGGGAGGTCCGCCTGCTCCGGGCCACGCTCTATGTCAGCGTCGGACACGACCTGCTCCTGCTGCTGCCCATCCCGTACACCTGGTGGATGGAGCTGATCCCCGGAGCGATCCAGCTGCTGACGGCCTGGCTGTTCTTCCGTGTGCTGCGCGGCACCACTCTTCGATGGTTGCGGCGCATCGTCCTCGTGACGGGGATGCTCCACGCGGTGAACGGCCTGGCCACCGCCGCCACATGGAGCCTGGGCGCCGGCTCGCCCGCCTGGATGGCCGGTCTGTTCGGGGTAGGGGAACTCATCTGGCCGGCGTGGGCGATATCGGTGCTGGTGGCGCAGGCGCGGGATCCGCGCTGGAGCCGGACGACCGTGCGGATCGGCGTGGTCGCGTTGGTCATATCGCTCCTCCGGCCCAGCTCGCTGCTGACGTTCAGCTACGCGAGCGAGGTGCCCTGGGACCAGCTGGTCTACGTACTCCTCGGCGCGCTGTCCGTCTTCGGGCTGGTCTGGTGGGCCCGATCCGCGCACGACCTGGGCAGCCTCATGCCCCCGGCGCCCCGGCCGCGGTCCGTGCGAGCGCCCGCCAGACGATGGCCGCTCCCCGTAGTGGCGATCGTGCTCCCGCTGCTCCCGGCGGCCGTCAATCTCGCGCACGGAATGCCGTTCTGGCTCGGGCCGACGAACGCGTTGTGGAGCATCGTGCAGGAGCACGGCAGCTCCGAACTCCTCATCACCTGGTACGCACTCGACCTCCTCGTAGGCGTCGGCCTCCCGTCACTGCTCATCTTGGCCGCCGTCCGGCGCCGCACCCAGCGCCTCATGCGGGCCACGACGTTGTCGCTGTTCTCCCTGGCCGCCGTCGCCGCCGTGAGCGCGTTCACTGAGACGGCCTCCGGCCCCCTCTTCGGGGAGCTGCCGCTCTACCCCGCCGGCCTGTTCGTCAAGGACGGCGCGCTGGTCTCCACCGGCATCTCCCCGCTGTGGTACGGCCTCGCGCTCACCGCGTCCGCCCTCATCCTGACGTTCCTGTACGCCGCCCCGCCCGCCCATCGCGGCCGACGCCACGTGCTCGTGGCGGGCATCGCCTCGGCTGCGGCGCTCTGCCTTCTCCCCGCGGCGGACCAGGCCCGCGGACCCGCCACCACGGCCGAGGAATGCCATCCGCCCCCGTACTGGGAACAGGAACAACCGGAGCCGCCCCCCGAGCTGACCGCCGAGCAGCAGTTCGTCTGCGCCCTCCGCGGTCAGGGCACCGGCCTGGCGCGGTTCACCGCCACCACACCCGACCAGGCCGTGCTCGCCTACGGACGCCGGCTGTGCGAACTCCACACGCGTAACGACCCGCGCGAGCTGGCCCGCTGGAAGATCGACCGCAACACCCTGACTTACATGATCGCCGAAATCTGCCCCAGCGCCGCCGCCATCGTCAAGGCCGGGCGCGCCAAGCAGGACCAGGAGATCGCGGAGATGCGGGCGGAGGCTCAACGCATGTGCGACGCGACGCCACGCCACCATCCGCGCATCAAGCCGGCCACGGCGATCCGGATAAAAGAGCCCCAGATGACCGACTACGGCGTCCTGCAGACGTACGAGAACGAGGACGGGGACCCGAACCTGGACCCTGGCAACGGGCTGGTCTCCTCCGAACCCGGCGCTCTGGCCGTCATCACGAACCCCGAATTCGATCTCTGCGTCACCGTCGAGACCTACCCGCGCCGCCCACCCGTGGAGACCAAGGGCTGGGACACGGTCGTCGAGGTCGGCTACCGCAGTAGCACGGGAGAGATCGTGCTCTCGGACAATGTCAGCGGCACCGAACTGCCGGACCTGTCACTCAACGGCCGCGCGGGCCACTACCGGATCCGTGTGCACTACGCCTGGTTCCCGTGGAAAGGCGAAGATCAGGGCGGCCAGCGACTGCTGATCATGGCGTACCCGGCTCCCGGCGACAAGGAGGCCGTCTACCGCAAGTGAACGTCCTTCCGGCGGACGCATGCCCGACATCGTCCACATGCACGGCAAACCGTTCTCGCCGCGGTGATACAACCTGCGGAGTGACAACGGGGTCACAAGCGGTACAGGCGTTCCAGGACCGCGGCCACCCCGTGATCGTCGTTGGACAAGGTGCGCCGCTCGACGGCCGCCATCACCATGTGGTGCGCGTTGGCCATCGCGTACCCCGCCCCGGCGAAGGCGAGGACCGCGAGGTCGTTGGGCATGTCGCCGAACGCCACCACCTCGGCCGCGTCCACCCCTCGCTCCTCGCACAGCCGGGCCAGCGTGCCGGCCTTCGTCACCCCGGGAGCGCTGATCTCCAGCAGCCCGCTGCCGCCCGAGTGCGTCACCTCGGCCTGGCCCTCGACGGCCGCGACGGCGGCGGTGAACATCTCGTCCACCGCGTGCGTCGCCGACCAGGCCAGCAGCTTGACGACCGGCTCACCTTCCTCGCAGGCGTCCACGACCTCGCGGGTGAAGGGCAGGTCCGGGAGGATGCGCCTGGTGTAGCCGGGCTCGACCAGGACGTGCCGGCCCGTCTCCACCGCGAAGGCGACACCGGGCAGGGCCTCGCGGAGCGTCTCCATCAGCTTCCTCGCGGCGGCCAGGTCGAGCGCGTACGTGCTGGTGATCTCGCGGGTGTCCAGGTCGTAGACGATGGCGCCGTTGCTGCAGACCGCGGTGCCGGTGACGTCCGCCATCGCGGCGATCGGGTCCACGCCGCGTGGCGGCCGGGCGGTGACGAACACGATGTCGGCGCCGGCGTCGCGGGCGCGCCCCAGGGCGCGGCGGGTGCGCGGGGACACTTGGCCGGTGGAGTCGAGGAGGGTTCCGTCAAGGTCTGTTGCCACGATACGGGGTGCGATCACCCCACCATTAAATCCGCTGCGGCTGAGCGACCCGTTGGGGTATATGTCGGCGTTAGGGAGGAATTCATGGCGAGCAGTCCCAGGCGTACCACGCTGGCCACCGTCGCCGCTTCGGCCGGCGTGTCCGTGGCCACCGTGTCCAAGGTGCTCAACGGCCGCCGCGAAGTCGCGCCTGACACCCGTACGCTGGTGCAGTCCCTGCTGCTGGAACACGGCTACGTCCCGCGCTCGTCACCCCGGGACCTGGCCGATGGGTCGGCCACGGTCGAGATGTGGGTGGACGAGATGTGCGCCTACTCCACCGAGATCATCAAGGGCACGATCGACGCCGGCGCCGAGTCGGGCGTGGCGGTCGTCGTCAGCGGTACGAAGGGCATGGCCGGCGGCGGCACCTCCTGGGCTCGCGACCTGGTCGCCGCCGGGCGGCGGGCGATGATCACTCTTACCAACGGGCCGACCAAGGCCCAGCTGGCCGCGCTGTCGCGAGTACGTTTACCCGTGGTCGTCATCGACCCCCTGAACCTGCCGGACGCCCCCGTGACCAGCGTCGGCTGCACCAACTTCGCCGGCGGCCTGTCCGCCACCCAGCATCTGCTCGCCCTCGGCCACCGCCGCATCGCCTACCTCGGCGGTCCCGCGACCGCGGCCGTCAACCAGGCACGCATGCATGGCTTCCGCGCCGCCATGGAAGCCGCGGGCGTGCCCGTACCTCCGGAATATGTCCGTACTGCGGGCTTCTGCTATCCCCACGGGGTGCAAGAAGGAGCCGCCGTGCTCGACCTGCGCCCCGCGCCGACCGCCATCTTCGCCGCCGGCGACGAGAGCGCCCTCGGCGCCATCCAGGCCGCCAGGGCGCGTGGCCTGCGTGTCCCCGAAGACCTCAGCGTCGTCGGCTTCGACGACACCGAGATCGCCACCATGACCTCGCCGCAGCTGACCACCGTACGCCAGCCGCTGCGCGAGATGGGCGCCGTCGCCCTGCGCACCGCCCTGCGTCTGGCCGCGGGCGAGAAAATCGACTCCCGCCACGTCGAACTCGCCACCGAACTCGTCATACGCGGCTCCACCCTTGCCGCCTGACCGCTCAGAACACTCAGAGGCGCATCTCTGACGGCATCGTCGTGGCCGCGTTGAGGAGTTCCACGCCGAGCAGTTCTCCCGACTCCGCGTAGTCGAGCACGACATCCTCCGACAGGGTCTGCCGTACCGCCTCTCCTGGCACTATTTCGTGCTTCATCGCGATATAGGCGACGTCGTGCTCCTTCTCCCACCGGACGTACACCGTGTGCTCGCGTCCGTCGGTGGGCTCCTCGTCCCAGCTCAGCAACCCTTCCTTGGCCTCGTGCGAGCCGGCGAGCGCGGCCCGCACCATGGTCATGGCGAGTTCGAGCGCCTGGAGCGAGTCGACGCCGGTGACCTTGCGATCGTGCTCCCACCCGGCGAGCCCGTCGATCCGGTAAGGGCACGACCACTCCCCCGTCGGCTCCTCGATCGGCAGCCCGATCGTGACGACGACCTCGCGTAGCGGCTCGGTGCGCAGCGTCAGCGTGCGGTGGGCGATCTCGTACATGTCAGCTGATCTACCCCGGAGGCGAACTCTGGAAGACTGGAGGCGAGAAGAGGCAGCCCATACCGCCATGGTCGAAAGCCTTTCCCGCATCAGAGCGGCGCCGTTAGTCTGCGTACGTCGCGAGGGGAGTCCAGTGGTGAATGAGTCGTTCGGGACACGGTTGCGGTCCAGGCTCGACAAGTACGGCCCACTCTGCGTAGGCATCGACCCCAGCCCAGCGCTGCTCGACGCGTGGGGGCTCGACGACTCCCCGGCCGGGCTGGAGCGGTTCAGCCGTACGGTGGTCGACGCGATCGGCGACGTGGCGGCGGTGGTCAAGCCGCAGTCCGCGTTCTACGAGCGCTGGGGCAGCCGGGGCATCGCCGTGCTGGAGAGCGTCATCGCCGACCTGCGTGAGGCGGGCACGGTGGTGATCCTCGACGTCAAGCGGGGCGACATCGGCAGCACGATGGCCGCCTACGCCGAGGCGTACCTCGACCGGGGCAGCCCGCTCGCGGTCGACGCCGTGACGCTCAGCCCCTACCTCGGGTTCGGTTCGCTGGCGGGCGCGATCACGTCGGCCATCGCCAACGACGCCGGCGTCTTCGTCCTGGCGCGCACCTCCAACCCGGAGGCCGTGGCGCTGCAGACGGCGGTCGCGGGCGAGATCTTCGCGGGCGCCGCGGCGGCGAACGCGGGCCGCGCCCCCCTGGGTCCGGTCGGCGTCGTGATCGGCGCCACCCTGCCGTCGCTGGAGCATCCGCTGGAGCAGCTCAACGGCCCCATCCTGGCGCCGGGCCTGGGCGCGCAGGGCGCCGCTCCGGCCGACCTGGCCCGGCTGTTCGGTCCGGTACGGCAGGCGGTCGTCCCGTCGGTGTCGCGGGCCGTGCTCGCCGACCCGGAGCGGATCCGCGAGCTGGTTCAGCGCTACCGCGACGACTGCGCCCGCCACCTGTCCTCCTGACGGGCTCGCTCCCGGACTAGGGACATCCCTAGGTTCCGTCCTGACGCGGCTCGTGCTCCGGCGTACTGATCATTGAGGTTCTGCCGCGGTGACCTCAGCCCCGCAGGTCCTGGGCTGATCAGAACGGCCGGAGCCGAGGAGCCTTCATGTCCGCTTTCCCATACGCCGACGATCTCGCCGAAGAGCTGGCCTCGATGGCCGGGGAGGTGCCCGCCACGGTGAGCGTGCTGGGGCTCGCCGTGCCCGAGCCGAGCGCGGTCCAGCGCCGCCTGGAGGAGCTGGTCCTGGCCGTCGCCGGTCCGCGCGACGGCATCTCCTTCGAGACGGTGACCCACCAGGATCGGACCACGGTGTGGCTGCCGGGCCGGTTGCGGGCCGTGGGATTCCACGCGTCGGGCTCGATGACCGTGCATCTCGACCTGCCGCCGTCCGAGGACCTCTTCGAGAACGACCCCGGTGACGCGGAGCTGACCGGCATGCTGCGCGCCGCCGGGGATCGGATCGGGCTGCCGTCCCTCGTACCGGCTGAGGACGAGTTGGCGTTCGAGCGCCTCTGGCGGGTCAAGGCGGCGGCCGGGGAGCGCTGGACCGAGCCCAGCCTGTGCCGGGCGCTCGGCTCGTTCCGGCATTACGTACGTGATCTTCCGGTGTACGGCCGGGCGTCGTCCACTGTGGAGCTGGGCGCGAGCGGCGGGGTGACGTCGCTGAGCGTGTCGACCCGCCGCTTCGCCGGTGACGGGGGCGGCGCGACGGTCGCGGAGCCCGGGGTGCGGACGCCGATCCAGGCGGCGCGGGAGGTCGCCGCCCGGGTAGCGGAGTCCTTCGCCGGCATGGAGGACACTCGGCTGACGCCGCAGTGGTTCCGTTTCGGCTACCTGAGTCTCGGTCGCAGGCGGCCGCAGACATTGCTCACGCCGTTCTACATCGCGAGCATCAGGGTCCAGAGCGAGACGGAGGTCTCCGCGCACGTGACCGCGGTGCCGGGCTGCGACGGACGGTTCTCCCCGACGCTGAACCTGGTCCCCAAGCCGCGCCGCGTGGCTTAGGCGACTGAAACCGCTCGGTTGACGGCGGCGAGGAGGGCGCGGACGGAGGCGGTCAGCACCGAAGTGTCGCGGCCCGCTCCCCACCGGACCGTCTCCCCCACCCGCGCCTCCACGTACGCGACGGCCTGGCTGTCCTGGCCCGGCCCGGTGGCATGCTGCGCGTAGTGGAGGATGTCGACCCCGCCCAGCGCCCCGGCCAGCGCCGACAGCGGGCCGTTGCCGGTCCCCCGCAGCTCGCCGCCGCCATCACGCCGGGTGCCGGCGAACTCGTGGACCCCCGGCCCGGTCTCCGCGGTGCTCCAGTCGGCGAGCGCGTACGGCCCGTCGTCCGCCGGTTCCAGGTAGGCGGCCTGGAAGAGCCGCCACAGCTCCGCGGCCGTCACCTCCGCCCCGCTGCCGTCCGTGGCCCGCTGGACGACCGCCGAGAAGTCGATCTGCAGCCGTCGCGGCAGGTCGAGCCCCTGGTGGGTGCTGAGCAGGTAGGCGATGCCGCCCTTGCCCGACTGGCTGTTGACGCGGATCACGGCCTGGTAGTCGCGGCCCACGTCGGCGGGGTCGATCGGCAGGTACGGCACCTCCCAGGGCGCCTGCTCCACGGGCACGCCCAGCTCGGCGGCTCGCTTGGCGTGGTGGGCCAGGCCCTTGCCGATGGCGTCCTGGTGGGTGCCGGAGAAGGCGGTGTAGACCAGGTCTCCGGCGTACGGGTGGCGGTCGGGTACGGGCAGCCGGTTGCAGTGCTCGACCGTACGGCGGATGGCGTCGATGTCGGAGAGGTCCAGCATCGGGTCCACGCCCTGCGAGTGCAGGTTGAGCGCGAGCGTGACCAGGTCGACGTTGCCGGTGCGCTCGCCGTTGCCGAACAGGCAGCCTTCGACCCGCTGCGCCCCGGCCAGCAGCGCCAGCTCCGCGCAGGCGACGCCGGTGCCGCGGTCGTTGTGCGGGTGCACCGAGAGGATCACCGAGTCGCGGCGGGCCAGGTGGCGGTGCATGTACTCGATCTGGTCGGCGTAGACGTTCGGGGTGGCGGTCTCGACCGTGGCGGGCAGGTTGTGGATGACCGGGCGGTCCGGGCTCGCGTCCCACAGGGCCGTCAGGTCGTCGCACACCTCCAGTACGTAGTCGGGCTCGGTGAGGTTGAACACCTCGGGCGAGAACTCGTACCTGATCGCCGGCCCCGGACGGGCGTCGGCCAGGCGGGCCACGTGCGCGGCCGCGTCCTTGATGAGGGCGCGCAACGCCTGCCTGTCGTGGCCGAGCACCACGTCACGCCAGACGGGAGCGGTCGCCGTGTAGAGGTGGACGACGACGCGCGGCAGTCCCTCGACGGAGGCGAAGGTCCGCTCGATCAGGTCGCGCCGGGCGGCCGTGAACACGACGATCGTCACGTCCTCCGGCACCGCCCCCGGCACGGCCAGGTCGCGGACGAAGTCGAAGTCCGTCTGGCTGGCCGACGGGTAGCCGACCTCGATCTCCTTGAAGCCCATGGCCACCAGCAGCTCGAACATCCGCCGCTTGCGCGCCGGGTCCATCGGCTCGGCCAGCGCCTGGTTGCCGTCGCGCAGGTCCACGGGCACCCAGAGCGGCGCCCGCTCGATGCGCCGCGCGGGCCAGCCGCGCTCGGTCAGCGGCACCTCGACGCGGCGGTGGGCGGGCTGGTAGCGGTGGTACGGCATGGCGCTGGGGCGTTGCCGGTTCCAGTCGTGCACGGGGTTTCCTTCCGGTCGTTCTCAGGGGTTCGACCGGCACTGCGGAGCCACCGCGGCGGGGTGCCGGTCGATTCAGGCCCCGCCGCGGCGGCCGAGAAGGAGACCACGTGACGTCATGCCGGGTACACTAACCACAACACAGGTCCTCAGACAACCTGAGAGGTTCATCCGCGATGCCGCTCGGCACCCTCCGTCCCAGCCCTCTGGTCGAACAGGCCACCGAGCACCTGCGCGAGCAGATCACCGGCGGCCACTGGCCGGTCGGCACCCGGCTTCCCGGCGAGAACGCCCTGGCCAAGACCCTCGGCGTGGGCCGCTCCACGGTCCGCGAGGCGCTGCGCGCGCTGGCGGGCGCCGGGCTGGTGCAGGCCCGCCAGGGCAGCGGGGTGTTCGTCATCGCCACCGAACCGGCCGCCGACTGGCCCACCCGTCTGCGCCGGGCCGCGATCACCGACGTCTACGAGGTGCGGATGATGGTCGAGACCCAGGCCGCCCGCCTGGCCGCGGCCCGCCGTACCGACGAGGACCTCGCCTCACTGGAGGCGGCCCTGCAAGCACGGCGGGCGGCGGCCGGGGGCGGTGACGCGGGGTTCGTGGACGCGGACATCGCGCTGCACGCGGCGGTCGTGGCGGCGGCGCGCAACCCGGTGCTCGACGACCTGTTCGCCGAGTTCGCCCCGGCGCTGCGGGGTCGGCTGGTGGACGTGGTGGAGCTGCTCGGCCTGCGGGAGACCGAGCCCAATCCCGGCGACGACGCGCATGCCGCGCTGGTGGCCGCCATCCGGGAGGGGGACGGGCAGGCGGCGAGCGACATCCTCCAGGCGGAGCTCGAACAGACGCTGGCCATGCTTCATCGCAACGCCGTCTGACAATCGGCTCGGTCCATCGGGAGTGTCAACCAACAGGACAAACGGTGCTGCCGCTGTGCGGCGGCCCGTCGCGACTTCGGGTGGGCCTGTTCATCGGCGCTTCAGCAAATGGACGTTTGACGTCATTAGGGTCAGGACGCTCGTATTCGCCGGTGTGAAAGGCCGTGCCATGTTCCGTCCCGTACTCGTGGGTCTGGCGCTCGTCGTGGGCCCGGCGGTCACCGCCGCCCCCTCCTTGGCCGAGGCCGCGCCGCGGCCCGTGGTGGTCAAGGACGTGAGCATCCCGCCCGTACCCCTCAAGGACCTGCAGCGGTCCATCGCCGACGATCGCGGGGTCAAGCTGGGCGGGGTCGGCAGCGGGCTGTTCCCGGCCGGGCGGCGCGGGGACT
Organism: Nonomuraea sp. NPDC049129; assembly: GCF_040648495.1. Lineage (NCBI taxonomy): Bacteria > Bacillati > Actinomycetota > Actinomycetes > Streptosporangiales > Streptosporangiaceae > Nonomuraea > Nonomuraea sp. NPDC049129. The sequence continues at coordinate 75,451 of NZ_JBEZDU010000034.1, read as the reverse complement.
ACTGGATGGTCACCGACCGCGGCCCCAACGGGCAGGTGGGCGCGGACAAGCGGCGCACGTTTCCCATACCGGAGTTCGCCCCCGCGATCGTGCAGGTGGCCACCCGGTTCGGCGTCGAGATCAAGAAGTACGTCCCCCTGGTCGGCACCTCCGGCAAGCCGATCACCGGGCTCAGCAACCAGGCCGGCCACGACGAGGTGCCCTACACCTGGGACGGCCGGACCGCGCTGCCGTACAACCCGAGCGGGGTGGACACCGAGGACCTGGTGCGGACCACGCGCGGCGACTTCTGGCTGGTCGACGAGTACGGACCGTCGCTGCTGCACGTCTCCGAGCGGGGGCGAGTGCTGGCGCGCTACGTCCCCAAGGGGCTCAACCTCACCGGCGCCGACTACCCGGTCAAGGAGACGCTGCCGGCCATCCTCGCCTCCCGCCAGCAGAACCGCGGGTTCGAAGGGCTGGCGATCGACGGCGACACCTTGTACCTCGCGGTGCAGAGCCCGCTGGCCAATCCGGACAAGAAGACCGGCAAATCCTCCCGCGTCGGCCGGATCCTCACCTTCAGCATCCGCGCGGCGCGGGTGACCGGAGAGTACGCCTACCGCTTCGAGGACGTCACGACCTTCGACCCGAAGGTGAACGGCGACCAGAGCGAGATGAAGGTCTCCGGCCTGGCGTACGTGGGCGGCCGCCGGCTGCTGGTGGACGAGCGGACCGATAATGTCGCCCGGATCTACCAGATCGACCTGGCCAAGGCCACGAACCTGCTGGGCGGGCGGTACGACGACCCGGCCACCGCGCCGTCGCTGGAGGCGCTGGCCGACCTGGGGGATGTCAAGGTCGCGGCCAAGTCGCTCGTCGCCGACCTGTCCGAGGTCGCCCCCACTCTGCCTGGCAAGGTCGAGGGCATCGCCCTGCTCGACCCGCGGACGCTCGTGGTCGCCAATGACAACGACTTCGGGCTCGGTGAGTTCGGGGCGGACGGGCGGCTGGTGGACAGCGGCGTTCCCAGCCGGATCCTCACCATCCGCCTGCCGCGCCCGGTTCGCTAAAGGACGTGGAGGCCCCGGATTGCCGGGGCCTCCACTTGGGAAGTCAGATGTCGAACTCGCCCAGTTTCGCGCCGCCCACGAAGGCGCGGAAAACGCCACCTCGCAAGATCAGCGGCTCGACGTCGGGCTGCTCGGAGTCCCTGAGCGCGTATCGGTCGCCGCTCAGTTTGGCCGCGTAGAGGCAGTCGCCTCCGCTGGAGCCGGAGAGTGTGGATTTCGTCCACTCCGCGGCCATCAATTCGGCGCGCAGCTCGTCACTGATCTTCATACTTTGCCGCCACCTCACGCACTAGTCGCTCGCTTGTGTGTATGGGATGCGCCCATTTGTGAATCGCGTCGTATCTGACACTAACTCTTCGCACCACCTCCTCGCGGTCCGATACGGAGCCATGTGCAGCGTCTTCGAGGGAGATGTGATCCGGCATGCCAGGGCCTTGAGCAAGGGCGAAGCCACCCAGCAGGCCCGGCGTAGCCCCCACTCCGAGGGGGACGATCTGTATCGAGACGAAGGGGGTGACCATCATCTTCAGCAAGTGCTCAAGCTGCTCCCGCATGACCTCGGCGCCCCCGATGGGGCGGATCAGAGCGCACTCGTCGAGCAGCGCCCAGTACATCGGCGGCTTGTCGCGGTCGAACACCGCCTGACGCTGAAGCCGGGTCGCGACGGCCTCCTCGATCCAGTCCTGGGTGACTCCTGGCTCGGCGGAGAGGATCGCTCGCGCGTACGCGGCCGTCTGCAGCAGGCCCGGAACGACAAGAGGCTGCCAGGTTCGGATGGTGTGGGCGTTTTCTTCTACCTTTGGCCACTCTCTGAACCACTTCGGCCCCGACATCCTGCTGATGGGCAGCAGCCGAAGCAATTCCCCATTCAGGTCCAGGGCCGTCTCGGCCGCGAGGGTGAATTGCCGGGTCGGGTTGCGCTTGCCGCGCTCGATCAGGCCGATCAAGCTCTCGCTGCACGGGATCAGCGCCATATGGCCATCTGAGAGAGACCGACCGCCATTCGGGCTTCCTTGAGGACCGCACCGTAGGAGTTCTGCTCGTCTGGGGATAGGGCCTGTTCATCCACGGACATGCCACGCTCCTCGAAATGCTCCGGACCGTTCTTCCCGACATCGCACACACAAAGACGCACCGCGACTGTCTGGATACGAACAGTTGCTTGCCGAATACAAAGCTAGCCGGGAAGCGGCACTCTGGCGATGTTTCTCGGAGCACAGACAGGCCCTCCGGACATGTCCGCTGCATCCTGTCTGGTTAATAAACCGGATAAGCCCGCCGCATTCCGGACAGAACATGGACGGTGACAGGGAATGACTCGCGAACCGCTGGGGAAAACGACCGAACCCTCAGAACCTCATCCACGCCATTCGCCGATCAGCGAAAGTGCCGCGGCCGAGCATGACCAGGCCCTGGCCGAGCTGCGCGAACTGCTGACCAGGCGCGGGATACACAGCTACGTCGTCGAGTGGCTCAAGCTCACGCTCCGCTCCGCGCCCTTTCCCGCCGACGCGCTCAGCAGCCTGGATCGGTATCCCCCGGAACTCGTGGTCTTCGCTCCCCAAGGGTGGCGGGTCGCCACGGTCCGCATAGCCGCCGACCGGTCAGCGGCGTATGTCGTTGAAGTGGCGCGAATCGGAGCAAATAACGGCTTGATGCCGGACATTCGCTATATCGTCCCGTCGGGAAAACCGGCAAAAGCCGCCGCTTTGATCCCCGGCTGATCCCCGCCGTCGGTCCTGGCCTTTTTGACGGCGGGGTGCGGCAAGGGTTGCCGTCAGCCGGTGGGACCCGCTTCGGGCCGCACCTCCTTTTCGGCGCCGTCGCCAGCCTCTTCGCCGGTTTCTGCACGCCTTTCGGCGTCAACTGTGGCCTCGGCCTCAGTCTCGGGGGCGGTTATCTCGGGCGTGGGGATCGCGGGGTTCGTGTCGGTGTCGGGCCAATCGGCGGGTACGGGGCGAGGCGCCCTCGGGGTGCAGGCCCCTGACCGCTCCGCCACCACGTCGCTCTCGCCACCATCCCGGTTCACCGCATCGGGCAGGTCTTCATTCATGACCCCCACCTGCCCAGCATCAGGCGAGCGAGTCGTCGATCTCCGCGCGGCTGGGCATCGACGTGCTCGCGCCCTCGCGCTGCACCGACAGCGCCGCCGCCACCGAGGCGAAGCGGAGGGCGGGGGCGGCGGGAAGGCCCTCGGCGCGGGCGACCGCGAGCGCGCCGACGAAGGTGTCGCCCGCCGCCGTGGTGTCCACCGCCTTCACCTTCACGGCGGGTACGCGCAGCCGCTCGCCCGACCGTGAGCCGTACAGCGCCCCCTCGGAACCCAGCGTGATGACGGCCTCAGGGACCCGCGCGAGCAGCGCCTCCAACGCCGCCTCGGCGGAGTCGGTCCCGGTGATGTCGGCGGCCTCGTGCTCGTTCGGGACGATCAGCGTGACCGCGTCGAGCAGCGCGTCCGGCAGCGGCTGGGCGGGCGCGGGGGTGAGGATCACCGGTACGTCCGACACCTGCCCGGCCTGCGCGGCGGCGACCACCGCGTCCATGGGCAGCTCCAGTTGGAGCAGCAGCGCCCGTGAACCGGCGATCACCGCGACGTCGTCCTCGGTGGGCCCGGTGACGGTACCGTTGGCGCCGGGCACCACGATGATCGAGTTGCCGCCCTCGTCGTCGACCACGATGTGCGCGATGCCGCTCGGACCGGGCACCTGCCGCAGCTGGGCGACCTCCACTCCGGCCGCGGCCAGGGTGGTGCGCATCTCGGTGCCGAAGCCGTCGTCGCCCACCGCCCCCAGGAACGCCACCACGGCACCCGCGCGGGCCGCCGCGATGGCCTGGTTGGCGCCCTTGCCGCCGGGGATGGTACGGAATCCGCGCCCGGTGACCGTCTCGCCCCGCTTAGGGGCCTGGGACACGTAGGCGACGAGATCCATGTTCGCGCTGCCGAAGACCGAGATCATGCCCTCATCATCTCCTGTGTACGGCGCGCCAAATCGCCCAGCCCCACCCCATCGAAGCCGGTCAGGCTGCTGGCCAGGGTGTCGCGCATCCTCCACCGCTCCGGAACCCCGCCGTTCAGCGCGCCCGCGACGGACCCGGCCGTGGCGCCCGCCGAGTCGGTGTCCCAGCCGCCGGCGACCGCTCCGGCGATGGTGGCGGTGAAGTCGCCCCGGCCGTGGATCAGCGTGGCGGCGACCAGGGCGGCGTTGTTGATCGTGTGCACCCAGTGCAGGGCGCCGTGCCGCTCGTGCAGCCGGTCGACGACCCGCTCGAAGTCACTCTCCGCCGAGGCGTCCTCTGCCGCCTGCCGTACCGCCTGGTGGAGCCGTGATCGCGGCGGGACGACGGACAGCCCGGCCTCGATCACCTCGGCGGCGGAGGCGGCGACCAGGGAGCTCGCGCACATGGCGGCGGCGAACATGGCGCCGTAGATCCCGTTCGCGGTGTGGGTGAGGCGGGCGTCGCGCCAGGCGTACTCGGCCGCGGTGGCCGGATCGCCGGGATTGACCCATCCGTACACGTCGGTCCTGATCAGCGCGCCGATCCACTCGCGGAACGGGTTGCGGTACGTCGCCGTCTCCGGCACCTCCACCCCGGCCAGCAGGTTGCGGTAGGCGACCCGTTCGGCCGTGAACGTACGGCCGGCGGGCAGCTCGTCGAGCCACAGCTTGGCCACGTCGTCGGTGGTGAAGCCGCGGCCGTGCCGTTCCAGGACGGACAGGGCGAGCAGCGGGTAGTTCAGGTCGTCGTCCTCGGGGACGCCGTCGATGTTCTCGGCCAGCGAGTTGACGGCGCTGCGCCGGTTCCACGGCCAGCGTTCGGCGATGTCGGCGGGCAGGCCCTTGGCGGTGAACCAGCCGGTGATAGGCCAGTTGCCGGTGGCCTCGGCGATCTCCCTGATGCCCGCGCGGGGGATCTTCTCGACCGGCTTGCCGAGCACGCAGCCGGCCGCCCTGCCCTGCCAGGCCCCCAGCACGCGGCCCGGATCGACCTCCCGGAGAACGGCGGGCGCGGGCCAGTTCGGGCAGGCGGCGATGATGGCGGGCAGGTCGGACGGCTCATCGAGGTCGAGTGGTGACGGGATGGCGGCCAGCTCGTCCAGCAGGTCCTCGGCGAGCGGCCGCAGCCTGAGCGCGCCGGGCTCGGAGGCTCCGGCGCGCGGCGGGGCGTCGTGGCCGCCCGCGGCGTGCCACCGCTCGGCGATGTCACGCACGTCCCTGCCGTCCTCGGCGGCCTGGCGCAGCTCATGGCCCACCAGGTCCTCGGGCTGCACCCAGGTCAGGCGGATCATCGGCCCACCGGCCCTTCCGACCGCGCTCGGCTGAGGCGGATCATTGGCTGTCGAGGGCGGCGAAGGCGGATTCGACGGCGCGGCGGCGGGCCGCGTCGTCGGCGTGCACCCGGCGGGCGACCTCGGCGATCACCCGGCCGGGCGCCTCCAGGTCGGTACGGCTCGCCTCGGCCACCTGTGAGACCCACTCGCCCGGGATCGAGCCGAGCCCGCCCAGGGCGCCGGCGATGGCGCCGCCCATGGAGGCGATCGAGTCGGCGTCGCGGCCGTAGTTGACGCCGCCGAGCACGGTGTCGCGGTAGTCGCCCTTGGCCACCACGAGGAAGCCCAGCGCCAGCGGCAGCTCCTCGATGCTGTGCACCCGGCTCGGCCGCCGCGCGCCGAGCCCCTGGTCGCGGTAGGTGTCGGCGACCGTGTCGAACGGCCGCATGGCCGCCCGCAGCGTCTCGAACGACCCGTCCCAGTGGCCGAGCCCAGAGGCCGCCTCACAGACCGCCTCGATGGCGGCTCTGGTGCCGTCCTTGGCCAGCCGCAGGCAGGTGGCCACCACGGAGTCGAAGGTCGCGCCGGGCCGCATGGCCTCGGCGACGGCCGCCGCCATGACGCCGGCCGCCTCCCGGCCGTAGCTCGACTGGTGGGCGCCGGTCAGGTCGATGGCCTCGGCGTAGGCGGCGTCGGGGTCGGCGGCGTTGACGATGCCGACCGGCGCCACGTACATGGCCGCGCCGCAGTTGACGATGTTGCCGACACCGGCCTCGCGCGGGTCCACGTGGCCGTAGTGCAGCCGGGCGACGATCCACTTCTCGGCCAGGAAGATCCGCTGGAGCGGCAGCGCCTCGGCCTCCAGCTCGGGGATCCACCGGCGCTCACCCATGAGCTCGGGTACGAAGTGCTCGGCCATCGAGTACGCCCCGAGGTGACCCGCGACCTTCTCGTAGACGCGGATGAGCGCGTGCGTCATGAGGGTGTCGTCGGTGATGTGGCCGTCGCCCTTGTGGTAAGGGGCGATGGGCCGGGCGTTGCGCCAGTCCTCGTTGTACGGGGGCACGATGCCCTCCACGTGCCCGCCGTACCTGGTGGTGATCTGTTCGGGAGTCCAGCCCTCGGTGGCGCCGCCCAGCGCGTCACCGACCGCCGCCCCCGCCACGCAGCCGGTCGCCCTGTCCTCAAGCGGCGTCATGCGAGTTCCTCCAAGAGTTCGATGAGATCTTTTCCTGCCAGTTCCGGCAGACAGCAGCCTGCCAGTGTGCGCGCCGACGCGGTCCACCCCTCCGGGATCGCGTCGAGCCCGCCGCACGCTCCGGTGAGCGCCCCGGTGAGCGCGGGCGCCGAGTCGGCCAGCGTGGCCAGGCACGCGGCGGCGGGTACGGCCGAGCTCAGGACACCGCCCGCCACCTCGGCCAGCGCCAGCGCCACGGGCACCGTCTGCGCGGCGCCCACCCCGTAGCTGTAGACGTGGTCGAGCAGCGCGGCGTCGAGCGCGGGCACGGCGGCGAACGCGTCGCCCGCCTTCCGCGCCACATCCAGCGCCAGCCGGGCGTTGTGCCCGATAGCGCTGTCAGGCGGCAGTACGGCCAGCGCCGCCTCGGCCGCCGCGGTGGCGGAGCCCGTCGCCACCGCCTCGGCCACCGCGGCCGCCATGGCCAGGGCCCCGAGCAGCCCGTCACCGGCGTTGGTCACCTGGGCGTCCTCGGCCGGGTCACGGCCGAGCGCGCCGAAGGCGACGGCCCTGACGGCAGCGGCGTCGTCGAAATGGTGTGGATTGTCGTGGCCGCTGGCCGGGGGCTCGACGCCCTTGGCCAGATTGCCGAGCGCGGTGGCCACCGAGATGCGCGCCCGGATGTCGTCGCGGCCCACCAGCTCGCCGAACGCCTCGGCGCGCGGCCGGTCGATGGTACGCACCGTCCAGGCCAGCCACTCGGCATCGTCGGACGGGCCGACGGCCAGCGGCGCCACGGGCTGGTTCAGCGCGAACGGCACCGGCAACGTGGTCACCCGGTGCTCCTCCGCGAACGTGTCGAGCTCGCGCAGCAGCCGCCTGCTCCATGGCGCGTGCAGCGCCGACCGGTGCCTGGTGGCGGGCCAGCCCACGGCGTCTCCCACGGCGAGCCCGACGAAGGCTCCCGCGATCCTGTCCCCCGACATGAGTTCCTACAGTCCTTCCGCCAGTTCGTCGGCGACGTCCAGCACGTGCCTGCCGGCCACGACGGGCAGGCATTTGCCCGTCACGGGGCCAATCTTGCTCGCCCAGCGTTCCGGTACGCCGTCCCGCCCCTGCCCGGCACCCGCGATGGCGCCGGCGATGGCGCCGATGGTGTCGGCGTCGCGGCCGAGACTCACCCCGAAGGTGATAGTCGCCTCGACGTCGCCGCCGCCCGCCAGGTAGGCGGCGAGGGCGAGCGCCACGGCCTCGGGCGCCACATCGGTCCAGGGGTAGTGCTGGACCACCACGGCTTGGTGAAGCGCTTCGACGATATGCGGCTCGTCTTGGCCCGAAGTGATCACGTCGCGTGCCCGGACGATGTCGCGGGCCGTCCACGAGTCCGCGGGGATCACCGCCAGCGCGGCGGCCACCACCTCGTGCGGGGCGGCCCCGGTCATCGCGGCGGCCACCGCCCCGGCGACGGCCCGGCCGCCCAGCACACCCTCACCCGACTGACTGACCCGCCCGTCCTCCTCGACGAGCCGGGCGGCCTCCGCCGGATCGCCGGGGCAGAACACGCCGTACGGCGCCGCCCGCATGGCCAGCCCGTCGGACCAGCCATGCTGGTGCACGAGCCCGGTCAGCGGCGGTTCGAGCCCGCGCCTGAGCGCCTCGACGGTGCCGAGCTCGGAGAACCCGGCCCCGCGCATCGGCCCGGTCACCCGGGGGATGATCTCCGTACGGTATGCGTGGGCCACGTCGCCCGAGGTCAGCGCGTGCCCGTGCCGTACCAGCAGCGAGGAGGCGAAGATCGCGTACTCGGTGTCGTCCGTGCCCCCGCCCTCGATCTCGGTGAGCCGGCCCCACCGCCGGCGGATCTCCGCCGGCGTGAGGTTCTCCGCGGGCGCCCCGAGGGCGTCGCCGGCCGCCAGGCCGAGCAGACACCCCCGGGCCCTGTCCCGATAAGTCACCGCTGGTACCGCTCCAACACCTTGTTGCCGTCCGCCACCAGCTTCGCCGCCGCGTCGTCGATCGAGATCTTGTTGGCGAAGTACTGCTGCAGGACCGGCGTGGCGACCTTGCTCTTCCACTCGTCGAACCCGTTGACCTTGAGGAACGGCGCGACGACGAGGTTCTTGGCGGAGGCGGTGGCCACGTCCCAGCCGTTCTCCTTGGTGGTCATCGCCGGGTCGGCGGCGGCCTTGGCGGAGGTGGGCAGCAGCCAGTCGCCCTTGGCGAGCTTGGCCTGGTTGGTGCCGTTGAGGAAGAAGGAGATGAACTTCAGCGACTCCTCCGCGTGCTTGCTGTCGGCGGCGACGGACAGGGTCTGCGAGACCGCGCCCTGGTCGCTGGTGGTGCCCTTCAGCGGCGGGAGGGTGACCCAGTCGAAGCCCTTGGGGGCCTGCTCGACGACCTGCTGGCGCAGGTAGACGCCGACCGGCAGCATCGCGTACTTGCCGGCGAAGAAGCCGGGCAGCGGGTCGGCGGTGCCCATGCCGAGCGCCGAGGTGTCGGCGGACTTGTCCTTGTAGAGCTGGTCGTGGATGCGCTGGAGGACCTGCTTCTCCTCCGGGCCCACCTTGACGGTCGTCTTGCCGTCGGTGGTCTGGAAGAAGGTGCCGCCGAAGTTGAGCGCCAGGTTCAGCGTCTTGTTGACCGGCGACTTCATGGGCCAGGCCACGCCGAAGGAGCCGCCCTTGGTGAGCTTCTTGCTGACCTCGGCGAACTCGTCCCACGTCCACGGGTTGTCGGAGGTGGGGATGCGCACGCCGGCGCCGTCGAGCAGCTTCTTGTTGGCGATGATGACCTGCGACTCCTGCAGGAACGGCACGCCGTACACGCCCTGGTTGCCCTTGCCGTCGTCGAAGGTGACGGTGTCCCAGGCGGGCTGCGGGATGTCGCTCTTGAGGTCGGCGGGCACCTTGTCCTTGATGTCGAGCAGGTAGCCCTTGGAGGCGAAGCCCGACAGGGCCGGGGAGTCGTCGTGGATGACGTCCGGCGGGTCGCCGCCCTCGAAGGAGGTGACGAGCTGGTCGTTGACGTTGTCCCAGCTGCCCTGGACGTAGGTGACCTGGATGGTCGGGTTGGCCTTGTTCCACTCGTCGACGAGCTGCTTGTTGGCCGCCACCGACTCCTTCTGCCAGGCGAGGCTGAGGAAGTTGAGCTTGACCGGCTCCCCGGGCTTGGCGGACTCGCCGGAGCCGGCGTCGCCACCGCCCCCACCGCACCCGGCGGCCAGCGCGACGATCGCCGCCGCCGCCAACGCGGATTTGATACGCATAAGAGCCTCCTAGCCCTTCACAGCGCCGGCCATCAGGCCGGACCTCAGCCGTCGCTGGATGATTGCGAAAAAGATCAGGCTCGGGATCGTCGCCATGAGCGACGCCGCGGCCAGCGGGCCGAGCCTCGACACTCCCTCAGGGCCGGTGAACCTCACCAGCGTCAGCGGCAGCGTCATCACATCGGGGTCCTTGAGGACCACGAGCGCGAACAGGAACTCGTTCCACGAGGAGATGAACGAGAACAGCAGCGTCGCCACCACGCCCGGCGCGAGCAGCGGCGCGACGATGCTGACGATCGAGCGCAGGCGGGTCGCGCCGTCCATGGCCGCGGCCTCCTCCAGCTCGCGCGGCACGGAGCGCACGTACCCCTGGAGCATCCACAGCGCGAACGGCAGCGTGAACGTCACGTGCACGACCACCAGGCCGAACAGCGTGTTCACCAGATCGAGCTGCTTGAGCACCATGAACAGCGGGATGATGATCAGGATGAACGGGAACACCTGGCTGACCAGCACCCACCCGAGCGCCACCCGCTTGAGCACGCCCTTGTAGCGGGCCAGCGCGTAGGAGGCGGGCAGCGAGACGGCGACCGTCAGCACGGAGCTGGACAGGGCCACGATCAGGCTGCGCAGCCCGGCTCCCACCAGGTCCTGCTCACCGAAGGCGTCGCTGAAGTTGGCCAGCGTCGGCCGGTCCGGGATCCACGTCGGGTGCAGGTTGGCCATCTCCTGCGGCGTCTTGAGCGCCGTGGACAGCAGCCACACCAGCGGGAAGGCCAGAAAGACCATGTAGGCCAGGAGTGCCGCGTACTGCGGGATCTTCTTCATGACGTCTCCCGCATCTGCCGCCAGAGATAGAAGCCGAGCAGGGCCAGCACGACGATCACGATGGTGACGCCCATGGTCGCCGCGTAGCCGAAGAAGCCGTAGCGGAACGCCTCCTCGTAGGCGAACAGCATCGGCAGCCTGGTCCGCCCGCCAGGCCCGCCCTGCGTCAGCACGTAGACGAGGGTGAACTGGTTGACGTTCCACACGAAGTCGAGCGAGGTGATGGTGACGATCACGGGCCGCAGCTGCGGCAGCGTGATGCTCCAGAACTTGCGCCAGGTGGCCGCCCCGTCGACCTCGCCGGCCTCGTAGAGCTCTTTGGGGATGCCCTGCAGACCGGCCAGGAGGACGACCGTGGTCTGCGGCATGCCGCTCCAGACGCCCATGACGATGATGGCGGGCAGTGCCCAGGAGAAGTCGGCGAGCCAGTTGATGTCGGTGCCGAACGTGGTGTTCACGATCCCGGCGTCGGGGTGGTAGACCAGCCGCCACATCAGGCCGATGACCACGGGCGGCATCGCCCACGGCACCACGGCCAGCACCCGGGCCAGCCCTCTGAACCACAGCTTCTGGTTGAGCAGCAGCGCCAGCCCCAGGGAGGCCAGGAACTGCAGCACGGTCACCGACACGGCCCAGATCAGGCCGATCCTGATCGACGCCCAGAAGTCCTCGTCGGCCAGCAGCGTGCCGAAGTTCTCCAGGCCCACGAAGCTGGTGACGTGGTTGCGGCCAGACTCGGCGTCGGTGAAGGCCAGGCCGATGCCGTAGAGCAGCGGGCCCACGCTGAACAGCAGGACCGGCACCAGCGCGGGCAGCATGAGCACCCACATCTCGCGGGTCTGCCGTGAGACGCCGCTGGGTCGCCTGCGCCGCGTCTGCGGGGGCCTGGTCGCGGTCGCCGTCATGAAGACCTTCCTCCCTCGGACGCCTCGCCCGCCGTGGACGCGCGGACCGCCAGGCGGGGCAGGACGGTGACCAGGCGGGGCTCGCGATCGCCGTTCTGCAGCCGGTCGAGCAGCAGCTCGGCGGCGGCCTTGCCGCGTTCAGCGGAGCCCAGCGAGACGCTGGTGAGCGACGGCCAGGAGGCGGCGGCCAGGTCGGTGTCGTCCATGCCGACCACCGCGACGTCCTGCGGCACCCGCTTGCCCGCCGCCCGCAGCACGTCGAGCGCGCCCAGCGCGATCAGGTCGTTGGCGCACATCAGCGCGTCGATGTCGGGCGCCCGCCGCAGCAGCGTCGCCACCGCGCGACGGCCCTCCTCACGGTAGAAGTCGCCGATCTCCACCAGCTTCTCCTCGTACGGCAGGCCGACCGCCGCCAGCGCCTCCCGGTACGCGGCGCCGCGGGCGGCACCCGGCACGGTGTCGAGCGGGCCGTTGACCATGCCGATCCGGCGGCGGCCGAGCATGTGCAGGTGGTCGATGGCGAGCCTGACGCCGGTACGTGAGTCCGCGCGTACGTTGTCGACCGGCGTCCCGTCGGGCACCGAGCCGATGATCACGACGGGCGCCCGGGCGGTGGCGAGCATCCGCAGGTGCGCCTCGGTGACGCGCAGCGGGCTCATGATCAGCCCGTCGACGTAGCGCTCGCCGAGGCTGTGCAGCACGTCGATCTCGTCGGCGGCGACGGCGTCGGTCGAGTGCAGGACCAGCCGGTAGCCGGCCGCCTTGAGCACGGGCTGGATCTCGCGCAGCATGGCCAGGTAGGCCGGGTTGCCGATGTCGGCCATGGCGAAGGCGACCTGGTGCGTGCGGCGCGACTTGAGCGACCTGGCCACGGCGTTGCGCACGTAGCCGAGTTCGTCGGCGGCGGCCATCACCTTGCGCACGGTCTCCTGCCTGGTCGGCAGGCCGTTCAGCACCCGCGAGACCGAGGCGATGGAGACGCCCGCGCGCTCGGCGATCGTGGTGATCGTGGGTCCGTCGGCCAAGGCTGTCCCTCCATGCGCGTCGAACGAATCCGTAAAATCGCTGTAAACGTTTACGGCGTGTGGGACATGAAACATGCACGTTACGCATGGGGTCAAGTCACGATCACATAACGCGAGGTCAACGAGCGCCGCCTGGCTCCGGGGCGGAACCAGGCGGCGCTCGTAGCGAGGTGAGGCCGGGACGGAGGCGGGGACTCCAGCCGCGGAAGCCCGTACCCGATCAGGTCAGCGCGAGTCGGCCGGGACCGGTACGGGGACGCGGCTCAGGGCGCGGATGGCCGGCGCGCCCGCGAGGGCGACGGCAGCGGCCAGCAGGGCCGGGACGATCAGCGCGAACCGCAACGTCCAGGACTCCGCGAGATATCCGAGCAGCGCGGGCCCCACCAACAGCCCGCTGTAGCCGAACGCCGTCACCAGCGCCAGCGCGCGGCCGACCCGGTTGCCCGCCGCACCCACCGCGCTGAAGATCACCGGTACGACGGTGGCCAGCCCGACGCCCACGAGCGCCCAGCCGGACCACGCGCACACCACGTGGAGCGCGTCGGCGGTGAGCGGAGCGACGAGGACGAGCACGTAGCCGCAGGTGGCGAGCACGCCGGCGAGCTGGATCGTGCGCACCGAGCCCAGACGGGCCCGGATCGGGTCGCCCAGCAGCCGTACCGTCGTCATGGCCACCGCGAAGATCGTGTACGCGATCGGCGCGGCGGCCGGGTCGGTGTGCAGCACCCAGCGGGCGTGCAGGGCGGCCCAGTCGATGGCGGCGCCCTCGCTCAGGTGCCCGGCGAACGCGGCCAGGCCCAGCAGGGCCACCAGGCCCCAGCGCAGCGGGCTGCTCCCGGTCGCGCTCTCCTCCCGGGTGACGTGCTGGGGCGGGTCCGGCAGCAGCATCCGCGCCGCCGGAACGTACAGGAACGGCACCACGATCGCCGCCCCGACCAGCAGCGCCTGCGGGTCCACACCGACCTTCAGCGCCCCGGCGGTCAGCGCGCCGCCGACGGCGCCGCCCAGGCTCCACGTGCCGTGGAAGGCCGAGATGATCGGCCGGCCGTAGACACGTTCGACCTCGACCGAGTGGGAGTTCATGGCCACCTCGGCCACCCCCAGGCCGATCCCGAGCAGCACGGCGAGAACGGCCAGCGCCGGGTAGGAGGGGGCCAAGGCGGGACCGAGCAGGACGGCCGCCGACAGCGGGCCGCCGACCCAGCAGACGACCCTGCTCGACCACTTGTCCACCAGCGGCCCCGCCACCAGCATCGACACCAGCGCGCCACCCGAGACCAGCAGCAGGACGCTGCCGAGCCGGGCCGGTCCGAGATCCAGGCGGTCGTTGAGCGACGGCAACCCCGCCGCCCACAGGCCCATCACGAACCCGCTGAGAAAGAAGAAGGAGAAGACTGCGATACGGGCGCGCTTGGCGTCACTTTTGTTCACGGCTAGAGCATAATAACCCGGATGAGGCTTCGACAATGGTGATGAATGGGGCAACGACGAGTGCCGGTCTGCGCGCGTACAACCGGGTGCGGCTGCTGCGGGCCGTGCACGACTGCGGCGCGACCCGTACGCGCTCCCGTCTGACCCAGGACCTGGCACTGGCCCGAGGCACCGCCTCGGTGCTGGTCAGCGGCCTGGCCGACGACCGGCTGCTGCACGAGGAGCCGTCCGCGGCGCACGGCAGAGGACGCCCCACGCAGGTGCCCGGCCCGCATCCCGAGGGGCCGCTGGCGCTGGCCGTGGACCTCCGGGAGGACTCGTGGGAGGTCGCCGCCTGCGAGCTGGGCGGACGCGTCTCCGTCCTGGACGTACGGCGCCACGACGGCACGCCGGAAGGAGCCCTGGGGCCGCTCGGTGAGGTGCTGCGCGGGCAGGTCGGACGCCTCGGGTCCCGGGTGGTCGGGGTGGGCGTCGCGGTGGCGGGGCCGGTGCGCGACGGCGGCCTGGTGGACGTGGCCCACCTGCGCTGGCGCTCGGTGGACGTACCCGCCCTGCTCGGTCTGGGCGCCGTGGTGCCGGGTGGCGGGCCGCGGGTGGGCAACGACACGGCCTTCGCGGCCTTGGCCGAGGCGCGGCGGGGACGTTTGCGCGGGATCGGGGTGGGGCTGCACGTCCACGTGGACTTCGACCTCGGCGGCGTGCTCGTGGTGGACGGACGCCCGCTGGAAGGGGCCGGCGGGATGGGCGCGGAGTTCGGGCACATGCCGCTCACGGGCGGCGACGCGCCCTGCATGTGCGGCGCGCACGGCTGCTGGGGGCTGGAGGTGGGGGCGAACGCGCTCCTGCGCCACATGGGCCTGGCGTACGGCGGCGGCCAGGGCCGCGACGACGCCCGCCGCATCCTCGCCACTGCCGACGCAGGCAGCGGCACGGGCGACGGGACGGACGACGCGGCGGGCGGGGGCACCAGTGGTGGTACGGGCGGCGGCCAGGTTCCGAGCCCGCACGACCACACGGGCGGCGGGGCGGCATTGCGCGCGGTCAGGACGAACGCGCAGGCGCTGGGCCGGGGACTGGCGGCACTGGTGAACGCGCACGATCCGGCGGTCGTGACCCTGTCCGGTCTGGGCGTCGACCTGTACGACCGGGCCCTGCCCACCCTCATGGAGTCGTTCGGCCGCGGCCTGATGACGATCCGCCACGAACGGCCGCCCGTGATCGCCCCCTCGGCCCTGGGCTGGCAGGGTCCGCTGGTCGGCGCCATGGAGTCGGTGTTCGACATGTTCCTCACCGTCTCCGGCGTCGAATCCTGGCGCGGCAGCACGTGATAGGGACCGGCTGATCGAGCCTCGGCGAATAGAGCACGGCCCCGTGAAGCGCGGGGAAGCCTTGATCCCGCATCCTGCTCCTTCCCCCGAAGAGCACCTCCATTCCGACATGGTACGCGCGCATACCCCCTGACCTGCAACAACCCGGCTTCGCCGGAGCGTTGCCGGGTCGATCGAGGCCCTCGCGACACGCCCGAACGCCGAATGTGACGGATACCACGCGCAAGGGCGGAAACCACCCACACGAGTCGTGATCTTGCCGAGCAGGCATCCCGAGAGGGACGGCACCGCACGCCGACCTGCGGCTCCGCCGACCCGGCGGAATCCCGCCGGAGAGCTCTATGACCTGGTCAGAGACCGTTTCGCGGGCCGCGAAGGCGATGTCGGCCGGTGGGCGGGCTACGGTGAGGAGAACCTCGTGGTCGGCGGCATGGGCGTCAGCGGAGGCACGCTCGCGCGGGAGGTGGCGGGCGCCGAGACGGCCGTTTCGGCGTGGCGCACACGCTGAGCGGGCGCTTTTCGCAACACGAACCGCTGGTATCCGCCATGATTAGCCACTGCACTACGGGTTACAGGAATCCCCGACCCCAAACTCCCCTAGGAGAACCGAGATGGCACTTCCGACTCTCACCCCCGAGCAGCGCAAGGCGGCTCTGGAGAAGGCCGCGGAGGCACGCGCGGCCCGCACCGCCCTGCTGGGCAAGGTCAAGGCCGGTGAGCTGACCTTCGCGCAGCTGCTGGAGCGCGACGACGACATCGCCAAGAAGATCAAGGTGTCGCAGGCCCTGCGCGCCGTCAAGGGCGTCGGCCCGGCCAAGGCCACCGCGCTCATGGAGGAGGCCGGCGTCGACGAGAAGCGCCGCCTCGGCGGCCTGGGCGCCCAGCAGCGCAAGAAGCTGGTCGACGCGCTCGGCTGACCACCGGGCGGCCAGGTCCGCGCGGAACGCCGCGCGGACCGGCCGGCGCCCTGGACGTACCGTGTGTGTCAGGACCCGCTTGGGCGTACAGGGTGGGTCAGGACCGCAGATAGGCGAGGACGGCCAGCACGCGCCGATGCTGATCGCTGTCGTCGGCGTAAAGCCCGAGCTTGCTGAAGATGCTCCTGATGTGCTTCTCAACGGCCCCGTCGCTGATGACCAGCTGCCGGCCGATGGCCGGATTGGACTTGCCCTCGGCCATCAGCCCGAGCACTTCCCGCTCCCGCGGCGTCAACTGCGCCAACGGGTCGTCCCTGCGCCTGCGCACCATCAATTGGGACACCACCTGAGGGTCGAACACGGTCCCGCCGGCGGCGACCCGCCGCAGGCCCTCCATGAACTCGTCCACGTCCACGACCCGGTCC
The DNA here is from genome assembly GCF_040648495.1 of Nonomuraea sp. NPDC049129. NCBI lineage: Bacteria > Bacillati > Actinomycetota > Actinomycetes > Streptosporangiales > Streptosporangiaceae > Nonomuraea > Nonomuraea sp. NPDC049129. The sequence goes on along the minus strand of NZ_JBEZDU010000034.1, from coordinate 58,828 downwards.
TTCAGCAGGTAGCCCACCGCGCCTCGGGCATCGGCCAGCAGGTCGTCGGCGTAGGAGACCTCGACGTACTGCGAGAGGATCAGCACCGGCGCCCCCGGAACCCGGCGGCGCGCCTCCACGGCGGCCCTGAGCCCCTCGTCGGTGAACGACGGCGGCATCCGCACGTCGACCACGGACACGTCCGGCCGGTGCTCGGCCACCGCCTTGACGAGGCCGTCGCCGTCACCCGCCGTCGCGACCACCTCGCAGCCGAACTCCTCCAACAACCTGACCAGGCCCTCCCTGATCAGAACCGCGTCATCGGCCACGACTACCCGCACGGAACCTCCGCCACGATCACCGTCGGCCCGCCGTCCGGCGACTGCACGGCCAGCTCCCCGTCGACCGCGCGGAGCCGGTCGGCCAGACCGGCGAGACCATGTCCCTTGGCGACGTGCGCGCCGCCGACCCCATCATCCCCGATGGTGAGCATGAGAATGTCACCGATGTGGACCAGCTGGATCGTGCAGACGGTGGCGCGGCTGTGCTTGGCGACGTTCGTGAGCGTCTCGGCGACGACGTAGTAGATGGCGTTCTCGACGGAGGCCTGGTAGCGCCGGACGGTCTGCACGTCGAGATCGACCGGGATGGTGCAGCGTCCGGCCAAGGCGGCCAGGGCCGGGGCGAGGCCGCGGTCGGACAGGATGGGCGGCGCGATGCCGCGTGACAGGGCGCGCAGCTCGTCGAGCGTCTCGCGGGTGGCGGTGATCGCCGAGCTGATCGTGGCCTGCGCGGCCTCGGGGTCCCGCTGCATCTGCCGCTGCGCCCTGGACAGCTCCATGGCCAGCGAGACCAGCCGCTGCTGCGGGCCGTCGTGGATGTCGCGCTCCAGCTTGCGCAGCGCGTTGGCCTCGGCGGAGACGGCCGCGGCCCGGCCTTCGGCCAGGTCGTCGATGCGCTCCTGCAGCTCGGCGACCCCGGTCAGCAACGCCCGGCCGACCCCGGCGCGCAGCAACGCGGCGGCGCGCACCATGAACGGCAGGATGAGCATGCCGAGCAGGCCGAGCACGACGTAGAAGGCCGAGTTGACCCAGTAGTTCTGCTCGAACCCGAGCAGCTGGGGCAGCTCTTCGTTGCCGGGGATGCGCGAGGTGATGACGCCCCACAGGGGGTAGCTCAGCCCGGCGACCGGCACCGCCCAGAACACCACGGTCAGCACGAACGACACGATGGCGAGGGGGAAGTTGAAGATCCCGTGCAGCAGGTCGAGCCATGACTGCCCGCTGGTCAGCGGGTTCACCAGCCGGCGGAACCGGCCCGCGCCCGCCGGCGCGGGCTTGTAGCGGGGGCGCACCGGAGGGCGCTTGAGCACGTCGGAGAGCCAGCCGCGCTCCGCGTCCGCGAACCCCCTGGCGATCATGAGCGTCCCCGCGAGAAGGGGCACGCCGATCCATATGACCGTCGTGCCCACGCCGGCGGCCATGCCCACGACCAGCAGCACGAAGGCGATGACGGCCGTGGGGAAGCCGACCAGCGTGTAGCGCGTGTCCAGGAGGACACGTCTCATGAGGGAGCGCATGGCGTTCACGGTACGACTGTGCCATGCCCGCATCGACCCTGTGCGCCGGTATATGGCGGTAGGGCCTGCCCTACCTTCCATGGTGGTGTGATCTTCCCGGAAGAGGGCGGCTCACGGCACTGTGCCGGGCCGCCCGCGACGGAAGTCTTGAGGCCTCACGTCCATCACGAATCGAGGCCCCCATGACCGCGTTGCTCGACCATCCGGCGGCCCTGCCCGAGGCCGCCGCACCGGTCCGCCCCGCACCGGCGGCGCGGGCGACGGTCAGGGACCCGTTCATCGACCTGCTGCGGGTGTTCGGCATGGCGCTCGTGGTGCTGCAGCACTGGACGATCCCGGTGCTCGCCTTCGACGGCACCCGCCTGACCACCGGCAACGCCCTGTCGACGCCGGGCGTCTGGGTGGTGACCTGGATCAGCCAGGTGATGCCGCTGGTGTTCTTCGCGGGCGGCGCCGCCAACGCGATCAGCTTCGGCCGGGCGGCGCACGGCGGGCCGCAGTGGCTCGCCACCCGGCTACGCCGGCTGGCCTGGCCGCTCCTGCCACTGGCCGCGGTCTGGATCCCGCTCCCCCAGTTGCTGCTCACGCTGGGCGTGCCCGCGCAGCCGCTGCAGGTGGGCGCGCAGCTCACCGGGCAGCTCCTGTGGTTCCTGGCCGTCTACCTGATCGCGGTCACGGCCACGCCGTACATGATGAGCCTGCACGAAAGGTACGGCCTGCGCGTCCCCGCCGCGCTGGCGGCCGCGGCGGTGCTGACGGACGTGCTGCGGTTCTCGACGGGTGCCGACGCGCTGGGCTACCTCAACATCGTGTTCGTCTGGCTGGCGGTGCACCAGCTCGGTTTCCGCTACGCCGAGGGACGGCTGACCCGCCCCGGCCTGATGGCGATCGGCGGTTTCGGGGCCGCGGCGCTGCTCGTGGCGTTCGGCCCGTACCCGGGCAGCATGATCGGCCTGCCCGGCGCCGAGGTGTCGAACATGGCCCCGCCCACGCTGGCCATGCTGGCCGCCTCGATCGGCCAGATCGGGCTGGCCACGCTGCTGCGGCCGTGGATCCTGCGGTTGCGGACCGAGAAGCTGCTCGCCTGGGCCGGGCCGCGCATCATGACCGCCTATCTGTGGCACATGCCGGCGCTGTTCGCGGTCACCGGTGTGGTCGTCGTCGGTCTCGGCATCGACACGCCGGCGCCGGGTGGCCTGGCGTGGTTCGCCGGGTGGCCGATCTGGTTCGGGATGCTCTGCCTGGTGATGTGGCCGCTGCTGAAGGGCTTCTCCCGGTTCGAGGAGCCGCCCGCGCTGCCGTACGGGAAGGCCACCTGGCGCAGCGCGCTCACGTCGGCGGGGCTGGTCGGCGGCGGGCTGCTGGGGCTGACCGTGGCGGGGTTCGCGCCCGGCAACACGCCGTTCCTGGCGGCCCTGGCGATCCTGGGCGGCCTGCTGCTCACCGGCCCGAAGGCCCGGGTGTGACGCGCGGGTGAGGATGCGGAAACATGATGGTCACGCGAATCGTCTAAGAATGCAGTCCTATGACGCTCATTCAGCCTTTGTCTGAGACCGACCTGCCCGCCGTCGCCGAGATCTACGCGCACTATGTGACGGAGTCGGTGGCGACCTTCGACGAGACGCCCCTCGACATCGAGGCGTGGCGGCTGAAGGCGGCGGCGATCACCGAGGCGGGCCTGCCGTTCCTGGTGGCCAAGGAGGAGGACGGCCGGGTGCTGGGGTTCGCCTACTGCGGGCGCTACCGCCCCAAGCCCGCCTACCGGCACACCGTGGAGGACACGATCTACCTCTCGCCGGGGGCGACCGGGCGCGGGCTGGGACGGCTGCTGCTCGGCGAGCTGATCGCCCGCACCGGCGAGACCGGCGTCCGGCAGATGATCGCGGTGATCGCCGACGGCGGTGACCCGGCCTCGCTGAAGCTGCACGCGGCGTTCGGATTCGCGGAGGCGGGCCGGCTGAAGTCGGTCGGTTTCAAGCACGGGCGATGGATCGACACCATCCTCTACCAGCTCGAACTCCCCTAAGTCACGGGGATCGGGCGCTGTCGCGCCGGCTCGGGTTCGAGCATTCGGCAAACTTCGGCAGGATAGAGGGTGTGAGCCTCCTCGTTGACCGACTGCCGGAAGAGATCGACGCCGACCCGGACGCTATTTTCGACGCGTTCGTCTCCTGGAACTCCGAACGGGGGCTCACGCTCTATCCCGCCCAGGAGGAGGCGCTCATCGAAGTCGTCTCCGGGAGCAACGTGATCCTGTCCACCCCGACGGGCTCCGGCAAGAGCCTGGTCGCGGCGGGCGCCCACTTCGCCGCGCTGACCAGGGACGTACGCACCTTCTACACCGCGCCGATCAAGGCGCTGGTGTCGGAGAAGTTCTTCGACCTGGTCTCGGTCTTCGGCACCGAGAACGTCGGCATGATGACCGGCGACGCCAGCGTCAACCCGGGCGCCCCGATCATCTGCTGCACGGCCGAGATCCTGGCCAACGTCGCGCTGCGCGACGGCGCGGCGGCCGACATCGGCCAGGTCGTCATGGACGAGTTCCACTTCTACGCCGAGCCCGACCGGGGCTGGGCGTGGCAGGTGCCGCTGCTGGAGCTGCCGAACGTCCAGTTCATCCTGATGTCGGCCACGCTCGGCGACGTCTCGATGTTCGAGCGCGACCTGACGAGGCGCACCGGCCGGCCCACCTCGGTCGTCAAGCACACCGAGCGGCCGGTGCCGCTGATCTACTCCTACCGGATGACGCCGCTCCACGAGACGCTGGAGGAGATGCTCCGCACCGGCCAGGCGCCGGTCTACGTCGTGCACTTCACCCAGGCCGCCGCCATGGAGCGGGCGCAGTCCCTGATGTCCATCAACATGTCGACGAAGGCCGAGAAGGAGGCCATCGCGACGCTGATCGGCGGCTTCCGCTTCACCACCCGGTTCGGCCGCGCCCTGTCCCGCCTCGTACGCCACGGCATCGGCGTCCACCACGCCGGGATGCTGCCCAAATACCGGCGGCTGGTGGAGCGGCTGGCCCAGGCCGGCCTGCTGAAGGTCATCTGCGGCACCGACACCCTCGGCGTCGGCGTCAACGTGCCGATCCGGACCGTGCTGTTCACCGCGCTGTCCAAGTACGACGGCAACAAGGTGCGCCGCCTGCGCGCCCGCGAGTTCCACCAGATCGCCGGCCGGGCCGGGCGGGCCGGCTTCGACACCATCGGCTACGTCGCCTGCCAGGCGCCCGAGCACGACATCGAGAACGCCAAGGCGCTGGCGAAGATCGGCGACGACCCGAAGCGGCGGCGCGGCTACGCCCGCAAGAAGCCGCCGGAGGGCTTCGTCGGCTGGAGCGAGGAGACCTTCGAGAAGCTGCAGACCGCCGAGCCGGAGCCGCTCAACTCCCGGTTCAAGGTCACCAACGCCATGCTGCTCGCGGTCATCAACCGGCCCGGCGACTGCTTCCAGGCGATGAAGCACCTGCTCACCGACAACCACGAGGACCGCAAGTGGCAGCGGCGGCACATCAGCCAGGCCATCGCCATCTACCGGTCGCTGCTCGCGGGCGGCATCGTGGAGCAGCTCAGTGAGGCCGACGAGCAGGGCAGGCGGGCCCGGCTGACGATCGACCTACAGGAGGACTTCGCGCTCAACCAGGCGCTGTCCACCTTCGCGCTGGCCGCCTTCGACCTGCTCGACCACGACTCGCCGAGCTACGCCCTCGACATGGTGTCGATCGTGGAGTCCATCCTCGACGACCCGCGCCAGATCCTGTCGGCCCAGCTGAAGAAGGCCAGGGGCGAGGCGGTCGCGCAAATGAAGGCCGACGGCATCGAGTACGAGGAGCGGATGGAGCAGCTGGCCGAGGTCATGTACCCGATGCCGCTGGACGATCTGCTGCTCGGGGCCTATGAGACATACCGCCACGGGCATCCGTGGGTGGGCGACTACACGGTCAGCCCGAAGAGCGTGGTGCGCGACATGTACGAGCGGGCGATGACGTTCGCCGACTACATCCAGTTCTACGAGCTGGCCCGGTCGGAGGGCACGGTGCTGCGCTACCTGGCCGACGCCTACCGGACGCTGTCGCGCACGGTCCCCGAGCATCTCAAGACCGAGGACCTGATCGACCTGATCGAGTGGCTGGGCGAGCTGGTCAGGCAGGTCGACTCGTCCCTGATCGACGAGTGGGAGCAGCTGGCCAACCCGGAGGAGGCGCTGGAGCGCCAGGAGCAGCTGGAGGCCAAGGTCCGGCCGGTCACCGCCAACACGCGGGCCTTCCGGGTGCTGGTGCGCAACGCGATGTTCCGCCTGGTCGAGCTCTGCGCCATCGAGAAGGAGGACGAGCTGGCGGAGCTGGCGCCCGACGTCGACTGGGGCGCGGCGCTCGACGCCTACTACGCCGAGCACGAGGAGATCTTCACCGACGCCGACGCGCGGGGGCCCGCGCTGCTGCGCATCGAGGAGGAGAGCGGACTGTGGAAGGTGCGCCAGACCGTCAAGGACCCGGCGGGTGACGGTGACTGGGGCATCGACGCGCAGATCGACCTGGCCGCCTCCGACGAGGAGGGCCGCGCGGTGGTGCACGTACAGGGTCTCAACAGATTGTGATATAGCCGTGTGCCGGAGCGGACTGGCAAGGGCGCTCCGGCACACGCGCGTTCCTTTAGTCTCCGATAGCTAAGTTCGTCATAAGGTCATGACAATGTCTCAAGATCGGGACATTTGGTGGGAGTCCCGCCGCAGGCGTCGATCCGGCGATCATGGGACAAAATAACCGAATGAGCGATGAAGAGAACAGGCGCGTGCTCGGGCTGCTCGCCCAGGACGACACGCTCCGGGCGTTCGCCTCTCTGGTGCTCGGTGTCACCGACGGGCTGTCGCCGAAGGTCCTCGCCCGGCTGGCCGCCGGTGGGCTGGCCGTACGGGGCGAGGACGGAGCGTGGCGGGCGGCGCCGGAGAAGTTCCGTGAGCTGCTCCGGGCACGAGCCGCCGAGCCCTCGGACGAGGTCGGCGCCGAGGAGCGGCTGCTCCGGACGTTCCTGGTGGACGGGCGGCTGACGACCATGCCCACGAAGCGGGACAAGAAGCTCGTGGTGCTGCGCTACATCTCGCGGGTGTTCGAGCCGGGCGTGCGGTATTCGGAGAAGGACGTGAACGTGGCGCTGCGGGCCTTCCACGATGACTACGCGGCGTTGCGCCGCTATCTGGTGGACGAGGACCTGCTGTCGAGGCACGACAACGTCTACTGGCGCAGCGGCGGGCCGGTCGAGCTCTAGCTCCGGAGGTTGCTGGTCCAGGCGTCGATCTTGGCCTGCCACCGCGCGCGGTCCTCCGGGCGGCCGGGGACACCGGGGCGGGTCTGCCAGGGCAGCGGCCCCGACTCCGGCCGGTACTCCACCCCGATCGCGGCCAGCCGGGGCAGGTGGGCCGCCAGCCGTACACGGAAGTCGGCCAGATCACGGGCGGGCGGGCTCCACACCGTCTCCGCGAACGCCGCCACCCTCGGGAAGGCCATGTAGTCCATGTGCCGGTTGGAGTCGATCAGCTCACTCCACAGGCCGCACTGCGACCCGAGGACCCGCGCCTCTGCCGGATCGTCGCGCAACTCCTCCGGAACCGGGTCGAAGGCATACACCTCCTCCAGCGTCAGCACGGTCCCGAACGGCACCGGCTCGTCCTCCCCCGGCCCCTGCCGGTAGTCGAAGTAGACAGAGGTGTTGGGGCAGGTGATCACGTCGTGCCCGGCGCGGGCCGCCGACACCGCCCCCAGGTCGCCGCGCCAGGAGGCCACCACGGCGCCCGGCGCGAGACCGCCTTCCAGGATCTCGTCCCAGCCCACCAGCCGGCGGCCGCGCTCGGCCAGGTAGTCGTCGAAGCGGCGGATGAACCAGCTCTGCAGTTCCTCCTCGTCCCGCAGCCCGAGCTCGCGGATGCGGCGCCGCGCGGCGGGGCTGTCGCGCCACTGGTCCTTGCGGCACTCGTCGCCGCCGACGCACACGTACGGGCTCGGGAACAGCTCCAGCACCTCGTCGAAGACGTTCTGGAAGAAGGCGATCGTGCTCTCCTCGACGTTCAGCACGTTCACCCCGACGCCCCAGGTGGTGCGCACCTCCAGCGGGGTGTCGAGGTTGCCCAGCTCGGGGTAGGCGGCGATGGCGGCCTGGGTGTGACCGGGCAGGTCGATCTCGGGCACGACGGTGACATGCCGGCGCGCCGCGTAGGCCACGATCTCCCGGATGTCGTCCTGCGTGTAGTAGCCGCCGTGCGGGCGGCCGTCCATGGCGCCGTTCCAGCCGGTCTGGCTCTCCTTGCGCCAGCCGCCGACCTCGGTCAGCCGGGGGTAGCGCTTGATCTCGACGCGCCAGCCCTGGTCGTCGGTGAGGTGCAGATGCAGCACGTTGAGCTTGTGCAGGGCCATCAGGTCGATGAAGCGCAGCACGTCCTGCTTGACCATGAAATGTCGGGCGACGTCGAGGATGCAGCCGCGCCACCCGAACCTCGGCTCGTCCTCGATCAGGACGGCCGGCAGCACCAGCGGCCCGCCCGCCGACGCCTTCCTGAACGCGGCGGGCGGGAGCAGCTGCCGCAGGCTCTGCGCGCCGTAGAACACCCCCGCCGGGCCGCCGCCCTCGATCACCACGCCGTCGTCGGCCACGCTCAGCCGGTACGCCTCGGGCGGCAGATCGTCGCGGAGCCCGAGCGTGATCGTTCCCGAGCCCGGCCCCGGCAGCAGCTCCCCGCCGACGACCGGGCTCAGCTCGCCCCGCAACCAGGAGGCGACCTCGCCCAGCGGCGGCGACGCCGTCACCGAGGTCTCCCGATCGAGGACGAACCGCCCCTGCCGGATCTCGTACCGGACGGGCTTGGGAACGATCATGAGCTCTCTTTCTACTGGCAGGTGATAGAGGCGTCGGCGAAGTCGGCGTGGTCCGACGTCGCGTTGTCGCCGCCGTTGGTCGCGACCAGCCGGACGTACGTGGCGCCCTTCACGGACGCGGTGACCTTCCTGGCGGGTTGCGCGCCGGTGACGATGCCCGAGTGGGCGACCCGGCCGCCGTCGGCCCAGACCTCGAGGTCGGCCGAGCCCGCCTGGCCCACCTCGTCGTCGATTCCGGCCTGGAACTCGACGGTCGAGCAGCGGCCGGCGGTGTAGAACTCGATGTCGGCGGGCGCGTGGGCACCGAGCCCCTTGGCGTACGTGACCCCCTCGATGGTGATCGGCTTGCCGTCTCCGGCGGCCTTCTCGCCGTTGCTGGTGTCCTTCTCGACCGGGCCGAAGTAGTTGGCGACGCGGGTCCAGGGCAGGTCGCTGAGGTACGTCCGGCCGGAGCCGGGCGCCCGAGCGACCTTGACGACGGCGGTGGCCGCGGACTTGGCGGCGGTGGCCGTGATCTCGTAGTCCTTGAGCTCGGCTCCGGCGGGCGGTGTAACCGACCACTTCACGGTGAGGCTCTCGCCGCCGTCCAGCCGCCCGGTCCTGGTGGCCGTGCGCGCCCTGGCCCGCCACCCTTCAGGTACGGCCAGCGCCACCTCGACGTCCCGCAGCCGGTCCGTAGCCCCGGTGTTGGTGACCCTGGTGACGACCTCCCGCTCCTTGCCCGGCTCCAGCACGGACGGGTGATCGTCGCCCAGGAGTCCCGGGTCCACCTCCACCAGCACGGCGGGCGGGGCCTTCTCCCGGCTCTGGCTCACCCGGTAGAGCACCGACCCGTGGGCGGGCACCTGGGCCGCCAGGTCGCCCTCCGTGGTCGTGACCGCGCCGGTCCACAGCTCCTCGACGCGGTAGCGGGCGGGCTTGAGCTTGGTGGAGATCGTCGCCGCCCGGTCGCTCTCGTTGAACAGCAGGATCGCCTGATCCCCGTTCGCCAGGGGCTTGGACAGCACGTGGTACCAGCCGTCGGAGGTCACCAACCGGCCCGGTACGCCCAGCGCGTCCTGGTCGACGGCGATCACCTTGGGGTTGGCGACGATCGCCGGCGGCGCCTTGGCCGGGTCGGCCTGGAGGATGAGCGGGGCGGCACCGACGGCCCAGAGGCTGACCTGGGTGCGGTACTCGGCGTCGGTCATGCCGCCCCGGCCCGCCTGGACCAGGTCGGGGTCCGCCCAGCTGCCCGGACCCGCGTACTGGACCCTGAGCTGATTGGTCTCCCAGACGTCGACCATGGTCGCGTAGCTGTCGGGCAGGGGCTTGTTGTAGACGTTGGTCCGCCAGGTGGTGGCCTTTGCCTCCTTGCCCCACAGCCACGGCACGGTGCTGCCGTCCTCGTTGTTCATCGCGAACTCGATCGCGTCGCCGAGCGCCTGGCGCATGCGCGGGTAGAGGGTCTGGGCGATCTGCTGGACGTTCTGGCCGGGGAAGTCGGCGGCGGGGACGTTGCACCAGTCGTACTTGACGTAGTCGACGCCCCAGCCCTTGACCTGCTCGGCGTCGGCGGCCTCGCTCTTGTAGGAGCCGGCGCCACCGCCGGAGCACGCCTTGGTGCCCGCCGACAGGCTCAGGCCGAGCTTGAGCCCCTTGCCGTGCAGGTAGTCGGCCAGCGCCTTGACGCCGGAGGGGAAGCGGGTGGCGTCGGGGGCCAGGGCGCCGCTCGTACGCTGGGCGGCCAGCCAGCAGTCGTCCAGGATGACGTGGTCGTAGCCGGCCGGGGCGAGGGCGGCCAGGGCGTCGGCCGCCTGCCGTACGGACGCCTCCGAGACCGAGCAGCCGAGCGTACGGCTGCTCCAGCCCATCGGCGGCCCTAGCGGGGCGGCGTCGGCATTGCCGGGTAACGGGACGAAGGGCAGGGCGATGAGGGCCGCCGCGAGGGCGGCCGTGGTTGTGCGCATGGGAGTCCCGTCAGGCTGGGTGGAGCGCCGGGTCGCCGGGCTCGATGACGAAGGAGCCGGAGGTGTAGGCGGGGGCGTAGGGCTCGGTGACGCGGGACAGCGAGCGGAAGTCGACCTTCATCTCCCGCTCGGTGAGCTTGGCCCGCACGTAGCCGCGGCGGCCGTTGAAGAACTTGACGTGCGGGTTCTCCTCGAGCAGGACCTGCGTGTTCGGGTACTCGTCCAGGCCGTTGCCGGCGCTGGTGACCGAGGTGGTGACGAGTTCGACGGCGACCGACTTGGAGGCGGGGTCCTGGTAGTCGCGCTTGATCTCGCCCGCCCAGTGGGAGTGCACGTCGCCGGTGAGCACGACGCCGTTGCGCTTGTAGTCGTCGATGGCGGCGGCCAGGCGGTTGCGGGAGGCGACGTAGCCGTCCCAGCCCTCGTTGGAGTAGCCCTTGCCCTCGCCGTTGGTCCAGTCCATCTCCATGAAGAAGACCTGCTGGCCGAGCAGGTCCCAGGTGGCCTTCGAGCCGCGCAGCTCCCCGTCGAGCCAGGATTCCTGGGCGGCGCCGAGGATGGTCCGGTTGGGGGCGAACCGCTCCAGGCAGTCGGCGCCGACGGTGCCGCTCTTGCCGGTGCAGGGGTAGATGTCGCGATATTGGCGGGTGTCTAACAGGTGCAGGTTGGCGATCGCACCCCAGCGGATGCTCCGGTACAGCTTGAGCGCCGCCCCGTCCGGCTTCTGGGCGCGGCGCAGCGGCATGTTCTCGTAGTACGCCTGGAAGGCGGCCGCCCGGCGGGCGAGGAAGGGCGGGTCGGGCTGCTCGGGCACGTCGCCGGCCCAGGCGTTCTCGATGTCGTGGTCGTCCCACACCACCACCCAGGGGGCGATGGCGTGGGCCAGCTGGGACTCCGGGTCGGCCTTGTGCTGGGCGTGCCTGAGCCGGTATCCGGCCAGGTCGAAGCACTCTCCCCCGGCCTGGTCGCGCACCGGGTACTTGTAGTCGCCGTACTCATAGATGTAGTCGCCGAGGAAGGCGATCAGGTCGGGCTGGTCCTCGGCCATCCTCCGGTAGGGGGTGAACCAGCCGGTCTGGTAGTCGGCGCAGGAGGTGAACGACAGGTTGAGCGCGCGGCTGCGGGTGCCGCGGGCGGGGCTGGTCAGGGTGCGGCCCACCGGGGAGATCTCGCCGGCGGCCTTGAAGCGGTAGAAGTACTCGGTGCCGGGGTTCAGGCCGTCGAGCTCGACGTGGACGCTGTGGGCCGCCTGCGGCCCGGCGATCTCGGCGCCGCGCCGTACGACATGGCGGAAGTTCTCGTCCTTGGCGAGCTGCCATTCGACCGGTACGGGCCGCGACGGCATGCCGCCGAGCCCGTCGAGGGCGACGGGGTCCATGGCCAGGCGGGTCCACAGGACCACGCCGTCGGGGGCCGGCTCGCCGGAGGCGACGCCGAGCTGGAAGGGATCGGAGATCGGGGCACGGCGGGCCGCCGCGCGCACGGGTGAGGCACCCAGTGCGGCGGTCAGTCCCAGTCCGGCGCCCCCAGCGAGGAGTGAGCGCCGGCTGATCATTTGACGGTCGCGTTCCCTTCCGTGACGGCCTGGTCCGCGGCCTGCTTGGGGTCGAGCTTGCCGAGGTACATCTCGTTGAAGATCTGGTTGAGCTTGGTCTCGAAGCCGGTGAACCCGGTGGTGACGGGCAGCGGGAACGTGGTGCCCTTCGACTCCTCGACGAACGGCGAGACGTCGATCTTCTTCTTCTGCCAGTAGTCGACGTAGCCCTGGGTGAGGCCGTTGAGCGCGGGGAGGATGTAGCCGTCGGCGGCCATCAGTTTCTGCGGCTCCTCGCTGCCGAGGTAGGCGGCCAGCTTCATGGCCTCCTGGGGGTGCTTGCTCTTGGCGTACACGGCCTCCGACAGGCCGTTGAGGTTGACCGCGCGGCCGGCCGGGCCCTCGGGCATGAGGGCGACGCCCATCTCGAAGTTCGCCTCCGGCGCGACATAGGGCAGCAGCGCGTTGTTGGCCGGGAACATCGCCACCTCGCCCGCCTTGAACATGTCGGTGGCCTTGCCGGTCGGCGGGTTCGTCTGGGTCGCGGGCGGCGAGACGTGATACTTGTTCACCAGGTCGACGCCGAACCGCAGGGCCTGCACGGAGGCGTCGTCGTTGAAGGCGTACTTGCCGAACGGCTGGTCGAGCAGCTTGCCGCCGTTGGAGTTGACCCAGTTCATCCACTGGGTCTGGTAGTGGTTCCAGGAGGCGAAGCCGTAGGTCTTGACCTTGGCCGGGTCGAAGCCGGGGTCCTCGGGGTGCTTGCCGGCCTCGTCCACGGTCAGCTTGCGGGCGATCTCCAGGAACGTGCCGGAGCCGTCGGGCTTCCAGGTGAGGCTGGCCGGCATCTCGACACCGGCCTTCTTGAACAGATCCTTGTTGTAGAGCAGGCCGACGATGCCCCAGTCCTTGGGCACCCCATACAGCTTGTCCTGGTAGGTAAACGACCCGACCACCGTTGGATGAAATTTCGTGGCATCGAGCTTGAGGGGCGACATGTCGGCCAGGACGCCCTTGGTGACGAACTCGGGGAACTGCGACGGCGTCATCCAGAAGACGTCCGGCGCCGTGCCGGCCACCGCGTCGGCGGTGAGCTTGGTCCAGTACTCGTCGTACGGCATCAGCTCGATCTTGACGTCGATGGTGGGGTTGGCCTTCTCGAAGGCCGCCATGACCTTGTCGTAGCCCACCTTCTGCTGGTCGTCCCAGAGCCGGTAGGTCAACGTGACCTTGCCGCCGGTTTCACCGCCGCCGCCCGAACCGCAGGCGGTCAGGGTGAGCGTGGCGGCGGCCAGCAGTGTCACGGCATGGCGGAGCTCGCGTATGCGGGGGGATCGCATATGACCTCTCTTACTTGAGGCCGGTGAGGACCACCGACCGGACGATGTACTTCTGGAAGAAGATGAAGATCGCGATCATCGGCACCAGCGCGATCAGGCCGCCGGCCATGATCAGGTTGTAGTCCACGCCGATGCCGGAGTTGAGGGTGGCGAGGGCGACCGTCATGACCTTGGTGTCGTCACCACTGGTGATGATCAGCGGCCAGATGAAGCTGTTCCACGACGAGATCACCGTGATGATCGTCAGCGTGCCGATCGCGGGGCGGCAGAGCGGCAGCAGGATCCGGGTGAGGATCTTCAGCGGGCCCGCCCCGTCGATCCGCGCCGCCTCTTCGAGCCCGGCGGGCAGGCCGCGGAAGAACTGCCGCATCAGGAAGATCCCGTACGGCGTGCCCAGAATGTACGGCGCGAGCAGGCCGTACCACGTGTTGACCAGGCCGAGCTCCCGCATGATCAGGAACAGCGGGATCATCGTGACGGCGCTGGGCACCATCATCGTGGCCACGTACAGCCAGAAGAGCACCTCGCGCCCGCGAAAGCGCAGCCGCGCGAACGCGTAGGCGGCGAACGTGGTGAACACCAGCTGGCCCAGCGTGAGCAGCGCGGTCATCACCACCGTGTTGAGCAGGTAGCGGGGGAACTCGCCCCCGAGGAGCTTGGTCAGGTTGGCGGTGGTGGGCGGCAGGCCGGGCACCCACGGCTCGGTCGAGTTGAGCTGGCCCTGGGTCTTGAAGGCGGTCAGCACCACGAGCAGATAGGGGAAGACGGCGACGAAGGCGCCCAGGGTGAGCGTGGCGTAGAGCAGGATGCGCTTGGTCATGTCGCCCTTCAGCTCATGTCGTAGGTGGTGCGCTTGCCGAAGAACCTGACCTGCACCAGCGTCACGGCCAGGATGACCGCGAAGAGCAGCATCGACAGCGTCGAGGCGTAGCCGAAGTCGAACTCCCTGAACGCGGTGCCGAAGATCTTGAAGTTGATGACCTCGGTGCTCTGGCTGGGCCCGCCGTTGGTCATCACGAAGACGGTGTCGAAGACCTGGAAGGCGCCGATCAGGTTCGTCACCATGACGAAGAACATCGTGGGGTTGAGCAGCGGCAGCGTCACCCGCCAGAACCGCTGACGCGGGGTGGCGCCGTCGGTGGCGGCCGCGTCGTAGAGCTCCCTCGGGATGCCCTGCAGCCCGGCCAGGAAGAACAGCATGTTGTAGCCGGTGTACTGCCAGACGTTGACCAGCGCGACGGCGGGCAGGGCCCAGGTGGGGTCCGACAGCCAGTCGGGGCCGGTGACGCCGATCACGGCCAGGGCGCTGTTGATCGCGCCGTCACGCGGGTCGAAGATCCAGTTCCAGACCAGGCCCATGACGATCGGGGTGGCCATCCACGGCACCACGAACAGCGAGCGGAACACCCTGACGCCCTTGATCCGCTGGTTGAGCAGCAGGGCCAGCACCAGCGCCAGGACCGTCTGCAGGGGGATGCAGAGCAGCACATAGACGACGGTGATCCCGAGGGAGTGCCAGGAGTCTCCGTCGCCGGCCAGGCGGCGGTAGTTGTCCAGTCCGGCGAAGGTCGGGGGCGACAGGAGCTCCCAGTGGAAGAAGCTCAGCACGAAGACGATGACCATCGGCAGCAGCAGGAAGGCGAGCACACCCAGCAGGCTCGGGCCGATGAACAGGTAGGCGTGCCAGTCGCGCCTCCTCCTCACTCTCATGACGGCTCCGTCGTGGTGGGGACCATCAGGCGCCGGGTGGTCTCCAGGCCCCAGTCGTCGAGCGCCGCGATCGGGTCGCTGGAGCCGCGCAGGCCGCCGGTCGCCTCGATGTGCGCGGCCCACTCCTGCCTGGCCTCCACCTCGGGGCGCATGATGATGCAGTCGGGGTCGTTCACCCACCAGCGGGCGTGCAGGAACTCGCGGGCCGCGCCGGTCAGCCGGGCGCCCAGCTGGGACGGCTGGCTGATGTCGCCCGACTTCGGGTGCAGCGTGGGCGCGATGTCCGGGCTGACCCGCATGATGTCGACCAGGCCGAGGCTGGGCAGCATGGGCGCGCCGCAGCCGTGCAGGGTGGCGTCCGGGCCGGCGCCCTCGCGGATCAGCTCCAGCCCGCGCCGGTAGGCGGCGATCGGGTCGAGGTCCTCGTGCCTGCGGCCCGCCAGCGCCCCGGCATAGATGAAGTCGAGCTTGAAGTGGGTGATGCCGTACGCGGCGAAGGTCCTGAACACCTCGACCAAGTGGGCGGCGGCATCCGGGTGAGTGACGTCGAGCACCGCCAGGTCCTGGTCCCACATGCGGCCCGCGTGGGCGCCGCCGACCAGCCAGTCGGGGTGCTCGCGGAAGATCCGGCTGCGGTGGCCGACCAGGAAGGGCGCGGTCCAGACGCCGGTACGCCGGCCCGCCTCTCCCAGGGCTTCCGCCACCTTTCGCAGCGAGCCGAAGCCGGGGCGCGGGTCCAGCCAGTCACCGATCTCGGCCTCGTAGCCGTCGTCGACGAGGAACATGTCGGCGCCCAGCCCGTGCCGCTCCGACAGGCGGAGGTTGTCCAGGACGTCGTCCTCGGTGACCTTGCCCCAGTAGCCGTACCAGGTGCACCACATGGGGGGTACGGCCGGAAACGTCCTGGGTGCGTAGCCCTCGGCCATGCCCGCTGCCCAGGTTTCCAGCGACTCACCGGTCAGGTGGCGTACGGGCCCGTTCGCGCTCACGATCAGACGCCCGCCCTCCTCACGCGCCCGGATGGAGGGCACCTCCAGGGGGCTCGGCGCGGACCACAGCTCCAGCGGCGCGCCGCCGCCGGGGTCGATCGCGAGCAGCCCCTCACCCTGGAACACCCCGGCGGGCACCGGCGTCTCCGGGCGGTAGCAGAGGATCTGGATGTTGTCGTCCGCGGGCCTGGGCGGGGTCTCGCCGAGGCGGTAGGCGCCGGTCGGGCTCCACGACTGCCACCCGTGCTCGAAGACCCGGGCCTGCCCTGGCTGATGGACGACCTCGCCCACGTCTGCGAACGACATCAGACCCTCAATTCCTGTTGATCTACTTACGAAGGAGCGCTTCATTAGTAGCACCGGGTCTTGCGGAGGGTCAATGCCCGATTCTGTGCAAAATTGCCGGTGTTGAAGCAGAAGCGAACGCTGGCATAATGGCGAGTTACAGAGGACACCTACGTTAGGGGCGGCGATGGCGAACCTGCGCGGCGGCGACCTGTCCCGGCTCAGGCAGCTCAACTCGCTGACCGCGATACGGGCGCTGCGCGGCGCCGGACCGCTCACCCTCTCGGCGCTGGCCGAGCGGACGGGGCTGTCGCGGCCCTCCATGAAGGAGGTCGCCGACGAGCTCATGGAGCTGGGCTGGGTGGAGGAAGTACCGCCTTCGCCGGGCACGATGGGCCGGCCGGCCCGCCGCTACCGGTTCCGCGCTGACAGCGGCTGCCTGGTCGGGGTGGACATAGGCGGGCACAACGTACGGGCCGCGCTGTCCGACCTCGACGGCGAGATCCTGGCCGAGACCCGGCAGCCCGTCCTGCCGGACGCGCCACTGGAGGAGCGCCTGGCCGCCATAGACCGCGCGGTCTCCGGCTGCCTGGCGCTCAGCGGCAGGTCGGCCGCGGACCTCTGGACGGTGGCCGTCGGCACCACGGGCGTGCTCACGCCGGAGGGCCGCATCGCGTTCTCGGCCGCGATCCCCGTCTGGACGGGCCTCGACCTGGCGGCCAAGCTGCGCGAGATGTTCCCGTGCCAGGTGCTGATCGAGAACGACAGCCGCCTGGCCGCACTCGCCGAAGCCCGCCGGGGCGCCGCGCAGGGCGCTCGGGACGTGGTGTTCCTGCACGTCGGACGGCGCATGGGCACCGGCCTCATCATCGACGGCAAGGTGCACCGGGGCTTCGGCGCCGCCGCCGGCGAGATCGTCATGCTGCCGGAGGCCCGCTGGTACGACGCTCCCGAGCACCTCAACGGCTGCGAGGTCGTGCCGGAGGGCACCGCGCCCGAGGACGCGGCGGGCTACACGCTGGCGGCGGCCCGCGACGGCCACCCCGTCGCCCTGGCCGCGGTCAACCGCTACGTGGACGACCTCGCGGTGGGAACGGCGGCCATGGTGCTGGTGCTGGACCCGCAGATGGTGGTGCTGGGCGGCGGCTTCTCCCGCTCGGCCGACGTCCTGCTGGCGCCGCTGCGGGAGCGGCTGGAGCGGGCCTGCATGCGGATGCCGGAGGTACGCGCGTCCACGCTGGGGGACGAATGCGTGGTGATGGGGGCCATCGACTACGCCGCCGACCACCTGGACAGCGAACTGTTCACCTCCGACGCACCGCTGACGCCGCTGCGCTGACGCGTTCGGCCTGTCAGGCGTGCGGCTTGTTAGGCATTTGACCGGCGGAGACGGGAGCGGAAGTCGCGGGGCGGCATGCCGTACTCGTGGCTGAAGGCCCGGCTGAAGTGGAACGGGCTGACGAAGCCCGACGCCGCCGCGACCTGGCCGACGTCCATGTCCGTGACCTCCAGCAGCCGGGCCGCGTGCCGGATCCGCGCCCTCCGTACGGCCCGCATGGGCGGGTGGCCCGTCTCGGTCGTGAACAGGTGCGCGAACCGGGAGGGCGACAGGGCGACGGCCCTGGCCAGGGAGGCGACCGAGTGGGGCGCGCCCGGTTCGGCGGCGATGAGGGCCAGCGCCCGGTGGACCCGCGCGTCACCGGGCTCCTCGGCACGCCGGGCGTCGCCGACCGGCCGCGCGGCGGCGGTGGCCAGCACGATCACCTCCTCGACCGCGTTCAGCACCAGCTCACGGGCGGGGCCGGAGACGGCAACGGCGGGCGCGTACTCGCGCGCGAGGCGGGCAGTGGGCGCCTGCGCGGGACGGGCGGCGGGCGCCTGCGCTGGGCGGGCGGCGGGCGTGGGCTCGCCCAGGGAACGGACGGCGGGCGGGAGCCAGCGGGCGTTTCTGGCGGCGCGGCCGAATGCCTCGTCGATCTGGGCGCGGGTCGGCTCGGGCACGCCTTCGACCAGGTGGCAGCCCGGAGCCCGGGCGTGCTCGGCGAGCCAGCCCAGCCAGGCCGGGCGCGGCTGGAAGTGCGCCCACCAGAAGCGCCACCGCTCCGCCCCCGGCGCGACCCGGTAGTGCTGCGCGGCGTCGGCCCCGAGCACCACCAGATCCCCCGGCCCGGCCGTGAACGACACTCCCGCCTGCTCGACCAGTCCCGCCCCGTCCTGGGTCCACATGAGCAGCCAGCTCGGCGAGCCGCTGACGCGCCGCGTGGCGTAGCCGGGCCGGTTGTCGAAGTGGCCCACGATCGTCAGCTCCGCAGCAGGAACAGACATCTCCTCAGCGGTCACAGGCATACCGTTCACCGGTCCGGCTCCTTAGCGTGAAGGTATGAGGCTGACAGATTTCCATGATCGAGGGTTCGTCCTGGTGCCCGGTCTTCTGGCCGCGGATGAGGTGGTGGAGCTGCGGGAGGAGTTCATGGCGCTGCACGCCCGGGGCCCGATCCCGGGTCACTTCTCCCCCAAGCCGCAGGATCCCGGCCAACCGTACGACATCCTGCGCGACTACCCGCGCGTCATGCACCCCCACCAGGTGAACGACGTCGCGCTACGGTACCTCCTCGACGCCCGGATCGCCGCCGTGCTCCGCGACCTGCTCGGGGAGGAGCCGATAGCAGCCCAGAGCATGTTCTACTTCAAGCCGCCCGGCGCGCGCGGGCAGGCGCTGCATCAGGACAACTTCTACTTGCGAGTCGAGCCGGGCACGTGTGTGGCCGCCTGGGTGGCGCTGGACCGCGTCGACCGGGCCAACGGCGGCCTGGAGGTGGTGCCCGGCACGCACCTGATGGACCTGTTCTGTCCCGAGGAGGCCGACAACAACGTCTCCTTCACCAAGGACTACGTCCCGCCACCGCCGGGCCTCGAGCGGGTGCCGGTGGACATGGATCCGGGCGACGTGCTGTTCTTCAACGGCAGCCTGGTCCACGGCTCCGAGCCCAACAGCACGGCCGACCGGTTCAGGCGCAGCTTCATCTGCCATTACGCGGGCCGCTCGGCCGAACGCATCTCCGCGTACTACCCGACGCTCACGATGTCGGGCGACCCGGTCCAGCTCCAGCCCGCCACCGGCGGCGGCCCCTGCGGCACAGAGGCGGCCGGCCCGCACTAGATAGACAGCTCAGCCGCCGGATATATCCGACTCAGCGTCCGACGGCACGACACAATCCCACGGGTCGTCCAGCCAGCCGTCCGGCAGCAGCACCTTGCCGCGCTCGCCCGACTTGCCGCGCGGGGTGTCGGTGTTGGGCGGCCACGGCTGGTCGTGCTCCAGCTTGGCCAGCCCCTCCCGCAGCCCGTCGAGCGAATCGGCGGTGGCCAGCTCGCGCCGCAGCTCGCCGCCGACCGTGAACCCCTTCAGATACCAGCCGACATGCTTGCGGAAGTCGGCGATCGCGTAACGCTCGATGTCGAAGCACTCGGTGAGCCCTTCGGCGTGCCTGGCCATCATCCCGGCCACCTCGCCGAGGCTCGGCCGTACCCGCTCCGGACTGCCGTTGAACGCGTTCTCCAGATCCCTGAACAGCCACGGCCGCCCCAGGCACCCGCGCCCGACGACCACCCCGTCGCAACCGGTCCGCGCCACCATGCGCAGCGCGTCATCGGCGCACCAGATGTCGCCGTTGCCCAGCACCGGAACCTCCGGCACCGCCTCCTTCAGCCTGGCGATCGCGTCCCAGTCGGCCACGCCGCCGTAGTGCTGCTTGGCCGTACGCGCGTGCAGGGCGATCGCCGCGACCCCCTCCTCGACGGCGATCCGGCCGGCGTCGAGGTAGGTGAGGTGATCGTCGTCGATGCCCTTGCGCATCTTCATCGTGACGGGCAGCGGGCCGGCATTCGCCACCGCCGCACGCAGGATCCGCCGCAGCAGATTCCTCTTGTACGGCAGCGCGGAGCCGCCGCCGCGCCTGGTGACCTTGGGCACGGGGCAGCCGAAGTTCAGGTCGATGTGGTCGGCCAGGTCCTCTTCGGCGATCATCTTGGCCGCGCGGCCCACGGTGTCGGGGTCGACGCCGTACAGCTGGATGCTCCTGGGCCGCTCCGACTCCGCGAACCTGATCATCCTGAACGTCTTGGGGTTGCGCTCCACCAGCGCCCGCGTGGTGATCATCTCGCACACGAACAACCCGGCGCCCTGCTCGCGGCAGAGCACCCTGAACGCCGCGTTGGTGATGCCCGCCATCGGCGCCAGCACGACCGGCGGCCACACCCCTATCGGTCCAATCTTCACCCAGTCAGTTGTAGCGCAGGTCAGGCCGTGACGGGTATTCGCGGATAGGCTGTGAACTGGCATCTAGTGGGGAGGGGACGGATGCTTCTGCGAGTACGCATCGCACTGCCCGACCGGCCGGGTTCGCTGGCACAGATCACCCGGGTCCTCGGCACGGTCGGAGCCGACATCACCCAGTTCACCGTTCTCGACAGGGGCGCCGGCCGCGCCGTGGACGACATCACCGTCTTCTGCCCCGACGGCACCCCCAAGCAGACCCTGCTCAAGAGCCTGCAGAGCGTCGCCGACGTGGCGGTCGAAGGCATCTGGACCACCCGAGAGGCCCCGGGCACCTACCCGGAGCTGGAGATCCTCAAATACATCACCACGGCGGGCGACAGGGCGCTGACCACCCTGGTCGACTCGCTGCCGGTGCTGTTCAGCGCCGACTGGGCCGCCACCGCCGCCGAGCGCGGCGTCATCTACGCCAGCTGGCGCGCGCCGCAGCAGGTGACGCTGCCGAAGGACGTACCATCTCGGCCCATGGCCCTCACGCTCGACGACGGCCTGCACGTCATCCACGCCCCGCTCCCGCCGCTGGCCCTCACCCTGCTCCTGGCCAGGAGCGACGGCCCGGCCTTCCACCGCATCGAGGTGCACCGCCTCACCCGCATCCTGGAGATCTTCCTCAGCCTGCCCGCGACGGAACGGAGCGTGGCCCGCCAGCTCCGCAAGTGAGCATCCGGTCAGAAAACCCGCTAGAGTTATGGGGCAACGCGGAAGTGGCTCAGTGGTAGAGCATCACCTTGCCAAGGTGAGGGTCGCGGGTTCGAATCCCGTCTTCCGCTCGGATGGGCGACTCGGTGGAGTGGCCGAGAGGCGAGGCAGCGGCCTGCAAAGCCGTCCACACGGGTTCAAATCCCGTCTCCACCTCCAAGGACGATTAGCTCAGCGGGAGAGCACTTCCCTGACACGGAAGGGGTCACTGGTTCAATCCCAGTATCGTCCACCACAGAGCAGGTCTGACCTGTTATAGCCCCAGCTCACGGCGGATGCCGAGAGTCTGGGGCTTTCTGTTGCCCCGGGTGGGTGGCCATCACCCCGATTGCGGCCCGCACCTCAGGTGAAGGCGACCAGCTCAGTGGCGAACCGAAAGGCGGACGCGACGCGGTCGTCCGGGTGGGGTGTGAGGGAGCATGCGCGTAACATACCGTTCGTGCTCGCGCCCCTGATCCACGCGCTCACCGATCCCAGCGACCCGCCTATTCGCCCTCTCCCTCCCCGGGTCGCCGCTCTTCTGGAATCTCTGGACACCCCGCCGCGCCTCGCGGCCCATTTGCGAGCGGTTCACGACGTGGCCTGCGAGATCCTCGATTGGCTCGACGCACAGCACACCACGGTGCGAATCGACCGGGAAGCCGTCCTGTTCGGTGCCGCATCACACGACATCGGCAAGATCCTGCACCTCGAAGAGCTGTCTGGACCGGGCTCGATCCATGAGCCCGATGGTTACGAGCTTCTCCGCGCCCACGGTGTCGAAGAACGACTTGCTCGCTTCGCCCGTACCCACGCCTCATGGACCGCATCCGATACGAACCTCGAGGACCATCTCGTCAGCCTCGCCGACAAGATCTGGAAGGCGAAACGAGTGGTCGACCTCGAGCAGCTCATCGTCGACCGGCTCGCCGCCGCGAGCGGGCGGCCGGCGTGGCAGGTGTTCATGGGCCTGGACGAGTTCATCACCCGAGTCGCGAACGACGCCGACAGCAGACTCGCCTTCCAATCCACCTACCCGATCAAGCCCTGACCGAAAGCGTGTCATCCAGTCCGCCAGGGAGTGAAACGCCTGCTCAGTAGGGCCCTACGATCTGCCGGTGATGGCGATTTTCATGACGTGCTGCTCCATGAGGTGATGGGCCGATCGTGCCGGGCGACCACGTCAGGTCCAGGGCTGAGGCCGGGGACCGCGCGCCGGATGGTTTCAGGCCCGTAGACCTTCACGACGCCTCGGGGAGCGCGCGCAGGGCGCCGGTGGCGACCATCGACACTCCTCCCCCGACGGTGACCCGTTCCACCACGTCGGGCGTCCCGTAGGCGGTGATGGCGATCCTGCTGGGCCGTCCGGTGAAGCGGCCCTGCGCCAGCGACAGTTCCTGGCCATCGCGGGCCCGGCCGTGCCGCATCAGGTAGGCGGCCACGCAGCCGGCCGCGCTGCCGGTCGCGACGTCTTCGAGCACACCGTCGTTGTTCCAGTGCCGGCCCTCGACGGCGCCCGCGTCGAGGACGTAGACGTACTGCGCGCCGTACCCGCCGAGGAAGCCCTCGAAGTCCGGGTGCGTGATGCGGGCTCGGGCGAGCACGTCGGCGTCGCGCACCGGTACGACGAGATAGCGCAGGCCCGTGGAGATGACCTCCGGCGGCAAGGTGTCGTCGAGGTCGGCGGCGGTGAGGCCCAGCGCCGCGGCGACCGGCCCCCGAGGGGCGGTTGACGGTAGGAGTTCGGGGCGTCCCTGGTCCAGCAGGGCCGAGACCTGGCCGGCGGTGTCGCCGCGCGTGGTGACGTCGACGTTCCTGGCGCCAAGCGCGAAACTCCAGTTCCGCTCCTCGCCGTACGCGACCCCTGCGCGTTCATGGAGTACGGCCGCCGCGCCCAGCACCGGATGCCCGGCGAAGTCGAGCTCCCCCATCAGGTCGAAGACCCGCGCGTGGACGACATCCGGCGCATCGGTGGTCCGAACGAAGATCGTCTCGAAGTGCCGGAGCTCCTGCGTCAGCCTCGCCATCTGGCTCTCGCCGAGCGGCGGAGGGTCGACGAAGACGGCGAGGCTGTTGCCGGTGAAGGGACGATCGGAGAAAACGTCCACGTGGTGGTAGCCGGTAGCCATGCGACCAGCCTAGGAGCGGCTCCCTCTATTGAGAATGGCGATATCAGTGTGGGAGACCTAATGAAGGCTTATGGAGAAGGACTTCCACATGGCCGATCTGCGCTCGTTCGCGGCGACCCTACGCGCCGGGAGCATCACGCGAGCCGCGGCGGCGCTGCGGGTGAGTCAGTGGCGATCACCACCTTTCCCACAGATACGCCAGTGAGCCCCGATGCGGCAACATGACGTGCGGCCGGCCGTGGCAGGAGGTGATGCGCCCGTCCTTTCGCTGCCACACTGCGACCATGGCTCGTGGCACAGTGAAGTTCTGGAAGCCTGAGAAAGGCTGGGGGGCGATCCGGCCGCACGATCGGCCGGGGGCGGGCGCCCGCCGGTGCACCCGGTCACCACACGTCCACGTCCACGCCGATCGCGATGGTCCGCAGGGCGCTGAAGGCGACCCAGGTACGCGTGTTGCTGTCCAGCCCATAGTTGCCGGCCTCGCCCGTCCCGGGCAGCAGGTCCAGCACGGCGCTGACGTGGCCGTACTCCGCAGCTTTCCGGGCCATATGTGCGGACTCGCGGCGCTTCGCCGCCTTGGGGAGTTTCGCGAGCCCGGCGTGCTGGGCGGCGAGATCGGTCAACTGGTCGTCGGTCGGGCCGGCGGGCCTGCCCTCGGCCGCGATCCGTTCGGCCATCGGCAGGTCGTCCCGCACCCAAGTCCGGTTGATGTCGCCCCACAGCCGGAGCAGATCCGGCTGCCCGTTGAGCGTGAGCGCGCGGGCCGCCGTCCAGTCGTCGAACCAGCGCACGCCATATTCGTGCCGCTCGTTCGGGTCATCCGGCTTGCTGCGCTCCCCGATCAGCTCGCGTACCAGCTCGGTCTCGCCCCGCCTGAGCAGGCAGACCAGCCAGGGCACACCGTGATACCGGTCCTCCGGCGTGCCGGCGCCCTCGTCCAGCACGGCGCGGGCCTCCTGCTCCCGGCCGCACTCGGTGAGCGCCCAGACCAGCGGCAGGCGGACCTCCCAGTTCGAACGGTGGGCGTCGGCGGCCTCGCGTGCGGCGGCGAACCACCGCTCGGCACGTTCATGCCGCCCCAGGACCGCGCAGGCCCCGGCGACCGCCGCTAGGTCCGCCCCGTCACTCACCTGCGCGAGATCGTCGTCGGCGTAGGGGAAGACGGCGGCGGCTTCGGCGCCGAAACCGGCCGCGCCGAGCGCGAGCGCGACCCGCGCCAAGTGTCCGGGACGTAGCCGGTGCTCCGGCATCGCGAGGGCCAGGTCGCGGGCTTCGGCTGCCTCGCCCCGCCGGGCGCGGATCATCGCGAGCTGCTGGAACGTGTCGATGGTCCAGTCTTCGTAAACGGCCGAATGCTCAACGGTCAGGTCGACGAGCGTGCCCAGGACCACCGTGATCAGATCGGTGACGGTGGCGGTGTCGGGCGGCGGCCACGTCCCCACCACCTTCGCCGTGCTGCCACGCCCCCGGAACGGCTTCAGCAGCAGCTCGGTCTCCGGCGAGGCCGCCCCCACTCCCGCGCGGGCGGCGTCGGGGAAGACGCTCTGGTCGCCCCAACGGAACGGCCAGGCGAAGCGGCGGTCGACGGTCCAGCAGAGCCGGCCGTCGAGATCGTCGTCCCGGCCGGGAGGCGCGATGACCGTGCCGTCCTCGAACGCCACCGCCCAGGTGTCCTCGTCCAGCGCGAACGTCGGGTCGAGCCGGAGCCGGTCGCCGAGGTCACGACCGGCCAGGAAGAGCGGGCGACGGGCGGCCGGGGCGTGGTGGAAGGGGTGGTCGGCCATGATCTCACCGGTCTCGGGACGCAGGAACCGCACCGCGTGCGCGCCGATCGCGATCAGCACGTCGTCGGCGGGCCATTCCAGGCCGAAGCCGTACTCCCACTGGCCGACGGTATGCCGGACGCCGTCCAGGACACGCAGCCGTTCGGGGGATTCACCGAGCGACCAGATCTCGATCCGCCCGACGTCGGTGACGCAGGCGGCCCGCTCGCCGTCCGGTGACCAGGCCCACGACCGGGCGTCCCAGCCGCGCGGGTTGGAGGTGGCCGCCTGTACGTTCAGGTCGTGGCGGTGCTCGCCGGTCGTCGCGTCGATGATCCCGACGGTCCCACCGGCCGGGTCCACCACTGCCAGCCGGCCGTCCGGCCCCCAGCACAGGACGTCGGCGCCCGGGTAGCCCGGAAGCTCCGCCGTGCTCCCACCCGTCAGCGCGTCGGCGATGACGAGCTTTCCGCCACGCTGGTAGGCCAGGAGCCGTTCGTCCAGGCTCCACTCGGGCGGCGGCGCGTCCTGATCCTCTTCCAGGTCCAGAGTCCAGGAGACCTGCCGCTTCTCCACGTCGAGCGAGATCGCCGCGTACGCGTCCCCCGCCTCTCCATAGACCCGGGAACCGTCGCGCGACCAGAACGCCCGGCCGAGGATGAACTCGGGCTCGTCGCTCCAGGGTTCGCGCGATGGTGCGCTGAACTCGATCGGCTCCGTTCCCTCCGGGCGGGCATCCGGCGGCCCGGCGACCGAGCCCTCGTGCATCGCCACGATGACGTTGCGCAGGAAGTCCGACTCGCCTCCGTACACGAACGCGCGCCTGCCCTCGGGAGCGAAGGCCATGCCCAACGGCCTGCCGGAGCCGAGGAAGAAAGCATCGGCCATCGGCTCGCCGGCGGTGCCGAACGGGTCCCACACGCCGGTCGCGTTGGTGTTGTACTCCAGCGCGATCCGTCTGCCGTCCGCCGACCACTGGAGGCTGCGGCTGTAGTTCTCGAAACCGATCCCGCCCATGATGCCGTCGATCGCGTGGACGCAGCGGCCGGTGGCGACCTCGAAGATCTGCAGGACCCCGCCTCGGTCGTAGTCTTCGCCGGTCCAGCTGCCGACCGCGAGGTGGCGGCCGCCCGGGCTCAGTGCGTGGCCGTTCAACTGGCCGTGGTGCACGTCGGAGTGGCGCAGCGCGGCACCCGCGTCGCGGAGCCGGGCGGTCGCGAGGCGATGCGCGTCGGTGACGCCGTGGGCGCGTTCCAGAGCGTGGAGGGCGTCCCGGAGCGGTACGGTGTCGCGATCCGGGGAGAACGCGGACCAGTCGGCGTTCTTGAGGATGTCGAGGGCCTCGCCGGGTCCCATCCGCTCGTCCGGGACGCCGGTGAACGGCGGGGACGGCGGCCGGGTGCCGGGCTCCCTGCCTTCCAGCACGGCCACCAGCGCGTCCTCGTCGTAGATCGGAACGCCGCGTACCGCCGCCGGACCCGCCTTGGCGCCCGACTTCTCCCCGGCGAAGACCAGATCCGTCTTCGCCGAGACCGACGCGGTCACCTTCGCGCCCAACAGCTCCAAGCCGTGCTTGGCCTCATCCTTCGAAACCCGGCTGAACCGCCCGGCCAGCACGATCGTGCTGCCACTGATGATCATGCCTAGCGACCATAACGGATATGACCGACACTTCGCCCCTTGTTCGTGGCGGCAGGTCGTGGCCGCCAACGGCGGAAGAAAAGAAAGAACAGCCGCCCGAACATCGCTCGAGCCTTATTCGAGCAACCAGCGGCAGGCTTTAAACAAAAATTAAATTGAGGAGCTCCCATGGCACTCGCGTATATCGTGGACGGAGGTCTCAACGACAACCCGGGAACCGGCGCCGACCTTTATGAGCGTTTCCCCGCGGTGCGCCGCCTCTACGCTCAGGTACACGAGTGGACGGGGCTGGCGGTCGAAAGGCTCCTCGCCTGGGAGCTCCCCACGCAGCAGGAGTTCCGTCAGGTCGGCGCGATCCGGCAGGCCGCGGTGGTGCTCGGGCTCTGCGACGTACTCGCCGAGCACGGTGTGCGCCCCGATGTCGTGGGCGGCCTCAGCCTCGGCGGCAGGATCAGCGCCTGCATAGCGGGGTCGCTCAGCAGGCGCGGGCTGTTCGGGTTGCTGGCCAGGCTGCGTGACGCGCCACCGCCGCCGGGCCCCGCGCAGGGCGTGGCCGCCCTCGTCGTCCCCGCCGACGCGAACGTGGAGGACTACCTCCGAGGCAGACTCGGCGACGGGCTGCACGTCGCCGCCGAGCTCGGCGTGGTCGGCGGGCGTGACCGCATGCTCCTCCTGGCCGGCTACCGGGCGGAGCTCGACGACCTCGCCGCGGGCCTGCCCAAGGGCGCGGTCAGGATTCCGAAGGAGGTCGTGGCCGCCTACCACTCCCCCCTGTCTCAGTATCTCGTCGACTTCCTCGACCCGGCCCTGGACACCGTCCCCTTCGACGACCCGGTGATCCCGCTCTGCTCGTGCATGACGCCCAGGACGCTCACCACGGCGGCCGAAGTGCGGGCGGAGTTCCGGCGCAACCCGATCGAGCGGGTCAGCCTCCCGCAGGTCTTCGCCGGTCTCGAGCGGCACGACACCGAGCTGGCGCTGCTGCTCGGCCCCGCCCAGGTGGACCTGTTCCTGGAGTCCCCCAACGTCCACGTCGTCCATGTGGAGTCAGCCGAGCACGTGGCGGAGGCCCTGACGGCGATCCACGAGTTCGGCGTCCAGCTCTCGCCAGGAGGCGCACGATGAACGAGCTTCCCGAAAACGAGCTCCACGAAAATGAGCTCCACGAAAATGAGCTTCCCGAAAATGAGCTCACTGACCAATGGCTCCAGCTCGACCTCGACGAGTGGACGCGGCAGGTGGTCCGCCGCCACTTCGACCCCGAATCCGGCTCGCCCTTCTGGCTCAAGCGGGCGGCCGAGCTGCCCTTCGATCCGTACGACATCACCCGCTACGAGGAGCTGAGAGCCTTCGGCCCCTTCGAGCTGCCCCTGCTCCGCCACCTGGATCCCGCGGATCTGGTGCCGATGGCCGTACCCAGGCCGCTGGTGGGACGCGTGTGGGAGTCCGGCGGCACCACCGGCGACCCCTGCCGGGTCTTCTACACCCCGCGGATGATCACCCATCGGGGAGTGTGGCGGCGCTGGTCCTTCGTCACCGAGGGCTTCCAGCCCGGCCGGTCCTGGGTCCAGGCGACACCGACGGGACCACACCTCATCGGCAACGGCTGGTGGGAGCTGTCGGAGCTGTACGGCTCGCTGGTCTACGGGATCGACCTGGATCCCCGCTGGATCAAGCGGCTGCTGCGGGACGGACGGCTTGATGAGGCCGAGCGTTACACCGGCCACATCGTGGAGCAGATCGCCACCATCCTGCGCACCCAGCGGATCGACCACGTCAACACGACCCCGGCGTTGTTCCAGGCGCTGGCCAGGCGCGAGCCCGAGCTCGTGGCCGCGCTCGGGGGCGTCCGGCTGAGCGGGACGCAGATCACCCCGCAGATGTACCGCTCCTTCCGTGCCGCGCTCGGCGACGGCATCGTCGGGATGAGTTACGGCAACACCTTCGGCAACGCCGCGAGCCTGCCCGCCGAGCGCGATGGCGCGCTCCTGCCGTACGCGCCCAATTACCCGCACGTCACGATGTCGGTGGTGGACAAGGGGGACTGGGAGCGCACCGTCGGGTACGGCGAGCTGGGCCAGGTCATGCTGACCGTGCTCCATGAGGACCTCTTCCTGCCCAACGTGCTGGAGCGCGACCAGGCGCTGCGCTACGAGACGGGCGGGCGGTGGCCGAGCGACGGGGTGGCCAACGTCCGCCCGCTGCAGATCAGCCGCCAGGCGCCCGAGGGGATCTACTGATCCGCGGATTTGTCCGCCGTGGCGCTACGCGGCCAGGCCGCGTAGCGCCGCTGTCCGTAGACCAGCGGGACCGCGGCGGGGCGTAGCACGGTGATCCGGGCCACCCTGCCGACGACGATGGTGTGGTCGCCCATCGGGATGAGCCGGTGCAGGGCGCATTCGGCGGCCGCGTGCGCGTCGTGCCCGGTCAGGACGGGCGTCGACCACAGCTCGCCGGGGCGCCAGTCGACGGCCGTGAAGCGCCCCCCGCCGGCGAACGCCTCGGCCGCCTCCCCGCCCTCGTGGTGCAGCAGGTTGACGGCGAAGGCGCCGCTGTCGCGCAGCGCGGCCAGGGTGCCGCTCCTGTTGTGCACACAGACCAGCAGCAGCGGCGGCTCCAGCGACAGGCTGGACAGCGAGGAACAGGTCAGGCCGTGCGGGACGCCCTTGCCGTCCAGGGTGGTCACGACCGCCACGCCCGTCGGGAACATGCTCATCAGGGCTTTGAGTTCCCGCACGTCCAGGTCCGCGATCGGCACCGCCGGCACCGGCTCGCGCGGGGTCCCGCGCATGAGGCGGCCCAGCAGCGGCCCCGTCAGGGCGGTGGTGATCAGCGCCATCAGGACGAACATGGAGTACATCCCCTTGGTCAGCAGGCCGACCTGCAAGCCCACGCTGAGCACCACGATCTCGGTGAGGCCCCGCGTATTGAGCAGGACCCCGACGATGAGCGCGTCCTTCCTGTGCAGCCCGGCCAGGCGCGAGCCCAGGTAGCCGCCGCCGACCTTCCCCACGATGGCCACCGGCAGGATCAGCCCGAGCCAGGCCAGGCCGCCCGCCGGCAACGCCGTCAGGTCCATCGAGGCACCGGAGACGACGAAGAAGATCGGGATCAGCGCGTTGCCCACGGTCCGCATCGGCGCCAGGATGCGCTCATCGCACGTGCCGTCGTCGCGCCTGGGCAGGATCGCCCCCGCGCACAGCGCGCCGAACACCACGTGCAGGCCCAGCGCCACGCTGCCCACCGCACCGAGCAGGACCAGCGCGGCGGCGGGCCCGGTGTCGAGGTCGCGCAGGAAGCGCCCGACGCGGCCCCGCAGCACCCTGCGGACCACGATCAGGCCGACCAGCATGACGCCGCCCGCTGTCAGCACGGCCGTCCACGAGGACAATCCCGGCTGCGCGAAGGCGGCGGCGATCCCCAGCAGGATCCAGGCGGGCACGTCGGTGGCCGTCGCGCCCGCGATGCCGACCATGGCGGGCACGGTCTCGGTGATGCGCAGGTCCATGAGGATGCGAACGAGCACCGGGATCGCGGTGGTGGCGAGCGCGACCCCGATGAACAGGACGAAGGCGGCGGGATGCGCGCCAGCCGTACTCGAGACCGGGCTCCGGACCAGCAGGACGACGCCCACGCCGAACCCGAGCGCCAAGGGCAGGCCGAACGAGCCGGCCGCGACCCTGGCGATCAGTCCCGCTCGGCCCACCAACGGGCTGGGGTCCAGGCCGTAGGCCAGCGCGCCCAGGTAGAGCGCGAGCCCGATCGAGGCCAGCACGGCCAGGTACGGGGAGATTTCGGCGGGGAGCAGCCAGGTGCGCAGACCCGGAGCGACGCGGCCCAGGGCCACCGGGCCCAGCAGGATCCCCGCGAGAATCTCGCCGAGCACGGGCGGCTGGCCGATGCGGGCGGCGGCCCTGGCCAGGACCGCCGCCGTGACCCAGATCAGGACGAGGGCGACACACAGGTGCTCGAAGGTCTGGTCGGCTGACATCGGCTCATCCGGCCGTCAGCTTCGCGAAGTACTCGTACTGGCTCGGCAGCGCGGCGACCAGCCGCGCGGCCTGCCCCCGCAGCGCGGCGAACTCCCGCCGCGCGCCCGCCGGGTCCAGCAGGTCCAGGACGGGGCGGGGGCTGGGCTTGAGCCCGCCCAGGCCCAGCAGCATGGACGTCCAGGAGTAGGGCTCGAAGCCGTGATAGTACGGCCAGACGCTCTCGGTGTCGGGCAGCCGGTGCTCCCAGGTGGCCAGTCGTTCGGCGAGCCCCTCGGGCAGGTCCCGCTCCTTGGTCGCCTTCCAGTACGGCGTGTCGGCCCGCGCGGCCCCGTAGTAATGGAAGGACAGGAACTCGCGCACCCCGTCCAGGCAGCGCGCTATGAGCCGGTTGTAGTCACGCCGCAGGCCCTCCTCGTGCTCCCCTGCGGGGAAGTGCTTCACGAGTTGCTCTATGCCGTGCTGGATGAAGAAGATCCCCGTGGACTCCAGGGGCTCGACGAACCCGCTCGACAGCCCGATGGCGACGCAGTTGTTCACCCAGGAGTCGCGGTTCCTGCCGATGCGCATCCGGATGTGGTTGGCCTCCAGGTCGCGGGCGGCGGGCCCGGCGAAGTCGCGCAGCGTCCGCTCGGCCTCCTCGGGCGAGCAGTAGTCACTCGCGTAGACGTAGCCCATGCCGAGCCTGTCGTGCAGCGGAATGGTCCAGATCCAGCCGGCGTCCATCGCGGTGGCCGTCGTGTAGGGTCTGATCCCCTCGCGCTCGATGTCGGTGGGTACGCGCAGCGCCACCGCGCGGTCGTTGGGCAGCTCGCGAGCGTAGGAGACGAACGGCTCGCCCAGCGCCTTGTTGATCAGCAGGCCCTGGAAGCCCGTGCAGTCCACGAAGAGATCGCCGTGGATCTCGCCGTGCTCGCGGGTGACCAGGTGGCTGATCCAGCCGCGCTCGTCGAGGCGGGTCTCCAGCACGTCGTCGACCACCCGGCTGATCCCGCGCCCGGTGCCGAGCCGCATGAGGTAGCCGGCCAGCAGGGCCGCGTCGAAATGGTAGGCGTAGGGGAACTGGGTGACCTGCTCGCTCAGCGTGGTGCGCCCCGCCGGGCCCTCGGGGTCGGCGTCCTCGAAAAGGGTGCCGTCCAGGAAGCGCGGCGAGCGCTTGGCGTCGCACAGCGCGGAGATGAGGAAGCACTCCTGGTCGAAGCGGCCGGTCGTACCCAGCCGCTGCCACCATTCGGCGAGGCTGAAGCCGTCGGCGACCCGCAGCCGTTCGAAGGGGTGGTAGAAGTGGTGGCCGGGCTCGCGCCAGTTCTCGAAGCGGATGGCGAGCTTGTAGGTGGCGTTGCAGGCCGGCATCCACTCACGCTCCTCGAGCCCGAGAAACTCGAAGAAGCCGCGGATCGTGCTGAAGGTCGCCTCTCCCACACCGATGGTGGGGACGCGGCCGGATTCCACCAGCGTGACGGAGACCTTGTCGCGCAGGCTCGCCTGGAGATAGGTCGCGGTCATCCAGCCCGCGGTGCCCCCGCCGACGATGACGACTCTTTTCACCATCTTGATCCCTTGCTCGAGAATGGGTGACTCATGCCAGCGCGCCGATCGCGGCGGGGATGTACTTGTCGAGGACGGCCCGGTAGTCACGCGTGCTCAGGGCGGCCGGGGCCAGCCGGCGGACCTTCTCGATCGAGATGGGCGCCGCCGAGTGGTTGCCGGCGATCTCCACGACGTCCTTGACCGCGACGCGCCCCATTCGCTCCTCGATGTGCTCGACGACGTACTCCACCGGTACGGCCAGGCCGGAGGCCACGTTGACGACCTCGCGCGAGACGTGGGCGGAGAGCAGGCCGTCCAGGGCGGAGACGACGTCGGCGACGTCGACGAGATCCCGGCGAGCGCCCCGGTAGACGCGCACGGTCCCCGACATGATCTGCCTGACCAGCGCGGGGAGCAGCTGGTGCGGGGGCTGGTCGGCGCCGACGACGTGGGACAGCCGCAGCACCAGGTAGTCGACGCCCGAGGCGTCGAGCACCGCCTCCATCGCCAGCTTGTGCCGGCCGTAAGGCGAGTACGGGTAGACGGGGCTGTCCTCGCGCCCCGAGTCGCCGGGCGGGCCGTACATGGCGGCCGAGGCGGTGGAGAAGAACACCATCCGGTGACGCGCGCGCTTGCAGCGCTGGACGATCTCGTAGAGCTGCGTGGCCTCGCGCAGGAACTCGGCGTCTGAGACGGTGGCCGTGGAGGAGACGCCACTGGCGACGGCCACGACATCGGGGTGCTTGGCGGCGAGCGGGCGCAGGTTGCGGGCGAGGAAGCCGTTTCCGATGATCTGCATCGATCTCTCCTAGCGCCAGGAGCCGAGTGCGGCGAGCGCCACCAGGAGAGTGCGCGCCTGCACGTTGAGGTAGTTGTTGTGCTTGAGCAGGCCGCCGAGCTGGTCCGCGGTCATCCACCGGTAGTCGGGCGGGACCTCCAGCGAGAAGTCGTCTCCGGTCTCGATCAGTGAGTAGCGGCTCTGCGCCCGGTAGAACCGGCCGCCTTCCTCGGAGAGGATCGCCGAGTAGTGAACCCGAGCCTCGTCGGCGTTGAGCACGTAGTCCAGGAACAGCGGCTGCGTCGCGGGGTCACGGTAGTTGTCGGGCACGCACTGCACGGTCGGGGCGAGCTCGACCACGTCCAGGTATCCCGCCTCGACCCGCGCGTGCACCAGCAGGTGCAGCACGCCGCGCACCCGCTTGAGCAGGAAGGCGACCACCCCGCAGCCGTGCGGGGCGATCAGCGGCTGGGTCCAGTGGCTGACCTCCCTGCTGGTCGCCTCGACCGCGACGCCGACGACGCTGAAATACCTGCCGTCCTCATGGCAGATCTCCCCTCCCGACCGGTGCCAGCGGGACACCTCGCGCAGCGGCACGGTCCTGGTGGTGACGTCGTGCAGCGCCTTGGTCTCGGTGAACCAGCTCAGGAGTTCGCCGGAGTCGTGCAGGCCGGCCCCCGGATCGTAGGAGCGCGCCAGCGCCGCCTCGAAGGCGCCCGCCGCGGGCCGCCGAGGCCGCGAGCCCTCCCCGACCAGGCACGACAGTACGGAGCGGGCGTCCATGTTGACGAGGTTGTCGGCCGCCAGCAGCGCCCGTGTGTCGTCGAGCGAGAGCCAGCAGAAGTCGTCGTCGACGGGGATGTCCTCGTCGATCTCGATGACCATGTTGCGGTTGCGCTTGCGCAGGAACCAGGCGCCGTGCTCGGACTGCAGGACGTCCACCAGGACGCGACCGCGCCTGGGCTGGGCGAAGTACTCCAAGTAGCGGATGCCGGTGCCCTTGTGCACCCGGGTGTAGTTGCTGCGCGTGGCCTGCACGGTCGGAGAGAGCTGCAGGGTGTTGACGTTGCCCGGCTCCATCTTGGCCTGCATCAGGCAGTGGAGCACCCCGTCGACCCTGCGGACGATGATGCCGAGCAGCCCGATCTCGGGCTGGTTGATGATCGGCTGGTCCCATTCGGCGAAGGCACCGTAGTCGGATCGGACCCGCAGCCCCTCGATCCTGAAGAAGCGCCCGCTGTCATGGACGATGTTTCCCGTGCCCGCCTCGAATCCCCAGCCCTTGAGTTCGGAGAGCGGAATGCGGGAGACGTGAAAGTCGTGAACTCCGCCGCGTTCTTCGAGCCATTCTCGAAAGGGTGTCTTCGAGAATGCGATGGTCATGGATTCGGGAATTCCGGCGGCATCAGCCGTTACCGGCGTGTCGAACATGTTCCCATGTTCGGCAGGTCACATCGAATTCCACTTGAATACCGCTAGCGCGACAATCGTCCGAGCCAGCCGAACATTCTGCTCAGCAGGCCGCCGCCGGACCCCGCGGCCGCCGCCTCGGAGGCACGGACCGCGGCGAAGCCGTACTCGGTCATCCGCCGCTCGTAGTCGCCGATCGCGCCGGCCAACGGCTCGCCGGCGGCCACCGCGCGGGACAGCTCGCGGCACAGCAGCGCGGCGTCCAGCAGCGCGCAGTTGGCCCCCGAGCCCTGGGCCGGGCTCATCGCGTGGATGGCGTCGCCCAGGACGGTGACGTTCGTCGGCGCCCAGGCCTCGATGGGCGTGGAGCTCCTGATGGGGACGTAGAAGGTCTGGTCCACCTCAGCGGCCGCGACGAGCGCCACCAGGTCGGGATGCCAGCCGGTGATCCGCTCCCGCACCAGCTCGTGCAGGCCGGCGCCACCAGCCGCCGACAGTTCGGCGTCGGTGCCGGGCAGCCCGGCCGAGGGCACGGCCAGCGCCCACATCACGTAGTCACCCGCCCAGCTCAGGCTCAGACCAGGCCAGAGCCTCGCGGCCGCCTCGGCCGGATCCTCGCGCAGGCGTACGAGGCCGAGCGCCATGCCGGCGCGCTTCGACCGCACCGACATGAAACCGTCGGTCAGCCGGGGCGGCAGCAGCTTGGCCACGCGATCGTCCAGCCGCGTCTTGCCGTAGACGCACCTGGTGCCCAGGTCCCTGATCTCCAGGTGCGGCAGGTACTGCCGGCGTACCCGGGAGCCGACACCGTCGGCACCCACCAGCAGGTCGCCGACCGCGCTGGTGCCGTCGGCGAACCAGGCGCGCACCCGCTCGCCCTCGTGCTCGTAGTGGGTGAACTCGGCGCCGAAGCGGACCACGTCGTCCAGCCCCGCCAGGAGGACCTGGCGCAGCGTCATCCGGTCGACCGCGGCGCTGAACGTCTTGGGGTCCTCCCCCGCCGACACGCCGTCGAACTGGACGGCGTGCAGCTCCCGCAGCCGCTCGTCCACGATCGTGACCCGGCTGCTGGGCAGCCCGGCCGTAGCGACGAACAGCTCGTACAGCCGGGGCGGCAGGCACTCCTGCAGCCCGCCCGCGCCCCGGGAGTCCAGGTGGATGCGGTAGCCCTGTGGACGGTGGTCCAGC
The DNA here is from genome assembly GCF_040648495.1 of Nonomuraea sp. NPDC049129. Lineage (NCBI taxonomy): Bacteria > Bacillati > Actinomycetota > Actinomycetes > Streptosporangiales > Streptosporangiaceae > Nonomuraea > Nonomuraea sp. NPDC049129. The sequence goes on along the minus strand of NZ_JBEZDU010000034.1, from coordinate 23,156 downwards.
GAGGGGTCGCGCTCATAGAGCGCCACCTCGATCCCGGCGGCGCGCAGCCCGTGGGCCGCGCATAAGCCGCCGAGGCCGCCTCCGATGATCACGACCTGTGGCGGCGCTTCCGGCATCGGCACGCACTCCTGTCACTGGTGGACGGGGTCGGACGCGAGACCCGAATGATCATAACGAGGTTCGCCACAGGAGAGAGTCTTTGTCATGATTTCCTGCAAAGTGGCGTTCGGGTCCGCGGCGGGCCCCGCGGCGCGCCAGGCGACGAACGCGTCCGGCCGGACCAGCGCGCAGCCGCCGTCGCCGATGCCGTAGGCGGCGGTGACCGCGGCGTCGACCTCCACGGCACGCAGCGGCACGGACAGTTCCTTGGCCACCCGCGTCGCCGCGTCCGCCCACGCCGCACCGCCCGGTCCCGTGAGCAGGACGAACCCGTCGGAGAACAGGTCGAGTGTGGAGAAGGGCTCGGCGCCGCGCCGCAGCCACACGTGCGGGGCTCTCGTACCCGGCTCGCCGTTCAGCTCCAAGCTGGGTGACAGCGGCTCGGTCTCGACACCGCCGGGGACCGCGGTGGAGGCGTACCGGTAGCCGAGGGTGACGATGATGTCGTCCACGAGCCGGTCGCCGGGCAGTGCCCGGCCGTGCCTGATACGGAAGCGGACCATCGCCTGCTCGGCCATGGCCGTGCCCAGCGGTCTGCGCTCGGCGTCGTAGGTGTCCAGCAGCCCGGGGCCCGCCCAGCCCTGCAGGACGGCCGCGAGCTTCCAGGCCAGGTTGTGCGCGTCGTGGATGCCGGTGTTGGCACCGAAACCGCCGGCGGGCGGATGGACGTGGGCCGCGTCCCCGGCGAGGAACACCCGCCCCGTGCCGAAGCGCTCCGCGATCCGCTGCGCGCCCTCCCAGGGGACCCGGTCGACCACCTCGACCGCCAGATCGGGGCGGCCCGACACCTCCCGGAGCAGCGCCACGCAGCGCTCAGGGGTGAAGTCGGCGACCGACTCACCCGCTTCGGGATCGTAGATGGCGGCCGCCACCCACGGGTCGCAGCCGTGCAGCCGCGACAGCGCGACGGGCGTGGTGGAGGCGGTGGTGTAGCAGAGGATGAACCTGCGGCCGCCCATGAGCCCTTCCAGCTCCGGCGCCCGGAAGTAGATGCTCAGCGCGTTGAACACCGCGCCTCTGCCTCGGGTCTCCAGGCCGAGTGCCGCGCGGACGTCGCTGCGCGAGCCGTCGGCGCCCACGAGGTAGCGCGTGCGTACCTGATAGCGCTCCTCGGCGTTCTGGAGGGTGACCAGGACGCCGTCCTCGTCCTGCTCGAACCCGACGAGCCTGGTGCCGAACCGAGCCTCGGCGCCCTGCTCCCTGGCCGCGGCCAGCAGCACGGTCTCGTAGCGGTCCTGGCCGCAGCCCATGGCGGTGACCGGGCTGATGGTCTCGCCGTACAAGGTGGGGGCCTCGATGACCTGGGCGTCGGCGATCTCCGCGAGCGTGCGGGTGCGCAGGATGCCGCCCTCGAAATAGGCGAGGGAGTCGTCCATCTCCAGCGCGCGGATGCCGGGCTCGAGGCCGGCCGCGCGGAAGATCTCCATGGTCCTGGCCTGAATGCCCGGGGCTCGGGGGAGCACGGACGTGCCGGGACGCTTCTCCACGAGCAGGGGTCTGATGCCGTGGCGGCTCAGGAAGACCGTGGCCGCGAGCCCGACGGGGCCCGCCCCCGCGATCAGTACGGGAACGCTCTCAACGCGCATCGTTGTCCTCTCTCCGCGGTGCGGCGGTGGCCGGCGGGCGCACGCGCGCGTGCTGCCTCATCTGGCGCTCGATCTCGGGCGGGCGCACGCGCGCGTGACGCCTCATCTGGCGGTCAGTCTCATCGGCCGCAGCCGGCGCTGGATCTCGTCGGCCGCCCGCGGCGCGCCGCCCGCCTCGTGCAGGGACGCGCCGACCCTGGCCGCGGCCTCGGCGTAGGAGGGCCGCGCCATGACGGCGGCGGCGGCACGGCGCAGGGAGCGCGCGTCGAGCCGCCGGTTCGTCAGTACCCGTCCCGCGCCGAGCCTGGCCACTCTCCTGGCCATCCACGGCTGGTCGGCGTCCTGCGGGATCACCACCATGGGTACGCCGAAGGACAGGGCCTCGTACACGCTGTTGGTGCCGCCGTGGGTGATGAACAGCGAGGCGTGCCGCAACAGCTCGACCTGGGGGACGAACGCCTCGACCCTGATGTTGTCCGGGATCGCCCCGAGGTCCCAGGACGCGATCGAGCGGCCGGCCGAGATGACGACCTGCAGATCCTGGTCGCCGAAGGCCTCGATACAGGTCCGGTAGAACTCGGGGCGATCGTTGAAGACGGTGCCCAGCGAGACGTAGACCAGCGGCCTGCCGTCCAGCCAGTCGGTGGGGAAGGAGAACTCGGGCCTGGCCTGGAGAGCGGGCCCGACGAACACGAAGCGGTCCTCGGGCAGTGCGGCCGCGTAGGGCTGGAACATCCTGGAGCTGTAGACGATGTTGAGCGGTCCCGGGTTGGTGAAGACCCGGAAGTCGTGCGGCTGATCGACGCCGTAGTCACGCCGGATGCTCCTGGCCAGCATCCGGTTGCGTACGACCTGTCCAGGGTTGGCCACCCGGCAGGCGAAGATCCGCAGCACCTCCAGCGGCAGCGCGTAGGCCATTCGCCGGTTGACCAGCAGGATCGGCACCGAGCATGCGGCCGGGACGCCGAGGATGCTCGCCATGTGGCCGCCCCACGTGCTGAGGATGTCGTAGACGATGTAGTCGGGTTCGAGCGCGCGGACCTCTTTCAGCGTGTGCTCGAGCACCCACCGGCCCAGGCTCAGGAAGGCGTTGATCTGGCGAAGCGGGTTACCGTCGCCGCCCAGGCCCTCCAGCGGCATGTCGTCGCCGTAGGTGTGGAAGACGGCGCCGGTCGCTTCGATCGCCGGCCTGAAGTAGTCCAGCGCGAAGTAGTGCACCACCTCCCCGCGCCTGACCAGCTCGGCGACGACCGGGAGTGAGGGGATGATGTGCCCGTAGCCGGGGAAGGCCAGGAAAGCTGCGGTTGCCATGGGACTCCGTGACGGTCAGGGGCGGCAGACGAAGCCCATGAAGTAGCGCTCGACCTTGACGTCCAGGACCTCGGAGAACTCCTCGGCCAGGATCTTCTCGACCTCCGCGCTGCGCAGGAGCTGCGTACGGTAGGAGCCGGTGCGCACCCGCCCGCCCGTGGCGCGGATCAGCAGGGCGGTGCTCAAGAACAGGGCGGTCCTGCCGAAGTGCTCGAGCGCGCCGTACCTCTTGCGCTGGAACTCGTGGAAGTGGTCGGCGATCCACACGTTGCCGACGAAGGTCCCGCCGGGCTCTACAAAGGTCTTCAACCTGCGCAGCACCTGCCGCACGTCACCGAGATGGTGGATGGCGTCGATGCACAGCACCAGGTCGGCCGGCTTGAGCCCGTTGTCCTTCCAGAAGTCGCCGAGCAAGAGCTGGAGCGCGTCGTGCTTGACCCGCTCCCGGGCCAGCTCGAGGCCCTGGGCCGAGATGTCCAGCGCGGTGATCTCGCGCACCTTCGTCCGCTCGGCGACCAGACGGGTGAACTCGCCGGTGCCGCAGGCGAACTCAAGCGCCCGCTCCGCCTCCGCACCATATGTCGACAGATAACCGGCGATCGTGTCCTTCTGCAGCAGGAACTCGTCGGCCAGGATGCTGTGCCGCTCGGCCGAGTCCCTGTCCCAGAACCTCGCCGCCCAGTAGTCCCTGCCGTCCGGCGGGACCCCCTTCAGTACCGCCCGGCCCGTCTCGGCCATGAACTCAGCGAGCATGTGCCAACCGCTCCTCTCGTGTGTCCCACCACTGGTGGTTGTCCGCGTACCAGCGCACGACCTCGGCCAGGCCCGCGTCGAAGTCGATGCCGGGGGTGAAGCCGAGCTCCTCGTGGATCTTCGTGGCGTCGACCGAATACCTCAGGTCGTGCCCCTTGCGGTCGGTGACGGCCCGCACCCGGCTCCAGTCGGCTCCGCAGAGGTCGAGCAGTTTGGCGGTCAGCTCCCTGTTGGTGAGCTCGACGCCGCCGCCGACGTTGTAGATCTCACCGGCGCGGCCCCGCTCGAGTACGAGCTGGACAGCCCGGCAGTGGTCGTCCACGTGCAGCCACTCGCGCACGTTCCGGCCGTCCCCGTAGAGCGGGACGTCCCGCCCGTCCAGCAGCCGGGTAACGAACAGCGGAATGACCTTCTCGACGAACTGGTGCGTGCCGTAGTTGTTGGAGCATCGCGTGATGGACACGTCCAGGCCATGGGTCCTGAAGGCGGCCCTGGCCATCATGTCGGCGGCGGCCTTGGACGCCGCGTAGGGGCTGTTGGGCTCCAGCAGATGGTCCTCGCGCCAGGATCCCTCGGCGATCGAGCCGTACACCTCGTCGGTGGAGACGTGTACGACCTTGGCGACCCCCGCGGCCAGGCAGCAGTGCAGCAGAGTCTGGGTTCCGGCCACGTTGGTGCGCACGAACTCCGAGGCGGCGACCAGCGACCTGTCCACATGCGACTCCGCGGCGAAATGGACCACCGCGTCGTGCCCCGGGAGCAGGTCGAGCAGCAGGCCCTCGTCGCAGACATCGCCGCGCACGAACGTCAGGCTCGGGTGATCCATGGGCAGGTTGGCGGTGTCGCCGGCGTAGGTCAGCTTGTCCAGCACGGTGACGCGGGAGCCCTCGTAGCCGGCGCGGTCTCCCCGCAGCAGGCTCCTGACGTAGTGGCTCCCGATGAAGCCGGCACCGCCGGTGACCAGGATGTTCACGTCGCCAGTTCCGCGTAGGTGTGGTCGCCGACGATCAGGCGGTGCCGCCGGGGGTCGGCGGGCGAGGGGACGACGGTCGACGATCTGCCGATGACCGAGGCGTGGATCCCGTGTACGCCCCTGACCGAGGTGCCGTCCAGGACGATGGAGTTCCTGATCCCGGCGTCGTGTACGGCGCAGCCGCGGCCGAGCGCGGTGTGCGGGCCGATCACGCTGTCCTCGATCACGCTGTCCGCGCCGATGATGACCGGACCCTCGATCTTGGACCTGCGGATCCGTACGCCGCGCTCCACCACCACCTGGCCCGACAGGCGGCTGCGCGCATCGATCTCACCGGCCAGGCTGCCCTCCAGGCCGTCGAGCAGGGCCCGGTTGCACTCCAGCAGGTCCTCGATCTGGCCCGTGTCGCGCCAGAAGCCGGAGAACACCTGGGCGCGGACCTTTCTGCCCCGCTCGACCAGCCACTGGATGGCGTCGGTGATCTCCCACTCGTTGCGCCGGCCCATGCCGATGCTCTGGACGGCCTCGTGGACGGCCGGGGTGAACAAGTAGACGCCCATCAGCGCCAGGTCGCTCTTGGGTCGCTGCGGCTTCTCCTCCAGGCCGACGACCCTGCCGTTGGCGTCGATCTCGGCGATGCCGCACGCCGATGGGTCGGTGACCTTGGTCACGATGACCTGGGCCGCCGGGCGATGCTCATGGAACTCCTCCACGAAGTCGGAGATCTCCCCGAGCAGCACGTTGTCGCCGAGGTACATGACGAAGTCGTCGTCACCGAGGAAGTCACGTGAGATGAGGACGCAGTGGGCCAGGCCCAGCGGCTCGCTCTGCGAGATGTAGGTGATGCGCAGGCCCAAGCGCGAGCCGTCGCCCACCTCCGCGCGGATCTGTTGGCCGCGGTCGCCTACGACGATTCCCACGTCGGTTATCCCGGCCCTGCGAATGTTCTCCAGACCGTGGTAGACGACAGGCTTGTTGGCGATCGGCACGAGCTGTTTAGGCATCGAGTGGCTGAGGGGACGCAATCGCGTCCCAATCCCGCCTGCCAGGATCAGAGCCTTCATAGGTGAATTGGTATCCCGTCGATCACGACTGTCGTTTGAGGATCGCTGGAGCCCGGCAGGTGACGCGCGCGAGCACGTCGGCGATCACCGCCTCGGCGGCACCCTCACCGCCGCCGTCCGCCGGTGCCCGCCAGGCGACGAAGCCGTCGGGGCGGACGAGCAGCGCGCCGGACTCGGTCACGCCGTGCGCCGCCGCCCACTGCCCGGGATCCGCCTCCAGGTCGGTGCCGACGAGGTAGACGTCGACGTCATGGGCGCGCGCCACGCGGGCCCACGCCTCCCCCCGGGGCCCCGCGAGGAGGACGTGGCGCGGGCCGTACAGGTCCAGGGTGGAGATCTCGTGCCCGGCCCGGCGCACCGCCAGGTGCGGCGCGCGCGTGCCCGGTGCGCCGGTCAGCTCCCTGGGCGGCACGGCGGCCGGGCCGCCGGGGTCGGCTCCGCAGATCACGCCTGACAGGTAGCGGTAGCCGAACACGACGGCGTCGTACTCCACCGGCTCGGCCCCGTGCTCCACCTGGACACCGGACCGCTGGCGGAGCTGCAGCAGCGCCTGTCCGAGGGTGAACTCGGCCACCGGGCGCCGCTCGTCCTCATAGCTGTCCAGCAGGGCGGGACCCGCCTGCCCGGACAGCACGGCGTGCAGCTTCCAGGCCAGGTTGTGCGCGTCCTGGATACCGGTGCCCGCGCCGAAGGCCCCCGTGGGCGGCATGACGTGCGCCGCGTCGCCCGCGAGGAAGACGCGGCCGTCGCGGAACCGCTTCGCCACCTGCGCCGCGATCTTGTAGGTCAGGACCTTGACGCCGTTGGCGAGCTGGGGGACGAGGGTGACCTCCAGCTCGGGCACGCCGATCGCGGCCCGTACGAGCTCGACGCAGGCGGCGTCGTCGGGCTGCCCCGTGCCGGGGGTGTTGAAGACCCAGCGATTGTCGGTGCCGTGCGGGAACAGGACGGTGCCCTCGGCGGGGACGGTGAAGTGGCAGGAGGCGATGAACGTCTCGCGTGCCGGATCGTGCCTGCCGCGCAGGGGTACGGTCAAGTCCGCGTCGAAGACCATGCTGAGGACCTCGGAGATCGTTCCTGGTCCTTCGACCTCGATGCCCGTGAGCGCGCGCACCGTGCTGTGGTGGCCGTCGGCACCGACGAGGTAGCGCGCCCGCACCTCGCGCTCACGCCCGCTCGCCAGGTCCTCGAGCGTGGCGGTCACCCCGTCGTCATCCTGGGTGAAGCCGGTCAGAGCGGTGCCGAACCTCAGGTCGGCACCGAGCTCGGCGGCGCGGGCGCGCAGCAGGATCTCCAGCCGATCCTGATCGATCATGCCCCAGCCGCTGGGGCTGACCTGCTCTCCCCCGGCCGCGTCGGTGGGCGGCCGCTGCTCGGTGCGCCGCAGCTCGGCCCCGGCGAGGGTCTCCACCTTGAGCATGGCCACGGACGCCATCTCGCCGACGTAGGTACGGGCGGCCAGCACCTCGTCCTCGATTCCGGCCTGACGGAGCAACTCGGCGGTGCGCGGGTTGATCGTCCGGGCTCGGGGGTGAATCAGCGTGCCCTCGTGCCGTTCGGCGAGCGTCACCGCCACCCCGCGCTGGGCGAGGAAGACCGCGCAGGCCAGCCCGGCGGGACCGCCTCCCACGATCAGCACCTCGGGTTCGGTCATGGCCGTCTCCCATCCGGTCGCGCGGGTGTCTGGCATTGAGGAGGTACGACATGGGCCTGCCGTTTGATCGATTCCAGCAGGGCCGCCTGGCGGACCGCGGCGGCACCGTGCTCCTCATGCTTCACCGGATCGGCGCAGGCCCCGGCGAACGCGGTGAGCGCGCCGAGGAACTGGTCGGCGGCGGGCAGCACGTGTTCCTCCCGCACGCCGGGCCGCTCCAGCCTGAGCACGGGGCGCGCCTCGGGCGGCGGGGTGAACGCCCAGTCCAGCGAGATGCGGCCCGCACTTCCCCAGATCGCGTAGGTGCAGCGGTAGAGGTGGGTGAAGCCGAAGTCACACTGGGCGGTGACGCCCTGCCCGTCGACCAGCAGCGCCGAGCCCGCGACGTCCACACCGGTCCGCGGGTCATGCCGCAGGACGGCGCCGGCCACCTCGGCGTCGGGACCGAGGAAGAGCTGCGCGGCGCGCACGGTGTAGGTGCCGGTCTCCAGGAGCGCTCCGCCGCCCAGCTCGGGGTCGTACCTGATGAGCGAGAGGTCGGCGGGCGGGATGCCGAAGGAGGCGCTGAAAGCACGCGGCGTCCCGATGGCGCCCTCGGCCACCAGTTCGCGGACCCGGTCGTGCTGGCCGTGGTGGAGGAAGGTGAAGTTCTCCATGAATGCCAGGCCGCCGGCCGCGGCGGTCCGCGCCAACGCGGCCGCGCCGGCCGCGTCGGCGTTGAGCGACTTCTCCACCAGGACGTGCTTGCCCGCCCGCAGCGCGGTGGCGGCCCACTGCTCGTGCAGCGCGTTCGGCAGCGGTATGTAGACCGCTTCCACGTCGTCGCGTTCCAGCAGCCGCTCGTAGCCGGTCACGGGCTCGCAGCCGAACCGGCCGGCGAAGGCCGCCGCCCGCTCCGGCGCGCGGCTGGCCACGGCGACCAGCCGGAGCCGGTCGCAGCGCTGGATCGCGGGGATGGTACGCCGCCAGGCGATGTCGGCCGCGCCGAGCACACCGATGCCCAGCGGCCTTCCCGTGTCCGGGTTACCAGGAGACATGGAGGCTGAGCGGTCGGGGGAAGGCTGTGGCGGTCAGCCACTCGATCCCGTCCTCTTGGTCGTCGAGCGCCAGTGTCGGCAGCCGCCGTACGAGCTCTTCCAGCAGGACCCGCAGCTCCACCCGGGCGAGCTGAGCGCCGAGGCAGTAGTGCATGCCGGCGCCGAAGGCCAGGTGCGGATTGTCGGCGCGCTCCAGGTCGAGGGTGCCCGCGTCGGGAAAGACCTTCTCGTCCCTGTTCGCCGAGGTGAAGAGCGGGATGACCGGGTCACCCGCCGGGATGCGGACGCCGCCCAGCTCGACGTCCTCCGTCGCGATCCTGAGCGCCCCGAACCCACTGGCGATCTGGGAGTAACGCAGCAGTTCCTCCACGGCCCGCTCGGCGAGCTCGGGCCTGGCCACCAGCATCGCGTACCGCTCGGGCCGGGAGAGGAGCTGGAGCAGGGAGTGGGCGATCGCGCTGGTCGTGGTGTGGTAGCCGGCGACGAGGAGCGTCATGCCGAAGGTGATCAGCTCCTCCTCGCTCAGCCGGTCGCCCTCCTCGTAAGCGGAGACCAGGGTGGTCAGGACGTCGTCACCGGGGTTCACCCGCTTGTCCTCGATGAGGCCCGCCAGGTAGACCGCCAGGTTCATCCCGGCTTCGGCGGTCTCCTCGGCGCTCACCTCGGGTCCGGGCACGCTGAGCAGCCGGTCGCTCCAGGCGCGGAAGCGCTCCTGGTCGTCCACCGGCACGCCGAGCAGTTCGCAGATCACGGTGACCGGCAGGGGCAGCGCGAGCGCCGCCACGGCGTCGGCCGTGGTGCCCCAGGCCGTCATCGCGTCGACGAGATCCCCGGCGATCTCCGTCACGCGCGGGCGCAGAGCGTCGGTGCGGCGGCGGCTGAAGCCCTGGGCGACCAGCCGCCGCAGCCGCGTGTGCGCGGGCGGGTCCAGGTTGACGATCGACCTGGACCCGCGCGCGATCGGCAGCAGCCTGGGCGCCTCGGGCGCGGTGGCCAGCTCCTTGCTGAACCGGGGATCGCCGCAGACCGCCCGCACGTCCTCATGACGCGTGACCAGCCACCCGCGATGCCCGGTCGGCAGGGTGACCCTGGCGACGGGTTCCGTCTCCCGCAGCTCCGCGTATTCGGGAACGGGCTCGCCGGGGTCGGCGGTGACGAACGGGAAGAGCCTGTCGTGCATGGGCACTCCTTGTGTCGGGGGCTTGACGTTCAGGTGTCCGTCATCCTGCGGACCTCGGCGAGCCACCGGTCGGCGAGCCAGGCGGCGTCCGCGTCGGGCACGGCGTCGCGGCGGTAGCGCAACAGACCGCCGGAGCCGGGGCGCAGGTGCAGCGCCACCTCGGCCATGACGCTGCGCAGCGGCACGTCGATCAGCTCGGCCTGGACGTCGTCGGCGAGGGTGAGAACGCGCTCGGGGGCGAGCTCCTCGACCTGCAGGTAGGCCTGCAGCAGCGGGTGCCGCCGGTGCTCGGCGGGGACCTCGGGCATGAGCTCGTCCACGGACAGGATGGGGGAGCTCATCGCGGCGCGCAGCTGGCGGGCGGCGGTCTCGACGAGCGCGGCGGGCCCGCGCTCCGAAGGCGGCAGCCGCAGCGGCACCAGGGAGGCGAAGCAGCCGACGACGTCGTCGGCCTCGGGCAGCGACCTGCCGGAGACGGGCGTCGTCACCGCGAGGTCCTGGGTACCTGTGTAGGCGCGCAACGTCTCCACGTAGGCCGCCGCGTAGACCGCGGTGGCGGTCCCGCCCGCCGCCGTCCCCGCGCGGGCCGCGGCCTCGGCTAGGGCGGCGGGCAGCGGTATGGGCAGTTCGCCCGCGGGCCCCTGCATGGACAGCCAGGCCGTACGGGGGAAGCGCATGTCGCGGACGCCATCGGCGAGCTCGCGCCAATATCGTACGGCTGCCGCCCTGCGCGGCTCCTCCCTGGACCGCTGGCGGGCCAGGGTGCGGTAGTAGAGCGGGGGCGGCCCGTCGAACGGCGTCACGCCGCCGGCCAGGGCGCTGTAGGCACGAGCGAGGTCGCGGCAGAACACCTGAGCCGACCACTCGTCGAAGGCGATGTGGTGGACCGTCACGGCCAGCAGCCAGGTCCCGTCGGCCGAGGGGAAGAGCCTGGCTCGGATGGGGATGGCCGCCGCGAGGCGGAAAGGGGCCAGGGCCCACGCCCGCGCCGCGGCCAGGGCGTCCTCGCCGGCCCGTGACGTGTCGTCCAGTTCCAGCAGCCCCGCGGTCTGCTCGGGCGTCAGCAGCACCGACACCGGGCCGGCCGCGCCCGCGGAGAAGCGTACCCGCAGCGCCTCGTGCCTGGCCGTCACGGCGTCCAGGGCCGCGCCCAGCTTCCCCAGGTCGAGCGGGCCGCGCAGCCGGTACAGGATCGGCAGCATCGTCTCGTGCAACTCGGGGGCGACCTGCGCCGCGTGCCAGAATCCCGACTGGGGGAAGGGAACGTGCGGCGGGCCGCACCGCTCCTGCTCCTCCGGCCGCCACGCGCGCGGCTCGCCGATCTCCTCCGCGCCGTCGGCGGCCACGGCGGGCCGCCCGTCCAGCAGCACGGCCAGCGCCTTCGGCGTCCGGTGTTCCAGCACGTCGGCACCGGTGATCTCGCGCGCGCACAGGGCCAGCAGCCGGTTCGCCAGCCGGATGGCGGTCAGCGAAGTGGCTCCCGCCTCGAACAGGTCGTCGCCGGGAGCGACGGGCCGGTCCAGCAGGTCCCCCGCCACGGCGCACACGATTCCCACCGCCGGTCCCACGGTTCCTGCCACCGGTCCCGCTGATCCCACCGCTGGTCCCGCAGGTCCCATCCGCGTCCCGGAAGGACGTCCGGACGGCGGTCCAATCGGTGGTCCGGACGACGGTCCCCCGGTGACGGGCTCGATGGAAGGGAGCAGCGCGATGAGCGCCTCCTGGTCGACCTTGCCGTTCGGCGACATGGGCAACGCCTCCACCGGCACCGCCAGGTCGGGCACGAACCCCGAGGGGAGCACGGCGGCCAGACTCGCCCTGACCGCGTCGGGCGTGATCTCGGCCCCCGGTTCCGGCGTGTAGAAGACCGCCAGGCGTGCGGCGCCGTCGGGGGCGGGGACCGCGACGACGCTCACCCTGGTGATGCCGGGGATCCGCTCGGCCGCCCGCTCCACCTCCTCCGGCTCGACCCGGACACCGCGGATCTTGACCTGCCTGTCCCTGCGGCCGACGAAGACCAGGCGGCCCTGCTCGTCGCGGCGAGCCAGGTCTCCTGTCAGGTAGACCCGATGGCGTTCGCCGTCGAGTGTCAGGGTGGGGAAGGCCCTGGCCGTCTGCTCCGGGTCCCCGCCGTACCCGAGTGCCAGGCCGTCTCCCGCGGCCGCGATCTCCCCCACCTGGCCGTCCGGCACCGGACGGCGCTCGTCGTCGAGCAGGTACACCGAGGTGTTGGCCGCGGGGGTGCCGATCGGGATCTCCGGGGGCAGTTCCGGGCCGGCCAGCTCCCACCGGGTCGTGGTGATGGTGTTCTCGACGGGCCCGTAGGCGTTCACGATCCGCAGGTCGGGGTGGCGGCGCAGGAGGATCTCCAGGTGCTTGGCCGACGCGCGCTCGCCTCCTGTCACGAGCAGCCGCAACCCGGCCAGGCAGCCGGGGTCGTCCTCGGCGAGCGTGTTGAGCACCGCCGACGGCACGCACATCGACGTCACACCGCCGGCCAGTGCCGCCCTGATCTCCAGGGACGACAGATGCGATCCCTCGTACAGCACACAGGTCCCGCCGCGGATCAACGGCACCCACAGCTCCAGGGCGAACACGTCCCAGGCCACGGGGGCCGCCTGCAGGGTGACCATGGGGCCCTCGGGGATGTGCGGCAGGTCGTAGGCGGTCCTGACCACCCCTCTGTGCGGCGCGAGTACGGCCTTCGGCTCGCCGCTGCTCCCGGAGGTGAGGAAGACGCAGCAGGCCTCCGTACCCGGCCCGCCGCGCTCCCCCGCGCGTATCCGCCCCTCGTCGGTCAGCAGCGTGGCCGGCTGGATCGCTCCCGGTACCTCGGGATCGGCCGTGACGCACACGCGGACGCCCGCCCGCGCCGCGAGCTGCCGGTACCTGGGCAGCGGCCAGTCCTCGGGCACCGCGGCGTACGTGGCGCCGCAGATCAGCACCCCGAGCAGCACGGTCACGAGTTCGGGCCCGCGTGACAGCCGGACCGCGACCACGTCCCCCGGCCGCACGCCGCGCACGGCGAGACCGGCTGCGACCCGCTCCGCGGCCGCCAGCAGGGCGGCGTAGGAAATCGGCGCGCCCCGCCAGCGCAGAGCGGGCGCGTCGGGATGGCCGGCCGCCGCGCGGGCGACCAGCACTTCGACCCGATCCCCGTCCGGATAGCCGACCTTCGGCCCGTGCGACCCGGCCGGCGCCTCGACCCGGTCCCCGTCCGGCCTGGCCTTCGACCCGTGCGACCCGCTCATCGTGTGCTCCCCGCGAAGGCGAGTTCGGTCAGCGTGCGGGCCACCAGGTCCGGGGTGGGCTGGGCGGCCGACTCGGCGCGCAGGCGGCCGGCGGCCAGGCCGTAGGCGGGGGTGTCCAGGAGGTCGTCGACCAGGCCGGCGAGCTTGTCCGGCCCCGTCTCCTCCAGGAAGGCGAAGCGGCCGGCCCCGGTCCGGGCGAGTTGCCGGGCGTTCAGCACCTGGTCGGGCACGGGTGGCAGGACGAGCTGCGGAATTCCGCAGCTCATGGCCGTCATCATGCCGCCGAGACCGCCCTGGCTGACGAACAGGTCGCAGGTCGGCAGGATGAGCTGCAGCGGCACGCCCTCCACCACCCGCATCCCTTCGGGCACCTGGCCGATCTCCTCGCGCGCACCCGGTGGCACCGCGGCGACGATCTCGGCGTCGACGCCCTTGAGCGCCCGCAGGACGTCACCGATGCGGAAGGAGCGGCGGTAGAAGCTGCCGACGACATATCCCCAGGTGACGCAGATCCTGCGTCGCTCGGGCGGCTCGGCCAGCCAGGCGGGCACCACGCCGGGGCCGTTGTAGGGGATGTAGCGCATCCACAACCGCCGTACGTCCGCGTCCACGTGCTCGGTCGGCCCGATCTGCATGCTGCGCGGGCACGGGTCCACGGTCGCCACGCCCAGGGTGTCGATGGCGTCCAGCTTCAGTGCCGCCCGGTGCGGAGCGAGGGCCTCGTGCGCGAACTCGTGGAAAAGGTAGCTGTAGTCCACCCCCCAGCCGTGCCGTACGGCCGGGATGTCCAGCAGGGCCGCGACCATGGGGCCCGCGTAGGTGGTGGCCTCGTACACGATCAGGTCGGGGCGCCAGGCCCGGGTGAAGTCCAGGCTGTCGGCGAGCATGGCCTCGGCGATGCGCAGGTAGGGCGCGAGCGTCCAGATTCCATGCTTGCGCAGGTCCGGCCACTCCAGCGGTCGAGTCCCCTCCTCCGCGACCAGGTAGCGGTAGCCGCGCTGCAGCAGGGCCTGGTCGAGGGCGGGCCCCGCCGGTACCGCGGGCAGCCCGGCCTCGGTGATCGTGGGGATCAGCGTGGGCTGGCTCACCACTCGCACGTCGTGCCCGGCCAGGCGGAAGGCCCAGGCCAGTGGCACCAGCGGGAAGAAATGCGTCTTCCAACCCCACGTCATGAACTGGACCCTCATGTCATGTCCCTTTCGTGGGCCTTCCCCGGCAAGTGCGCGGTCCCCTGCAAGTGCGCGGTCCCCTGCAGGTGCACGGTCCCCTGCAGGTGCGCGGCGACTTCGGCGGGCCCGGGCCGCCGCCGGTTCTCCCCGCGCAACTCGCGCGCCGCCGCCGCGTGCCCCGGCTCACTGAGCGTCTTTTCCACGGCGGCGCGGATGTCGGCCGGCTCTCGTGCCTCGGGCGGCAGGTGGACGCCCGCGCCCGCCGCCGCGATCCGCTGCGCGTTCAGGGTCTGGTCGGGTAGTTGCGGCACGACCACCATCGGGACGCCCGCGACCGCCGAGGTCATCACCGTCCCAGAGCCGCCCTGCGTGACCAGCAGGTCGCAGGTGGGCAGCAGCAGGTGGAGCGGGAGCATCTCGACGACCCTGACGTTGGCGGGGACCGTACCGAGCGTCTGCCGGTCGCGCTCGGAGACCGCCGCCACCACCTCGATGTCGGCGTCACTCAGCGCGTCCAGAACCTGCGCGATCCCGCTCCGCCCGGCGGCGAAGGTGCCCATCGTGGTCCCCCAGGTGACACAGACTCTGCGCCGATCCGGCGGATCGAGCAGCCAGCGGGGCATGACGCCGCTGCCGTTGTAGGGGAGGTAGCCGACCGGCAGAGTCGGGCAGTCGGTGGGAATCTGCAGGCCTGCCGGGCAGGGGTCGACCGTCACCACGCCCTGCGGGGCGAAGGTGTCGACGCCCAGCCGCTCGCGGTGCGGGTCGAACACCTCGAGCTCGAACTGCCGCGCCTGGTACTGGAAGTCCACGCCCCACAGGTGCCGTACGTTGACGATGCCCAGCGCGGCGGCGACGAGCGGGGCCGCGTACGTGGTGGGCTCGTGCACGATGAGGTCCGGCTGCCAGGCCCCGGCAAGGTCGAGCAGGTCCGGCAGCATGGCGTCGGCCATGCGCTCATAGAGCGCCAGCGGGCGGCGCTTGCGGGGCGCGCCCCGCTCATCGCGGCTCATGTCGAGTGGCTGTCCCTGCGCGGCGGGACGGCTCATGAACCGCCGCATGATGTCCGAGCCGTCCACGTCGTGCCCCACGGCGACGGCCGGCAACCCCGTCTTGACGATGAGCGGCAACAGGCTCGGCTGGCTGGCCACCCTGACCTGGTGTCCCCCTGCCTGGAACGCCCATGCCAGCGGGACCATCGGATAGAAGTGCGAAGGCCACGCCCACGAGGCGAACAGAACCCGCACAAGCACCTCCAGACGTCGCGATCTGCCGCCAGCATCCGCCGCGGCCCTCAAGCTGGGGTCGAGTACGGCTCACGCCACCCGCTCGGCCAAGCCGAGGATGCCCGGCAGCCCGGCCACGACGTCGTGGTACGTCGGCCGCCCCGCCATCTCCCGCCCCAGGTGCCTGAGCGGTGCCCGGTGCCCGGTGCCCGCCAGGAGCTCGGCCACGGCCGCCCGCACCCGGTCGGCCGTGAGCTCGGCCGGCGGGACGACAAGCCCGGCTCCGGTGGCCGCGAACTGGTGCGCCCGCCAGGCGTGGTCGGGCAACTGCGGCAGGACCAGGGCGGGCACGCCGGCGGTGACCGTCGTCAGCAGACTCGCGTCGTCCCCCGCCGTCACCAGGACGTCGCAGCCGCGCAGCGCCTCCGCGAGGGACGGGGACTCCCCCGTGACCTCCACCGTGACCTCCACAGTGCCCGTGACCTCCGCCGCGGCCTCCAGCGCCGCGGTGACCAGGCCGGTCACGGCCTGCTGCTCAGGCAGCCACCAGCTCTCGGCGCCCATCGCCACGCAGACGCGCCCGGCCCCGGCGGGCAGCGGTCCCGGCGCTCCGCTGTGGGGAACGAAGCGCACGGGCAGCCGTGGCGACCCGTCAAGGGCCTGCATGCCTGTCGGGCAGGGGTCGATCGTGACGGTACCCGACATGTCGGCGTCCGCCAGGCCGTGTCGGGCCCACAGCGGCTCCAGCGCCGCCGCCTCCACGGCCTGGGTGATCCAGCCGAAGTCCATGCCCGGCAGGTGCCGTACGGCCGGCACCCCGAGCACCCGCGCCACCAGCGGGCCCGCGTAGCCGCGCGGGCCGAAGACCACCAGGTCGGGCCGCCAGCACCGGGCGAACTCCAGGGTCTGCCCGATCGCGGGACCGGCCAGCCGCAGCCCCCGCTCGACCGAGCCGACCAGCGCGTCCCGGTAGGACAACGCCCACGGCGTCAGCTCGCCTGACGGGTCGGCCAGTTCCTTCGCGAGGTACAGGGCTGGACCGTACCCCGCGTGGTACTGGGCGGTGACAAGAGCCGCGCACTCGTCGGCCGCCGGCAGCTGCGCGCGCAGCGCGGCTCCCACATCGGCCGGTTCTCCGACGGCCACCGAGGCGAGACCGGCGTCGCCCGCCTCCCGCTCCATCGCGGGGGTGGCCGCGAAGCGCACCTCGTGCCCGGCGAGCCTGAACGCCCACGCCAGGGGAACCAGCGCCCTGGCCGGGCCCGGGCCGCCGTACCCGGGCGTGAACAGCACCCGCAGGCTCCTGGCGGGCGGCCGCGCGGGCATCGCGCGTACGGAGGGCACGGTGTTCGCGGTGCTCACCGTACTCACGGTGCGCTTCGCCGAGCCCGCCGCCCGGCGCGCCCGGACCCGTGGCCCGGTCAGCGACTCCAGCTCGGCCACCACGCGCGCGGGTGCCGCCTGCGCCTCCGACTCGGCACGGAGGGTCGCGGCGGCTTCGCCGTACCCGGGGGTCTCCAGGAGTTCGGCCAGATGGGACCTGAGGGTGTCGGGGTCGGCTTCGTGCGGGAGCACCACGCGGCCGGCGCCCGTCGAGGCCAGCCGTTCCGCGTTGAGCGCCTGGTCGCCCACCTGGGGGGCCACGAGCTGGGGCACCCCGTACGCCAGGGCGGTCATGACGCTGCCCATGCCGCCCTGCGAGACGAAGGCCGCGCAACTGGGGAGCAGCAGGTGCAGGGCGAGGCCGTCGACGAGGCGGACATTGCCCGGCAGCGGGCCCATGTCACGCGCGGCCTCGGCCGTGACGGCGGCGACGATCTCGACATCGAGCTTGGCCGCGGCCTCGACGATCGCGCCGGTGAGGGAGCCGGAGGTCATGTGGATCCATGACGTCCCGCCTGTGACGCAGATCCGGGGCCTGCCGGGCGGCGTCAGCAGCCAGCCGGGCATGACGGCGGCGCCGTTGTAGGGCAGGTAGCGGGCCCGCAGCCGCTCCACGGTGACCGGCACGTCCGGGCTCGGCGGCACCTGCATCCGCTCGGGGCACACGTCCACGGTGATCGCCCCCGTCGTCTCCAGCGGGTCCAGGTCGAAACGCGCGCGCAACGGGGCGAGGGCCTCATCGTCGAACTCGCGCAGCAGGTAGGGAAAGTCGACCCCCCACAGATGCCGTACGGCGGGCACGCCGAGGTCGGCGGCGGCGACCGGGCCCGCGTACGTGGTGGGCTCGAACACCACCAGGTCGGGCCGCCATGCCCGGGCGAGCGCGAGGGTGCCGGGGATCATCTCCTCGGCCAGGCGTACGTAGAGCCGGGAGTTCAGCGATCTGAGGTGGCGCAGGTCGGCCGGGCCGCTGGACCGGGTGCCTGGCCGCCGCGGCCCGCCGACGTCGCGAATGGCGGCTCCGACGTCCCGGCTGTGACCCACGGCGGAGATCGGCAGCCCGGCCCGGGTGACCGCCTCGGTCATGGCCGGCTGAGTGGCCACCAGCACGTCGTGCCCGGCGGTCCTGAACGCCCAGGCCAGCGGGACCATCGGGTAGAAGTGCGTCGGCCAGGCCCAGGAGGTGAAGAGCACGCGCATGGGATTCAGCCCTCTCAGCGAGCTGTCAGGATGGCGATGAGACGGGCCGCCACATCCGCGGGGGCCGGGCGAGCCCGGATCTCGTCGCGCAGGCGGACCGCGGCCTCGAGGTAGGACGGGGTGTCCAGCAGGAGCGCCAGCTCCCGCCGCAGGATGCCGTCCTGGATCTGGTCCGGGGTGAGCGCGCGCCCCGCCCCGTGTTCGGCGACGCGGCGCGCGTGGGCCAGGTGGTCGGGGAGCTGACCCACCGCGAGCTGGGGGACGCCGCGGACGAGCCCGGTGAGTACGGTGCCCGCACCGCCCTGGGAGATCAGCGCGTCGCAGCCCAGGAGGGTGCGGCCCAGCGGCTCGTCCTCGACGACCCGCACGGTCGGCGGTAGGTCGCCGAGCAGGCGCCGGTGCCCGGAAGCCGCCGCGACGACCACCTCGAGCGAGGGATCGGCGGCGACGGCGCGGGCGACGCGGCCGGCCAGGAAGAGCTCGTCGTCGAGCCTGGCCATGGTGTGTCCCCAGGTGACGCAGACCCGGCGACGGCCGGCGGCGGGCGGCGGGAGTGCCCGGTCGCCGTCGCCGTGCGGGATGTAGTCGCCGTGCGGGATGTAGCGGATGGGCAGGTCTCCCGGCCGTGCGGGTCCCGGCCAGGGATCCACGGCGGGGGCGGTCACCGGGTCGATCGGGGGGAGCCCGAACCGGTCGCAGAGGGGTTCGAGCGCCCTCGTCACCGCGACGGCCGCCGGTCTGAGCAGGTCCAGGCCGTACAGGTGGCGGATGGCGGGGACGCCGACGGTGGCGGCGGCGACCGGGCCCGCGAGGGCCGTCGGGTCGTACAGGACCACGTCGGGAGCGAACTCCCTGGCCACGTCCACCAGATCGCCCGCCATCTCCTGGGCCAGATCCGCGAAGAGGCCCAGGACCCGCGGCGCCCCGCCGGGGCGGGGCGGCGGGACGGAGCCCGCGACGGAGCCGACGGCGAAGCCGCGGAATGCCGGGAGGACGTCGAGGTCGCCGCCGACCGCGACGGCCGGGAGCCCTGCCGTCGCGGGGATGCCCTTCACCGCGGGCGGGACCGCGAACAGCACCTGATGGCCCGCCGCGGCCAAGGCCCCGGCCAGCGGGAGCATGGGATGCACGTGCGTGGCCCAGCCCCACGCCGTGAAGAGCACGCGCATCAGAAGGTGAACGCCGATCGCATGCTCTGGGTGGCGGGATCGCCGGCCTGCTCCAGGTGGTCGGGGATGCCGAGCAGTTCCTCGGTGGTGCGCAGCAGCGAGTAGTGGTTGAAGAACACGTCGGACTTGGCGCCTGGGCGGGTGGACGGGGAGACCACGAAGGTGGGCACGTGGCAGGTCTCGCTGCGGGTGGTCACGCACTCCTCGTCGGTGCCCAGGCCGTACCCCTCGTCGAAGGAGACGATCACCGCGGTCTTACCGGACAGGTACGCGCGGCTGGACAGGATGCGCAGCAGCCACCCGCCGAGCCAGGTGTCGCCCGCGGAGATCTCCGTACCCGATATGTCGTGGTCCTTGTCCGCGACCAGGAACGAGAACGCGGGCAGAGTACCGGCGCCCAGGTCGTCGTGGAGCGCGCCCGACCTGGGCGTGCCGGCGGGGACGTTCCAGCGGGCGCAGTCGTCGGCGATCTGCGGGTAGTAGGGCGCGGGGTTGTGGTGCACGACGTACGGCTCGGCGTCGGTCGCCCGGCAGTTCTCCGGCATCCCGTCGGAGTAGATCCGCCATTCCCTTCCCTGCGCCTTGACCTGGTCGAGGATCGAGGGGAACGGCGCGTAACAGTAGTCGGGGACGCCGGGGTCACAGGAGGCCGGCGCGCCGTGCCAGTCGACCCCGCTGGTGGCCGCGATGTAGTTGCGGAAGGAGGGATGGGTCATCCCGTAGTAAGAGGTGGCCGTGCCGCACTGGTGGGCGAGCAGGTTGAACGCGGGCGCGTCTTTGTTGCCGATGAGCTGGCCGTAGGAGGTGTTCTCCAGCCAGATCCAGATCACATGGTCGTAGGTCTGCGGCGCCGCCGAGCGCCAGCCGCACGGGTAGGCGAGTGTGGCGGCCGCCGCCGGCGAGGTGAGCAGCGGTGTCAGGCCGATCAGCAGCGCCAGCATCATGAGCGTTCTTCGCACGGGACCTCATCAGTTGTCGGATCGGTTACCAGGGGATGCTTCGCCGGGACCGGAGGAACTCGCCGGTCGGCCCGTCGTCGGGGAGGGTGGCGGCCCAGACGACGTCGGGCGCCGCCTCCTCGGGCGAGGTCGTGGCCTGGGGCATCATGCGGGTCCTGACCATGCCGGGGTTGACGGCGTTGACCAGGACTCCGGTGCCGTGGACGCTCTTGGCCAGCACGACCGTCAGCGCGTTGACCGCGACCTTGGAGACTGTGTAGGCGGGGGTGCCCGCGTGCAGGCCGCCCGCGAAGGAGGCCGTGCCGCTGGAGACCATCACGACGCGGCCCCAGCCGCGTTCGACCATGCCGGGGACGAAGGCCCGCGACACCCGCCACGAGCCGAGCGTGTTGACCGCGAGGGTCCGCTCCTCCACGGCCGGCTCACCCGCCCGCCCGTCCAGCAGGATGCCCGCGTTGTTGACCAGGATGTCGACGGCGCCGACGCGGTCGAGGGCCTTGGCCACCGACTCCTCGTCGATCACGTCGAGCCGGACCGCCAGCGCGTCGTGCCCGATGGCGCGGGCGGTCTCCACGGCGGCCTCCCGGTCGCGGGCGGTGACGATCACCCGGTGCCCGTTCCTGGCCAGCAGTTCGGCGACCGCGCGCCCGAGACCTCTGGCGGCACCGGTCACCAACGCGGTTCTGCGCGTCATCGCGACCTGCCCACAGAAACCGCCGAGTTCGCCGAGGTCGCCGAGGTCGCGGCGGTGGTCGCAGTCGCCGCAGCGGTCGTCGCGCTCGTCGCGGTCGTCGCCGTCACGGTCGTCGCGGTCGTGGCGGTCCTGGCGGTCGGCTCGACCAGCCCGGCCAGTCGCTCGAGCTGGTCGGCGCCCGCCGCGCAGGGGAAGAACACCAGCTCGTCGCAGCCCGCCTCGGCGTGCCGGTCCACCACCGCCGCGACCTGCGCCGCGGTCGTCACCGCGCCCGAGGCCACCCGCCCCGCGTAAGGGCCGAGCCCGCCGTAGCAGGCGTCGACGTACGCGCTGACCTGGTCGTCCGCGCCGGGCCCCAGCGCGTAGTAGACCAGGGCCATGAGCCTCGGCCGGTCGGTGCGGCCCGCCGCGCGCCACGCGGCGGTGAGCCGCCGCACCCGCGCCTCGTACGGCTCGGCGGAGCCCGCGCCCGCGATCCAGCCGTCGGCGTGCAGAGCCGCTCTGCGCAGGGCGGCCGGCGAGTGACCTCCCACGATGATCGGCGGCCCGTCGCCGGACAGCTCAGGGCCGACCCGGGCGGCGCCTCGCCAGACGCCGCGCATCCGCGCCAGCATCTCGTCCAGGTCCCGGCCCCGCTCGGCGAACGGCGCGCCGGTGGCCGTGTAGTCGTCCTCGCGCCCGCCCACGGCCACGCCCAGCATCAGGCGGCCGCCCGTCAGCAGGTGCAGCGTCGCCGCCTGCTTGGCCAGTAGCGTGCCGTTGCCACGCAGGGGGCCGAGGAGCACCGTCGTCGCCAGGCGCACCCGGGTGGTGGCGCCCGCCACCATCGCCAGCGTCACCATCGGCTCGTAGTTGCCGAACACGACCCTGTCCAGAGCCGCGACGCCGGCGAAGCCGTACTCCTCGGCGGCGCGCGCCCATCCGACGACTTGGTCGGGGCCCGTGCCGGGAACCATGGCCGGCAGGCCAACACTTATCTCCATGGGACAGTCCTTGTCGGAGGGACAGCACCTCACCCGAGAAGGTGACAGTGGCGTCTTGAGTCCCGATCGAGGCGCGCTCGCGGGGCGCTCTCCGCCCTCCAGCGAGCCTCGAGGCGGTCCTGCGATGGTGAGGACATGCGTGTGATGATCACCATGTGGGCCTGGGGTCCCTCTCACTACCAACCGCTGGTTCCGCTGGCCTGGGCGTTCCGGCTGGCCGGACACGACGTGATGATCGCGACCCAGCCCCGGCTGACGCGGCACGTGCTGCGCTCAGGGCTGCCCGCGATGCCGCTGGGCACCGACGAGGAGGTGAGCGCGGCGGTCGAGCGCTTTCTCAAGCCGGGAGCCCTGCCCCGCAAAGTGCAGGTGGGCGGCAAGACCGAGTCGCGCACCATCAGGGATTTCGCGCAGATCGCCGAGGCGATGGCCGGGCCTCTGACGGACGCGGTGCGGGCCTGGCGGCCCGACCTGATCGTCTTCGAGGAGACGACCTACGCGGCGCCGCTGGTGGCCGAGCTGACGGGGGTGCCCGCCGTACGGCACCTGCTGGGCCTGGACTGCCTGTCACCGCTGCGCTGGACGGAGTCGCCCGCGCTGGCCGAGCTCACCGAGCGGCTGGGGCTCGGCATGGTCGACCTGGCGGGGCGGGTGACGGTGGACGCCTGCCCGCCGAGCATGCAGGTCGAAGGCGACTTCCCGCGCCAGCTCATGCGCTATGTCCCCTACAACGGCACGGCCGAGCTGCCTTCCTGGCTGGACGGCGGCAAGCGCCCGAGAGTCTGCGTCACCTGGGGTACGAGCATGTACCGCTTCGAGTACTACGATTTCGTGGCCGGGAAGATCATCAAAGCGGTCGCGGAGCTCGGCGTGGACGTCGTCGCCGCACTGTCGGAGGCCGATCGCCGCGCGCTGGGCCCGATGCCGGACAATGTGCACGTGGCCGAGACGGTGCCGCTGGGCGCCGTGCTACCCGGCTGCGACCTGGTCATCTCTCAGGGCGGCATGGGGACCACACTGACCACCGCCGCCTTCGGCGTGCCGCACCTGATCGCGCCCGTCCTGCCCGACCACAAGGTCAACGTCGGTCAGCTCGCCAAAACCGGCGCCGGTGACGTGCTGGACGCCGGGGCCGACGCCGCCTCCATCGCCGCACGGGTCGCCGAGGTGCTCGCCACCCCGTCCTTCGCCGACGCGGCGCGCCGCGTCCAAGCGGAGATCGCCGCGCAGCCGCTGCCGGCCACAGTGGCCGACAAGCTGGTGGAGCTGGTGCGCTAGGAGCGACTTCCAGAAAACGGGGCGGGGGGGGGGGGGGGGGCCCCCCCCCCCCCCCCGCGGGGGGGGGGGGGGGGGGGGGTGAAACCCCCCGCGGAGTAAGGGAGAGGGCGAAGAAAGTAGGGCCGGG
>NZ_JBEZDU010000033.1:0-114279 GCF_040648495.1 Nonomuraea sp. NPDC049129 | reverse complement strand
CGGTGAGGTCTCCACGCGCCATGGCGATGGCCTACCAGGACCACAGACCGCAGCGCAGCCAATCCCATTGATCTCAACTCCATACAGGCCCTAGCAGGGGGCTCGGATGAGTCGCGGACCGGTGCGAAAACCTACCCAGGCCGACATCGCGCGCCTCGCGGGCGTCAGTCAGGCCACCGTCTCGCTCGTGCTGAACGAGCGGAACGACGTCCGGATCAGTCCGACGACCCGAGAGCGAGTGCTGGCGGCGATCCGCGAATGGGGCTACGTCGCCAACCCGTCGGCCAGGTCCCTCGCCGGCGGCCAGAACAAGATCATCGGAGTGCACACCTTCGAACCGGTCTTCCCGACGACCAGCGTGGACTTCTACTTCCCGTTCCTGCTCGGCATGGAGCAGGCGGCCGCGGACCTCGGCTACGACCTGCTGATGTTCACCAGCGGCGGTGGCGAGCGGCAGGTCTTCCGTGACGGGGCGACCCGGTTGTCACTCGCGGACGGCGCGCTGCTGCTCGGGCGCGACCCGAACGTCGAGGAGATCGAACGGCTGCGCGACACCGGCTACCCGTTCGTCTACGTGGGACACCGGGAGGTATCCGGAGTGCCGATCTCCTATGTGGCGGCCGACTACGCCGGAGCGACCCAGCAGCTCACTGAACAGCTGTACGAGCTGGGCCACCGGCGGATCGCCTACGCCCGCATCGGCGACGGCGGGGCGCAGCCCAGCCGAGATCGGGAGAAGGGATTCCAGCGAGCGATGCCCGCCGGGGAAGCCAGGCGGCTCACCGGTCCGGTATGGACGCTGAAGTCCCCCGACGATGTGCCGGGTCTGCTGGCGGAGATCCGGCACGGCGACATCACCGCCGTGGTGGCGGAGCAGATCCTCCTGGCAGAGGAGCTTCTGACCTGCGCGCAGCGGCACGGAATGTCGGTCCCGGACGATCTGAGCATCGTCGTGCTGGGCGACTCCACCGGCGCGTCCCGCACCGACACGCCCTGGACCGGCCTGGTGGTCCCACGCGAGCAGATGGGCCGGCAAGCCACCCACCTGCTGGTGCGGCTGCTGGAGGCGCCCGAGCCGGAGGCCCGCAGAGAATACGTCGAATGCCCCCTCATTCCGGGCGCGACGGTGGCACCACCAAGGAGATAGCAGTGACCAAGCCCGCAGCCGTCGGCTGGAACATCTGGGACGACACATGATCCGGGTCATCGCCAAACGGCTGCTCGTCGGCGTGCTGGTGATGTGGGGAGCCGCCTCGCTCATCTTCCTCATCGTCCGGGTGGCCCCGGGCGATCCGACGACGATCCTGCTGGGCCCGGACGCGAGCCGGGAGCAGGTGGCCGAGCTCACCACGAAACTCGGACTCGACCGGCCGGTGTTCACGCAGTACCTCAGCTATCTCGCCGACGTGGCGCGGCTGGATTTCGGCGGCTCCTACCGCTTCGATCGGCCGGCGATGTCGCAGGTGTTCGAGCGCCTGCCCGCGACCGCCGACCTGATGCTCGCCTCCACCCTCATCGCCGTGGCCCTCGGCCTCGTGCTCGGACTGCTGGCCGGCGGGCGTCCGGGCGGCGTCGTCGATCGCGTGGTCACCGCGGGCACCATCGCCCTGCAGTCGTTCCCCACCTTCTGGGTGGGCATCATGCTGATCCTCATCTTCGCGCTGGCCTTCCGCCTGCTGCCCAGCGCGGGGGCGGGCACGCCCGCGCACCTGATCCTGCCGGCGATCACGCTGGCGCTGCCGTTCACCGCCATCGTGGCCCGCCTGACCAGGACGAGCGTCGCGGAGACCATGCGCGAGCCGTACATCCAGACGGCTCGCTCCAAAGGTCTCACCGAGCGGCAGGTGCTGCTCGGCCACGCACTGCGCAACTCCCTCATCCCCGTGGTGACCATCGTCGGGTTGCACATGGCCGGCCTGATGGGCGGGGCGGTCGTGGTCGAGAACGTCTTCGCCTGGCCCGGACTCGGCACGCTCGTGGTGGACGCGGTCTCCAACCGCGACTACGCCGTCGTACAGGCGGCGACCTTCCTGATCGCCGGCATCGTGATGCTGTTCAATCTCGTCGCCGACCTGCTCTACTCCCAACTCGATCCGCGCATCAAACTGGACGGTGCGGCATGACCGCCCTCGTCGATGTCCTGCCCGGCGTCGGCCGCGGGCGTGGGGCGGCCGGTCGGTGGCTCAGCCGGATCCCGTACGCCGTGCTCGCCATCTACGCCGTGGTCGGCGGGGCGGGCCCGCTGGTCATGGACTACAACCCGGTGCGCGTCGCTCTCGACGACCGGTTGCTCAGCCCGGGATCGCATGTCACGTCGGGCGGGATCGCCTGGTTCGGCACCGACGGTCTCGGCCGGGACGTCCTCGCCCAGGTCGTCTACGGTGCTCGCACGTCAGTGATCATCGGTGTCTCGACCGTCGTCGTCTCCTGTCTGATCGGCGTGACCATCGGCATCGTCGCCGGCTACTTTCGCGGCTGGCCGGACACGGTGCTCGCCCGTGGCATCGACATCCTGCTCGCCTTCCCGGCGATCCTGCTGACCATCGTGATCGCGGGCGCCTTCGAGCGCAGCGTCCTGGTGGTCGTGACCGCGCTCTCCGCGACGGCCTGGATCTCGTTCGCGCGAGTCACCCGCGGCGTCGCGCTGTCGGTCCGGGAGCGGCCTTGGATCGACGCGGCCCGCGTCCTCGGTGTACGGCCGGTGTCCATCCTCCTGCGGCACATCCTGCCGCTCACGGCCGGCCCGGTGGTCGCCCTGGCGACGCTGGAGTTCGCCCTCGTCGTGCTGGCCGAAGCCGGGCTCAGCTTCCTCGGCATCGGCCTGCCCAACTCGGCGGTCTCGTGGGGCCAGACCATCGCGAACGGAAAGCAGTACCTCGAAACCGCCTGGTGGATCTCGGCTCTGCCCGGCGTCGCACTGTCGTTGTTGATCATCAACATCGGGATCCTGGGCGACCAGCTCACCGCCCGATACGGACGCGGACATCTCAGATAAGGCACCGGCCCACGTCCGACCGGCACACCCTCCTTCCCTTCACAAGCACCCCCTGAAGCCCTCTGAAGACGGGAAGACGTCCATGACCAGACCTCTTGCCTCAGGCAGGCCGCGCCACGCGGCACTGGCCCTTATCGCCGCCGCGGCCATCGCGCTGAGCGGATGCAGCGCCGCCACCGGTGGCGGCACCGGCGGCGGCACCGGCGGAAGTGAGATCACCGTCGCCGGCACCTACCCCATCGACAACCTCGACCCGGCCAGTCCCCTGGCCGGCAGCGCCACCGGCACCCAGCTCGCCGCCCAGGCGATCTTCAGCCGGCTGATGCGGCCACGCCCGGACGGCAGCCTGCAGGGTGACCTCGCCACCGCCTGGAAGCCCGACGCCTCCGCCACCCAGTGGACGTTCACGCTGCGGCAGGGCGTGAAGTTCAGCGACGGCAAACCTGTCACCGCCGACGACGTCGTCGCCTCGTTCAAGCGGTTCATCGAGCTCAAGAGCACGAGCTCGGCCAACTTCACCGGTTACACGATGACCGCCACCTCGCCCACCGAGGTGGTGCTGAAGGCAGCGAAACCGGATGCGGCGGTGCCGTACAAGCTGGCCATCTTCTACGTGCTGCCCGGCAGTCTGACCGGCGAGAATCCGGCGTTCTTCAAGAACCCGGTCGGATCAGGGCCGTTCAAGGTGGAGAAGTTCGACGCGGCCGGGACGCTCGTGCTGGTGCCGAATCCCGGCTACTACGCAGGCGCGCCCCGGCTCGGACGGGTGACCATCCGCAAGATGCCCGAGCTCGCGGCCCGGATGACCGCACTGCGGACCGGCGAGGTGGACCTCATCTGGGGCATCCCCGACGACCAGCTCGCGGAACTGCAGCGCGACTCCAACCTCAAGGTCGAGACGGTGCCGAGCACCGCCGTGTTCACCATGTGGTTCAACTCCTCCGTACCGGCGCTGAAGGAGGCCAAGGTACGGCGGGCGCTGTGGCAGGCGGTCGACTTCGCGACCATCATCAAGCGGCTGTACCCGCAGACCGGCACCCTGGCCGACGCCCCGGTCTCGCCCGTCACCCTCGGCCACGTCCCCCAGGAACCCGTCCGCTACGACCCGGACGCGGCGAAGGCCGCGCTGAAAGCCGCCGGCTTCGACTTCGCCACCAAGCTGCGTCTGCAGTTCGCCAACGCCGAGTTCCGGCCGTTCAACCAGGCGATCGTCTCCGACCTGCAGAAGATCGGCGTCCAGGTGGACCTGCTGGAGAAGGAGCAGGCGGTGTTCACCAAGGATCTGCTCGCCCTGAACTGGGACATCAACTTCCAGCAGTTGTCGAACCCCACGTTCGACTCGGCCAACACGCTCGGCCGGTTGTACCCCTGCGCGGCCAAGCGCAACGGCTACTGCAACCCCGAGCTCGACAAGCTGCTCGCCGCCGCCGGGGCGAGCCCGGACGCCGACGAGCGGGTCAAGCTGTACGGCGAAGCCAGCAAGATCATCTGGCGGGACGCGGTCGGCATGTTCCCGATGGCGGTCAAGTACGCCTATGTCTGGAACCACCGGGTCACCGGCGTCACGCCGGATCCGAACGGACTGCCCGACTTCGCCGGCATGCAGGTCAGCGGTTCATGAGCCGAACGCGGACGTCACACCCTCGGCCGGTGTCCGACGCCACGACGGGCGACCCGTTGCTCGAGGTGGACGGGCTGGTCATCGACCTGCCCGTCGCCGGAGGTGCCATCCGCGTCGTCGACCGGGTGACGTTCGACATCCCGCCGGCGACTACGGTCGGGCTCATCGGCGAGTCGGGCAGCGGCAAGACGATGACCGCGAACGCCATGATCGGTCTGCTCCCGAACGGCGCGGCGACCGGCGGGGAGTTGCGCTGGCGGGGCGAGGATCTCCTCCGGGCGAGCCCCGCCCGGCGGCGCCGGCTGCGCGGCCACGAGATCGCGATGATCTTTCAGGACCCGCTGGCCGCACTCAATCCGACGCAGGCGATCGGCCGCCAGGTGGGCGAGATCCTCCGCCGGGCCGGCCGCCCGCGCGCCGAGGTGCGCCGGCGGGTGCTCGAACTGCTCGAACTGGCGGGCGTACCGGAACCGGCCACGAGGATGCGCAGCTATCCGCACGAGTTCTCCGGCGGGATGCGACAGCGGGCCATGATCGCCCTCGCCCTGGCGGGCAGCCCGGCGCTGCTGCTCGCCGACGAGCCCACCACCGCGCTCGACGTCACCGTGCAGGCGCGCATCCTGCGCCTGCTGCGCTCCATCCAGCAGGACCAGGGACTGGCGATGCTCCTGGTCAGCCATGATCTGCGGGTCGTGGCGCACGTCGCGCACCAGGTCGTCGTCATGTACGCCGGCCGGGTCGCCGAGCGCGGCCCCACCACGGCGGTGCTGGCTCGCCCGGCCCACCCGTACACCCGTGCGCTGGTCGAGAGCGTGCCCGCGGTGCGGACCCGTACCGCGCTGGCGCACCCGTTGCCGGGCACGCCGGCCACACCGGCGAACCGGCCGCCGGGGTGCGCGTTCCACCCTCGGTGCCCGTTGGCACGTGATCGGTGCCGTACCGAGGAGCCGGAGCCGAGATCCGTCGCGCCCGGCCGATGGGCCGCGTGCCACTTCGCCGAGGAGCTGCTGTCGCGATGAGTGAAGACGTTGACGCGGGCGGGACCCTGCTGGAGGTGCGCGACCTGCGGGTCACTTTCGGCCGCCGTGGCGCTTGGCTCGGGTCGCGCACTGACCGCCCTGGCTCGTGGTTCAGCTCGCGCGCTGAGCGGCGGTCTGGGCAGTTCGTCGCGGTCGACGGCGTGAGCCTCGCGGTGGCTCCGGACGAGATCGTGGGACTGGTCGGAGAGTCCGGGTCGGGCAAGACCACGGTGGCCCGCGCGGTGGTCGGCCTGGTCCGGCCCGAGTCCGGCTCCGTCATGCTCGACGGCGTGCCCGTGGGACCGGTCGGGCGCCGGACCACGGCGCAGCAACGTGCCGCGCAGATGGTCTTCCAGGACCCGCGGTCCTCGCTCAGCCCGCGCATGACCGTCGCCGCCATCATCGACGAGGCTTGGCGCACCCATCCGAGCTCGGCCCCGCCCGGCGACCGTACCGCCGCGCTGCACCGCCTGCTCGACGACGTCGGGCTCGACGCGAGCGTCGCCCGGCACCGGGCGGACGAGCTGTCCGGCGGACAGTGCCAACGGGTCAGCATCGCCCGCGCGCTCGCCGTCAGGCCGCGGCTGCTGGTGTGCGACGAAGCGGTGTCCGCCCTGGATGTGTCGGTCCAGGCGCAGATCCTGCGGCTGCTGGTCGACCTACGTGAGCGGCACCATCTGGCGATGCTCTTCATCTCCCACGACCTCGGGGTGGTGCACCAGATCGCGGACCGGATCGCCGTCATGCGCCGTGGTGTGGTGGTGGAAGAAGGGATGACGGCGGACGTTCTCGGGTCGCCGCGGCACGAGTACACCCGCGGCCTGCTCGATGCCGCTCTTGAGCTGTCCACCGCAGGCGTTCAGGACAGCACCTGAGGTCAGCACCTCGGGTCAGCACCTGGGGTCAGCACTTGGGGTCGGCGTCGCACGACGACCGACCCCTGTCCGCATGGAGAAAGGCGCTTCGTGACCGACCGTCAAGGGACACTGATCATGAACGACGGCCGAACCCTGCTGCGCGGCGTGACCGCGCCCGTCGTCACGCCGATGGCGGCTCCCGGCCGCCCCGACCACCTTGCCGCCCCCGACCTGCTTCCCCGCCTGGCCGCCGCGGGCGTGCGCGGGCTGCTGCTGCTCGGCAGCAACGGAGAAGGTTCGCTGCTGCCCGCCTCGTCCATCGGCGCGTACGCCACGGCCGCCGCCCGCGCCTGGCGCTCCCTCGTCGCCGACGGCCCCGTGCTGGTCAACGTATCGGCGCAGGGCACGCTCGACGCGCGCGCCAAAGCCGAAGCGGCGCTGGCCGCCGAGCCGGACGCCTTCCTGCTCAGCCCGCCGGGCTACTTCAGGCACCGGGACGACGAGATCGTCGCGCATTTCGCCGCCCTGGCCGAGTACGGCGTGCCCGTCGTCGCCTACAACGCGCCCCGCTACGCCAACCCGCTCACCCCCACCCTGGTGGCGCGGGTCCTGCGGCTCGGCCACGTCATCGGGATCAAGGACAGCTCCGGGGACGCGGAGCTGTTCGCGAGCATCGTCGCCATCGCCCGCGAAGTGGGCGGCGTGGGCGTCACCCAAGGGGCGGAGGGCCGACTTGCCAGCGGGCTGCGTGCCGGAGCGGACGGGATCGCGCCGGGTCTGGCCAACTTCGCGCCGGGGCCGATGGCCGGGCTCGTCACGGCGTACGAGACGGGCAACGACGCCGCGCTCGACCATCTGCAGACGGTCGCCGACGGGCTCGCCGCTCTGCACGCCATCCGGCCGGGCGTACCGTCGGTGAAGGAGCTGCTGCGCCAGCGCGGGCTGTGCACCGAGCACGTGGCCCCGCCGCTGCTGCCATGCGACGCGGCCGAACGGGCCGCCATCCAGGTTTTCGCCGCCGACCAGGCCGAACATCTCATAGAAGCGGGGAGCGGCCGCGTACCTCCCGGGCACGGGCCGGAATACTAGGTCTTCAGGTGCGGAACCGGTTGCGGTAGGTGGTCGCGCTGAGTCCGAAGTACGCCTTGAAGCGGCGCGCGAAGTGGCTCTGGTCCGGCCAGCCCACCGCCCGGGCGATCGACGTCACCGGCTCCTCGGTGCGCAGCAGCATGTCGGCCGCGGTCTCGACGCGCAGCCGGCCCAGGTAGGCCATCGGCGGCAATCCGGTGACCGACTTGAACAGCCGCACGAGGTAGGCGGGGCTGAGCGCGACGGCCCCGGCCAGCTCGTTCAGCGTCCAGTCGTGGGCGAGATCCCCCTCCACCATGCCCACCACGCGCATGACGGTCGGATGGGTCGCCGCGCCGTCGGCCGCCGCCTCGTCCTGGCCGGTGTCGACGGTGCGGGACAGGTGCCCGAGGAACAGTGAGAGCCAGCCGATGACGTCGGCCCGGTGCCGCTGGATGCTGCGGTCGCGCAGCCCGTCGAGCGCCTCCAGGTAGCCGAGGCACGTACGCAGATCAAGATCCGCCAAATGGGTGGTCAGCAGGCCGCGCCGCTGTAACGAGTGCGGACCGGTCCAGAGCAGGTAGCCCAGCCGGGGGTCTTCGCGCGTCCACGACAGCTCGTTGCGGAGCAGGTCGGTGCCGATGCAGCAGTTGTACAGGACGAGCCGCGCGCAGTCCTCGTACCCGTGCCACACGCCTGGACGCAACAGGACGACGTCCCCGGCCTGCAGTTCCTGCCGCCCAGAGGAGGAAAGGTGTACGGCCGTGCCGGCGACCACGACGGCGATCTCCACGAAGCTGTGCGCGTGCACGGGCTCCTCACCGTCGTGCGTGTAGCGCCGCGCGTAGGCGGGAGAGCCGTCGGCGATGAAGAGCAGACCTCGGGACAACTTCAGGGGGGTGGCCGTCACAGCCGCCACCCTAGTCGTCGCATTGATGTCAATTTCATCCGACTAAGACGTGTTTAGTGCTATCTGAGGGCCTGCTCCGGATTCCATGATTTCTGCTGTCCCCTTCTCGAAATATGGGGGACATGTGCCGGTAAGAGAGGACACCCCCTTGTCCAGACTCGTGGCCATCCTTCTGCTACTCATCATCCCCCTCGCCGTCGCCACTCCGGCGCACGCCGACCCCGTCGACGACTCCGCCTACGGAACCCCGCTCGTCGCCGTCTCCGGAGCCGGTGTCATCTGGCACCCGACGACCGGCCTGAGCACGCTCAAGGCGCAGCCGGGCCTCACCGAGGTCGACTTCGCCGACGTCATGACCAGCGCCAACCACCCCATGCGTACCTGCGACAGCACCGAGGCCGCAGGACTGCCGATCAAGCCGGCCGCCACGGTCAGCTGGTGCTGGGACGGCGGTGACGCGAGCACCGAGACGTGGATCCCGCAGAGCCTCACCACCTCCGGCGACGCCGACGACGACGGCACCTGGGGGGCGTACAAGGCCATCCTCAGCGGCTGGAACTACTGCAACTCCAGCGAATGCGGCGCGAACCTCCGCAACAACGACGCCAGGGTCGCCTTCATCGACTACACCAACCCGTCGGCGCCGAAGTACCGCTGGGTCTACCTGGTCGCGCCGACGGACGGCACCACCGACCCGAACGTCACCAGCTACGCCAACAACACCTTCGGCCCCGCCAAGACGCACATGGGCGGCATGGCCTGGTACGGCGACAAGCTGTACGTCAGCGCGACGGGCGCCAACTCCACCGGCATCAGGGTGTTCAGCATGTCGGAGATCCTTCAGGTCAACGACGCGAGCTCGGCGATCGGCAAGACGAGCAGCGGGTACGCCGCGTACGGCTACCAGTACGTCATGCCGGAGGTCGGCTTCTACAGCTACGCCAGCGGCACGTGCACCATGAGCAGCGACACGGGCGTGCCGTGCTTCGCCTCCATCTCCCTGGACCGCAGCACCACCCCCGACTCCCTGACCGCCGTCGAGTACTTCAGCAACCCCGCCCTGCACGGCAGGGTCTACCGATACAACCTCGGCGGCGCGAACTTCCTGCTCAGCGCCAACGCCAGCGGCTACACCCCGGCGGCCCAGGCGTACCGCACCCAGGTCGGCAACATGCAGGGGGTGCTGTCCTGGAACGGCACCTGGTATGTGGCGCACAGCTGGCCGGACGAGGCAGGCGAGCTATGGGCCCTGAACACCTCCACCGGCAGATCCCACACCTGCGCCAACCCCTACAGCTCGGCCTATGAGTGCTGGGGGATGCATCCCGAGTCCCTCACCTACGACTACGCCACCGGCCTGGTCTGGTCGATGACCGAATGGACGAAGAACCAGTGCGCCACTGAGACAGCCACTCCGCTGAGCTGCGGCCGAGCCATCTTCGCCGTCCCCCGCACCGCCCTCCCCTAGCCCGCGGCCGGGAGCAGGGTGGGCCTCCATCCTGCCTCCCGGTGGGATGGACCAAGCCACCACTAGACTCGGCCCGTGTCGAGACGACAGGAGATCGCCGACGCGGCGATCAGGCTCCTCGCCGCGGAAGGCATGCGTGGTCTGACCCACCGCGCCGTCGACCGGGCGGCCGACCTGCCGGAAGGCTCGACCTCCTACTACTTCAGGACTCGGCAGGCGCTGCTCCAGGCGACGGTCGAGCGGCTCGCCGACCACACCGCCGCCGACCTGGCCGCGATGCAGGAGCGGGCGGAGTCAGCCGGCACCGGTCGAGACGGCCTGGTCGAGGCCGCAGCCTGGCTCATCGGGCAGTGGCTCAGCACGAGCCGCGACCGCCAGCTCGCCAGGTACGAGCTGTCCCTGGAGGCCACGCGGCGGCCCGAACTGCGCGCGGTGCTCGTGGCCGGCGGCACCCGCGTGCGGGCCCTGATCACCCGCCTGCTGGCCGACTCCGGCGTGCCCGACGCGGACCTGTGGGCCCGTGACCTCATCGCGTACGGCGACGGCCTGCTCCTCGACCACCTGCTCAGCGACCCAGGCGAGTTGCCCGACTTGCGGCCCAAGATCCGCGCGCTGCTCGCCACCGTCGGCGAGGGCTGACTGTACGACCACACCGCCTCAGAGACCGACGCACGCCGTCGATACTCTACAAATGTAGAGGATTCTCCAGTTGTTGAGGAGCGAGAGCGTGACCATTACCTTCCCCACGAGACGCCCATCCCCGTTCGACCCTCCGGAGAAGCTGCGCCGCTGGCGCGAGGAGGCGCCCATCCAGCCCATGCGCTACCCCGGTGGCCACGACGGCTGGCTGGTGACCGGCTACGCGGCCGCCCGGGCGGTGCTGGCCGATGCCCGGTTCAGCAGCCGCCTGGAGAAGCTGCGCTGGCCCGTCGCCTGGGAGGGGTTCGATCCGGCGAGCTTCGTCCAACCTCCCGGCTTCTTCATGCAACTGGACCCGCCCGACCACACCCGCTTCCGCCGTCAGCTCACCGCCCAGTTCACGGTGCGCAGGCTGAAGGCCCTGGAGCCGCGGATCAACCAGATCACCACCGAGGTGCTCGACGCTATGGAACGTGTCGGCGCGCCCGCCGATCTGGTACGCGAGTTCGCCCTGCCCGTCCCCTCCCTGGTGATCTGCGAGCTGCTGGGTGTGCCATACGCCGATCGCGAACGGTTCCAGCACGACTCCGCCACTGCCCTGCGCGACGGATCGACAAAGGAGGAGGTCGTCGGCGCGACGGCCTCCCTGTTCGGCTACCTGTACGAGCTCGCGGGGACGAAACAGGCGCACCCGGCGAACGACCTACTCACCAGCCTCGTCACCGACGGCGAACTGACGCAGGAGGAGATCGCCGGGGTCGGCCTGCTGCTCCTGGTGGCCGGCCACGAGACCACGGCAGCCATGCTTGGCCTGGGCGCGTACGTCCTCCTGGAGAACCCGGACCAGCTCGCCGCGCTGCGCGCGACCCCAGCCCGGACGGAGGGTGCGGTCGAGGAGTTGCTGCGGTACCTGTCGGTCGCCCACCTCGGGCCGATGCGGGCCGCGCTGGAGGACGTCGAGATCGCCGGCCGGACCATCAGGAAGGGCCAGGTGGTGACGTTGTCGATCCCAGCCGCCAACCGCGACCCCGAACGGTTCCCGGTTCCCGAGACCCTTGACGTCACCAGGCCCTCGTCGACCGGGCACCTGGCCTTCGGACACGGTATCCACCAGTGCCTGGGCCAACAGCTTGCCAGGCTCGAGATGCGGATCGCGTACTGGGCGCTGTTCGAGCGCTTCCCCGCTCTGCGGCTGGCGGCGCCGCGGGAGGAGGTGCCCATGCGTACGGACATGACCATCTACGGCGTGCACCGGCTCCCTGTCACCTGGTAGGGGCCTCTGTATCCGAACGGTGAGGTCGATCCGGTGGACGTCCGTGGACAGCGCACTAGCCGACCTGGGCGATGTCGACCCGGTGATGCCGGTCGCGGAGCCGTTGTACGGCCTCGGGCGGCGCGTGCGAATCGACCACGATGACGTCGAAGGCGTCGAGAGGAGCGACCCGGTGCAAGGCCACGCGGTCGAGCTTCGTGTGGTCGACCGCCAGGACGCACCGCGTGCCCGCGGCCAGCATGGCCCGCTTCACCAGCACGATCTCCTGCTCCTGGTGGAAGGCGTGCCGGTCGGAGATGGCCGAGGTGGAGACGACCACCGTGTCGGTGTTCATCGCCTCGACCGCGTCGACGCAGGCCACGCCCAGGAAGGAGTCGTGCGTCGGGTAGTACTCGCCGCCGAGCGCCATGAGCCGGATGCCCGGCATGGGGGCGAGGAGCCTGATCGCCTCCAGGAAGTTGGTCACGACGGTCAGGGGAGCCACCTCGTCGAGATGGCGCGCGACGGCCAGCGCGGTCGTGGAGTCGTCGATGATGACCGAGCTCCCCGGCTCGATCAGCCCTACCACATGCCGGGCGATCGCCTCCTTCTCCGCGGTCTGGGCGGTCTTGCGGTAGGCGATGTTGCTCTCGAAGATGCTGGAGGCCTGGGCACTCGCGCCACCGCGATACTTGCGCACCATGCCCTGGCTCTCCAGCTGGTCCAGGTCACGGTGGACGGTCATCACGCTCACGCCGAACGTCTCGGCGAGCTCCGTCATCGAGGCCGAGCCATGCCGCAGGACATGCTCCGCCATGGCCTGGCGCCTGCTGGCCCCACCGGCCGCGCGTGACTTCACCTACGGCACTCCCCATGCATCGGTGAGACCTCCACGAATCCTTCTAATCTCTCACACCACCGGCACCGCGAGGAGCGACGAGCCGGCTTGACTTCAACCTTGGTTGAGGTCCGAGGCTGTTCCCGTACCGATCCATTGGGGAGGGAAGTCATGAGCAGAACTTCGCGGGCTTTGGTCCTCGGCCCCGGAGGCGTCCCCGGGACGGCCTGGATGGCGGGCCTGGCCGCCGGGCTGCGGCACCGCGGAGTGGACCTCGCGGACGCGGACCTGATCGTCGGCACCTCAGCCGGGGCGATCGTCGGCGCCATGCTGGCGACCGGTCAGGACCTCGACCGGCTCGCCACCCGCACAGGTCCCGACCGCGACCCTCGGCAGGACCGGGACGGGCGCACCACCGCCTCGCCGACAGACCCGCAGACGCACCCGCGAACGGACCCGGCGCGGATGGCCGAGGTCTTCACCGTGCTCGGCGACCCCACCCTGGAACCGCAGGAGGCCCGGCGCCGGGTCGGCCGCATCGCCCTCGAGGCTCCCACCATGCTTGAGGCGGAACGCATCGCCCTGATGGAGTCCCTGATCACCGCGCGCCAATGGCCCGACCGGCGGCTGCTCATCACCGCCGTCGACGCTGAGAGCGGCGAGCCGAAGGTCTGGGACCGCGACAGCGGCGCGCCGCTGGTGGCCGCGGTGGCGGCCAGCTCCGCCGTACCGGGCGCCTACCCGCCCATCACGATCAACGGCCACCGGTACATGGACGGCGCCTTGGCAGGCGGCGCGAACGTCGCCCTGGCCGCCGGCGCCCGCGTTGTGCTGCTCGTCGAGCCGCTGGCGCACCTGTTCCCCCGCGAGCCACTCGACGGGCTCGGCGCGGACACGGCCGTGGCGGTCAGTCCCGATGCCCCCTCGCTGGAGGCGTTCGGTTCAGACCTGTCAGACGTGGCGTCCTGGCAACCAGCCTTCCACGCCGGAGTCTCGCAAGCCGAACACGAGGCCGAACGGCTGCGCGTAGCCTGGCCCGCCACCACACTGCCTGCGGAAACGGTGAGGAAACAGCCGTCGGCCTAGAAAGTCCTCGAACGTCAGCACGCTGGGAGCGTCTTGGCCCTGCCGAATGCTCCCCGCGCGCTCCCGCGAGGAGAGGACCATTGTTGTGAATAGTACGACCGCAGCTCGTACTGCCGGTCTGGCCTGCGTGATGCTGGCACTGAGCATCGCCGCACCCGCCACCGCCGCCGACCGACCGCGGACCGGGAACGTACAGGAGGCGTTGAACGCTCTCGCGAAGACCACCGGAGTGGTCGGCGCCATCGGCGAGGTGTACGTCGACGGCAAGCGCGTCGGCCAGGGCTCGGCCGGCTCCCGCCTCCTCGATGGCAAGGGCGGCAAGATCCCCGCCGGCTCCCGCTACCGTGTCGGTTCCCAGACCAAGCAGATGACGGCCACTGTGCTGCTGCAACTGGTCAGGGAGGGCAAGCTCGGCCTGGATGACAAACTCAGCGATGTCCTGCCGCAAGTGGCTCAGCAGGACCTGGTTGAGCGGGCCGATGAGATCACCGTACGACAGCTGATCCGGCACACCTCCGGCATCCCCGACTTCTTCGCATCCGAGCTGTTCGACGACTTCGACTTCACGACCTACCACCCTCCGGTCGAGCTGGTGAAGGCCACCCGCGGCCTGCCCCGGACGGGGGCGCCGGGGGAGAAGTTCTCCTACTCCAACACTAACTACATGCTCCTCGGCATGATCATCGAGAAGGTGACCGGCCACCCCCTGTCCGCCGAGCTCGCCCGGCGCGTCTTCGCCCCTGTCGGGATGAACCACACCTACCTGCCCACCAAGCCGCCCGCGGCCATCAAGGGCCCGCACGGGCATGGCTACTACCCCGGCCCCGATGGCAAGCTGCGCGACATGGACCGGCTCAACGCGAGTTACGGGTACGCGGCCGGCGGAGTGATCTCTACCGCACGTGACGTCAGCGCCTTCCAGCGCGCGTTCGTCCAGGGCAAGCTGCTGCCGGCGTCGTTGCAACGGGTGATCACCGACCCGCCGGAGGACGCGCCGCCCCAGCCTTCCCCCGGTGCCCGCCTGTGCGGGAGCGAGCCCGCACTGCAGGCGATCGGGGGCAGCGGGTCCGGCTTCGTGGCCACGACCTTCACCTCACCCGATGGCCGCCTGCAGCTCGCCGTGTCCGCCACGTTGAGCGTGAGCAACAGGGACTTCTCCCCAGCCGCCATCGACCAGGTGGCCAAGGCGGTCTTCTGCCCTGGGAAGTAGGCGCCTACCTGCCTCAGAGAGCGCCGATAGAGGCGGTGCGCGCCTGCATGCTTTGGTGAGCGGCGAAGCATTCGCCGCATAAGGTCATCCACATGGAAATCTTGACTGGCACCGGCGGCGATGCGGCGGCGGGACGCACGGCGTGACGCCGGGAGAGATGCTCGCGGTGTTCGTGGCCGGGGTCTGCGCCGGCACCATCAACACCGTGGTCGGCTCCGGGACACTGATCACCTTTCCCGTTCTGCTGGCCACGGGCCTACCGCCGGTCACCGCCACGGTCTCCAACGCGCTCGGCATGATCGCCGGCTCCATCAGCGGAGCCATCGGCTACCGGGCCGAACTCAGCGGTCAGAGCCGTCGCATCCTGAAGCTCAGCGTGGGTGCCATGCTGGGCGGGCTCGCGGGCGCCACGCTCCTGCTGACGCTGCCCGCCACGGCGTTCGAGACGATCGTGCCGGCTCTGGTCGGCCTCGCCCTCGTCCTGGTCGCGTTCCAGCCCTTGATCAGCAGGTACGTACGAAGCCGCCGCGAATCGCGCGGTAACCCCGGCAGCCGGGACGGCGGTCCGCTGCTGTACATCGGCCTCACGGTGGCCAGCGTCTACGGCGGCTACTTCGCCGCCGCCCAGGGCATCATCTACGTGTCCCTGATGGGCATGCTCCTCGACGAGACCCTGCATCGCCTCAATGCCATCAAGACCGTTCTGGTCGCCGTCGTGAACGCCGTCGCCGTGCTCTTCTTCCTGTTCGTCGCGGACTTCGACTGGACGGCCGTCATACTCATCGCGCTCGGGTCCGCTCTCGGCGGCCAGATCGGCGCCCGCGTGGGCCGCCGCTTCAGCCCCGCGGTGCTACGAACCCTGATCGTGGCGATCGGCACCGTCACCGTCGCCCGCCTGCTGCTGTGGCCGTGATCGGTCACCGGTCCCACCGAACCGGCAACAGCGCGGACGGGACCTGCGGCACGGCCAGCCGCAGGTAGAAGTAGCCGATCCCGGCAAGACCGAGCATCAGGTTCGGGGTCTCCGCGGTATGAGTCCCGCACGGCCAGCTCACACCGGTGCGCGCGTACCGCTCCAGACCGTGGTCGGCGACAAGCCGCGGGATGTCCATGCCGACGGCGTCGGCGCCGAGCCGTGGGATGACCGTGCCGACGGCGCCGAGGACCTCGCGGGCCTCCTCGAAGGGTTCCGCGTTGCCGGCGAGCCCGTGGCAGAGCGAGAAGTCGGCCCCGCCGCCGTTCGTCAGCGGGCGTGTCACCCGCTCCGTGGTGGCGAGTGCCGTCATCGCGTCATGCCGCCACCGCGCCTCGCCGAGCAGCTTGTACGCGTACAGCCGGGACAGCGCGATGCCCGGCGCGCCATGGCACCACAGGGTCAC
The DNA here is from genome assembly GCF_040648495.1 of Nonomuraea sp. NPDC049129. Taxonomy (NCBI): domain Bacteria; kingdom Bacillati; phylum Actinomycetota; class Actinomycetes; order Streptosporangiales; family Streptosporangiaceae; genus Nonomuraea; species Nonomuraea sp. NPDC049129. The sequence goes on along the minus strand of NZ_JBEZDU010000033.1, from coordinate 97,937 downwards.
GAAGGTGCGGGCGCGGCGGTCGGCGGTGTTCTCCCGGAAGTCCGGCCAGTTGCCCTCCCCAACGTCCAGCCAGCGGTCCTCGTAACGCATCGCGTTGCGGGCCCCCGTCGCGAACATCTCCTCGCCGGTCAGCCGGTACGCCTCCAGAAAGGCCACGGCGACCCCCGCCGCCCCGTGCGAGAGGCCGGTGAGGTCGTGCTGGTTGCGCAGGCCGGGCGAGCGCCAGGACCAGCCGGTACGGGACTTCCTGGCGGATCTCCCCAACCAGAGGGCCGCCGTGACCGCCGCCTCGGCCATCCGCTCGTCGCCGGTGCACCGGTATGCAAGGGCGAATGCCGGAACGGACCCGGCCACTCCGGACATGAGGTCGTACTCCTGCTCCCCGCCGTCCGCCACCCCGGACATGAGGTCGCGCTCCTGTCCCCCGCCCTCTGCCGCGTCGGACATGAGGTCGCGCTCCTGCTCTCCGCACTCCGCCACCTCACTGAGCTGCTGGGCGAGGTCGTGGAGCAGGCCGCTCCCAGCGTCGACGAGCTCCGAGGAGTCGAGCAGTCGGCCGATGCGCAGCGCGGTCGCCGCCATTCCGGCCCAGCCGCTGTAGAAGCCCAGACGGGCGGCCGAGCTGACGTCGTCGCGCCTGGAGATCGCGTGCCGCATCGCCGCCAGCGCCGTCGGACGGAGCTCGTCCTGGCCGGTGGTCGCGGCCAGCTGGGCGAGGAACAACGCGACGCCACTGCTGCCCACGTACAGATTGGGGCCCAGCGCCCGATACGTCAGCGCACCGACTCGGTCCCGCAGGTCCACCGGCTCGGCACCGACCCAGTTGCAGCGCTCCCCCGACCAGACAGCCTCCTTCACGAGCCGCTCGCCGATCGCCACCGCGACCGTCAACTGCTCGGCCGCGGGCCCGCCAAGCGGCGCGGTCATGGGGCGAGAGCCAGGTCTGCGGGCGGGTCAGGGCTCAGGTGCGGGGCGTCCAGGTCGATCCCGGCGCGGGCGAAGCGTTCTTCGACGGCCGCCAGTCTGGCCGCGTCGTCCGTCCACCCCGATTCGTGCGACCGCACCAGTGCCTCCGCGAGCAGCCGGCAGCGGTGCTCCCCGAAGCTCTCCCCCGTTCCCGGATCTTCGGCGAACCCCAGGCCGGGCGCCAGCTCGGCGGTGAACACCGGTGTCCGAGGCGACAGGAACCCACCGATCTCGGCATGCAGCGCCAGCATCAGGTCGGCCAGCTCCGGGTAGTCGTCACGGGCCAGGTAGACCACCCCCGCGTCGCACCGGCTGAAGGCGCCGGGGTCGTTCAACACCTTGAGCTGGAAGGCCGCGCCCGCCGAGTTGAGCAGCCGCGTCGCGGCCCCGACGAACGGGACGGCACCGTCCGCGCGGAGGTTCCAGTACAACCGCACCACCCGGCCGCTCGGCCCGGTGTCCATCGGGCGGTCGGCGCGGGCCAGGTAGAAGCCCGGGGAGATCTCGAAGAGCTCCTTGGGCAGCCGCATCGCGGCCCGTTCACCGACGACCGGTACGCCCGACAGCTCGGTGGCGTGGACGGTCAGCTCCAGCCCGTTCTTGGCGACCATCACCCCGCGCTCGTCGATTCCGCGCACGTGCCAGCCGTCGTCCAGATATCCCTGCCCGCGGTTCGCCGCCGACAGCGCGGCCGCGAAGCCGCTACGGCTCGCGGACGACCCCTGGACATTCCAGCGCGGCGGCTCGGCCCGGCCGCGCCGGTAGAAGTCGCCGTACAACTGACCGGCCAGCCGGTGCACCAGATAGTCCCGGCTGGCACGCGGGCTGAGCACCCGGGCGGCGCGTGCGGTCAGCCGGGGCGACATTCGCCCGAACCAGGTGTAGCGCGTCGGCGGGTGAATACGCGTCGCGGCGACGGCCTCGGCCACCAACGCGCGGCTGTCACTCATCAGCCCCTCCTTGCAGGCTCACGCCGACCAGATCAGCTTCTCGCCGCAGGGGTACACCCAGTCGGCCAGGTTCGCCTCGCAAAGGCACACCGAGCAGATGCTCGACCGCTTCCTCCGGCCGTACCAGCACGTTCTCCGCCAGCTGGGCCAGGCACACCACGGTCGTGGAGACGCGGGCAGCACCCTGGGCCCGTTCGTACGCCGACTGCAGCAGGCGCGCCCCGGCGTAGCGGGCGCTGCGGATCAGCGCCGCGTCCGCCGTCGCGGCGTCCCACCCGCGCGCGCCGGCGTACGCCGCCCAGAACGCGCCCATCGCCGGCCGCATGCGCGTCAGCGGGTACTCGGCCAGCTCCAGATAGCGGTCGGGCAGCTCGCTGCCGGTCACCGGGATCGAGGCCAGCCAGCAGCCGAGGTAGGAGCCGAACACCGAACCGGCGTCCCAGCACGCGTCTCCCAGGTCTGCGAACTCCCAGTCGACGAGCGCCATCCGGGTACGCCGCCCCGACGCCCCGCCCGCGAGGACCAGGCAGTTGTCCCATTTGACGTCGTGGTGGACGAAGGCATCCTGACGCCAGCCGGTACGCAGTGCCGCGAGCGCCGCCCGGAGCTCCGGGGACGACTGCAGGATGCGGACGAGTTCGAGGCCCGCGTTGCTCATCTCGCGGTAGAACGCCGTTCCCGGACGGTCGATCCCGAGCACCCAGGGCAGCCGCCCGGGAAAGTCCGCCGGATTTCGCCGCGCCGCGTGAAAGGCGCGCTCGTGCAGGTCGGCGAGCGCGGTCCCGAGCCGGGTTCCGACGGTGGCCGGAAAACGGCGCGTACGAGAGTGGTACGAGGTGAGATCCGACGCGTCCGGCAGCGATTCCAGGATGAGCAGATCGCGGTCGGCGTCGAATCCACGGCAGCGCGGCAGTGCTCCCGTTATCCCCCCGCCGCTGGAAGGGCGCGGTAGTGAGTCGAGCAGAGAGTAGACCGCCGCCTCGTGCGCCAGCGATCCGCTCCCGGTCCAGCCGGTAGCCGACTGGACCGGATCGGAACGACCCTGCTTGACGAACAGCCCGACCGCCGGCTCAGCACTCACCAGGACGTTGTGATTGCGGCGGGACGCGTCGACGATGGTGAGACCACCGTCGACCACCGCCTCCGGGTGAACGTGCCGCCGATCCAGCAGGTACGTGGTGAGTTCCGGCAGAGCGAGAACCATCGGCTAGCACACGAACTCGCGGGTCGGGCAGAAGGAACCGGTCGGCGTGTCAGGGCAGCGGTTGGTGCAATCGGTCGTCGGGAATCGGCAGGTCGGGATGTGCTGGTTGATCGAACAGTCGATGCCCTGCGTCCCCGAGGCGCGGACGTAGGGGTCCCGGCGCACCGCGAACGGAGCGACGTCGGCCGAAGGCAGGTACCGGGCCGCGATGCCGCCCTGGAGAAAGGACGCTTGCGCCGTGACCGCGGTGACGCCGTACTGAATGCTCATGGTTGTTCTCCCCAAGGATGTGCGGCGAATGATGTCGTCGCATCCGTTTGTGAGGCGGCCCCCTGGAGATATGGCGTTCCACTACGTTCCAACCCGTTCCATGCCGCATGGCCGGGAACCCCGGGGTGAGATCAGCGGCCGGCGAGCTCGGCGAAGATGTCCACCAGCTCAGGCCGGTCGAACGGCCCGAAATGGGGCGCCGCGATGCTTCGCACGTCAGTCGGGTTGTCCGGAGTGAGGCGGTCGGCCTCGTTGATGAACCGGTCCTGCAGCGCCGGCGGAACCAGCCGGTCGAGGGTGAAGCGCACATAGGTACGGGGAATCCGGCCCCAGGTCTCCGCCTGGCCCCGGGCTTCGGCCATGGGAATGGTGGCGGTCTCGTCTGGTTCGAGCAGGTTGAGCAGCCGGCTCACACCTTCGTCGGTGAAGTCACCGGCAAGGGCCGCTTTGACGCCTTGGAACACCGCCGGGTCGGCCGAACGCCAGTTGAGCCGGCTCACCCCCAGGGCCGCCGGGTCGGCGACCATCGCCGCGGTCAATTGGGGGAACAGGCTCTCGCTGTTCTCCGGCGTTTCGAGATAGGCGGCCATGTTCGGCAGGTCGACGCAGCAGTACGCCGCGACATAGACCACCCGGTCGAGCAGATCGGGGATGGCGTTGCCGACCCTGCTCACGGTGACACCGCCCTGGTCGACGCCGGCGAGAATCACCGGCCCGTGGCGGCGGGCGCGGCGCACCACATCAGCGACCCGCTCGACATAGTCGTCAATGGTGATCTTGGCGAGCGGCGACGGCTCGGTCGCCAGCGCCTCAAGATCCTGCGGCGCCTGGTACCCACGGGGGAAGAACGCCTCGCCGCCGTGTCCCGGAAGGTCGACGGCCACGCTCCGGTGCCCGCGCAGGTTGAGTTCGGTGATCAGCCCGGATGCCAGGGCGGACGAGGAGTTGGTGCCGTGGACGAACACCAGGGTCGGCGGGCGCCGATCAACGTTGGCCGCTGCTTCGTCGTTCATCTGTTCTTCCCTCGTGGTTATTGGGTACCGCTGTGTTTGCTGGATGCCGCGAGTCGGCGGCGTTGTCGTACGTCGCCGTCAACGGCTGGGTGGGCGCCACATCGGCCACAGGAGCGGGCTGTCGGCCACGCGAAGCGGTTCGCCGAGATTCTCGAATCCGTACCGCAGATAGAGGGCACGGCTCCGGGGCGAACTCGCCTCCAGATAAGTGCCGAGCCCGTCGGCGTCCGCTCGTGCCAGCCGGTGCCGCAGCATCGCCGAGCCCAGCCCGGCCCCCCGCCGCTCGCCGACCACCCCTATGCACGGCAGGTAGAGGTGCGGTTCGTGAGCGGGGTGCCGCTCAGCCAGCGCCTCATCCAGAGCCCGCGCCCGCGCACTGCTCTCACTGAAGAGCATGTCCGGGCCCGTCTCTGGTGCATCCGGACGCCCCTCAGAGACCGGATGCTCCGCAGAGAGCGTCTGGCCCGCCGCCAACGTCAGCCACACCGACGCCCCCTCGCGACGGCCGATCAGGTATGCCTCCCCGGCGGGATGGCTGAGCAAGGAGCGGTAGAAGCGCGGCTGCAGCCGACCTCTCTCGCCCGCCTCAGGGAAGGCCCAGCAGGCGACGGGATCGTTCATGAACGCCACGGCGAGGACGTCCAACACCGCCTGATGGTCTTCGACATCCGCCCGCCGCACGGATGCGTACGCCGTATCAAGTGCCATGCGCACACGGTATCGATGCCGTCGGCTATACGCGCCCTATCCGGACATTTACCGAAAACAAGTGCACTAGTCCTACCAGGAATTGAACTAGTACACCTCCGACCTCACCACCAAGAGATCGGGAGCTCCAACCCGAACACAGTCAGGAGGATCCGCCTCCCAGCCCCTGAGGCCGCTCCCACACCTCACGGCCATTGCGCCAAAGCTCGGAAGCGTGCTGCGCGAGCCGGTCGAACAGGCCGTCGTCCTGATGGCGCCGCAGGTGCAGCATCGGTGAGTCGTGCCCCACCAGCTTGGACAGATGCGGGGTGACGAGCATCTCGGAGTCGAATCGGAAGACACTCATGGCGAGATGCTCATCGCCGTACCGGGCCTCCACCCCCGCGACGTCCCGCAGCCGCTCGATCTCGGACAGAGTGATCCGGATGCGGGTCGAAACGGTCAACGGGGCGCCCTCCGCCTCCTCACGGCGACGGGTCACGTCGCTGTCCGGGTCTCCGACCACGAACCAGATCTTGCATCCCTGCTGGGCTTTCCGCTCAAGGAGCGTTGCGAGGTTGGGGTGTTCGAGCCACAAGAAGTAGTTGGTGTAGTCGGCGAAGACGATCTCGTCGCCCGCGGAGTTGATCAGATTGCACCAGATCGACTTTGGACACACGGAGCGATACGGATAGACGGTCAGGACTTCGCGATCCGGCCCAGTCTTGAGGGTGTTGCGAAGGGCGTCTGGCCATAGCACGGATGTCTCAGCTCCTAGTGCCTCTCCGACGGACCACTGGCGTCGAAGGCGTGGAAGGCGAGTTCGTCCTGCAACCAGCGTCGGCCACGGTGCACCTCGGGGGACTGAGGACGTCGGGGACGTTTTGACGGTAACGCCGCAAGGTCCTGGACGTCTCGATAACGCGATGTGCATGACATGCCGCCTCTACCGTCCAGGACATGGACAGCCACGGGTCCGTACCCCCTACGCGACCGCCCGCCAGACCGGGCGTTGACGCCCCGAGCAGGTCTGCCGACGGCGAGGTTACTCGGCGTCGGCAGACCGACCACGGTCTCTCCTCGGCCCATCCAGACCTCCTGGAGTCTGAGCACCAGAACGCCCTGAACGACCACACCACACAGTGCGTCGCATACGGCGAGATCGTCAGCGGGATGCGCACCGCCAACGGCAAGGTGTACCTGTCCGAGCAGGCCGATCCCCGCGTGGATCGCGTCGCCTGCCCGCGAGCCGAACCACCACGGCGTCGCCACCTGCCCCAGGTCGAGCAGGCGGCACTCTGATGCTGGCGATCGAGCTTAAGAACTCCCCGGCCTGCCGCGTCGCCCCCGTCACGGTGCGCCGGGTGGGTGGCCCCGCGACTCATTGGCCCGCAGCCCAGATGGCGGCGGCCGGAGGGACGGCGCGGGGCGACCATCAAGACTTCTGGCACGCCGCCTGGTCCTCATGGCTCGTTGCCGGATGCGTCCCTGCCCGTTCCGGACCGGCAGGGGCTGGCCGAGTCCCGTATCCACCGCACGGGACCCCGGCCCTCGACCATAAGGAGAACGGTGCGAGCAGAAGATCCGCCGAAGCTGCCGCCAGAGCCACAGGAGTTCGGCTGTCCGCAGTGACCCACGTCCAGGCGGGAGTTGCGGTACCGGACGGGGGAGCTGACGTGACTCCCGCAGAGGCTGGCGCTTACTTCGATGGCCCGGCTCATGCGCAGTGGGCGTGCGGCCTGCTGTTGCGCGCCCGCCCCGGCTGGGAGGTATCGCGTGGAGCCGACCGGATCTGGCGGGCTCGACGCGGTGACTGGCCACCGGAACGTCCGCCGCTCGCCGATACGAACGTCGGACTGGTGAACGAGGCCATGTACATGGACGCGTTGGAGGCGGCATGACCACGACCGCCCTCCGGGTGCCGTATGTCATCGCCTACAGCGAGGAGACCGTCTCGCTCAACCTTGCTGTCATCCACGACGTCTGGGCGCTGAGCGGGCGTCGGCTGTCATATGCCGATCCGGCGGCGAGCGACTGGGTTATGGGCGTGCTGTGGGCCCGGCAGAAGTGCGCTCGGCGCGGGGAGGTCAACTACAAGGAGATGCACACGATCCGGCAGCGGGAATGCATGCTGCACCGGCTCTGCCAGGTGTGCGAGGACCCTGCGATGGATCCGGGCACCGGGCGCCTGTCCTGGGTGTTCCACGAGGAGCTACCCGCCACGTCCGGTCGCCTCAGCAAGCCTCCAACATGCCTGCGGTGCATCCCAGAGGCACGGACCGCCTGCCCTTATCTCCAGCGCGAAGCCCATGTCTATACCTCGCCCGACTACGAGCCGTGGGGCGTGAAGGGGCTCGTCTTCTCCGCCTCCGGCAGGCCGGCCTTCCAGGACGTCCCGCTGATCGATCTCTCCACGCTGGAGTTCACGTTTGCCAGGGCCCTGATCGTGCACGTATCGAACCTGCTGCCTGAGCGGACCTCATAGACAGCCCGGCCCTTGCCCCTCTGTCGACTCGACGGCAAGGGCCGGGCGACGACCCCGGCGGTCCGTCAAACCGCCGGGCGGGCGGCCCGCTCTCCGCCGGAGGGCCTCGACCGGGCCGCCCCACACCCCTCGCTCATGGAGAGATTTGAATGGATCTACAAGTGATGCTGACCGCGTTCGGTCTATCCGCCGGCGTCGTCATCATCGTGAGTGGCATGCTCGGCTGGAACTGGCTGAGCTGGGTGTGGGGGCATATCACGAGCCGAACGCGGTGACTCGTCATGAGTCTGGCGGAGGATCCGGCTCTGGGGTTGACCGCTCACGGCCGGCCGTGCCGCTTCGGGAGGTCACCGCAAGGGTCACGGCCCGTCATCAGGGCGGAAGAAAGAGCGGGTCACCGGCGGTCAACAATTCTGTTAATGCGGAAATGCGTAAGGGCTCGAATAATTGGGTTTCGCTGCCGACCAACTCCGGCGCCCCCCGGACGACAATGCGCTGCTCGCTTTCGACTGCCGAAGAACTGGACGTGGTCGAATCGGCCGAATGCCGGGGAGCGCGAGGGGCTGGCAAGCCCCTCGCCCGGGGGGCGAAGCCCCCGATAAGGGCGCCCGAGCGAAGCGAGGACCATGCTTTTGTGGGGGAGTGGGGGGCGCCGAGCCCCCCATTAAACACAGCCCGACCTCCCATAGCGCGAAGCGCCCAAAGGGGAGGTCCTTGCTTGTCAGGCCGGTTGACCATCGGGGTGGGGCAGCGCTATGTGCAATTGCTGACTGCTCTTTGCACCTGCTTCTCCTTTGCGCCGAAAGCCTTGAAATCGTTGCTGACGTCCAGCTTGCCGTCGACGATGCCCTGCAGCGTGGGCTGGTCGCCATACTTCATCATCGCGCCAACCATGCAGTCGAGGGTCGAAGCTGGGAGATCCTTAGTCTCCGGCGCCTTTTTCGTCATGGCGGCAATCAGTGCCGCCTTGTCGACGGACTTAGCGTCGGCGCTACCTGCGGTGTCGGCGCTACCTGCAGTCTCAGCGCTACCTGCGGTGTCGGCGCTACCCCCGCAGGCAGAAGCTGTCGAGACCAGGGCAGCGGTCGCAAGGACCATCATGGCGGAACGAGCGATATTCGAAATATCCATAAGGAACCTTCGGATCAGAGGGAGAACATCGATTAACCACTTTGGGCGCCCGACGCTCCGAACATATGGCAATGCTCGACCGGTCCTCGAACGCGCATTAGGCGCGGGAACGGTCACACCGAAGCCTTGCTCGGCGAAAAGGAGCTGCGGATGATCTTAATGCCTTGCGTTTATGGCAGCAACTTGCGCAGCCCGTTTCCTACCGCCGAAGTACTGGACGGGGTCGAATCGGCTAAATGCCGGGGAGCGCGAGGGGCTGGCAAGCCTCTCGCCCAGGGGCGAAGCCCCCAATAAGGGTGCCCGAGCGAAGCGAGGACCATGCTTTTGTGGGGGCATGGGGGGCGCTGAGCCCCCATAAAACACAGCCTGACTTCTATAGCGCGAAGCGCCCAAAGGGAAGGCCTTGCCTGTCAGGGGTGGTAGCCGATCTGCTGGAGTACGGCCGTGAGGTATGTCTTGACGTCGTCCGCGCTCGTCGAGTCCGGGTACGCGCCGAGGTGGTGCAATATCGCGCCGGTGAGCAGCTGCTGGATGATGTTCAGGTCCCTGTCCGGCGGCAGCTGGCCGTTGTCGCGGGCCCGGCTCAGTGTCGTGACCTCGGCCGAGGCGCGGCCGCCGCCGTAGGACTTGCGGTACGTCTGGAGCAGCTCGGGATAGTCGTCCACGGCGCCATAAAGCCTGCGGAGCATGCAGCGGTTTCGCGGCATGCTCAGATAGGTGGCCCAGTCGGTCAGCATCCGGTCGATGTCCGGCCAGTCGAGGACCTCCGACTCGGGGGCTTGGTGGACCGACTCGATGGCCTGGATCAGCAGTGAGGTCTTGTCGGGGAATCTCCGGTAGACGGTGGCCCGGGTCACGCCGGCCCGCTGGGCGACCTGCTCGATGCTGGTGAGCACGGCGCCCCGTTCGATCAGCAGGTCCAGTGCGGCGGCGAGGATGGCCGCGTCCACCTCCTGGCTGCGCGGCCGACCGGCCGGCCGCTGCGAGGTTCCGGTCATGTCGAAGGGGCGAGACACGACCGCATTCTAGCCGCGCGGCGCCGGACCGGCCCGAGCGGCGAGCCTGGGTGATCGAAGGGCATGGGGCCTCCTGCGGTTTGATTTCAATACAGTACTGTACTGTATTGGTAGTGGCTCGAAGCCCTTCACACGAGAGGGCAGATGGGATTCAGCGATGAGCGCCTACGTACTCGGCTTCCACGAGATCGACAAGACCCTGCTCCCCCAGGTCGGTGGGAAGGGCGCCAACCTCGGCGAGCTGTCCGGCATCGACGGCGTTCGCGTGCCGGACGGGTTCTGCGTGACCACTGCGGCGTATCGGGCAATCGTGGAGGGGGATCCCACGGTCAGCATGCTGATCGATGGGCTGGCCGGTCTGCGGGCCGACGACCGCCCGGCTATCGCCGCCGCCTGCGCCCGCCTTCGTGCGACGATCGAGGCGCTGGCCGTGCCCGATGAGATCGAGCGGGACATCATCACCCATCTGGCGGACCTCGGCGACGTCCCCTGTGCCGTACGGTCGAGCGCCACCGCCGAGGACCTGCCGTCGAGCTCCTTCGCCGGCCAGCAGGACACCTATCTGAACGTCCGCGGCCCCGAGTCGGTGGTCCACAACGTCAGGCGGTGCTGGGCGTCGCTGTTCACCGACCGGGCGGTGGCGTACCGCATCAGGAGCGGCTTCGACCACCGCGCGGTCCAGGTCTCGGTGGTCGTGCAGCGGATGGTCTTTCCCGAGGCGGCGGGCATCATGTTCACCGCCGACCCCGTCACGTCCAACCGGACGGTGGTCTCGATCGACGCGGGTTTCGGCCTGGGCGAGGCGCTGGTCTCCGGCCTGGTCAACGCCGACACCTACCGGGTCAAGGCGGGGCAGATCATCGACAAGGTGGTCTCCGTCCAGACGATGGAGCTGCGCGCCTCGGCGGACGGCGGCACGGAGGAGCGGCCGGTGGAGGCCGGGCGGCAGAACGCGCAGACCCTGGCCGACGAGCAGATCCTTCAGCTGGAGACCCTCGGGCGGCGGATCGAGGCCCACTTCGGCCGGCCGCAGGACGTCGAGTGGGGCCTGTCCGACGGTGTGTTCCACGTGCTGCAGAGCCGTCCCATCACCACGCTGTACCCGGTTCCGGCCTCGGACGACGGCAAGAACCACGTCTACATCTCGTACGGGCACCGCCAGATGATGACCGACGCGTTCACCCCGCTCGGCCTGTCGTTCTTCCTCCTGCTGGACGAGTGGCTCGGCCGCCCGAAGATGGCGGTGGCCGGGAACCGGTTCTACAAGGACATGTCCAACGAGCTCTCGTCGACGTGGGCCCGGCCGGTCACGATCAAGAGCCTCGGCCAGGTCGACGTGCTGATGGCCAACGCCCTGCGCACCGTGCTGAGCCGGAAGGACTTCGTCAAGTCGCTGGCCCACGGGAAGACGTCGGTGATGAACTTCGGCAAGGGCGGGCCCCTGCCGATGGCCCGCCAATACCTCAAGCTGTCCCGCGAGGACGACCCCAGCGTGGTCCCCGAGCTCATCGCTCAGAACGAGGAGTCGGTGGCCAGGCTCCGGGAGGCGATCGCCGGGAAGTCCGGTGACGACGTGTTCGCGTTCATCATCGAGGACCATCGCGAGCTGACCGACATCATGTTCGAGCCGCGGAGCGTGGCGGCGGCCTTCCTCGGCATCCAGTCGGTGAACTGGGTCAACAAGCACATGAACGCCTGGCTGGGCGTGAAGAACGCCGCCGACGCCGTCGGCCAGTCGGCCGACCACAACGTCGTGGCGGCGATGGGGCTCGACCTGCTCGACGTCTCCGACGTGGTACGGAGGTACCCGGCCGTCGTCGACTATTTCGCGGAAGGCGCGGGCGTGGGCGCGGGCAAGGGCGGACCCGAGCGCGACACGTTCTTCACCGGGCTCTCCGACCTCGACGGCGGCGACGTCGTGCGCCAGGCCATCGAGGAGTACCTGCACAAGTACGGCATGCACTGCCAGGGCGACATCGACATCACCAGGACGCGCTGGAGCGAGGACCCGACGCTGCTCGTCCCCCTCATCCTCGGCAACATCAAGAACTTCCCGCCCGGCGAGCGCGAGCGCCGCGTCGAGCAGGGGCGCGCGGACGCCGAGCGCTCGATGAACGACCTCCTGGACCAGCTGAGAAGCAAGGTGGGCGGCCGGAAGGCGAAGAAGGCGGCGCGGCAGATGAGCCTGGTGCGCCACTTCATCGGGTACCGGGAGTACTCCAAGCACGCGTGCCTGCAGCGCTACGGCCTGTACAAGCAGGCGCTGATGGGCGAGGCCAGGAAGCTGGTGGCGCAGGGCGTGATCAAGGAGCCGGAGGACGTCTACTTCCTGTCGCTGGAGGAGTTCAGGCAGGTGGTCAACAGCGGGCGGCTGGACTACGCGGTGATCACCGAGCGGCGGGAGGCGCACGAGACGTACCAGAAGCTGACCCCGCCGCGAGTGATCACCTCGGAGGGCGAGGTGATCAACGGCGAGTACGACGCGGGCGACCGGCCCGAGGGGGCGCTGGCGGGCATCCCGGTGTCGTCCGGCGTCGTGGAGGGCCGCGCGCGGGTCGTCCTGAGCATGGAGGACGCCGAGGTGGAGGAGGGCGACATCCTGGTCACGGTCTTCACCGACCCGAGCTGGTCGGCGCTGTTCGTCTCGGTGAAGGGCGTCGTCATGGAGGTCGGCGGGGTGATGACGCACGGCGCGGTGGTCGCGCGGGAGTACGGCCTGCCGTCGGTCGTCGGCGTGGAGGGCGCCACCCAGCGCATCAAGGACGGGCAGCTCATCCGGGTGAACGGCAGCGAGGGCTACGTGGAGCTGCTGTCCTGATCACGAGTACGGTCAATGTCCGCATCATCGATCTTCGTGGTGTCGCGTGGCTCGACGTACGGCTCCCGTCCAGGAGACTGACCGGCCTCGATGGCGCGTTCGCGGGCGAGCTCGGCGTCGAACTCCACGCCGAGCAGCACGGCGATGTTGGTGATCCACAGCCAGATCAGGAAGACGACGACACCGGCCAGCGCGGCGTAGGTCTTGCTGTAGGTGGCGAAGTTGGCCACGTAGAAGCCGAACGCGGCGGACGCGACGATCCACACCGTGACGGCCAGCAGGCTGCCGGGGGTGATCCACCGGAAGCCGGGGTGTACGACGTTGGGCGCCGCCCAGTACAGCAGAGCCAGCACGAACGTCACGACAAGGACCAGGATCGGCCACTTGGCGATGCCCCACACGGTCAGAGCGGTCTGACCGATGCCGAGGAGCCGGCCGGCCTGATCGGCGAGCCCGCCGGTGAACACGACGGCGACCGCGCCGGCCGCCATCAGGACCACCAGCACGGTGGTGATGGCCAGGCGCAGCGGCAGTGTCTTCCAGACGGGGCGGCCTTCCGGCATCTCGTACATGACGTTCGAGGCCCGCATGAAGGCCCCCACGTAGCCGGAGGCCGACCACAGGGCGATGGCGAGGCCGACCACGGTGGCGAGGCTCGCGGCGCGCGGGCTCTCCTGCAACGCCTGGAGCGCGGTGTCGATGATCTGCCGCGCGGGCCCCGGCGCCATCGCGCTCAGGTTGTCCACCAGCGGCTGCGTGGCCGACTGGCCGAACACGCCGAGCAGCGAGACGACCGCCAGCAGCGCCGGGAAGATCGACAGGACCGCGTAGTAAGTGAGCGCCGCCGCCCAGTCGGTGACCTTGTCGTCCCTGAACTCCTTGACGGTCCGCTTGAGCACTCCCCACCAGGAGCGCTTGGACAACTCCGCCGGCCCTTCGACTACCTGCGTCACGATCTTCCCGCCCTCAGCTGGTCGTGGCCTGGCGGCTACCCTCGCCCTCCATCCCTATGCCTGCGACCGCTATACGCACGCATAGTAGGCTTTCTCAGCAGGCAGCGAGCTATACAAAAGGTGGCAGCGTGACGATCGCACCCGACCCCGAAGACCTCACCGCCCGCGCCCGGATCCGCGACGCGGCGCTGCGGCACTTCGGCGAGCACGGGTTCGAGCGGGCCACGATCCGGGGCATCGCCGAGACCGCCGGTGTGTCCTCCGGGCTGGTACGCCACCACTTCGGCTCCAAAGAGGCGCTGCGCGACGCCTGCGACGAGCATCTGGCCAAGTTGATCCGCCGGATCAACGACCAGGTCCGGAGCGACCCCATGCCGAGTGACGTGAACTATATCGCCGTCGCCCGGACCCTCCTGGGGCCCTACCAAGCGTATGTGGGGCGGGCTCTGGCCGAGGGACGGGCCGAGGCGGTCTTCGACGAGCTCGTACGGCTGGGCGAGGAGTGGATCGAGGAGTACGACAGGACCCGGCCCGATCCCTCTCCGGTGCCCCGCAAGGCCCGGGCGGCGGCGGTCACCGCGATGGCGCTGTCGGTCACCGTCCTGCGCCACCACATGTCCCGGGCCATGGGTGTCGAGGTGCTGAGCCCGGAGGGGGACAAACTGCTCGCCAAGACCCTGATCGACATCTACTCGCATCCCATGCTCAGCCTGGAGGACGCCGCCAAGGCCCAGGCCGCCCTCGATCAGTCCCGCTGAGGCGCCGGGTAATCGCCGGGTGACCACCCGGCGGTCCCGGCCACGATGCGCACGGCCGCGCGGGCCAGCGGCTCCAGCCCCGCCACATCGATCTTGTCGAGAGTGTCGGCCGAGTCGAACAGGTACATCGGCGCCGACAGGAAGTGCACGAGCGGCACCCCTTCCGGATGGAAGAACGCCCCGTCGGTCGGCGGCATGGGCGAGAACACGTCGGGCGGCAGTACGAAGGACCGCCGCAGCCCCTCCTCCGCCAGCGTCTCGGCGACCAGCTTCTCCAGCCGCGGCACCCGGCTGGTGAACCACCACCTGACCTCGGGGTCCGCGGTGGGGACGAGCTCGCCGTCCACGGCCTCGCAGCGCAGCGCCGCGTGTTCGAGATGAACCTGAAGCACCACGTCGGCCAGCGCCGGGCGATGGCGCTCGATGAACGCCCTGGTGCCCGCCGCATGCGCCATGTGCCCGGATGTGAGCAGGAACATCAGGTTGTGCGGCCGCGCCGAGACGGGCACAGCGGCCCAGTGACGCGCGGCGGCCAGGACGAGCGCGATGCCCGAGGCGTCCTCGACGGCCGAGGCCCACGGCCCGTCGTGGTGGGAGCCGATGATGACCGTGTGGGGCGAGTTGCCAGGCAGCGTGGCGACCACGTTGTGCGTGGTCACCGTGTCGGTGACCGACTGGGCGACCAGCTCGCCCGTGCAGGGCAGCCGGTCCAGGAGCCGCCGGGCGTCGGCCCCGGACAGCCACAGACCGGGAATCGGCCGCTCGATCGCGTCATAGGGCACGTAGTAGTCGCGTGTCTCCCACGGCAGCCCGGTCAGCGCCCCGATGAAGCCCGCCGCGCCCGCCTCCAGCGCGGGCTCGACGACCTCCATCATCCGCGGTCCGAACGGGAGGGTCTGGACGAGCGTGTCGAAGACGCCCTCCGGGTCGTAGGACGACGTGGCCAGCGTGCTGACGTACGACTGCGGCAGCTCGGTGAAGGCCAATTCGTCCACCGCGATGTCGCCGGGCCGCGCGTCGGCGAGCGGCGCGATCCTGGCGCGCAGGCCGTCCGTCGGCAGGGTATGTGGGAGCGGGAACCCGGTCAGCTCCGTGCCGTCGTCGAGCCGCAGCACCCCGGTGCCGGGCTGCCATCGGGGCACCTCCACCGGCTCCAGCGAGACCTCCAGCCCGAACTCCGTCAGCCGCTCGGCCAGCCACCGCTCGGTCCACGCGTCCGCCGGATAGCCCGGCCGCCGGATGCCCCGGGACACGACGGTCTCGATCCAGCCGAGCATCTCGGCGGCGGAAGGCACGTGATCCATGGGCTGATCCAACCATTGACAGCGGTCCTTTGTGAAGCGACAGTTTCGGTCATCCGTACAACTTGTGGAGGCTGTATGAAGCTCGTCGTGGCCGTCATCATGGTCCTGCTGGGGATCATGGCCAGACCGGCCCAGGCCGCGGACACCATCGAAGCGCACTACAAGGTCGCGGGCCCCTGGGCGGTCACGACCGCCGACGCCCCGGGTTACAAGCTCTACTACCCGGCCGACCTCGGCGCCGGAGGCGTCAAGCATCCGATCATCACCTGGGGCAACGGCACGGGCGCCGTGCCCACGCAGTATTCCGGGTTACTCAACCAGCTCGCCTCCTGGGGCTTCGCCGTGGTCGCCTCGACCGACACCACGACCGGCACCGGGTCGGAGATGATCGCCGCCGCCCAATACCTGATCGCCAGGAACACCGACAGCTCCAGCGTCTTCTACGGCAAGCTCGACGTGACGAAGGTCGGCGCGGTCGGCCACTCCCAGGGCGCCGGCGGCTCGGTGAACACCGCGACCAAGTCCGGCGGCCTGATCGACACCGTCGTCCCCATCGCGCTGCCCGCGCCCATCTGGGTGGGTTCGGGAGACAAGTTCTATGTCGACCAGCTGGCCTGCCCGGTGCTGTTCGTCAGCGGCGCCAACGACACCCTCATCTCGCCCAACTCGGCCCTCCAGACGTACTACGGCCAGGTCCCGGGAGCGGCGGCGAAGGCGCAGCTCAAGGGCGCCGACCACAACACGATCCAGGGCACGGGCGGCGGCTTCCTCGGTTATGTGACGGCCTGGCTGATGTACCAGCTCCAGGGCGACACCTACGCCAGGGGCGCCTTCGCCGGCACCACCCCGGAGCTCAACACCAACGCCAACTGGCAGAACCAGGTGGAGAAGAACCTGCCCTAACGGCGCAGCGCGAAGGCGGCGCGCGGGTTGCCGATCAGCGCCGCCTTCGCCACCTCGCCCAGTCCCGCGGCCTCCAGCCGCGGCACGAATCGCTCCAGAAGGTACGTCAGGCCGGGCCCGCCGCCCAGGCTCGGCCAGTACGACCTGCGCGCCAGGTCCATCCCGAACAGCACCCGATCTCCCAGCCCGCGCTCGGCGAGCTCGGCGACGAGTGTGACGATCTCGCTGTCCGGGCCGTACTTGACGCGGCCCGGCCGGTCGAAGGCCAGATAGGCCCCTCTCTCCGCCAACGAGGCGAGATATCCGGCGTCGGGATTGTGGTCGATGTGCCCGAGCACCACCCGATCGGCCGCCACCCCTTCAGAGGCCAGCGCGTCGAGCAGCTCGTGTCCCATCGTGCCCTTGTCGCAATGGGTGACGACCGGCACCCCGGTCCGCCGGGCGGCGGCGGCCACCGCGCCGACCAGCCGCGCCACCCCGCGCCCGAACGAGTGGTACGCCGTGGCGATCTTGATGGCGCCCGCGCGGGCCGACGACCGCCGCACCAGCGGCCCCACCAGCCCGTATTCGTCCATGCCCTGGTCGATCTCGGCCACGAGGAGCTCCGTGATCTCGTCGACCGAGTAGCGGTGCATCCAGTGCATGTCGCTGTAGTAACCGCTCTTGTGGAACCCGGTCACCGCGATCACGTGCAGCCCGGTCCGCTCCGCCAGCTCCTTCATCAGGGACGGACTGCGGCCGAAGCCGAGCGGCGTCATCTCGACCACCGCGGAAAGGCCCAGCCGCTGCGCCTCTGTCACCTCCACCACGGCCGCGTCGAAGGAGTCGAGCCGGTAGTCCGGCTCGTTGCGCACCGGCCAGCCACCGGTCATGAACAGGTGCTCGTGCGCATAGGTGATGCCAAGCTCCTCGACATCTCCCAGCACGGTACGGACGGTCACAGAAGCGCTCCTTCTTCTCGCAGCCGCGTGCGCAGCAGCTCCACGTCCACCGCCGCGGGCTCCACCCCGGCCTGTACGGCCAGCGCCGCGGCCGTCCCCGCCGCCTGCCCCATCGCCATGCACTGCCCCATGGACCGGGCGGAGGCGTGAGCGTCGTGCGTGGCCGACAGGCAGCGCCCCGCCACGATCAGCCCGTCTACCTCGACGGGGAGCAGGCACCGGTAAGGGATGCCATAGGTGCCGAAGTCGTGGACGTACTCCCAGCGGGTGGCGGCCCCTGAGTCGTGGTCCTCGATGGGCGCGCCGCACCGCGCGATCGTGTCGGGAAAATCCCTCCCGGCCAACACATCATCAGAAGTCAGGACATATCGTCCGACCAGGCGGCGTGACTCCCGTACCCCGATACGTACGGACGTGCTGAGCAGCACGGCCGAGCCGTACCCCGGGACCTTCGCCCGCAGGAAGGCGACATAGTCGCGGACCTGCCGCCGCCCCACCCGCTCGGCCTCCGCCAGCTCGACCGGGTCGGTCGGATCGAGGCCGGTCACCCGCGTGAGGTTGGTGTGCACGATCCCGTCGTTCACGGTCCGGTGCACGGACCCCTCGCGCCTCGGCAGGTCGGCGTCGGCCATCAGCGCGTGCAGCTCCGCCGTGCTGGTGGCGGACAGATCGACCCCGCCGAGCCGGAACGTGGCCGTCATCGGCTGGAGCCGCATCCCGGGCCGTTCGAGGGTGGCCCCGGCCCGCCAGGCCACCTCGGCGTCCCCGGTGGCGTCGATCACCACCCAGGCCTTGACCAGGAACCGGCCGGCCACGGTCTCCACGACGACGCCGGTGCCCGGCACGAAGTCGCAGACCCTGGCGTGCAGGAGCGCGTCCGGGACCAGCTCGTCCCAGACCAGCTTGAGCTCCTCGGGCTCGTAGGTCACCCCGGTGCCCGCGCCGTAGGTGTTGGGCCGCTCGAAGGCGGCCCCGGCCTCGAAGAGCCGCTCGCACACCTCCCAGCCGACGCCGCCGACGACCCGCCGCGAGACGGGGCCGGGGGCGTAGAAGCCGTAGAAGGTGTCGAGCACCGCGGCACCCGTACCGCCGAGGAAGCCCGCCGACTCCACCAGCAGGCACGACGCCCCGGCACGCGCCGCCGCGACGGCGGCCGCGCACCCCGCGCTGCCTCCGCCCGCGACCACGACATCGCCTTCCCACAGGACGTTCATCGCAGGTGCCACCCTCCGTCGACGGGAATGACCGCGCCCGTGGTCCGTCCGGACGACGGGGACAGCAGCCACAGCACGGCCTGGGCGACCTCCTCCGGCTGGCACAGCTCGGCGCCGAGCGGCATCAGTGACGGCAGCTTGGCCTTGATCGCCTCGGAGGTCTGGGCGCGGCGGCTCATCGGCGTGGCCACCAGCCCGGCCGAGATCAGGTTGACCCGCACACCGTGCGGCGCCGCCTCGCGGGCCGCGGTCCTGATCAGCGGGATCAGCGCGCCCTTGGCCGAGGCGTAGGCCACGGTGCGGAAGTCGTCGTCGAGCGACGAGGCCAGCGCCGAGCCGATCACCACGATCGACCCGCCCTCCCGCATCGCGGGGATCGCCGCGCGCAGCAGCCGGAACACCGACTCGTGGTTGACCCGGTGCACCTCGTGCCACGCCGTGTCGGTGCACTCGACCACGCCGCCGTCGCCGAGCGAGCGGCCCGACATGCCGACCGCGTGCACGACGCCGGAGATCTGCCCGTGTGCGGCCGTCGCCTGGGCCAGGGCCTTCTCCGCGTGCCCCGGCGTGGTGATGTCGATCCCGCCGGCCAGGTCCACGCCGAAGGCGGCCCCGCCGGTGGCCTCGACCGCCGCCACGCAGGCCCGGCCGATGCCGCCGTCCGAGCCGGCCACCAGTACGGCGCTCATGGTTTCCTGAGCACGGCGGCGGCGCGGCGGGCGTGTTCGAGGTAGGCGGCCTCGAACAGCTCCTCCGAGCGAGGGCCGCCGACGAGCTTGGCGCTGGAGATGACCGGCGGGACCCAGCCGCCCGCGACGAGCAGTTCGGCGGTACGGACCTTGATCTCGTTGACCACGGAGACCGCGGCCAGCGTGCTGCCCGGACCGACCGGCTCGGCCAGCCCGTCGACGGAGCACAGCGCGTCGCCGACCGGGGTGCACAGGTCGATCACCACGTCGGCGTGGTCGGCGAGCCGGGTCCCGCTGGGGTGACCGGGTTCGACGGCCGTGGTCTCCCGCATCGACGTGACGGCCACCACGGGCAGTCCCGCCTTGCGCAGCCCCATCGCCATCTCGATCGGCACGGCGTTCAGGCCGCTGACGCTGAACACGATGGCCGCGTCGGTCGGCCGCAGCTCGAAGTTGGCCAGGATGGCGTCGGCGAGCCCTTCGACCCGCTCGATGAACATCGCCTGCCGCATCCCGTTCGACCCGGCCACCTGCGTGTAGAACGTCGTCGACAGGTCCACGATGGGGTGGAAGCCGGGATAGGAGCCGTAGCGGGGGAACATCTCCTCCACACCCATCCGCGAATGTCCGGTCCCGAACGTGTGCACCACGCCCCCGCCGCCGATGGCCGCGGCGGCCGTCCGAGCGGCCGCGGCGAGCGCGTCCTCCTGTGTCCGCTCGATCTCGCCGAGCAGGTCCATTGCGCGCCGTATCCATTTCATCCAGATCTCCTCCCGTAGAGCGCGGCACCGATCGCCCCGGCCATCGGGCCGAGTACGGCGGGTAGCACCGCGATTTCCCCGATGAGCGGACGTCGCCGCTCAAGTTCCTTGTCCAGGGCGGATCGCATGAGATCGAGCGCGCCGGAGATCCCGCCGCCCACGACCACCGTGCCGACGCCGAAGAACGCCGCCGCGTCGCCCAGCGCGATACCGAGCGCCCAGCCCGCCCTGGACAGCACGCCCAGCGCCCGCCCGTCGCCCGTCCTGGCGGCCTCGGCGACCTCCTTGGGCGAGCCGGAGCCGAAGGCCCGCACGATGCCCGGCCCGCCGGCGAACGTCTCCACGCAGCCCCGGTTGCCGCAGCAGCACACCGGCCCCCAGGGGGAGACCGTGACGTGCCCGATCTCGCCGAGATTGTCGCGCGGGCCGACGAGTATCCCGCCGCGCAGCGCCACCGCCCCGCCCACTCCGGTCCCGAGCACCGCGAACAGCACGTCGGGCAGCCCGCGAGCCGCCCCGAGGAGCAGTTCGGCGAGCCCGAACGCGCGGGCGTCGTTGACCACGGTCACCGGCGCCCCGGTCAGGGCGCCCAGCCGCGAGCCGACCGGATAGCCGTCCCAGTCGCCGGGCGGGTTCGGCACGAACAGCGCGGTCCCGGTGTCGCGGTCCACGTGGCCGGGCAGCCCGATCCCGATGCTCTCCACCCGGTGGGCGGCCAGCGAGGCCACGAACGTCATCGTCTCGTCGGGGTCCGGCGGCGTGGGGACGGTGCCCTCGCCGACCACCCTCTCGCCCTCCAAAACCACCCATTTGGTGTACGTGCCGCCGACGTCGATCCCGAGCCGCGTCACAGCCCGACCCTCAGGACTCGCGAGGCGAACCCGGCGTCCTCGGGCGCCGCGACCGGGCGGAACGGCTCGACGCCGAGCAGCCGCAGGTAGGCCAGCAGCGGCTGGGAGTGGCTGTGCAGGTTGGCGACGGGGTACGCCTGCATGGCCACGCCGAGGTCGGCCAGGTCCCAGGTGCGCCCCGGCCGCTCGGTCTCGGGCGCCAGGTAGGCGTCGGGGCCGGACAGCGTGCCTTCCCATACGTCCGGATAGGCAGCCGTATGGGCGGCCAGGGACATCCGGCGCCACCACTGCCAGCCCAGCTCGGGGGCGTGCTCGGCGGCGGCCCAGATCAGTGTCATGTTGATCGCGTACCAGATCGTGCCGACCCCGCCGGGGCCGTAAGCGCCCTTGTCGGGCCAGCGCAGCCGGGCGCCCAGCGGCGAATCGGCGGCGGAGGTCCGCTCGATCGTGTGCAACAGCTCCACAGCCCGCTCAGGAGGAGCGGCGCCGCACAGAATCGCCCAAGGCTGCACCTCCAGCCACAGGTCGGACTCCCCGACGATGGCTCCCGGGCCGTACGCGCGCCGATACCATCGGCCGTTCCACTCCCCCGCCACCAGCTCGCGCAGTTCCTCGCCGAGCTTGCGGGCCTCGGCGGCGGTCGCGTGGTCGCCGAGCCGCTCGGCCAGGACCGCGTAGCGGGGCAGGACCCAGGCGGCCATGGCGGAGTTCAGAACCGACTCGCCGTGGGAGATCATCAACTCGCGGTCCACCCCGCTCTCGGTGATGGCCATGTCGTTCCAGTCGGCGTTCAGTATCCGCAGGTGGCCGTGCTCTCCCCGGCCCACCACGTCGGTGAGGAACCTGAACTGCCGGCGCAGGTTCGCGCCGAGCGACACCGGCGCCGCCCCATGGACCGGGTGGTACGACACGGGGTCGCCGAAGGCCGCCAGGTCGCCCGTCGCGCTCAGGTATTCGGCCGCCAGCCACAGGGCCCACAGGTTCTGGTCCGAGGGCCGGAACAGGTCGGTCCATGGCTGCTTGTCCGGTCCGAGCGCATAGGGCAGGTCACCGTCGGGTCCGCCCCAGGCGCAGGTGTTGCGCAGCACGGACAGGGCCAGGTCCGGCTCGATGTAGACCAGCGGCAGGGCGTGCTGGAGCGGGTCGCGCGCGGCGCCGTTGAAGCCGTGCCGGAAGGAGTAGCACGAGCCCTGGTCGAGGGTGTGCCCGCCGAGCACGCCGTCGGCGCAGGCCGCGCCGGTCAGCAGCGCCGCGTGCCACGGGACCTCCCGCTCGGCCTCGGGCGCCCGCGCCGCGACCGCCCTCGGCAGCCGCTCGCGCAGCGCGGCGAGGCTGCTCGCGAACGCCCCCGTCACCTCGCCAACTCGGCCGTCCGTCTCGTCGTCCAGCAGCCCATATCGCAGCTCCAGCAGGCGCTCTCCGCCCGCCGCCAGCTCCAGGGGTACGGCCAGGCGGCCGGACCTGGTCCTGGGGCCGCCGACGAGCTCCAGCTCCAGCCCGGGATCCTCGGTCGGCTTCGCGCCGCTGATGAGCTCGACCCGGGCCGCCCCGGCCGTCCACTCCTCGGTCAGCTCCAGACGTACCGGCTCGTCCAGCAGGTTGCGCACGTGCAGCCGGATCAGCACCCACGGGTGCTCGCCCTCGGGGCACAGCACCGTGCGGTCCAGCGCCACTCGGTCGTCGGCGACCCGGACGATCGCGAACGTCGGCCCGAAGATCCGCTCCGATGTCGAAATATCGGTGGAAAGGGTGCCGACGCGCGTCACGCCGGTGCCACGGGTGAGCCACAGCAGGCCGGTGTGCTCGTCGAACAGGTCGCTGAGCCCGTAGTTGTCCGCGACCAGCGTGATCCGCCGGTTCCCGACATGGACGAAGTGCCGCCGGGTGAGCGGATCCAGGACGGGATCCCACTCCGCGCGCGGGTCGCTCTCCTGGTCCGTCGTGTAGGCGAAGGCGGGCAGCCCGTACGCGGTGGTCCATGCGCCGAACGCGCTCATTTCCGTACCCCTCCCAAGGTCAGCCCCGCCACGTAGTAGCGCTGCAGCAGGAACATCAGCACCAGCGGCGGCACCGCCGTGATCAGGGCCGCGGTGCTGACCAGGCCGATGCTGAAGTCGTACTCCGTCTGGAGCTGCGAGAGCCCCACGGGCAGCGGCCAGAGGCCGGGATCGTTGGCCACGATGAGCGGCCACAGCAGGTTGTCCCACTGCGCGAGGAACTGCAGCAGGAAGAGCGTGAGCAGGGCGGGCCGCAGCAGCGGCACTCCTATGCGGAGGAAGATCCGCAACTCGCTCGCGCCGTCCACCCGCGCCGACAGCAGCAGCTCATGCGGCAGGGCCAGGGCGAACTGGCGGACCAGGAACACCCCGAACGCGCTCATCATGAACGGCACGATCATCCCCTGGTAGGAGTTGATCCAGCCCAGCTGCTTGACGATGAGGTACATCGGCACGAGCACCACGATCGGCGACAGCGACAGCGTCCCCACGATGACCGCGAACAGCACCCGGCTGCCGGGGAACCTGAGCTGCGCGAGCGCGTATCCGGCGGCCGAGGAGAAGATCACTTCGAGGACGCCGATGCCGAGCGCGAGGATCAGGCTGTTGCGCAGGTAGACGGGGAAGCCGCCCTGGTCGAACAGCTGCGAGACGTGCGCGCCCAGCTGGGAGACGTCGAAGCCGAACCCGCCGAGATCGGTCGCGTCCGACGCGGACGAGACCGCGAACATCGCGTACACCGGCAGCAGCAGGACGGCCACGACCAGGGTCAGGATCGTGTTGCGGACCACCTTCACCCGTCATCGCCTCCCCTGAGCACCCTGAACTGCACGAGCGAGAGCGCCAGCATGGCCACCAGCAGGACCATCGCGATGGCCGAGGCGTAGCCCATGCGCTCGAACCCGAAACCGGTCGCCCACAGGTAGAGCGGCAGCACCTCGGTGGCGCCCGCCGGGCCGCCCTTGGTGAGCAGGAAGGCGGGCACGAACGACTGCATCGCCCCGACCACCGCGATGACCAGCACGAACAGCAGCGTGCGGCGCAGCAGCGGGAGCGTGATGCGGTAGAAGACCCGTATCGGACCGGCACCGTCGAGCGCGGCCGCCTCGAACACGCTCAGCGGCAACCCCTGCAACCCGGCGGTCAGGATGATCACGAACAGCCCGAGGTGCTTCCACGTCGTCATGATCACCAGGGCCCATAGCGCGAGCCCCTCGTCGGTCAGCCACGGCTTCGGCTCCGCTCCGACGAGCCCGATCAGCGCGTTCGCCAGGCCCTTGTCGGCGAAGATCACCGACCACACCATCGAGGTGGCCACCAGCGGCATCGCCGCCGGGATCATGACCAGCCCGCGGAGGAAGGCGTTGTAGCGGCCCGGCTTGCTCAGCGGTACGGCTATCGCCAGGCCGAGCACAATCGACGGGACCACGGACCCGATCGTGTAGAGGGCGGTGACCCGGGCCGAGTTCCAGAAGCCGGGGTCGCCGAGCATTCTGCGGTAGTTGTCCAGGCCGGTCCATTCGGGCGTCCCGGCGAAGTCGTAGCTGGTGAAGCTGAGATACACGGCCGCGACGAACGGCACGAGCCAGAAGACCAGGAAGTAGACCGCCGCGGGGAGGGCCAGCAGGCCGCCGGTACGCGCCTCCGCCCACCGCTGGCCCTTGCCCGAGACCTGCGTGACGGGCGGCACCAGTCGTAAGGAGACCGTCACAGCGTCATCCGCATGGCCTGGTCGAAGTCCGCCGCCGCCTGCTCGGGCGTCTTCTTGCCGAAGGCCACCGCGTCGGCCGCGTCGGTCAGCGCCTTGGCCATCTCGTTCCACACCGGCGTCTGCGGGCCGAAGTCGGCGTACGGGGCCGCGTCCGCCATGATGTCCAGCGCCTTCTGGTCGGCGCCCGACAACTTCTCCCAGCCCTTGACCGGGGTGAGGATGCTGGCGTCCTTGAGCTGCTTGGCCGCGACGTCCTGGCGCTGGAGGTAGTCGACGAAGTGCCAGGCGGTGTACGGCAGCTTCGACTGCTTGGCCACCGCCCAGCCCCAGGTGTAGGCCGGGGCGACCGGCTTGCCCGCGTCCCAGCGCGGCATCGGCGCGATGTCGAAGACGTTTCCGAAGGTCAGCTTGGGGTTCAGCGTCGGGAACAGGTCCATCGCGAACAGCCCGGAGACCAGCATGGCCGCCTCACCAGTGGCGAACAGCCCGAAGCCGGACAGCGGGCTCGACAGCTTCGGGTTGCCCAGGCTCCCGTAGTAACGCAGCGCCGCGACCCCCGCGTCAGTGGCCAGCGTCGCCTTGGCGGCGTCGGGGCTGAGTATCGTGCCACCCTTCCCCTTGACCAGGGCGAGCAGCTGCATCAGCGTCCACTGCGGATTGCCCAGGATCCACTGCAGGCCCACCTTCTTGCCGTCGGCCGAGGTCAGCCGCTTGCTGTATTCGGCGACCTCCTCCCAGGTCGTGGGCGGCTTGTCCGGATCCAGGCCGGCTGCCGCGAACCTGTCCTTGCGGTAGTAGAGGTAGCAGATCGTGTAGTCGGTGGGGACGCCGTAGAGCCTGCCCTCGTACGACAGCGAGCTGATCGCGTGCTCGTCGTAGTCCTGGACCAGCGCCTTCTCGTCGGCTACGCCCATGGCCTTGGGGATGATCGGGGCCAGCCGTCCCTTGCGCGCGTGACCCGGGATGGTCCAGCCGCCGATCCTGAACAGGTCCGGCGGCACGTCACCGGCGAAGGCGGTCAGCAGCTTGGCGTCGAGCTTGTCCACGGGCACGTAGAGCGGGGTGATGTCGACGCCGCCGAACTCCTGCATGTAGCCGCGCAGCAGCGGGGTGAACACCGCGTCGTACGCCTTGGTCTGGTGCAGCCAGACGGAGATCTTCCCGCGCGGCACGCCGTCGGCGGGCACCGTGGCCACCGGATCGGAGCCGCAGGCGGCCAGCAGGCCGGACGCCGTGGTCAGTGCGGCGGTCTTGAGCAAGTTGCGCCGGGTCATCATGGACATGCTCAACCTCCGGAACGGCGATGCCGTCCAGGTAGATGACTGTTTGGGGGGTTACTGGCCCATCAGGGCGTTCTTGGCGTCGTTGAGCTCCACGGAGAACACGGCGAAGTCGCCGCGCGCGTGGCGGATGGTGTATTCGAGCGCGACACCGCTCTCGGTGCACGTGTTGCGGGCGGTCGCGAGCAGGGCCGCGGCCATGGGGACGCGCAGCAACTCGGCGAGCCGGTAGTCGGCGTTGACCGCGCCGATCGTCTCCCTGCCGCTCGCGGGGGACAGTCCGTACTTCACCCGCAGCAGGTCGTAGAGCGAGCCGGTCAGGTCCTCGTCGAGGATGCCGGGCACCAGTTCGGCGGGCAGGTGAGCGCTCTCCAGCATGCAGGGCGCGCCTTCGAGCAGCCGCAGCCGCTCGACGAAGACGATCTGCTCCGTCTCCCTGACACCGAGCGCCACGGCGACCTCGGCGCCCGCCGGTTGCAGATGGGCCTTGAGCACCTGCGTCGTCGGCCTGCGGCCGAGCCGCGCCATCGTCTCGGTGAAGCCGACCGGGCCCGCACCCAGCTCGGGGGCCACGGCCAGCGGCGCGGTGTAGGTGCCGCTGCCCTGCCTGGCCACCAGCAGGCCCTCCTGCACCAGGTCGCCGATCGCCCGGCGGGCCGTCGCCCGGCTCACGCCCGCGTACGCCATGAGGTCCTTCTCGGCGGGGATGGGCGTGTCGGGCTCGCAGTCGCGGATGGCCGCCCTCAGGCGCTCGCGCAGTTGGTAGTAGAGCGGCACCACGGCTGACGGGTCGAGGGCCAGCCGGCGTTCCCAGTCGGTCATACGCTCACGTCCTAAGTTGTACGGACGACCGTATCTTTTCCGCTCGACCCGGATGGTGTCAACCACTCGTTGTGTATCGTGCTGAGGTCGAGCGCCGGTGGAGGGTCTGTGCGGGGCGTCATGTGTACGGTGATCTGCGCGTCTCTCGTGCTGGGCGGCGCCGAATCCCGGCCCCACGAGGACAACTCCCGCTCCGCTGCGACCTTGCCAAGCACCACCGCCATGGTCGACTTCAACCGTGACGGTTTCGAGGACTACGCGGTCTCGGCCCCGGCGGGCACGGTCGGCCACATCCTCAAAGCCGGATATATCGCCATCTTGTATGGCGCGGCCGGTGGCGTAGATCCCGCTCGGCGCCGGATCCTGCACCTCGACAGCTCCAATGTGGCGGGCGATCCCGTGGCCGGGGACGCGTTCGGGGCCCGCACCGCCGCCGGTGACTTCGACGCCGACGGCTACACCG
Source organism: Nonomuraea sp. NPDC049129 (assembly GCF_040648495.1). NCBI lineage: Bacteria > Bacillati > Actinomycetota > Actinomycetes > Streptosporangiales > Streptosporangiaceae > Nonomuraea > Nonomuraea sp. NPDC049129. The sequence continues at coordinate 70,750 of NZ_JBEZDU010000033.1, read as the reverse complement.
ACCTGGCGGTCGGCTCGTACAACCCCTTCGAGCTGGACCGGCGGTTCGTCACCCTGCTGTGGGGCGGCAAGGACGGCCTGGCGCTGGGCACCCCGCTGGTCGACCCCCCGCGCACCGACGTCCCGCCGGACCTGGTCGACCGTACCGAGGGCCGGGAGCTTGCCGTCGGCGACTTCGACGGCGACGGCAAGGACGACCTGGCCGCCACCAGCGAGCGGGGGCTGGTGAACGTCTTCCACGGCCCGTTCCCGCGTGACGGCCGCCCGGCCCGCAAGGTCGTCCTGGACCGGACCTACGAGCAGCCGACCAGGCTGGTCGCCGGCGACCTGACCGGCGACGGCAAGGACGACCTGGTCACCACGCACGCCTGGGAGGAGACGGCCGAGCCGTCCCTGTTCTGGAAGGGCGGCCCGCAGGGGCTCGCCGGGCGGCCGAGGCGGCTGGACGCGGCCGCCACCGGCACCGTGGGCGACCTCGACGGCGACCACTACGGCGACCTGGTGCTGCGCGTCATCCCCAGCGGCTTCGTCGACACCCTGAAGGCCGACAAGGGCACCATCAAGGTCCTGTACGGCTCGCCGGACGGTCCCGGCCGCCGTACCCGCACTCTCACCCAGGACAGCCCCGGCGTGCCGGGGAGCGGCGCGCGAGGTGACCAGTTCGGCTTCGACCTGGCCGCCGGGGACGTGGACGGCGACGGGTACGCCGACATCGCCGCGGGTGTACCCGGCAAGGCCGGCGGCGGCGCCGTGCTGCTGCTCAGAGGCGGCAGGAGCGGCCCGACCGGGGCACGCCTGTTCACCCAGGCCAGTCCGGGCGTCCCGGGGACCGCCGAAGACGGGGACCGGTTCGGCGCCTCCGTCAGCCTGCGCGACCTTGACGGCGACGGCCGCGCCGACCTCGGCGTGGGCGCCCCCGGAGAAGACGGCAAAGCTGTGAAGACCGGCGCGGCGTGGGTGCTGCCCGGTTCACCCGGCGGCTTGACCACCGATGGCGCCCTCTCGTTCGACCCGGCCGCCATCCAGGCGTCCGACACGGGCTCCCACCTGGGAATGTGGTCCGCCAAATAGGGCCGACAGCGAGCTGCCCCGGCGTAGGCGCGGTCCGAAAGATCAGTTTCGGCTGAACCGACTCCCAAAGCCCCGCGTACCTACTCACGTCCGGACACGTGCCCCAGGAGGTGTCGTGGAGCTCAGCCTTTTGCGAGCGCAGGCGCACAGCCCTTCGTACTTCTCACTGCTGCGCGGATCATCGGGACAGCTTGCCCCGGTGGACTTCTGCATCCCGTGTAACCCTTACTTCCCGACCCCGGAAATATTCGAGCATCTCGGGAGAAACCTGGAGACGATCCTTAAGTTCTATCCGAGCGACGCGGACACGATCACCGCGGAGCTCTGCTCCACCCTCGGGCTCCACCCCAAGACGGTCGCGATGGGAAACGGATCCACCGAGCTGATCACCTGGATCGACCACCTGCTGGTGAAGGAGAGCCTGGCGGTGCCGATCCCCACCTTCGGCCGCTGGACCGACCAGCCGATGGAGACCGGGAAGCGGGTCGACATGTACCCGCTGATGGAGGGCCACAATTTCGGCCTCGACGTCAATGACTTCGTGCGCTTCGTCCGCATGCGCGGCTCCCGCGTGGCGGTGATCTGCAATCCCAACAACCCCGACGGCGGGTACCTGCCCAAGCACGAGGTCCTGCGCCTGCTCGACCTGCTCATCGACCTGGACCTGGTGATCGTCGACGAGTCGTTCGGCGAGTTCGTGGACGCCGAGCCGTATCCGGGCGTGGCCGCGGAGGCCGCGGTCCGGCCCAACGTGATCGTGCTCCGCAGCCTGGGCAAGAACTTCGGGCTGCACGGCATCCGGTTCGGCTACATGGTCGCCAACCCGGCGCTGGCCGGGAAGGTACGCGACGCGCTGCCCAAGTGGAACCTCAACTCGTTCGCCGAGGTCGTGGTGTTCATGATGAAGCAGTGCCGACCCGAGTACCAGGAGAGCCTCAGGCGGCTCGCCCAGGACAGGCGGGCGATGTTCCACCAGCTCAGCGCGATGCCGGAGCTGACCGTCTACGCCTCGCAGGGCAACTTTCTGCTGGTGAAGCTGCCCCCGGGACATGACGGGGTGCCGCTGCGCGACCACCTGCTGTCCGAGCACGGTGTGTACGTCCGCGAGTGCGGCAACAAGCTGGGCACGACCAGCCAGTTCCTTCGCCTGGTGGTCCGGCCGCAGGAGGACGTACGCCGCTTACTGGTCGGCATGACCCAGTATCTGTACTCCGGCAGCCTGCACGAGATCCCCGTCACCGGCCTGCACCATCGAGCCGTGAACCCGTTGTCCGCCTGACTCACCGGCGGAAACCCCACATTCGTGGTGCCGCGCCCGTCCACCCGGGCGCGGCACCCGGCCCTACCCAGTAAGCCGACTGGACCGAGAAGGGACCGCGTCGCGGTGCGCATGAAACGCAAGATCTCCTACACCGCCGCCACGGGCACACTCGCCCTGCTCACGGCGTGCGGCGGCAACGACATGACCGGCCAGGACGGCAGGTCGGGTGGCGCGCTCGGCGCCGCCACGTCGGCCGCGTCACCGTCGGTCGTGTTCAACGACGCCGACGTCATGTTCACGCAGATGATGATCCCGCACCACGAGCAGGCGGTGGAGATGGCCGGCCTGGCGCCGTCCCGCGCGAGCGACATCGAGGTCACGGAGCTCGCCGAGAAGATCAAGGCCTCCCAGGAGCCGGAGATCCAGACCATGAAGGGCTGGCTGACGGCGTGGAACAAGCCCGAAATGTCCAGCCATGTGGGTCATGAGATGCCGGGTCTCATCTCCGAGGAGGCCATGGAGCAGCTCAGGAAGGCCAAGGGCAAGAAGTTCGACAAGCTGTTCGCCCGGCACATGATCGTGCACCACAACGGCGCGATCGAGATGGTCCGTACCCAGGAGGCCGAGGGGGCCGACCCCAAGGTCAAGAAGGTGGCCACGCACATGGCGACCCACCAGCGGGACGAGGTCGCCCAGCTCCAGACGATCGTCGACCGCCTCTGAGCCGGACGCTCATCCCACCGGGAAGCGTGTCACCCACCTGCGTTGCCACGGGGTCTCGACCGCCCGCCGGTTGTGGTGCTCCCGTGTCCAGGTGATCGCCTCAGCCGGGGACAGCCCGGACAGTACGGCCAGGCAGGCGATGACAGTGCCGGTACGGCCGACGCCATGTCCACAGGCCACCTCCACCTGGCGACCGGCCTTGGCCTGCTCGTGCAACGAGCGGATCAGGCCGACCGCGCCGTCGCGGTCGCGCGGCAGCAGGAAGTCCGGCCAGTCGATCCAGTCGTGCGGCCACGACAGCCCGGCCCCGCCACGCCGCCGCAACTTCGAGGTTCCCAGGTAGAGGCCGTAGTCGGGGGCGGGCCCGGTAGGCGGCTCGTTTAACAGGCCACGGCCGCGAACATAAATTCCATCGGGGAGGCGGATCGCTCCCACAAGCTGCGAGTCGGTCATGTCCCCATTTTTGCCCCTCTCAGCCGACCAGGAGGTTGATACCGAGCATGCGCGCCCCCGTCTCGGTCCGCGGCTGGTGACGGCTGCCCGCGGCGAACACCACGTAGCTTCCCTCCCTGTACCGCGTCTCGCCCTCGATCACCTCGCCGCTGAGCACGTAGTAACGCTCCTCCCCCTCGTGTACGTCCACCTCGGGCCACTGCGTGCCGGGGGCAAAGTCGATGAGCCAGCCCCGCGCCAGCCCGGTCGCGGTGAGCCGCCGCCTGATGATGCCGGGCGCCACCTCCACCGGCTCCACGTCGTCGATGTGCACTGCCTGCCGGTCCGTTTCCATGCCGCCATCCTGGCGAGCGCGACGGGCATCCACCCAGTGCCAGAAAAGACGTCATGGAGTACTTTTCTGCCATGTCATCAGAGCATCGCGTCGTCGCGCTGGCCAGCCCGCCCCAGGCGACGTTCGAGCTGAGCTGCGCCGCAGAGGTGTTCGCCACCGTACGGCCCGGCCTGGCCCGCCCCTACGACTTCCGCGTCTGCGCCGAGACGCCGGGACCGGTGCCCACCCTGGCCGGTTACTCGATCACGGTCACCGAGGGCCTGGCCGCGCTGGAGAGCGCCGACACGGTCGTCATCCCCGGCTGGCAGACCCGCACGGCCTCGGGGGCCGTACTCTCCGCGCTCCGCCGGGCGCACCGGCGCGGCGCGCGGATCGCCGCCATCTGCTCGGGCGCGTTCGTCCTGGCGCAGGCCGGGCTGCTCGACGGACGGCGGGCCACGACACACTGGCGGCTGGCGGCCGAGCTCGCGGAACGCTTCCCCGCCGTCCCGGTCGATCCCGACGTGCTGTACGTGGACCACGGCGACGTCGCCACCAGCGCCGGCACCAGCGCAGGGATCGACCTGTGCCTGCACCTCGTACGGACCGACCACGGCGCCGCGTACGCCGCGAAAGTGGCCCGCCACATGGTCATGCCGCCGCATCGGGAGGGCGGGCAGCTCCAGTACGCCATCGCGCCATCGCGCGGCCGGGCGCCCGACTCGCTCGCGCCCCTGCTGGAGTGGGCGGCGGAGCGGCTCGGCGAGCCACTGACCGTCGACGACCTGGCGGCCCGCGGCGGTGTGTCGACCCGGACGCTGGCCCGGATGTTCACCGCCCAGCTCGGCACCAGCCCCGGGCAGTGGGTGCTCGCCCAGCGGATCGCCGGGGCGCGGGCGCTCCTGGAGGAGACGGACCTGTCCGTGGACGCGATCGCCGCCCGGGTGGGCCTCTCTTCGGCCACGAACCTCCGCCGGCGCTTCAACGACGCCCTGCGCACCACCCCCGCCGCCTACCGGCGCGCCTTCCACCTGCGCACGCGGACCGAGCCACCGGCCTCAAGTACGCGGGTGCGGCCGGAATAGGCCGGTCCAGGACCGGATCCTGCCTCAGCACGGCCACCTCCAGCTCCCGCAGCGGCTGGCTGGGATGAATGCCCAGCTCGTCGACCAGGGTGCGGCGCAGCCGTTGGTAGACGGCCAGCGCCTCACCCTGCCGACCGGCCCGATACAGCGCGAGCATCAGCTGCGCGTGCACCTGTTCGTGGAGCGGATGCTGCCTGCTCAGGTCCGTCAGCTCGGGGACGAGCTGCCGATCATGCCCGAGGGCCAGCCGCGCGTCGATGAGGGCGTGGCGCGCCTCCAGCAGCAACTGCTCCAGCCGCTGGGCCTGCTCGTCGAACCAGGCCAGCCCGGCCAGTTCGGCCAGCGGCGCGCCCCGCCACAACGCCACCGCGGCCCGCAGGCGGTCGGCCCGCACGTCCGGCGCCCCGGTCTCCATTCCCTGCCGGATGAGACGCTCGGCGGTCTGGACATCGGTGGCCTCCCGCTCGCCGAGGTCCAGCAGGTAACCGGGCCGACGGGCCGTGATCGCCTCCCGGCGGCCGAGCACGCCGCGCAGGTAGGAGACGTGGGACTGCACGGTCGTGGCGGCCGAGGCCGGCGCCGTCGTACCCCAGACCGCCTCGACCAGGAGATCGACGCTGACCACGGCACCGGGCCGCAGCGCCAGCGCGGCGAGCACGGCCGTGCGGCGAAGCCCCCTCACCCTTCGCGGGACGTCGTCCACCAGCACGTCCACCGGCCCCAGCAGTCTCACCCGCATGCCTGTCCCCCTTCCGCACCACCAGCCCCCGTCGTCATACCCCGTTCCAGCCTGGTTGGAGCTCCATTACAGCCCGTGATGGCACCCTGACGGAGTTTCCACCCAGGAGGGATCAACATGAGGGTGACCGTCAAACCCGGCCTGTCGGCCAGGACACGCATAATCAGGACAATCGGCGGGCTCTTCGCCCTGGTCATGGCCATGGTGGGCCTGGTGGCGACACCGGCCTCCGCCGCCGTCGCCCACACCATCTGCGCGCTCTCCCCGGGGAGCGCGGGCGTGTGGCGCTACGACGACGATGGCACCAGCTGGACGCAGATCGGCGGGCCCGCAGGGAAGCTGTACGGCGGCGGCTTCGGCCTGTTCGCCACGTCGCCCGACGGCAGCGGCATCTGGCGCTACCTGAACTCGCCCAACCTCTGGCAGAACGTGGGCGGCCCCGGCCTTACCTGGTCTGTCACCAAAAACGCCCTCTACGGCCTCGCCCCTGACCGCAGCGGCGTGTACAAGTGGAACGGCGCCGGCACCAGCTGGACCCAGATCGGCGGCCCGGCCAACTGGCTGTACGGCGGCGGCTTCGGCCTGTTCGCCACCTCCCCGGACCGCAGCGGCATCTGGCGCTACCTGAACTCGCCCAACCTCTGGCAGAACGTGGGCGGCCCCGGCCTTACCTGGTCCGTCACCAAAAACGCCCTCTACGGCCTCGCCCCTGACCGCAGCGGCGTGTACAAGTGGAACGGCGCCGGCACCGACTGGACCCAGATCGGCGGCCCGGCCAACTGGCTGTACGGCGGCGGCTTCGGCCTGTTCGCCACCACCCCGGACCGCGGCAGCATCTGGCGCTACCTCAACACGCCCTACGCCTGGCAGCTCGTCGGCGGCCCCGGTTGGGACTGGGCGGTCACCAACGGTGACATCTACGGCCTGAGCCCTGACCGCAGAGCCGTCTACAAGTGGACCGGCTCGGGCACCAACTGGGTCCAGGTCGGCGGCCGGGCCGAGCAGATCGTCCCCTGCCCGTAACGGGTACCGTGCACACGAACCATGGGCTCGTGTGCACGGCACCACAGTCCGCGTGGGAATCACCAATCGCCGCCCAGCGCCTCCTTGGCGGCCGCGATGCGATCCTCGTTACGCCGGTAGAACACCCACTGCTTGATCTTCTTCCCGCGCACCAGCCCCGCCCCGCTGAGCACCTTCAGATGCCCGCCGCAGGTCGGCTGGCTCACCCCGAGCTTCTCCGCGATGAACAGCGAGCAGACCCCGTCCTCGACCAGGTCGCCGTCACGCTGCGGCCGGAAGTGCCGTTCGGGCTCGCGCAGCCACTCGAGGATCAGCAGCCGCTTGTCGTTGGCCAGCGCCTTGACCAGGTCCACATCCAGCACCAGGGCATTGTGGCAATTAGCTAACTAGCTGTCCAGCGGCCGGTCTCGCAGCCGGGCCTTCTGGATCTTGCCCGACCCGGTCCGGGGCAGCTCGTCCACCAGGTCGAAGTAGCGCGGGATCTTGTACCTGGCCAGCCGCCCGTCGAGGAACTCCCGCAGTTCGTCGGCGGTCACCGCCGCCCCGCCGACCACGAACGCCCGACCGACCTCGCCCCATGTCTCGTCCGGCACCCCGACCACGGCGACCTCGGCCACCGCCGGGTGCTCGAAGAGGACGCCTTCCACCTCCGCCGGATAGACGTTCTCCCCGCCCGAGATGAACATGTCCTTGACCCGGTCCACGATGTACAGGTGCCCCTCGGCGTCGAACGTCCCGACATCGCCCGAGCGCAGCCAGTCGCCCTCCGCGAACGCCGCCGCGGTCGCGGAGGGGTTCTGCCAGTAGCCGGGGGTCACGTTGGGCCCCTGGACGAGCACCTCGCCCCGCTCGCCGACGGCGGCGTCGGTGAGATCGGGCCGGACCACGCGTACGTCGGCGAAGAACACCGGCACCCCGGCCGAGCCCACCTTGCGCACGCTCTGCCCGGCCTCCAGGAAGGTCGCGCCCGGCGCCGTCTCGGTCAGCCCGTAACCCTGGCAGAACACCAGGCCCCGCTCCTGGTAGACGCGGATGAGCGCGGGTGGGATGGGGGCGCCGCCCGACATCAGGTTGCGCAGCGAGGAGAGGTCGGCCGTGGCCCAGCGCGGCGACCGGGCGAACGCGGCGAACATCGCGGTGACGCCGAACATCCAGGTGATGCCGTGCTTCTCGATGAGGTCGTAGCACCCGTCCACGTCCCAGGACGGCATGATCACCGAGCAGCCGCCCTTGGCGAAGGTGGGCAGCAACGTCTGGTTCAGCGCCGCGACGTGGAAGAGCGGTGCGCTGATCAGCGTCATCTCCTCGCTCGTGACATCGACGCCGATCAGCATGTTGTAGGTGTTCCACACCAGGTTGGCGTGGCTGAGCATGGCGCCTTTGGGCCGGCCCGTGGTGCCGGAGGTGTAGAGGATGAGCGCGATGTCGTCGAGCCCGACGCGTACGTCGATCGGCGCGGGATCACCCTCGGCGAGAAAGGTCTCGTAGTCCGACACCAGCAAGGGCGGAACCTCGGGAAGCGCCCCGACCACCTCGGCGCACTCAGGCGCGTGGATCAGCACAGCCGGCTCACAGTCGCCCAGCATGTAGGCGATCTCGGGCGCCGCCAGCCGGAAGTTCAGCGGCACGAAGATCCCGCCGAGCAGGTGCGTGGCGAACATGGTCTCCGCCAAAGCCGGGTGGTTGGTGCCCAGGTAGGCGACCCGATCCCCCGGCCGCACCCCGGCCTCGCGCAGGCGCGCGGCCAGCTTCGTCGTACGCGTGTGCACCTCGGCGTAGGTGACCGCCCGCCCCTCGAAGACGAACGCCGTACGGTCCGGCGTCATCTGGGCCCGGCGAGCCGGCCACCCTCCCACTCCCGCGTTGTTCATGGGCGTACGGCCTCCCGCGTCGGTAAGTCGCCGTGATCGCGAGGCTAGGCAGCACGATCACGCCCGTCAACAGCGTCGGTCGGCAATTTCCCAACCTGAGTCAGAGTTTTGCCGACTGTGACGGATCCGTCTACCCTCTTGCTGTGATGCTCGGCGAAGGAGACGTGCTGACGGCCCGTCCGCAGTCCCTGATGTTCAGCTTTCTCGGCGTCTACGTGCTGGGGCGCGACACCGCCGTCTATTCGGGCAGCGTCATCGACGTCTTCGCCCGGCTCGGCGTCACCGAGGAGGCGGTGCGCTCGACGCTCACCCGCATGGTCAAGCGCAACCTGCTGGCCCGGCACCGTCAGGGGCGCAGGATGTACTTCGGGCTCACCGAGCACGCGGCGGAGGTGCTCGACGACGGGCGCCGCCGAGTCTGGGAGACCGGCGCGGTCAACCGCGACTGGGACGGCGCCTGGACCCTGGTGGGCTTCTCGATCCCCGACAGCCGGCGCAGCACCCGGCACGACCTCCGCTCCCAGCTCATCTGGGCCGGGTTCGGGCTGCTGCAGAGCGGGCTGTGGATCGCGCCGGGCGCCAAGGACGTCGCGGGCATCCTCGCCCCGCTCGAACTCGGCGATCACATCACCGTTCTGACGGCGCGGGCCTTCGAGCCGACCGAGACGGCCGACCTCGTACGCAAGGCGTTCAGCACCGAGCGGATCGCCGCCCGCTACCGGGCCTTCCTCGACCGCTGGGACACCCCGCGCCCGCTCCCTTCGGCGGCCGACGACCTGGCCCGGCAGCTCCTCCTGCACACCGACTGGCTGCAGCTGGTCCGCCAGGACCCGCACCTGCCGGCCGAACACCTGCCGGCGGACTGGCCGGCGATCCGGGCCGAGCAGGTGTTCCGCGCCCTGGCCCGCGACTACGCGCCGAGCGCCAGGGCGCTGGCCGACACCGTGCTGGACGAACTGGCGCTCACCCCGGCCGAGGTGAGCTGAAGCGATCAGCGGGTGCCGGCAGCCGCCCGGCGCTTGGTCCACACGTCGAAGGCGACCGCGGCCAGCAGGACGGCGCCCTTGACGAGCATGACCCGCTCACTCGGCGCGCCGACCAGCGACATGCCGTTGTTGATGACGCCCATGATCAGACCGCCGGTCACCGCGCCGACCACCTTGCCGACGCCGCCCTGTACGGCCGCGCCGCCGATGAACGCCGCCGCGATGGCGTCCAGCTCGAAGGAGTTGCCCGCCGTGGGCCCCGCCTGGTTCAGCCGGCCGGCGAAGATGATCCCGGCGAGCGCGGACAGGACGCCCATGTTCACGAAGATCCAGAAGACGACGGACTTGACCTTGATGCCGGACAGCAGCGCCGCCTGCAGGTTGCCGCCGATGGCGTAGATCCGCCGGCCGAACACGGCGCGGTTGGTCACCAGCGAGTAACCTAGCACCAGCGCCGCGAGCAGGATCAGCACCCAGGGCAGGTTCTTGAACCTGGCCAGCTGCACCACCACGGCGAGGATGACGGCGGCGGCCGCGGCGATGCGGAGCAGGAAGATCGGCAGCGGGTCCACGCTCTGGCGGTAACCCAGCCGGGCCACCCGGCTGCGCCACTGGCTGACGGCCATGCCGGCCACCGCCACCAGGCCGAGCAGCAGGCTGAACAGGTCGGCGCCGCCCAGCGGGCCGAGCCCGATGTTACCGAGGTAGCTGTCGGTGAAGCCGTTCGACAGCGTACGGACGGCGTCAGGGAACGGCCCGATGCCCTGGTTGCCCAGCACGGTCAGCGTGAGCGCGCGGAACAGCAGCATGCCGGCCAGCGTCACGATGAACGCCGGGATGCCGTAGTAGGCGATCCAGAACCCCTGCCATGCGCCGATGAGCCCGCCCGCGACCAGCGTGATGATCAGCGCCAGCGGCCACGGCACGCCGTAGTTGACCATCAGCACGGCGGCGATGGCGCCGGTGACGGCCACGACGGAGCCCACCGACAGGTCGATGTGCCCGGCGATGATGATCAGGATCATCCCGATGGCCAGGATCAGGATGTAGGAGTTCTGGACGATGATGTTGGAGATGTTCTGCGGCTGGAGCAGCGCCCCCTTGGTGAGGAAGGCGAACAGCACGACGATCAGCGCGAACGCGACATAGATCCCGCTCTGCCGTACGTTGAACGACAGCCACGATGATTTGCCCGCTTCCCGCGGCGGAGGCGGCTCTTGCCCGGTGGGCGCCGGCCCCGCGGCGGTGGATGAGGTACTGCTGCTCATCGGATCTCGTCCTGTCCTTTCGTCATGTACTGCATGAGGCCCTCCTGCGTGGCCTCCTCGCGCGGGACCTCACCGGTGATCCGGCCGGCCGACAGCGCGTAGATCCGGTCGCACAGGCCCAGGAGTTCCGGCAGCTCCGATGAGATGACCAGAATGGCCTTACCGTCGTCGGCGAGCTGGTTGATGATCGAGTAGATCTCGTACTTGGCCCCGACGTCGATGCCCCGGGTCGGTTCGTCCAGGATGAGCACGTCAGCGTCCGTGAAGATCCACTTCGACAGGACGACCTTCTGCTGGTTGCCGCCGCTGAGCTTGCCGGTGACGCTCAGCACGCTGGGCGCCTTGATGTTCATGCTCTTGCGGAACCCCTCGGCGACCTGGTGCTCCTCATTGTCGTTGACCCAGCCACGGCGGGCCAGCTTCCCGAGCGCGGCGGCGGAGACGTTCCGCTTGATGTCCTCGATCAGGTTGAGGCCGTACCTCTTGCGGTCCTCGGTGGCGTACGCGATGCCGTGGCGGATCGCGTCCTGCACCGACTTGATCTCTATCTGCCGGCCGTTCTTGTAGATGCGGCCGGAGATGTCGGTGCCGTAGGAGCGGCCGAAGACGCTCATGGCCAGCTCCGTACGACCGGCCCCCATGAGCCCCGCCAGGCCGACGATCTCGCCCTTGCGCAGGGTGAGGCTGGCGTTGGAGACCACCACCCGGCCCCGCTGGGCCGGGCTGTGCACCGTCCAGTCCTCGATGCGCAGCGCCTCCTCACCGACGTTCGGCTCGTGCGGCGGGAAGCGGTGCTCCAGGGCGCGGCCGACCATGCCGGAGATGATGCGGTCCTCCGTGACGTGGTCGGTGACCATGTCGAGCCGCTCGATCGTCCGGCCGTCGCGCAGGATGGTGATCGAGTCGGCGATGTCGATGACCTCGTTGAGCTTGTGCGAGATGATCACGCAGGTGATGCCCTCGTCACGCAGGCCGCGCAGCAGGTCGAGCAGGTGCGCCGAGTCCTCGTCGTTGAGCGCCGCGGTCGGCTCGTCGAGGATGAGCAGGCGCACCCGCTTGGACAGCGCCTTGGCGATCTCCACGAGTTGCTGCTTGCCGACCCCGATGTCGGAGATGAGCGACACGGGGTTCTCCCGCAGCCCGACCCGGTTCAGCAGCTCACCCGCCTCGTGGTTCGTCCGGTTCCAGTCGATCAGGCCGCGAGTGGCCTGCTCGTTGCCGAGGAAGATGTTCTCGGCGATGGACAGTTGCGGGCACAGGGCCAGCTCCTGGTGGATGATGACGATCCCGCGGTGCTCGCTGTCACGGATGTCGGCGAACCGGCACGGATCTCCCTCGAAGAAGATCTCGCCCTCATAGGAACCGTGCGGGTAGACGCCCGACAGCACCTTCATGAGCGTGGACTTGCCCGCGCCGTTCTCGCCGCAGATCGCGTGGATCTCGCCCTGTCGTACGGACAGGTTGACGTCTTGCAGCGCCTTTACTCCGGGGAAGGTCTTGGTGATCCCGCGCATCCGCAGGATGTCATCAGTCATGACGTCAGCCCAGCTGAGACTTGGTGTAGTAGCCGGTGTCGACGAGTTCCTTCTCGTAGTTGGTCTTGTCGACGATCAGCGGCTGGAGCAGGTACGACGGCACGACCTTGTTGCCGTTGTCGTAGTCCTTGGTGTTGTTGACCTCGGGCTTGCCGCCCTTGAGCACGGTGTCGGCGATCTTCACGGTCACGTCGGCCAGCTGCCGGGTGTCCTTGTAGATGGTGGAGTACTGCTCACCCGCGATGATCGACTTCACCGACGCGAGCTCGGCGTCCTGACCGGTCACGATCGGGTACGGCTGGCCGGAGGTGCCGTAGCCGTTGCTCTTGAGCGCCGACAGGATGCCGATCGACAGGCCGTCGTAGGGCGACAGGACACCGTCGACCTTGGTGCCGCCGCTGTAGGTCTTGGTCAGCAGGTCCTCCATGCGCTTCTGCGCGGTGGCCGGGTCCCAGCGCAGGATGGCGACCGTCTTGAAGTCGGTCTGGCCGCTCTTGACGGAGAGCGTCTTCTTGTCGATGTACGGCTTGAGCACCGACATGGCGCCGTTGAAGAAGAACGTCGCGTTGTTGTCGTCGGGCGAACCGGCGAACAGCTCGACGTTGAACGGGCCCTTGGCGCTGCCCGCGGAGCCGTCGGCGTTGAGCAGCTTCAGCCCGACCAGCAGCGACGTGGCCTGCTGCACGCCGACCTTGAAGTTGTCGAAGGTGGCGTAGTAGTCGACGTTCGGGCTGTTACGGATCAGCCGGTCGTAGGCGACGACCGGGATCTTCTTGTCGGCCGCCTCCTGGAGCTGCGTGGTGATGGCCGTGCCGTCGATCGAGGCGATGATCAGGAGCTTGGCGCCCTTGGTGATCTGGTTCTCGATCTGGTTGACCTGGGTCGGGATGTCGTTCTCGGCGTACTGCAGGTCGACCTTGTAGCCGAGCTTCTCCAGGCTGGTCTTGACGTTGTCGCCGTCGTGGATCCAACGCTCGGACGACTTGGTCGGCATCGTCACGCCGACCAGGGCGCCGGCCGAACCGGCCGAGGCGCTGGCGGCGGCGTCCTTGTCGACCGTCTTCTCGGCCGAGCCGCACGCGGTCGCGACCGTGGCTAGCGCCAGGACGGAGACCACGGTCGCGAATCGTGGAAATCTCATGTTTCTCCTTGCGGAAATGGGGAGGTGCCCGTGCGTCACGGGAGACAGCCGATCCCGCGAGTGTTATCGCTAACATTTCCGGTGTCAAGCGCAGCCGATAACGTAGACGTAACACAACCTTCACGGTTGAAGTGGCCCTGGGCCTGCGGCGCGGGCCGATCGCGGGCGGATGCCCGGTGGGCTCGGCGGGTTCGTGGACCCAGAAGTCACAGGCCAGCAGCGTCAGCCGGAAGGCCGGCCACCCCCCGAGCGTCGGCGCGGCAGCGCGGCGTTCATGTGGGACAGAAACTGACCTCTATGCCCTCTAGCGTCGGGCTACCCGCTTCAAAGGAGAGATCATGGCCGTTCCCGAGGGCTACACCACTGTGACGCCGTTCGTCGCCTGCCGTGACAGCGCCCGGTTCATCGACTACGTCAAGGAGGCGTTCGGCGCCGAGGAACTCGGCCGGGTGACCGATGAGAAGGGCCGCATCGGTCACGCGGAGGTCCGGATCGGCGACGCGGTGGTGATGATGTTCGACGCCGTGCCGGACTGGCCGCCGACGCCCGCGTTCCTGCGCCTGTACGTGGACGACGCCGACGCGGTGCACCGGCGGGCCGTCGCGGCCGGTGGCACCTCGGTGACCGAGGTCACCCACCTGTACTGGGGCGACAAGGTGGGACGGGTGCGCGACCCGCTCGGCAACCTGTGGTGGATCCAGACCCGCGTCGAAGAGGTCGGGCCGGAGGAGCTCGAGGCGCGCCTCAGCGACCCGGTGTTCGTCAAGGCGATGGAGTATGTCCAGAGCGCCGACTTCTTCGCACGCTGACGGCTATTGCCGGGATCCAGGTGGTACACACTGTGGGGATGGAGTTCTTCTGCTACCACCGCGATCGGCCCGGCTCGGTGGCGCTGCGCGACGAGCTGCTGGAGGAGCACTGGTCCTACATGGACGGGTACGCGAAGGAGATGATCGCCCGCGGCCCGACCTTCGCCGCCGACGACGACGAGACGCCCACCGGCAGCGTGCACATCCTCGACCTGCCGGATTCCGCCGCCGCCCGCGCGTTCGCCTTCGACGAGCCCAACTACCAGGCCGGCGTCTACCGTGACGTGCTGGTGCGCCGGTGGCGCAACCTGCTGGGACGCACCATGTGGGACTTCCCCGGTGGCCGGACCGGTGGCAGCAAATACCTGGTGCTCGGCCTCGGCTCGGGGCAGGCCGCCGATCTCACCGTGCCGCCCGGCCGGGACGAGCTGATCGCGTACGGGCCGCTGCTGGCCGACGACGGCACCACCTGGCTGGGCACGGCGGCGCTGCTGCGGGCGCCGGACCAGGACGCCGCACGCGCCATCCTGACGCCGGACCGGTACGCCGACATCGAGGTCCACGACTATGACTTCGGCGGGCGGCCGGACAGCTGGCCGACGGTTCCTCAACCGCCTGCCCCTCCGGCGGCTCCTCGACCGTCTGCCCCGCGGTCATGACCGCGCAGTCCCCCGCCGCACCGCTCTCGACCCTCGGACCGAGGCTGATCAAGGCCGAGATCCTCGTGGTGTTCTCCGTCTCGCTGGGGGCCAGCGGCCTTCTGGCGCTCGTCCGGCTGATCGGCGCGCTCACGGCGCCCGAGCAGCTGAAGGGTCAGCAGGCCGTGCTCGTCCGGTCGCTGGCTCCGGGGCGGCCCTGGCTGGACCTGACGTTGCAGCTCGTCGACATCGCGATCAGCGTGGCCCCGGTCGCGCTCGTCGCCTACCTGCTGGTCCGCTCCGGCGAGTCGATGCGGACCATCGGCGTCGACCTCCGCGAGCCGCGCCGCGACCTGGTGCGCGGCACCCTGCTCGCGGCCGCGATCGGCGGATCCGGGCTGGCCTTCTACCTGGTCGTGTACGCCATCGGGATCAACCTCTCGGTGGTCGCCGGGCAACTGCCCGACGTGTGGTGGCGGATCCCGGTCCTGCTGCTGGCCGCCGCGCAGAACGGCGTGCTCGAAGAGGTGCTCGTCAGCGGCTACCTGCTGCACCGGCTGGAGCAGGCGGGATGGGCGCCCTGGCGCTCCGTCGTGGTGGCGGCGCTGCTGCGCGGGTCGTACCACCTCTATCAGGGGTTCGGGGGTTTCGTCGGGAACGTGGTGATGGGGTTGGTGTTCGGGCGCCTGTACCAGCGCTGGGGGCGGGCCATGCCGCTCGTCGTCGCGCACACGCTCATCGACGCCGTCGCCTTCGCCGGCTACGCCGCCCTGCACGGCAAGGTGAGCTGGCTCCCCTGAGCCCGCTCACCCGAGCGAGAGCAAGCCGGCTCCCCTGAGCCCGCTCACCCGGGCGAGAATCCGACGATCTCGCCGGAGTCCACCTGCTGGAGGGCCCGCTGGCCGAGGGCGTACCCGGACTCGTAGAGTCCCTGGCCGATGTAGGCCAGCCGCGCGCTGCCCTTGTCGTCGCGGGCGCCGTCGGCGTTGTACGACACCACGGGGATCCCCGCGTCCAGCGCCTTGGCGACCGGCTCGCGGAAGGCGGCCTTGTCCACCACGGCCACCGCGAGCCCGTCGGCCTTGGCCGAGATGGCGGTGTTGCAGGCGTTGACCATCTCGGCCACGATCGAGTCCTTCGAGCCGGTCCACTGGAAGTCGGTGCCGAGCAGGGCGCACGCGTCCTGCGCCCCGTACTGGGTGGGGGTGAAGAACGGGTTCGTGGTGACGTGGCAGACGAGCACGAACTTCCACTTGGGCGTGGCCGGGAAGTCTCCGGGAGCGCCCGAGCCGCCGGACGCGGCGGGTTTGCCCTGGCTGGAGGTGCAGGCCGTCAGCAGCGCGGACGCCGCGGCCGAGGCGCTGACCAGGCCGGCGCCGGAGAGCAGGCGCCGCCGGGCGACCGGGTTGAGGTTGAGGGTTTCGACTGCCTCTTCGACCTTGGGAGGGAACTTTTCCATGTGCTCGACCTCTAATTCCTGACGGATGGGTCCAGGGGTGATCGCTTCCCCCCGTCAGCACGCCCAATGAAGAAGCTAAGAGGTTTTCGGAGTGTGTCAATGGGCCATCCTTGACTGACCTGCCGGGAGTGTTGGTTAATCCTTTATTTCCGACCGGTAAACTCCCCTTTGCAGGGGTTACGATCTACGTGACACGCGGGGCGGGTGTGTTGAGACGAGCCTCGTGGGGACGTACTCATGTCATGCCTTGCCGACGCGCACCGACCTCTGGGAGACCCGATGACATCGCCCGCAGACGCGCTCCGGGGAAGCGGAGATCCGGAGATCGAGCGCCTGCTGGCGCAGTTCAACGCCGACGTCGCGCAGGTGGAGCAGCTCAGGGACCGGATCACCGAGGTGCGCGGCCGGGGTGAGGCGGCGGACGGGCGGGTGGTCGCCGAGACCGCGCCGACCGGCGCGCTCGTGGGCCTCACGATCGACCCGCGCGCCATGCGGCTGGGCTCCGACGAGCTGGCCGCCGCGATCCTCGAAGCGGCCGAGGCCGCGGCGCGCAACGCGGAGGAGGAGATGACCGACCTGGTCGATCCGTTCATCGCGGACACCGTGCTGGGGTCGACCCGTCGCCCCCGGGACAGCCGGTAGCCGGCTGATCTCCCATGGCCATCAGTCCCGCACGCGGTGCGATCTATGGCGTCGGCGCGGTCGGCATCGGCGCCTTCGTGTTCAAGATGCTCGCGGTCGACTACCCGGACGGCGATCCGGCGAAGGCTCGACAGGCCGCCGCCGTCTGGGCGCGGCTCGCGGACCGGCTGGAGCAGAGCCAGAACCGGACCTATCCGTTCGCCGAGGCGGTGTGGAAACGCAACGGCGGCGAAGGGATCGAGGCCTACAAGAAGGCCGTGACCGCCGGGCTCTATCCGAACCCTCCCGCGCTGGGCTACGCCGACAAGCTCGCCCAGCGCTGCCGGCAGAACAGCGAGGCGTGCCTGGAGTACGCGGAGGTCATCGAGAAGGCGCAGCACGCGTACTGGACCCTCGCCCTGGCCAACCTCGCCAGTTTCATGTTCATCACCACCTTTCCCTGGCAGGCCGGGGCCGCCTACCAGCTCACCCAGTTCCTCATGCGGCGGGCCGAGGCGGGCCTGCTGGCGAAACTGCTCGAACACAACATCGCCAAGATCGTGCTGAGCAAGCTCACCGAATACAGCATCGGCAGCGCCTTCTTCGCGGTCGGCGACGTGGGCGTGGTGGCCGGGGTCAAGGCGCTGCGCGGCGAGGACCCGGGCTCGTGGGGCGACAACGGGAAGCAGATGCTGAAGGAGTTCACCGCGTCGGTCGCGTTCTACGGCGCGTTCGACGCCGCCATGCCGGCGGCCAGAGCGGTGAGCAAGAACGCCGACGTGCAGTATTTCATCAGCCGGATGGTCGGCGGATCCACCTACGGCCCCACGTACGACGCCCTGAACGGGGAGAGCGGCACGGACCTCATCCCCACCTGGAAACAGACGCTCGGCAGGGTGCTGCTCTATTTCACGATGGCCCACAAACCAGCGGGATGACGCATGGCTCCTGAACCTGACCCCAAGCCGCCGGAGCGGCCGGAGACCGTCACCATCACGCCCCCCGGCGGGGACTACGACTCACTCCAGGAGATCGCCCAGCGGCTCTTCGAGGACCCCTCACTCTGGGAGAGCATCTACCAGGCGAACCGCGACGTCCTCGACAGCCCCTACGACGTGCGACCGGGCATGCGGCTCCGCCTTCCGATGGAGATCTACCCGGGTCACATCAGGGCCGCCGCAGGGGGCTTCGACACCGAGAAACACGACCTCGGCGAATTCGTCAACGCCGCGGCGGCGGAGCTGAACGCCATCGGCAACTTCTGGGGCGACGACAAACTGGGGACCACCTTCCTCAAGGGCGAAGGCGGCCGCGTGGGCTACGAGGCCGTGTCAGGTCAGATCATCGAGGGCATCGACGCCCTCCAGGACGCCCATCACGAGATCCCGAAGCGCCTGCGGCTCGTGGCCGACCGGACCGAGGTCACCGACTGGGAGAACGTGACCACCGTCCTCGCGGCGCTGCCCACCCCTGACCCCGATCGGCCGATCTGGGGCGAGCCACACCGTTAAGGGGAAGGTCAGGACGAGCGCGACAGCACCGAGCGGACGGCCTCCGGGGTACGGCCGACGACGGCCGCCCCGTCCCCAGCGGTGATGATCGGGCGCTGGATGAGCATCGGGTGGCTGGCCAGCGCCTTGATCCAGCGGTTCCGGTTGGCCGCGTCGCGCGGCCAGCCGGCGATGCCGAGGTCGGTGGCCGTGGCCTCGCCGAAGCGGGTGATGTCCCACGGTTCGAGGCGCAGCCTGGTGAGCACCTCGCGCAGCTCGAGCTCGTTGGGCGGGTCGTCGAGGTAGCGGCGAATGGTGTAGTCGGCGTTCTCGGTGTCCAGGAGTTCGAGCGCGGAGGTGCACTTGGAGCAGTCGGGGTTGATCCAGATCTCCATGCTGACTTCCTTTGGGGATGCGAGGAGCGCGGAGCCATCCGGCAAGGCGTCCCATGGAAAAACAGGGGGCGCACTGGACGTGGCCAACCCCCTATTTCACTAGCAAGTGTTAGCCATTCGGATTACCACGTCAATCTGCGACACCGCTTATACGGCTTCCGCCACCCGGCCACGCGCCGCGTCGAGCCGGGTTCCAGCCGCCCCGCCCACCACGGCCCAGAGCACCGCGGTCACAGAGTGTGACATAACGGGCGTCGCTTAAGTAAAATCCCAAACCATCGTTTACGGCCGCAAACCCCCGGCCAAGCAGGGGTTCCCGACGCCTCAGACCCCCCTCTGGTTTACCCCCGTCACACCTGGATGTCCGAAATTTCATGACAAAGGGTGCCTGGCACCGACAGAATGCGGAACGCCCACCCGCCGTCCATCCATACGGAGGACACCCATATGCGTAGACCCCTAGGGGTACTCGCGTGTGTTGTGAGCCTGGCCACCCTCGGTGTGCCGGTCGCCACGGCCCACGCCGCGACGGTGCCGCAACCCGCATGCCGCGTGACTGTCGCCAAGCCGCAGGTCACCGCCGCCGGAAAGATCCAGACATCCGCCACCAGGCGCGGCTGCGAAGGCAGCGCCCTCGTCCGCGTCCGCATCAAGCGCGCGGTGGCCGGCCCCGACCGGATCGTCAAGAGCGCGTCGGGCAGGGGCATCAGCCCTCGGGTCACGGTCTCGATGCTGTGCGCCCCCGGTGTCTACTACGCGGTCGCCACCGACTACGCCGGCAACTCCGGCAAGTCGCGGCCGGTCCGGCTGTCGTCCTGCACGCCGACCACGCCGACTCCGACTCCCACCGACACGACCACACCGACGCCATCACCGAAGCCGACGGCCACCGCCACTCCCACTCCGACCGACACGACCAATCCGCCGACTGACGTGGTGGGAACGGTCGACGAGAACGAGGTCCTGCGGCTGACCAACGCCGAGCGGGCGAAGGGCGGCTGCAAGCCGCTCAAGCACGACGCCCAGCTGCACAAGGCCGCCTTCGGCCACTCCTCCGACATGGCGACCAAGAACTACTTCAGCCACACCTCGCAGGACGGCCGCAGCTTCATGGACCGCATCCGCGGGGCGGGCTTCACCGGCGGAACGGGCTGGGCCGAGAACATCGCCATGGGCCAGCCGACCCCGGCCTCGGTGGTCACCGGCTGGATGAACAGCGCGGGCCACAAGGCCAACATCATGAACTGCAAGTACAACCTCATAGGTGTCGGCGCGGCCAAGAACTCCAAGGGCCAGATCTACTGGACCCAGGACTTCGCCGCCAAGTAGCGGCCGCCCGAGCAGAACGATGCCCCGCGGCCGGCCGCCCGGCCGCGGGGCATCACCTCAGTCAGGGCCTGGCACTCGCCAGGCCACCCAGCCGGGCGCTCGTCCGTTACCGGTCGGCCCGCCCGATGAGGCTCGTCAGGCTTGGCGCCACTCCGCCACGCTGCCGGGATCGTGCAAGTGCAGGTCGGGGGCTCCTTCCAGGGCCTTCTCCTCGCCACCGGGCGTGTACGTGACAATCAGCCGCAACGGCCGCCAGGTCGAGTTGAACGTCGAGTGGTAGGCCCCCGCCGGAATGTGCACGGTGTCACCCTCCTTGATCGGGAACGGTTCACCGTCGTCGACCATCTGCGACGCCTCACCCGAGATGACGTAGATGATCTCCTCGGCCGTCGGGTGGTTGTGCCGGGCGTGTCCCTGCCCGGGATTGATGATGACCTCGCCCAGCGTGCTGCTCGCCCCCTCGATGGCCGACGGGGTGACGAACCACTTGATGGACCCCCAGTCGAAGGCCATCGTGGGCACGGAGTCCGGACTGACGTGCATGGGCAGCTCCTCAGAAGTTCAGTGACTTGAAGGCTCGTACCTGCTCGGTGATGGCCCGTTCCGTGGGCAGCCGCTCGACGGACGAGGCGCCGAAGAAGCCCACCACGCCCTCGGTGTGCGACAGGACGTGGGCCGCGTCGGCGGGCTCGGCGATCGGGCCGCCGTGGCAGAGCACGAGGATGTCGGGCCGGACGGCCGCAGCCGCGTCGCGCATGGCCTGTACCCGGGTCACGGCCTCGTCCAGGGTCAGGGCGGTGCCCGCGCCGATGCTGCCCTTGGTGGTCAGCCCGACGTGCGGGACCAGTACGTCGGCGCCGGCCTCGGCCATGGCGCGGGCCTGGTCCTCGTCGAAGACGTACGGGGCCGTCACCAGGTCGCGCTCGTGGGCCAGCCGGACCATCTCCACCTCCAGCTCGTAGCCCATGCCGGTCTCCTCCAGGTTCTGCCGGAAGACGCCGTCGTACAGGCCCACGGTGGGGAAGTTCTGGACGCCCGCGAAGCCCATCGCGGCCAGCTGGTCGAGGAAGCGCGGCATGACCCGGAACGGGTCGGTGCCGCAGACGCCCGCGAGCACCGGGGTGTCGGCGACGACGGGCAGCACCTCGGCGGCCATCTCGACGACGATCTGGTTCGCGTCGCCATAGGGCAGCAGCCCGGCCAGCGAGCCGCGCCCGGCCATCCGATAGCGGCCGGAGTTGTAGATGATGATCAGATCGACGCCGCCGGCCTCGGCGCACTTGGCCGACAGGCCGGTGCCCGCGCCCGCGCCGATCACCGGCCGCCCCTCCGCGACGGTACGGCGCAGCCTGGCCAGCACCTCCTGCCTGGTCATGCGGCATCCCCTCCGAGCTGCCTGGTCATGCGGAATCCTCTCCCGAGATCAGGCGATGCAGCCGCTCGGCCATCGCCCGGCCGAACTCCGGATCGTTGATGTGCAGGTCGAACCGCTTGGTCGCGGGAAAGGCGGCCAGCGCCTCGAAGCAGGCCGCGTCGGCCTTGGGATCGTGGAAGTCCATGCCCGGCGCGTCCAGGGCGGACACGCCGCCCAGCGGGACGAACAGCTCCGTCGGGCCGCTGGCCGCGCCGAGCTTGGCGGCCACCCGGGCGCCCAGCTCGGCCATCTCCTCCGGCGTGGTGCGCATCAGCGTCACGGTCGGGTTGTGCACGTACAGCAGCCGGCCCGCGAACCGCTCGGGCACGGTGTCGCGCGGGCCGAAGTTGACCATGTCCAGCGCGCCGGGGGCGACCACCTGCGGCACGCCGTGCGCGCCCGCCGCCGTCAGCCGGTCAGGTCCGGCCGACAGCACCCCGCCGACCAGGTCGTCCGCCAGTTCGGTGGTGGTCAGATCCAGCACCCCGGCCAGCAGCCCGCTCGCCGCCAGCCCCTCCAGTGCCCGGCCGCCCGACCCGGTCGCGTGGAAGACCAGCACCTCGTAGCCGAGCTCGGCCAGCCGCTCGCGCGCCGCGTCCACGGCGGGCGTGGTCACGCCGAACATCGACGCGCCGATCAGCGGCCGTTCGTCGCTCTGCGTCGTACGCACCGCTCTGGCCAGCTGGTGCGCCTTGGCCATGCCCGCCGCCGCGGCGGCCGCATTGCCGAGAATCGCCCGGGAGACCCGGTTGACGCCGGCGATGTCGACCACGCTGTACATCAGCGTGACGTCCCTTGCTCCGACATAAGGCGACACATCGCCCGACGCCATCGTGGACACGATCAGCTTGGGCAGGCCGATGGGCAGGTCGCGGACGGCTCGCGCGGCGATCGACGATCCACCGCTACCGCCCACGGCCAGCACCGCGTCGACCCGGCCCTCGGCGTACAGCCCGGTCAGGATCGCCGCCGCGCCCTCGCCCATGGCGGTGACGGCGGCCCCGCGGTCGCCCCCCTCCTGGAGCGCCCGCAGGTCACCTCCGCCCGCCGCGGCCACCTGCTCGTTGGAGACGTCGGCGAGCAGCGGCACGCCGGGCTCCTTCACTCCCGCGTCGACCACGAGCACATCGCTGCCCAGCTCCACCAGCCGGTTGCGCAGCCAGGCGTACTCCTCGCCCTTGGTGTCGAGCGTCCCGATCAGTACGACGGTCGGCATCTCACGCCACACCCCTCTGTTCGAAGACCTTCTTCGCCACATTGATCGCGTTGATCGCCCTTGGGAAGCCCGCGTACTGGACGCAATGAATGATCACCTCGACGATCTCCCCGGGCGTGAGGCCCACGTTGAGCCCCGCGTTGATGTGCCCGGTGAGCTGAGGTTCGACGCCACCGATGTTGACCAGCGAGGCGATCGAGGCGATCTGCCGCTGCTTGAGGTCCAGGCCGGGGCGCGAGTAGATCTCGCCGAAGTTGAACTCCACGCCGTAGCGCCCGAGGTCGGCGCCGGGGCCCGACAGCGCGTCGAGCAGCCGGTCGGCCGCGCCCTCGCCGTACACCTCGTCGTACTTGGCTCTGCCGCTGTCCATCGACATCAGATCGAGTGACCTCCGTCCTGGGGCAGGATGACGCCGGTCAGGTAGGCGGCGGACGGCAGGCAGAAGTGCACGATGCTCTCCGCCAGGTCCTCCGGACTGCCGAGCGTCCTGGTGGGGATCTGGCCCAGCAGGGCCTCCCGCTGCTCGGGCGTGTCGCGGTCGCGGCCCGGCGTGTGCTGGGCGCCGGGGGCGATGCAGTTGACCGTGATGCCGTCGGTGGCGTACTCGATGGCCAGGGCCTTGGTCAGGCCGACCACGCCCGCCTTGGCGGCGGCGTAGCCGCTCGCGTGCCGGACCAGGCGCCCGCCGCGCAGGGCCGCGATGGAGGCGATGTTCACGATCCGGCCGCCGCCGCGCGCCAGCATCGACGGTACGACCGCGCGGGTCACGTTGAAAACACTGGTCAGATTGACGTCGACCATCCGCTGCCACTCGGCGGCGGTCATCTCGTGGAACGGCCGCACCATACCGCCGCCCGCGTTGTTGACCAGGATGTCGATCCCGTCCCAGGCCCGGACCACCTCGTCGATCGCGCCCTGGGTCGCGTCGAGGTCGGTGATGTCGGCCTTGAGCTCCAGCGCCTCCCGCCCGGTCTCGCGTACGGCCGCGCCGAACAGCTCCAGCCCCTCGGCCGCCACGTCCAGCCCGGCGACGTCGCAGCCCTCCCTGGCCAGCACCTGGGCGAACACCTTGCCCATGGCACCGCCGGCGCCGGTGATCACGGCCTTCCTGCCTGCCAACCTCATAACGCAACCTTTCACTTAAGCGCTCCGGCGGTCATGCCCTGAATGAAGTGCCGCTGGAGGAGGAGATAGAGGGCGATGATGGGGATGCTCGCCAGCGTCACCCCGGCCGCGATCATCGACCGGTCCACGCTGTACTCACCGACGAAGAACATGATCCCGGTGGAGATCGGGCGCAGCCCCTCGTCCTGCCCGTACAGCAGGGGGATCAGGAACATGTTCCAGGTGAACATGAACTGCAGCACGACCAGCGTGATGATGCCGGGCCTGGCCAGCGGCAGGACGATGCGGGTGAAGACCCGCCACTCGGTGGCGCCGTCGATCCGGGCCGCGTTCGAGATCTCCTCGGGCAGCCCGCGGAAGAACGCGCGCATCAGGAACACCCCGAAGGCGAGGCCGAGCGCGACGCTCGGCACGATCACCCCCCAGTACGTCCCCAGGATGCCCAGATCCCTGACCAGGTAGTACTGCGGAATCATGATCGACTGAAACGGGATCATGATGCCGAGCAGGAAGGCACCGAAGATGATCCGCTCGCCGGGCAGCCGGCGGGTGCCCAGGGCGTACCCCGCGAGGCAGGAGAAGAAGGTCACCAGCGGCACCACGAAGGCGGCGTACAGCACCGAGTTGCCGATGTAGGAACCGAACCGGCCGGTCGTCCAAGCCTCGGCGAGGTTCTCCCAGTGCAGCGCGGTCGGGATGCCGAACGGGTCCTGGTTGATCTCCGACGTGCTCTTCAGCGCCGAGAACCAGATCCACAGGAACGGCATCACGAACAGCAGCGCGAACAGCCCGAGTATCAGGTACCTGGCCGTCTTCACGGTGATCGTCATGCGCGCTCCCTGACCCGGACCACCGCGACCGACACCAGCAGCGAGATCACGGTGAGCACCAGCGACAGGGTGGAGCCGTAGCCGACCTCGTTCTCCATGAACGCCTTCTGGTAGGTGTAGGTGGCGATGAGCTGGGTGGCGTTGTCCGGGCCGCCCTTGGTCATGATCCAGACGTGGTCGAACGCCTGGAAGCCGTGGACCAGCAGCAGCACGGTGACGAGCGTGATCGCGTTGGACAGCTGCGGGATCACCACGTGCCGGAAGCGCTGCCAGCCGTTCGCGCCGTCCATCCGGGCCGCGTCGAGCAGGTCGGTGTCCACGTTGTGCAGCGCGGCGGTGAAGATCACGAAGGCCAGTCCGACGGTCGCCCAGACCGAGGCCACCATCACCGCGTACAGGGCGAAGGTCGGGTCACCGAGCCAGCCTCTGGTCCACGATTCGAGGCCCACCGCCTCCAGCGCCCGGTTGAGGATGCCGAAGGCCGGGTTGTAGATCCAGCTCCAGACGATGCCGACGATGATCGCGGGCAGCACCTGCGGCATGAAGTAGATCGTGCGCAGCGCCGTGAAGCCCCGTGGCCGGTTCCACACGAACATGGCCAGCAGCAGCGCCACGCCCATCGTCAGCGCGGTGCCTGCGACGACCCAGACGAGGTTGTGCCCGAGCGAGCGCCAGAACAGGCCGTCTCCGAGCATCCGCTGGAAGTTGGCCAGGCCGACGAACCGCTTCTCCGGGCTGGCGCCGTCCCAGTCGGTGAGGCTCAGGTAGACCGACTGGGCCAGCGGCCACAGGATGAAGCCCGCGTACAACAGCCCGGCCGGGACCAGGAAGAGGTAGCCGAGAGTCCGGCCGGACGGCGACGGGGTGACGCGGGCCCCGCGACGTGTGGCGGTAAGAGTGAGCGTCATGAGGTCACGCCCGCCTCCCACGCCTTCTGCAGCTCCTCCGCCTGCTTGGCCGGGGTCTTGTCCCCGGCGACCACGGCCTGGAAGCCGCTGGTCATCGCGTTGAGGAAGCCGGGCGCGGCCAGGCCGTGGTTGACGGCGTAACCGATGTTGGTCTTGGCGTCGCCGCCGCCGGTCTGGGCCGCCTGCATGGCGAGCTTCTGCAGCGGGCTGAGGTTCCAGCCCGCGGAGTCGAACGGCACCGGCGGGAAGATCTTGGCGCCCTCGACCCAGAGCCGTACCGCCTCCGGCTTGTAGAGCGAGTCGAGGAACTGGGCGGCCACGTCCGCGTTCTTGCTCTTGGCCGAGATGTAGTAGGCCGAGCCGATGCCGCCGGGATAGACGCGGGGTCCGCCGTTGACCGAGGGCATGGCCATGATGCCGATCTCCTGGCCCTGCATCTCCTTCTCGATCGTGCCGACCGCCCAGGTGCCGTTGAGGTTCATCAGCGCCTTGCCGGCCAGGAAGAGCGACTGGGCGTCGGGGCCGCCGAGCGAGTTGAGGTCCTTGATGAACCCGCCGGCCTTGACCAGGTCGACGAAGAAGAGCTTGATCGCCTCGACCAGCTGCGGGGTGTTCCAGCTGCCCTTGTTGTCGAAGATCAGGTCGCCCATCGGCTGGGCGCCCGCGAGGTTGTTGGCCATCATCGAGAAGGCCCACCAGCTCGGGTAGACGTCCGACTGGCCATACGCGATGGGCGTGTAGCCCTTCTTGGCGGCGGCCGAGGCGAAGGTCAGTAATTCGTCGAAGGTCTCGGGGACGGTCAAGCCCGCCTTGTCGATGAGGGTCTTGTTGTAGAACAGGACGGTGTTCTCCGACTCGTCGGGCAGGCCGTAGAGCTTGCCGTCGAGCGACGCCTCCCTGATCGCGAACGG
The DNA here is from genome assembly GCF_040648495.1 of Nonomuraea sp. NPDC049129. Taxonomy (NCBI): domain Bacteria; kingdom Bacillati; phylum Actinomycetota; class Actinomycetes; order Streptosporangiales; family Streptosporangiaceae; genus Nonomuraea; species Nonomuraea sp. NPDC049129. The sequence goes on along the minus strand of NZ_JBEZDU010000033.1, from coordinate 44,137 downwards.
CGTCAGCCGGTCCAGCCAGCCGTACTTCGCGGCCACGTCGTCGAGCGGCTTGATCAGGCCGGCCTCGGCCAGCACTCCGGCGTTGCCCGCGCCGACCTGGTAGTAGATGACGTCCGGGCCGGTGCCCGAGGCCAGCGCGGTCTTGCCGACCGTGGTGAGCTGGTCGCCGGTCTGCGAGGTACGGGTGATCGTCGCACCCTTGAACAGGTCGTAGACCTTCTTGACGGTCTCGTTCTGCGGGGAGGTGGTGAACTGGTCCCACACCTTCAGGCTCGCGCCGGCCGTACCTCCGCTCGCCGGTGCGGGATCCGTCCGGCCCCAGCCGCAGGAGCTGAGCGTCACCGCCGCGGCGGCCAGGCCACCGGTGCGGAGGAAATCGCGGCGCGTGGGGGTGTTCAAGGCGTTGTCCTCTCATGTGCGGCCCAGGGGGCCGTGAAACGGTGGTGTCCGGAGGCCACCGAGCACACGACCGTCCCGTCACGCCGTTCGAGGACGGTGACGTGGGCGGTGGACTCGATCGCCTCGGGATCGCCGGTGGGGAGGTGCACCGTGGCGTCCGTCCCCGGGGGGATCAGCACGTCCACCGTGAGCACGCCGTCCGTCACCGACCATGCGGACTCGACTCGCCCCCGAGCGGTCTCCTGCACGGCGCGGGCCCGGGTGAGCTTGCCACCCGGCCGCGGGCGGATCACCAGACCGGCGTACGCGGATGAGTCCGCCGTCTGGCCGATCCCGGCGACTCCTCCGTAGAGCCAGTCGCCGATGGCGCCCAGGCTGTAGTGGTTGAAGGAGTTCATGGTGGCCGCCTGGAAGCCCCGGTCGGGGGTCCAGCCGTCCCATCGTTCCCAGATGGTCGTGGCTCCGTGCCTGACGGAGAACAGCCAGCTGGGAAAGGTCTCCTGGTGGAGAAGTTCGTAGGCCAGGTCGGCGCGGCCGATCCTGGTGAGCACCGGGCACAGCAGCGCGACCCCGAGGAAGCCGGTGGTGAGATGGCCGTCGTGCGCGGCGATGTCACGCACCAGGTGCTCGGCGGCCACTTCGGCGGGCATGAGGCCGAACTCGATGGCGAGGAGGTAGCAGGTCTGGGTGTCGCCGTGGATGCGGCCGTCCGGCGCGACGAACTCCTGGTTGAAGGCTCTTCTGATCGCCGCGGCCAGCTGCTCGTACCGTTCGGCTTCCGGCCTGCCGAGGATCCGCGCCGCCTCGGCGACGAGCGTGGCCGACTGCGCGAAGTAGGCCGTGGCCAGCACGTCGCGCGGGGTGTCCACGCCGATCTGGAGCCAGTCGCCGTAGTTCCTTCCGGTACGGCGGCGCCAGATCAGGTCGGGGTTGTGCCGTTCGATCTGGTCCACCCAGGCGGCCATCGCGGGCAGGCAGCGCTCCAGCACGCGGCGGTCGCCGTACAGGCGGTAGAGCGACCAGGGGACGATCACGCCCGCGTCGCCCCAGCCCGGCGCGCCTTCCCTGGTCAGGCAGACCAGCGGCGCCACGTCGGGGAAGGAGCCCTCCGCGTCCTGCCCGGTCAGCACGTCCTCCATCCAGTCGGCGAAGAAGGCCGAGACGTCGGCGCCGCGGGCCGCCGTGGGGAGGAAGACCTGGGCGTCCGCCAGCCAGCCGAGCCGCTCGTCGCGCTGGGGGCAGTCGGTGGGCACCGAGACGAAGTTGCCGCGCTGGCCCCAGCGGATGTTCTCGTGCAGCCGGTTGACCAGCGGGTCGTCACAGGAGAACTCCCCGGTCCACGGCAGCTCGCTCTGCAGCACTCGCCCGGTGACCTCGATCCGCCCGTCGAATCCGGTGATCTCGACGTAGCGGAAGCCATGGACGGTGAAGGCGGGCTCGTACACCTCCACCGGGTCGCCGCCGCAGACATAGACGTCGGTGGCCTCTGCGCGGCGCAGGTTCGCCAGGTGCAGGGAACCGTCCTCCTCCAGGATCTCGGCGTGGCGGAGCTGGATCCGCCGCCCGCGCTCGGCGCCGTGAACGGTGAGCCGGACCCGGCCGACCATGTTCTGGCCCAGGTCGGCGATGGTCTCGCCACCGGGTCCGCGCAGGACGCGCACGGTCGGGAGGTCTTCGACCACGCGTACGGGGGCGCTGCGTGACCAGACCAGCTCCGAGGTGTCCGTGCCGGTGACGGCCACGGGCGTCCAAGCGGCGTCGTCGTAGCCGGGGCCGTCCCAGCCGTCCAGCCTGGCGCGGGCGTCGTAGTACTCGCCCATCAGCAGGTCGGAGTGGCGCAGCGGGCCCGGCGACTCGCGCCAGTCCTCATCCGTGGCGATCACGTGGCGTGATCCGTCGGCGAACTCCAGCACGAGCTGGGCGATGAGCGCGGGCGCGTCGCCGTACAGCTTGCCCGCCTTGCGGGGGTCCATACCGACGAAGCCGCTCCACCAGCCGTCGGCGAGCAACGCTCCCAGGACGTTCGGCCCTTTGTGCAGCCGCGCCGTGACGTCGTAGGACTGGTACCTGATCCGGTGGCGGTAGTCGGTCCAGCCCGGCTCGAGCTCGGCGTCGGAGACGCGCACGCCGTTCAGCGAGAACCGGTGCAGACCGCGGGCGCTGGCGTACAGTCGCGCCCGCACGGGGAGTTCGGCCAGGTCGAAGGCCCGGCGGAGGTGGGCGCAGGCGGTCAGCTTGCGGGTGGTGAAGGAGCGGTCGTCCTCGACCGGCGGCTCGAAGACCGGCTGCGCGCCATCGTCCCTGGCGATCCAGGCCGCGCGCCAGCCGCCCATGAGCCCCGTCTCGAACCACGAGTCCGTACGGCCCGCCGCGGTTCCCCACGCGTCACGCACCTCCACCGACCAGTCGTAACGGGTCGAGGGCCGGAGGGGCGCTCCCTCGTAGACGACCTGGTGCTCGCCGGCGCCTCCGGTGTCCCAGACGACCTGGTCTCCGGCACGCACGATCAGCCGGTAGGCGGTCTGGCGATCGCCGTGGTCGTCGGAGCGGAGCTTCCAGGACAGACGGGGCGCGGTCTCGTCCATGCCGAGTGGCTGTTCGAGGAACTCGCAGGTGAGGCCGTACGGAGACAGGCTGGGCATGGGCTTGACCACTTCCCTTCGCAGGCCCACAACCGATCTGAATCGTTTTAAGAGGGCCGGTGTGGCGCACGTTACATCGATGTTGCGCGATTGGTCAACCGGTTGACCAATGCCGCTTTTGGGACGTACCGTCCCATGTCATGGACTACGCGCTGCTCGGCCCGACGGGCATCAGGGTGTCGCGGCTCTGCGTCGGCACGGCGACGTTCGGGGTGGCCCCCAGCGCCGCCGACGCCGCCGGGCTCGTGCGCGGCGCGCTGGACCATGGGATCAACTTCTTCGACACCGCCAACGCCTACGGCAACCGCCCGCAGTTCGACCGCCCCGGCGTACCGCCCTGGACCGAGCGCGAGTCGGCCGAGGAGATACTCGGCCGGGCGCTGGCCGGCCGGCGGGACGAGGTCGTCCTGGCGACCAAGGCCCGCGAGAGCGTCGGACCCGGCGTCAACGACCGGGGCCTGTCACGGCGGCACCTGATCCAGCAGCTCGAACGGAGCCTGCGCCGCCTCCGCACCGACCACGTGGACCTCTACTACGCCCACCACCCCGACCCCGACACGCCGCTCGAACAGACCCTCGCCACGCTCGACGACCTGGTCAGGCAGGGCAAGGCGCGCCATGCGGCGCTGTCCACCTATCCCGCGTGGGAGACCGTCCAGGCCCTGTGGATCTGCTCGGCGCGCAACCTGCACGGCCCGGTCTGCGCCCAGGTGCGCTACAACCTGTTCGACCGCACGCCGGAGACCGAGCTGGTCCCTGCCTGCCTGCGCCTCGGGCTGTCCTTGGTCGCGTTCAGCCCACTGAACGGCGGCCTGCTGGCCGGGACCGGCGGGCGGGAGTACAGCGGGGAGCGGCGCTGGGGTGGCGGCGGCTTCTCACCCGAACACCTGGCGACGGCCGGGCGCCTGGATTCACTGGGTGCCGAGTGGGGCCACCCGCCCGCCCACCTGGCCCTCGCCTGGCTGCTGTCCCGCCCGGCGGTGGCCAGCGCGGTCATCGGCCCGGAGGACCTCACTGAGCTCAGGACCAGCGTGGCCGCCGCCGACCTACGCCTGGAACCGGCCCAACTGGACGCGCTGACCGCCGTCCCGTCGTACCCACGCACCGCCCAGAGCCTGCTCAGGCTGCGGAAGAGCGAGCGATGACCGTCTCCTTCCTGCTCGCCGGTCCGCATCTGGACCGAGTACGACTCGGCGGGCTGCTCCTGCTGCGCCGGGTGGGCGTGCTGGTCAGGGACGGCCGGTGGATGACCGTGCCGGGGCGACTGCTGCGGACCGACCCCGGCACGACCGCGAACTCGTCATCGCTCTCCCTCTCGCTGGATGTGCGGCACGGCGCGGACTTCAGCTGGCGCGGAACGGCGACCGTCACGGAGGACTCACTCACGTTCGCGTTCGACGGTCGGGCGGAGCGCGACTTCGAGCGAACCAGAATCGGACTCTGCCTCATCCACCCGCCGCATCTGGCGGGCACCCCGGTCGAGGTCAACGGGCAGGCCGCCGGGGAGTTCCCGCAGCGAATCAGCCCGCATCAGATCTTCACCGGCATCAGGACCATGCGCTACCGGGACGGTGGGGCGCTGGTCACGATCGAGCTGGACGGCGAGACCTTCGAGACCGAGGACCACCGGAACTGGAGCGATGCCGGCTACAAGACCTATGGGACGCCGCTGGGGCTGGGCCGGCCGGTGACGGTACGCCGCGGCGACCACGTCCACCAGCGCCTCCACCTGACGGTCACTGACTACCCGCCATCCCAGTCACGCCCACCCCGGCGCCGGATCCGCGGTGGCCCGACGACACGGGTACGCCTCCGAATCCCGCAACCCCCTTCCGAAGACCCACTTGCGTTCGCGGAACCGCACACCCAGCGAGAAAAGCCAGCCGGGGGGACGCTTCCGTCAGTGGGGCTGTACCTGAGGCGGCCCCCGGTGGACGGGCGGAAGCTTGCCGGACCCTCGTTCCTGCACGGGACCGTGGATCTGGACGAGCCAGGGTGGCGCGAGGTGGCCGACCGGTTCTCCGCCGCCGCCAGGGCAGCCGGGGCGACGCTCACGCTGAGCGCCGTCTGCTCGTCGTCCGACCAGGTGGCCGCACTGCGTGACGTCCCGGGCCTCGACACGCTCCTGGTGTTCGACCGTACACACGGCACTCCCCGAGAACTCGCCGAGGCCGCCCGGCGGTCCTTCCGGCGTATGCCACCGCCATTCCACGGTGCGCAGGTGCCCTTCGCCGGGCCGCCGGTGCGGATCGGCGGCGGCAGTCGGGCCCATTTCGCCGAGCTGAACCGGGCCGTGTCTCTACCGTCCGACCTGCTCGACCTGGTCTGCTTCCCCATCGCGGCCCAGACCCACCACGACGACGAGGCCAGCGCGCGGGAAACGCTGGCGGTCCACCCGCTGCTCGTCGGGCAAGCCGCCGAACACTGCCTGCCCGTGCTCGTGGGGCCGGTCGGCCTGCTGCCCACCTTCGGCTTCGCCGCCCCGCGCGGCGCACACGATCCCGCGCCGTCCGCCCTCTTCCGCACGACCTGGCTAACTGCCGCCCTGATCACCCTCGCCAACGCCGGAGCAGCCGCGATCTCCGTCGACGCCTGCGATGCCGCCGAGAGCTACACGGACGACCAGGACACCGGCGCCGACGCCGTACCGTCCGAGCTGCGGCATGTTCTCGCCGCCCTGCGTCCCTTCGTAGGAGGGCAGCTCGTCGACCCCGGGCTACCGGCGGGGCTGGTCGGCTTGGCCGTACACCATGGCGGACGACGGCTCGTCCTGGCAGCGGCGCTGGACGCCGACGGCCGTGGCGACGGCCACCACGACTGCGACGGCGGCCACTGTGGCGGCGGCGAGCCGGTCTTCGTCGGCACTCGGGGCTACACCGTCACCACGGTCACCGGTGGCGACGCGGGCGGCGTGGTCGTACAGGAGCATCCGCCCGGTACCGAGACGACGGCCCTCACCGCACCGGCCGTCGCGATCCTCATCGCACCCCGCAAGCCTCACACCCGCAGGACCCCGCCCTCAGAAGGAGACCATTGATGCCCTTCAGGATCGGCCTGACCCGAGACTTCCTGACCGACGACGGGCGGATCGGCTGGGGTGACATCGGCCTGTCCGCGCTCGACGCGGCCGACGGGGTCGAGTGGGACTTCATCGAGGCCGTGGACGGTGACATCCCGCCCGAGGCGGTGCGCGGCTATGACGCCCTGATCGTCCTGACCCCCAGGGTCACCGCTGACACGCTCAAGGGCGCCGACCGGCTGGTTCTGGTCGCCCGGTTCGGTGTCGGCTACGACAACGTGGACGTCGAGGCGTGTACCCGGCACGGCGTGCTGGTCACCATCACGCCCGACGGCGTGCGCGGGCCGGTGGCGGTGTCGGCGTTGACGATGCTGCTCGCCGCCGCGCACCGGCTCGGCGAGAAGGACCGGCTGGTACGCGCGGGACGGTGGAACGACAAGCTGGACTACATGGGGACCGGCGTCACCGGTAGGACGCTCGGCCTGGTCGGCTGGGGCAACATCGGCCGCGAGCTGTCGCGGCTGTGCGCGCCGCTGGGCATGCGGCAGCTCGCCGCCGACCCGTACGCCGATCCCGAGCGGGCGGCGGCGGCCGGTGTCACGCTCGTCGAGCTGGACACGCTGCTCGCCGAGGCCGACTTCGTGGTGATCACGTGCGCGCTCACCCCGGAGACCCACCACCTCATCGACGCCGGGCGGCTGGCCGGGATGAAACCGACCGCGTACCTGGTCAACGTCGCCAGAGGTCCGATCGTCGACCAGGCCGCGCTCACTGCGGCGCTCACCCAGGGGCGCATCGCGGGGGCGGCGCTGGACGTGTTCGAGGTCGAGCCGCCCGATCCGGCCGACCCGCTGCTGGCGCTGGACAACGTGCTGCTCAGCCCGCACGCCGTCGCCTGGACCGACGAGCTCGCGCTGGGCAACGGGCGCGGCGCCATCCAGGCCGCTCTCGATGTCGCCGCCGGTCGCGCACCGGCGTACCCGGTCAACCCGGCGGCACTCGACCACCCGCGTCTCTCCTCAAAGGCCCTCCAGTGACCGACCCCACACCCCGCTTCTCCAGACTCTCCAGAAAGGTCCTCCGTTGACCGGTCCCATCAAGCAGGCGCTCCACAGCGGCGAGCTCGTGCTCGGCACCTTCGTCTTCGAGTTCGCGACCACGGGCATCGGCCGGCTCGTGGCGGGCGCCGGAGCGCAGTTCGTCATCTATGACGCGGAGCACACCGGCTGGGGGTGGGAGACCCTCGGCAAGGTCGTGGCCACCACCCGGCCGACCGGCGTCGAGCCGTACATCCGCGTCCCCACCGCCGAGCGCACCCAGATCTCCCGCGCGCTGGACGCCGGCGCGCGCGGGATCATGATCCCGATGGTGGACTCTGCCGACCAGGCGCGGGACGTGGTGCGCTGGGCGAAGTACCCGCCCGACGGAGTACGGGGGGCGGCCTTCGGGGTCGCGCACGATGACTACGTCGTCACCGACAACGTGGCCTACATGCGCGACACCAACGCCCGGACCATGGTGATCACCCAGATCGAGACCGTCGCCGGTCTGGAGTCCGTGGAGGAGATCGCCGCGGTGGACGGGGTGGACGTGCTCTGGATCGGGCATTTCGACCTGACGAACAGCATGGGCATTCCCGGACAGTTCGACCATCCCGACTACCTGGCGGCGCTCGACCGGGTGGCCAAGGCGGCGCGGGCCGCCGGCAAGTTCGCCGGGTTCATGGCGGGGAGCAAGGAGGAGGCCGCCATGCTCGTCGAGCGCGGGTTCAGGATCCTCGCGTACGGCGGCGATCTGTGGATCTATCAGGCGGCACTGCGGACCGGGTTGCGCGAGGTCAGGAAACTTGGCTGACTTCGACCACGTCGACCACGTCGGGATCGCCGTCCACGACGCCGACCAGGCCCTGCCCTTCTATGTGGAGCGGCTGGGCATGACGGTGATCGGCGACGAACGGGCGGAGGATCCCGGGGTGCGGCTCACGTACCTCGACGCGGGCAACGTCATGCTCCAGCTCGTGCAGCCGTTCAGGGACGGGCCCGTCGCCCGCTTCCTGCGCGAGCGTGGTGAGGGGCTGCACCACGTGTGCTTCAGCGTCGCCGACATCGAGACGACGCTCGCGGGCCTGCCGGGGCAGGAGAGCGCCCAGATCTTCATGGGCGGCCGGGGCCGGCGAGCCTGCTTCCTGCTGGGGGAGCCGAACGGCGTCCGCGTGGAGCTGACCGAGCGGGATCCGGTGCGATGAGCCGGGTCATCGTCCTGGACGACGATCCCACCGGCACCCAGGCCGCGGCCGACGTGCCGGTGCTGCTCGACCCGGACGCCGAACTCCCCGCCGACCCGTCGTACTACGTCCTCACCAACACCCGCGCCATGGAGGAGGGCCGGGCCGTGAGCCTGGTACGCCGGCTGCGCGACAGGTGCGGCGACGACGCCGAGTACGTCCTGCGCGGCGACTCCACCCTGCGCGGGCACGTGTTCGCCGAGGCCGACGCGCTCGGGGCGGCCGACGGGGTGCTGGTGTTCGTCCCGGCCTATCCCGCCATCGGGCGGGTGACGGTCGGCGGGGTTCACCGCGTCATGGTGAACGGCCGCTGGATGGTGGCCGCCGACACCGAGTTCGCCGCCGACCCGGTCTTCGGCTATTCGGCCAGGACGATGACGGAGTGGGTCAGGGAGACCGGCGGGCGCGCGGCGACGACGGTCCCTCTGGAGACGGTACGGCGCGGCGGTCTGGATCCGGTGCTGCGCCGGGCCGTACCGGGGGCGGTCATCGTCCCCGACGTGGAGACGGACGCCGACCTGGCGGCCATCTCCGCCTCGATCGACGCCGCCCGATCCGCGAGCGTCCCCGTCGTGCTGCGCTGCGCCGCGCCCCTGGCCGCCATGCGCGCGGGACGCCTGGCGTACGGGCTGCTCGACCGGCCGCTACACCGCCGTCCCGGCGGCACGCTGGTCGTCTGCGGGTCCCATACCGAGGCCGCCGGCGCGCAACTCGCCGCACTCGCCACCGAACTTCGCGTTCCCGTACGTACGGCGTCCACCGAGGCCGCCCTGTCGGAGCCCGAGGCAGAGGGTCGCCGGGTCGCCGGACTCGCCCGCTTCGACCTCGCCGAACGGGGTGTCGCCCTGGTCGCCAGTGAGCGGGTCAGGCATTCCCGGCACAGTACGCTCGGGCACGGCGCCAAGGTCATGGCCGCACTGTGCGCTACGGTGACCTCGCTCCGTCCGCGCCTCACCGCGGTGATCGCCAAGGGTGGCATCACCTCGGCGCAGGTCGCGCGCGACGGGCTGGGGGCGGATCGCGCGCGCGTGCTGGGACCGCTGCGGCCCGGCGTGGCCGTTTGGGAGATAGGCGTACCCGTCGGGGCTACGCTCTCCTACGCCGTCGTACCCGGGAACGTGGGCGACGAGCGAACCCTGGTGGACGTGGCGGACGCCTTCGGGCTGCTGGGACCTTCGGGTCGACAAGCCTTGGGGCCGACGATGGCTTGAGGCAGACGATGGCTTGAGGCTGGCCCTCGGGCTGACGAGGCCTTCGGGCTGATGAGGAAGGGAAGACCGTGGCGGAGTCCGAAGGCAAGGCCAGGCGCGCGGGGAGAGCGGAGACGGCGTCCATCTCCCTCGCCGCGCCCCAGCGCGAGAGCACAGTGGTCGACATCGCCAGGCAGCTGCTGTCCCAGTTGCTCTCGGGCCACCTCGCGCCGGGCACCCGGCTGCCGTCCGAGCGCCAGCTGTCCGAAACGCTCGGCGTCGGACGCTCCACGGTCAGGGAGGCGCTGAAGGCCCTGGACGTGCTCGGCATCATCGAGGTACGTCAGGGAGACGGGACCTACCTCAGGCAGAGCACGTCCAGCCTGCTGCCCAGCGCCATCGAATGGGGTCTCATGCTGGGCCAGCCCCAGGTCCTCGACCTGATCGAGGCCCGCAAGCACATCGAGGTGGTGATCGCCGAGCTGGCCGCCGAACGCGCCGACGCCGCAGCCGTCGAGGAACTGCGCGCCCACCTGGCCGACATGCGCGCTGCCCAGGACAGCACGGCCTTCGTGGAAGCGGACGTCGCCTTCCACCTCACGCTGGCGCACGCGGCGGGCAACTCGGTCCTTGACGACATTCTCGGCAGCATCCGCTCGCTCCTGCGGGTCTGGATCCGGCGGGCGATCCACGAGGCGGGAGAGACCCAGACCACCATCGCCGAACACGCGGCCGTGCTGGCCGCGATCGAACAGCGCTCGCCGTCGGCGGCCGTCACAGCCATGCGCGGCCACATGGACGCCGCCAGCGGCCGCCTGCACCGCTCCCTCCAGGACGACGAGTCTCCCCACAAGGACGACGAAGCCTGACGCCTCCGACAGCCTGACGCCTCCGACAGGACGACGAAGAGCGGATGGTCTCGGTCGCGCGAGCTGACATAGCGGACAGCCATGCGGTACCTTGATCAATGTCGGTTGAAACGACGGCCGAGGCGCCGGTTGAGCAGGAAGGGAGCGAGGAGCGTATGACCGCCCGTTGGGTGGCCGCTGTGCGCGGCATCTCCTCCTCTGTCCTTCCGGGCTGCCCGGGAGCCGGTCACTGCCGCTGAGCTCGGCCGTTCTCCGCGGGAGCCCTCTGTTCCGATGAAGGGTTCCGTTGAACACCACACCGCTCGACATCACGCCGTTCAACATCGCAACGCGGGCGGAAACGCCCGAAGACGCCGCCGCCATCCGCGCGGTGAACCTGTCGGCCTTCCCCACCCCGCTGGAAGCCGACCTCGTCGAGGCACTGCGCCTCGACCCGGCCTGGATTCCGGGCCTGTCCTGGGTGGGGGTCGCCCCTGACGGGGAGATCGTCGCCTATGCCCTCCTCACCCGCTGCCACGTCGGGCAGGCGCCCGCGCTGGCCCTCGGGCCGGTTGCCGTGTCGCCGGCCGTACAGAAGCAGGGGGCGGGCGCGGCAGTGACCCGGGCGGCGCTCCAGGCGGCCCGCGAACTGGGCGAGAGTGCCGTGGTCGTGCTCGGGCATCCCGAGTACTACCCGCGCTTCGGGTTCACGATCGCCTCCGGTCACGGCATCGGCGTGTCCTTCGACGTGCCCGACGAGGCGTTGATGGCCATGTCGCTGGACGGGAGCCCGCTGCCGGCGGGCACGATCCGGTACGCGCCGCCGTTCGGCGTGTGATCCCGCGCTGAGCCGGCGCTAAAAGCCCGCGCCGCCGTACCAGCTCAGTTGGTACGGCGGCGCGGGCGCCCGCGTTGGCGGGACCGGCCACGGGGAGGGCCGGGCCCACAGCGCGGGCTGGTTCCGCGACGAGGGCCTCCCGATATTCGCCCTCGTGGCGGTGGCCGGCTACTTGCCCTCGTGACGGTGGTCGTCGCGGTGGTCGCCGCCGCGGACGACGGTGAACTGGGCGGTGGCGGTCCGGTTGCCGACCTTGACGGTGACCGTCTTGGCGCCGAGCTTGGCCTTGGCCGGTACGGTCAGCGTCTTGGTGACCGTCCGCTGGTCGAGCGACACGCGGTAGCTCTTGCCCTCGGGGCTCGTGATCGTGGCCGCCTTACCCGCCGACGCGCCCTTGACCACGATGGTCACCCCGTAGGAGGCGCCCTGCTTGACGCGGGTCGGGTTGACCGAGACCTCGAGAGAGGCCGGGCTCCGGCGCTCCTTCAAGTAGAGGGTGGAGGCCGTGGTCTCCCGGACGTGGGCGGTGGAGGTCGGGCGCTTGGGCCGCGCGTTGTCGTCCGTCGCGTTGGGGCGGCCGGTCTTGACCGGTGCGGTGGGCTTGGTGGTCGGGGTGGTCTTCACGCCCGGGGTGACCGTCGGAGCGGGCTGCGGCTGGCCGCTGTCGGCGAAGGCGCCGCCCGCGAACGGCAGGGCGACGAGGGCGGCACTGGCCAGGGTCACGGTAAGGGGCTTCAGGAAACGCACTGAGATCAACGTCCAATCCCGGATGACCCGGCCGCATCCCGATGAATTCGGCCCCCGAAGGTCATCCGCACGCCCTGAACTCTGCCGACGCCACATGAGAGATGTCTGATATGCCGCTTTGTTTTATCTATGTCGGGTTGACATAAATTTTGCGGTCCCGCCGGCGGCGAGAGTGCGTCGACCGTGTCGGGTCGTGGTCGATGGTCACGACCGTCCAGATTCCGCGTGCTCTCGGGCCCGTCCGGCAGGGGCAGGCGGCGCTCCTCGACCGGTCGGGAGCCGGTGTCCAGGCGGCGATTTTCCGTTCCAGCAGGCAGGCCGCAAGATCTCCCATTTTTCGGGAGGGAGTATGAGAGGCCACGTGCTAGCGTGGCAGCTGTTGCAGTTTTGGTACCCACGAACTTTGCGCGCCCGACGGGTTCCGCCCCGAAGGCGTGTTGTTTTCACCGGTCATTTCCGGATGGGTCATTGCGGCGACATGGGATTCGTGACCTGCGAGTCCCGGCTCTGCGCCTATCAAAGGAGATCGACATGGCGACTGGCACCGTGAAGTGGTTCAACTCTGAAAAGGGCTTCGGCTTCATCCAGCAGGACGGCGGCGGCGCCGACGTCTTCGCCCACTACTCGAACATCGCCGCCCAGGGCTTCCGCGAGCTGCAGGAAGGCCAGAAGGTGAGCTTCGACATCACGCAGGGCCAGAAGGGCCCGCAGGCCGAGAACATCGTTCCGGTCTGATCTACGACGTAACACCACGACGAGCCGGGGTCCGCACACGCGGGCCCCGGCTCGCGTGTGTTCAGGCCAAGTTCCCGCGTGGTCCAGAAGCGCGGGGGTCAGAAGCGGCGGTAGGTGATCGGGCCGTGTTGGACCGCCACCTCTCCCACCCGGACGTTCGCCCCCGGGTGCGGCGCGTGGATCATCTTGCCGTCGCCTATGTAGATTCCCACGTGGTCGGGCGGGGCGCCGAAGAAGACGATGTCACCGGCCTGCGGTGGCCCTGAGATCGGGTGCCCGCTCGCCTGGTAGCCGGCCGCCGTGGTGTCGCCGATCTTGATGCCCGCCTGGTTCAGCGAGTAGTAGACGAGCCCACTGCAGTCGAAGGCGCTCGGGCCGTTGGCGCCCCAGACGTACGGCTTGCCGAGGTGCTGCCGCGCCGCGTTGACGATGTCGGCGCCGGTGCCGCCACCCGGCACGTACGGCACGGCCTGGGCGACCGCACCCCCAGAGCCCCCCGAGCCCCCGGAGCCCGAAGATCCGCCGGACCCGGAAGACGCGGCCACCGGGGCGGACGCGGAGGCGGGGCTGTAAGCGTTGCCGTTGCCGTTCGCGCTCGCCAGTGTCGTCTTCTGCCAGTCGGGAAGCGGCGTCGGGTCCCAGTGGACGGTGTGGCCCGGCGCCGGCACGAACGTCTGGTCGCCGGGCGCCTTGATGGCGGCGAACGTCGCCTCCCGCCCGTTCCAGTGCTCGCCGATCGTCTTGACGGCCTGGTTCACGACCTTGTTGACCGAGGTGAGGTGCGTTTTCGCGTCCTCGACCGCGTCGGCGACGGGAGAGGCGAGCGCCTTGTCGAACTCCGCCTGCGTGGCGTCCGGATTGTTGGTCTTGTAGGCGCGGGCCTTGTCGAGGACGTCGCCGCAGATCCCGCGTACCTTCGAGGCGGCCGTCTCCAGCGCCTGGGCGACGTCGTCGAGAACCGTCGCGCTGTCCGTCAGGGCGTCGTGGAGCGCGCCGCCGGCCGTGGAGTAGCGGCGCATGTACTTGTCGAAGGCGTCGGCGGAGTCGCCCTGCCAGGCCGTGTTGACGCCCTTGACCGACGTACCGAGGCGGCCGACGTACTCGCCGGTCTTGCCGCCGGCGCCGCGCCAGCGCTTGGCCACGCCGCGGACCGAGCCGGGATCGCCACTGACGGACTTGAGGATGTTCGCAAGGCCGTCACCGCCGGGCAGGTCGCCGAGCTCCACGCTTCACTCCTTGATCAAGCGCCCGAGGCCTGGTTGGCCGTGTGGACGTTGTCGCGTACCTTCTCCAGCGCCCGCTCGACGCCCTGGAGCTTGTTCTGGACATGTCCCAGCTCGCTTGAGACCCCGGTCTCGATCTTGTCGAGGAGGGCGGCCAGCGAGGAGGAGCCGGTCAGGTCACCGAAGATCGAGGAGTCGGCGGTCTTGGCCGGATACCCGCCAGCGAGGTCGGCGAACTCCTTGGACAAACGGTTCGCCGCCGACTGGCAGTCTTCGAGCGCCTGGCGGTGAAGGTCGACCTTCGCCATCAGCGATCCTCCAGGGGTACGGGACCGACGGTGACGCGCCCATCAAACTGCGCATCCCCCACAAGGAGCTGATCGTATCGGTAAGCCCCTAACGGGTCAGCTCCGGACGCCAGGCCAGGAGCACGCCGAGGGTGGCGTACCCGATGATCAGGTGCGGCCCGCCCACCCACCGGGACGCCTGCTCGCCGAACACGATGAACAGCGGGACCGTCACGACGGCCCAGCTCTCGGCGATCAGCGGCCACCAGCGCAGCGGCCCGCGCCACCGTCCGGCCACCGCGAGCTTCACCGCGATCACCATCATGCCGAGCATCGACAGCGGCCAGAAGAGGTCGAGGACCGCCAGCAGCGGACCGTCCTGCTGGGGCTCGGGCAGGACGCCGTGCAGCAGCGACCAGACGCTGGCCAGCGCGAGCAGCACCGCCTCGACCCGGAGCATGCCCCGGGAGATCCGGGTGAGCCCGGTGGCCTGGCTCCTGGCCTGCACGGTGAGCAGGGCGAACACGCCGCCCTGGAAGAGGAGCCCGGTCAGGTCACCGACGCGCTCCTCGAACCCGGTGTTCTGCGTCCCGTACAGAAAGATGCTCGCCGCCCAGGCGAGCGTGCCGGCGGTCAGCGACAGGCCCAGGCCGCGCACCATGCCGAGCGAGAGCGGGGGCTTACCGGTGATGGGCGGTTCACCGGAGACGGGCATGTCAGTGCGGGCTTTCGCGGGTGTCGTCGTGATGTGCGGGTCCATGGTGATCTGGTCCTTTCCACAGGGTGTGAGCAACGAGGACCAGCTTCCGGGCGGGCAGACCCGGGCAGGCAGGGCCCGGTGTCCCGTTCCTGTCCCGGGACTCCTGTCCCGGGACAGGAACGGACAAATCCGGTGTAATGCTTCACGTGACGAAGACCCGGGCGCTGGTCATGCCCGTTCTGCTGGCCGCGGTCGCGGTGGCGATCACCGTGGCGACGGTGGTGCTGGACGTCCGGGCCGCCGCCGTGCGGATCCCGCTCAACGCCGAGCTGGAGCCGGGCTGGTCCGCGGCGCTGTCAGGGCTGGCCCTGCTCGGGCCTGGCGTGCTGCTGCTGCGCCGGCTGCCCCGCCATCCGGTGGCCTGGGCGCTGACCGGGTTCGGGCTGTTGTGGCTGATGGACGGGCTCGCGGCGAGCTGGGCGGTGTACGGCGTCTATGTCGCGCCGGGCACGCCGGGGACCGCCGCGGCGTACTGGTTCTACGCGTGCTTCGGGGCGTCGCTGCTTCTCGGGCTGCCGCTGCTGATCCTGCTGTTCCCGGACGGGCGGCTGCCCTCGGCCCCGTTGTGGCGCTGGCTGTCGAGGGCCAGCCTCGCGCTGACCGGGTCGCTGACGGTGCTGCTGTCGCTGGCGCCCGCGTCGGTGATGGAGCGTTTCCACCAGACCGCGCTGCCGCCGGAGATCGAGCGGCTGGAGTTCGATCTGTTCGCCGTCCCGCTCCCGTACGCGGTCTGGGAGGTCGCGCTGCGGGTGGCGTACGTGTCGGTGCTGGTGAGTGTCGTGGTGCCGTTCGCGGTGGTGGTGCGCCGCTACCGGGCGTCCGGTGCCGAGCGGCGGGCCCAGATCCGCTGGCTGATGTGGGCGGCGCTGGCCGACATGCTCGTGCTGCTGTTCCCGCTCCGGCTGCCGCCACAGGTCCCAGCGCTGCTGCTCGGGCTGTCCATCGCGGTCACGTCGGGTGCCGTGGTCGTCGCGGTGACCAAGTACCGGCTGTACGACGTCGACCGGCTGCTGTCGGCCACCGTCACCTACGCCGTGCTCGCGGCGCTGGTCGTGCTGGTAGACGTGGCGGTGTTCACCGTGGCGGGGAGCGTGCTCGGCGAGCGGGACTCGGCGCTGGCCGCCATCGCGATCGTCGCGGTGCTCTACGCGCCGCTGCGTACCTGGCTGTGGCGGGTGGCGCGGCGGCTGGTGCGCGGGTCGCGCGACGATCCGTACGCCACGGTCTCGACGCTGGCCGAGCGGCTGGAACTGGCCACCGACCCGGACGAGCAACTGCTCGCGGTGGCCAGGACGCTGGCCGAGGCGTTCCGGCTGGCCTACGTCAGGGTGGAGATCGAAGGGCCGGGCGGGGAACGCTCCGTGGTGGAGCACGGCTCGCCGCGCGGGCCGTCGGTGTCCCTGCCGGTCGCCTACCGGGGTGAGGTGGTGGGGCTGCTGGTGCTGTGCCGTACGGACCTCACCGAACGCGACCAGCGCCTCCTCGGCGATCTCGTACGGCAGGCCGCCGCGGCGGCGCGGGCCAGCGAGCTCAGCACCGACCTGCAGCGCATCCGCGCCCGCCTGGTCCTCGCCCGGGAGGAGGAACGCCGCCGGCTCCGCCGCGACCTGCACGACGGCCTGGGCCCGAGCCTGGGGGCGGTGGCGTTACGCGTCGAGGCGGCCAGGAACCTGGCGGCCACCGCGCCCGACGAAGCCGACCGCATCCTGGCGCAGACGGCCGAGGAGGTGACCGGCGTGCTGGCCGACGTACGCAGGCTGGTGCACGACCTGCGCCCGCCCGCCCTGGACGAGCTGGGGCTGAGGGGCGCCATCGAGCAGCAGGCGGACCGCTTCCGCTCGGCGGGGCTGCGGGTCATGGTCGGCGGCGACGAGCGGCTGGATATGCTGCCCGCGGCCGTGGAGGTGGCGGCCTACCGGATCGTGTCCGAGGCGCTCACCAACGTGGCCAGGCACGCGAGCGCGACACGGTGCGAGATCACGCTGACCGTGCGAGAGGGAAGGCTGGACGTGGAGATCCGCGACGACGGCGTGGGCATCGGGCCGGACGTGGTGGCCGGCGTCGGCATGCTGTCGCTCCGGGAGCGCGCCGCCGAGCTGGGCGGAGACTGCCAGGTGAGCTGCCCGCCCGGCGGCGGGACGCTGGTCGGCGCGCGGCTCCCGCTGGAGCAGGCGATGGAGACGGCCGGTGTCTGAGGAGACGATCCGGGTGCTGCTCGCCGACGACCACCCGGTCTACCGTGACGGACTGGCGGTGCTGCTGGGCTCGATACCCGGCATCGAGGTGGTGGGCACCGCCGCGAACGGCGCCGAAGCGGTCGAGCGGGCCGCCGAATCGCAGCCGGACGTGGTGGTGATGGACGTACGGATGCCAGGGCTGGACGGCATCGAGGCCACCCGGCGGGTCGTCGCCGACAGCCCGCACATCGCGGTCGTGGTGCTGACCATGTCGGAGGAGGACGCCACGCTGTTCGCCGCGATGCGCGCGGGAGCCCGCGGCTATCTGCTCAAGGGGGCGAACCAGGCCGAGATCGTCCGCGCGATCACCGCGGTGGCTCATGGCGAGGCGATCTTCGGTCCGGCCGTCGCCCGTCGCGTCGCCGACTTCTTCACCGGCACCGCGACAGGGCGCTCGGACGACCCGGCCTTTCCGCAGCTCACGCCCCGTGAACGGGAGATACTCTCGCTGGTCGCGGCGGGACGGGCGAACGCGCAGATCGCCTCGGCCCTGTTCCTGTCGCCGAAGACCGTGCGCAACAACGTGTCGAACATCTTCGCCAAGCTGCACGTCGCCGACCGGGCCGAGGCGATCGTCCGGGCGCGGGACGCGGGTCTGGGACGGTGAGCCGTTTCGCCGCTCCCCCACGTCTGATGAGCCGATTCGCTGCTCCGTACGTCGTAGGAGTATGAGAATCTTGCGGATCGCGCTCATCGTGGTGTTGAGCACCGCTTTGAGCGCCACCATGGCACCCGCCGCATCGGCCACGCCCATCGCCAAGAAGGTGCTGGTCGAGCTGCGCGAGCAGGGCGGCTTCGCGGGCTTCGACAACCGGGTGATCGTCTACACCAACGGTTGCGTACGCCTGAGCCGTCGTACGGGCCCGACCGTGGACAAGTGCCTCACCCGCGGCGAACAGCGCAAACTCCACCACGACCTGAAGCTCCTGCGCCTCGGCCATTCCCAGGCCAAGCCCCAGGGAGCCGACTTCCTCAAGTACACCCTCACCTACCGAGGCCACCGCGTCAGCCGCTACACCCTGACCGCCACCTGGACCCCGGTGGTACAGCGGATGGAGCGGTTTCTGGTGAAGTACTGGGCACCGGACTGACAGATCGCCACAGATCACCTGATTCCTCGTAAGATGCGGGCATAGGCGAGGAAGGTGTAGGTGTGACCGAGCACGAGCTGCCCGCGGGGAAAGTCGACCCGACCGTTCCCAGCGTCGCCCGGATGTACGACTACTTCCTGGGCGGGAAGGACAACTTCTCCGCCGATCGCGAGGCGGCCGAACACATCATCCGGATCAGTCTGGAGACCGGCTCCGACATCCGCGAGATCGCCCGAGCGAACCGTGGGTTCCTCATCCGGGCGGTGGAGGAGGCGGCCAAGGCGGGTGTGCGGCAGTTCCTCGACATCGGCACCGGTCTGCCTACCCAGAACAACGTGCACCAGGTCGCGCAGCGCGTCATCCCGGACGCCAAGGTCGTCTACACCGACAACGACCCGATCGTCCTGGTCCATGCCCGTGCCCTGCTCGCCGACAACCCCGACACGGTGATCGTCGAGGGCGACACGCGCGACCCGAAGGCGATCCTGGACGCCGTCGCCGCGCACCTCGACTTCAGCCAGCCGGTCGCCCTCCTCGTCGTCGCCGTGTTCCACTTCCTCGCCGACGACGAGGAAGTGGCCCGCATCGTCCAGACCCTGCGCGAGCCGCTGGCCTCGGGCAGCTACCTGATCATCTCGCACGGGTACATCGAGGAGAACGAGGGCATCCCGGCCAGGCTCGCCGAGGCCCAGGACGTCTACCGGCAGACCAGCTCGGGGGCGATGACCTGGCGAAACCGCGACACCGTACGCGGCTACTTCGACGGCCTCGAACTGCTCGAACCGGGCGTCGTACCCGTGCAGGACTGGCGCAACGACGAGCAGTACATCCCGGCCAGCCTGGCGAAGGGCGGCGTCCTGGGCGGCGTCGCGCGCGTCCCGTAACCGCACGTCCGTCAGTACGGCGGGGCGATTCCCGAGCCAGGCTCCTCGACCTCGGCCAGCGCTCGGAACAGCAGCGCCACTCCCACCGCCCCGGGATCGGCGACACCCCTGGCCCGCTCACCCACGTAACTGGCCCGTCCGAGCCGAGCCCGCAGCTCGGCCGTGCTCCGGGCGCCGTCGGCGGCGGCCGCGGCGGCACGGGCGAAGGCTCCGGCACCGTCCGACTCCAGCGCCGCGACCGCGGGCACGAGCGCGTCGACCAGGGTGCGGTCGCCCACATTGGCCTCGCCCACCCGCTGGATCGCGGCCAGCCCGGCGGAGGCGCCCGCGGCCCAGCTCAGCACATCACCGTCTCGCGCCCGGCCGGTCGGCACATCGCCATCGAGCGCCCGGCTGGTCGGCTCGTCGCCATCGAGCGCCCGGCCGGTCGGCTCGTCGCCGTCGAGCGCCCGGCCGATCTCGGTGAACAGCAGCCCGAACAGCGGCCCGCTCGTGCCCCCGACGTCGTCGAGGAACACCCGTCCCGCCACGTCGAACCCGTGTCCAGCCGTGCCGGACCGGTCGAGCTCGTCGACGACGCGGCGCAGCCCGGAGCGCAGGTTGTCGCCGAAGTCGCCGTCCCCGCTGAGCTGGTCGAGCCGCGTCAGCTCGGCGTGGGCCGCCTCCACGTCGGCGGCGTAGCGGCGGAGTACGGGCGACGCGGTCATCGGTTCTCCTCAAGGCGGACGAAGGCGGGTGTCATGGCCGGGGCCCGCCACCAGCGGTCCCAGGACGGGTCGAGCCGGGTGAGGGTCAGCGAGAAGCCCGCCATGTCGAGCGCGGGCACGTACGTCCCCACCAGCGAGCCGCGCACGTCCAGCCCGCGCGCCGACAGCTCGCCCGCCACCTGGTCGAAGACGCCGTACAGCTCCAGCTGGGTGGTCCCGCCGAGCCCGTTGACCAGCACGACGAGGTCGTCGGGACCCGGTGGCAGACCGGCCAGCAGCTCGTCGAGCATCCGGGTGACCAGCTCGCCGACGGGCGGCCTGGTGATCGTCTTGGCCGCCCGCTCGCCATGGATGCCCACGCCGTACTCCAGCTCGTCGGGCCCCAGCTCGAACGAGGGTGCGCCGGTCTGCGGCGAGGTCTGGGCCCGTGCCGCGACCGCGAGGCTGCGTGAGGCGGCGGCGAACCGCGCGCCGAGTTCGGCCAGCTCGTCGAGGCCGAGCCCCTCGTCGGCGGCGGCGCCGAGGAGCTTCTCCACGATGACGGTCGCGCCGGTGCCCCGCCGTCCCGTCGCCGTCTCCGTGCTCTCGGTCGCCAGGTCGTCGTCGACCAGCACCCGGCGGACCTCGATGCCGTCGTGCCGCAGGCGTTCGGCGGCGATGCCGAAGTTGATCCGGTCGCCGGTGTAGTTCTTCACGATGTGGATGACCCCGCCGGGACCGGCTGCGGCGCGGCTGGCCGCCAGCACCTGCCGGTTGTGCGGCGAGGCGAACACCTGCCCCGGCGCCACCGCGTCGAGCATCCCCCGGCCGAGGAACCCGCCGTGCAGCGGCTCGTGCCCCGAGCCGCCGCCGGACACCAGCCCGACGGTCCGGCGCGGATCGCGGTCGCGGGCCCGCAGGAAGACCGGGTCCTCGCTCAGCTCGACGAGGTCGGCGTGCACCCGCGCGAACCCGCGCAGGGCGGGCGTCACGGGATCGCCTTCGGCGAGGAACAGGCTCATTGGATCGCCTCCTTGGCGGCGGGCACTCCACCGAGCGCCTCACGGTCGAGCTCGCCCGAGCCCAGCCGACTGGCCGCCAGGCTGGACAGAGCCGCGATCGCGATCATATAGACCACGAGCCACGTCCAGTGGCCGCCACCGGCCGCGAGCAGCGCGGTTCCGGCCAGCGGGGCGAGCCCGCCGCCGAGCGTGGCCCCTACCTGCTGGGTGACCGACAGGCCCGTGTAGCGCACCTGAACCGGGTAAAGGTTGGCGAACAGCGCCGCCTGCGCGCCGTACATGGAGCCGTGGCCGACGGCCAGGCCGAGCACCATGGCCAGGGTCATCAGCGGCAGGCTGCCGGTCTGCACGAGCAGGAAGAACGGCACGGCGAGCAGCAGCTGGAACACCGCGCCGCCCACGTACACCTTGCGTCGGCCGATCCGGTCGGACAGCGCCCCGAACAGCGGCAGCGTGAAGCACTCGGCCAGGCACGCGATCAGTACGGCCATCAGCACCGGCCCGCGCGGCAGACCCAGCTCCGTGGTGACGTAGGCGATGGCGACCACGTAGTAGACGTTGAACAGCCCGCTCTCGGCCACCTTGGCGACGATCGACAGCAGCACCTTGCCCGTGTAATCGGCGAACAGCTCCTTGACCGGCAGCTTCCGTACCTCGCGCTCGGCCCGCATCTTGACGAACTCGGGGCTCTCGCTGACGCGCAGCCGGATGTAGAAGCCGACGGCGACCAGCGCGATGCTGGCCAGGAACGGCAGGCGCCAGGCCCACGACTCGTACGCGCCCGCCGGCAGGAACGTGTCCAGCGCCGTGACCAGGGCGACCGGCAGCAGCACACCGGCCGGGGTGCCGATGTGCACCAGGGAAGTGAAGAAGCCCTGGCGTCGCTTCGGGCTGTACTCAAGGGCCATCAGCACGCCACCGCCGTACTCGCCACCCATCCCCAGCCCTTGGATCAGCCGGATGAGCACCAGCAGCAGGGGCGCGACGATGCCGATCGACTCGTACGAGGGGATCAGGCCGATGGCGAAGGTGCCGGTGCCCATCATCAGCATCGTGGTGATGAGGATGTTCTTGCGGCCCAGCCGGTCACCGAAGTGGCCGAAGATCAGGCCGCCGAGCGGGCGCGCCAGATAGCCGACGAAGAACGTGGCGAACGCGGCCAGCGTGCCGACCAGGGGGATCTCGGCCGGGAAGAAGACCTTGTTGAAGACCAGCGCGGCCGTCGTGGCGTAGAGCGTGAAGTCGTAGTACTCCACGGTCGTGCCGAGGGCGCTGGCCCAGACGACACGTTTGACTGGCGTCCCGCTCTGCATTGGACATCCTTTCATGTCCGGGTGATAATCTAATGTATCAGACACTAGATTTAACATGGGCGCAATAGCCGCGCCACGAGGAGGATGTCGATGAGCGACCTGGACCTGCACGGGATGATCTCCACGGTGGTGACCCCGTTCGACGAGAACGACGAGGTCGACCTCGATCTCCTGCGCCAGGAGGTCAAGTACCTGCTGGAAGCCGGAGTCACCGCGATCTGCGCGTGCGGCAGCACCGGGGAGGGCCAGACGCTCTCCCTGGAGGAGAGCCGGGACATCTGCCGGGTCGTGGTCGAGGAGGTCGCCGGACGGGTGCCGGTGATCGCCGGAGTGATCCAGAACTCGACGGCCCAGGTGATCCGCTACTCGCTGGCGCTGAAGGAGGTGGGCGTCGACGCGTTGCAGATCACACCGGTGCACTATGTCTTCGCGCCGTCGGCCGAGGAGACCGTGGCGTACTACCGGGAGATCGGGGCCGCGGTGGACCTGCCGATCGTGCTCTACAACGTGGTGCCGTGGGCCCTCGTACCCGTGGACGTGATCGAGCGGCTCGCGGCCGTTCCGCAGCTGGTGGCCATCAAGCAGAGCGGCGGCGACATGCACCTGCTGGTCGACCTGCTGGCCCGGGTACGCGACCGGTTCACCATCCTGGCGGCGCTCGACGACCTGCACTACCCGGCGTTCG
This sequence comes from Nonomuraea sp. NPDC049129, assembly GCF_040648495.1. NCBI lineage: Bacteria > Bacillati > Actinomycetota > Actinomycetes > Streptosporangiales > Streptosporangiaceae > Nonomuraea > Nonomuraea sp. NPDC049129. The sequence continues at coordinate 21,247 of NZ_JBEZDU010000033.1, read as the reverse complement.
TGCTCGGCGCGCACGGCGCGCTCGCGGCCATCCCGACCGTCACGCCGCGGCTCAGCGTCGAGCTGTGGAACGCCATCCAGGACGGCGACCACGCGCTCGCTCTGAAGCTGCACGAGCGTATTCTCACGGTGTGGCGGGCGATCGACGGACCCAACCTGCCGGCCACGCTCAAGGCGGCACTGGAGCTGCAGGGCCGCAACGGAGGACGTCCCCGGAAGCCCTTCGCGCCGGCGAGCTCCGCCGAACGCGAGCGGATCGCGGTGGCCCTCCGCGCGGCTAACCTGATCGACTAGACATCACACATCTGCAGGGGGAGATCGTGCCGGGTCAGTCCGTCAAGCTCTCGAAGGGTTCGTCCCTGGTCGTGGATTCCATCGCGGACCAGCTCTACGGGATCCTGCGCGACCGCATCACCAGCGGGGTGTACGCCCCCGGTTCCCGGTTCGATCCGAACTCGGTGGCCACGGAGTTCGGCGTCTCGCGCACGCCGGTCCGCGAGGCGCTGGCCCGCCTGGAGCACGACCAGCTCATCGAGACGCGGCCTCGGTCGGGGACGTTCGTGGCCCGGCCGGACGTCACCGACGTCCACGAGGTCTGCCAGCTGCGCAAGGGCATCGAGTGGCTGGCGACCGGCATCGCCGCCGCCGTCATGCCGCTCCCCCGGATCGCCGAGCTCCGCGCCGAGGTCGTCGAGGCACTGGCGTACGCGGAGAAGGGCGACTACGAGCCGTTCTTCGTCAGTGACACGCGCCTGCACACCGAGATCGTGGCGGCCACCGGCAACGAACGGCTCATCCGGGTCCGCTCCTCGACGGAGCCGTTCGTGCAGTGGCTGCGCGTGCTGGGCGCCACCGGCCCGCACCGGATCGCCGGCTCCACCCGCCGCCACCTGGAGATCCTCGACGCCATGGCGGGCCGCGACGTCGCGGCGGCGCAGGCGGCGGCCGCGATCCACCTGGACGAGGTCGAGGAGTGGACGGTGGCCGACATGGAGTCGCACGCCATCACCACCTGACGGGTGGCGGATGACGGTCGCACGCCATCACGACCTGGCGTACTTGGTAGGGCCTGCACTACCTCGATACGCCAGTGAGCGGGAGCGATCTGGAGGGGCGGCGACTCGTAACGTTCTTGGCATGACAACGCTCCGGCACCGCATCGCCACTGACACCCGCTATGTCCTGCTCGGTTTCCCCACCGCCGTGATGTCCTTCGTCCTGGTGCTGATCGGTGTCGCGGCCGGAGCGGGCAGCGCCGTCGCCTTCGTCGGCCTGCCGATCCTGGCCGCGGCCGCCGCCATGGCGCGTAACTTCGCCGACGTCGAGCGGGTGCTGCTGCCCGACGTGCTCGGCCGCCGCGTCGCGCGTCCTCGCTACCAGCAGGCTCCCTCGGACGCCGGCTGGTTCCGCCGCACGATGAACCCGCTGACCAGCGGGCAGGCGGCGCTGGACATGCTGCACGCCGTCGTCGCCTTCCCCCTCGCCATCGCCACCTTCGTCGTCACCATCGTCTGGTGGGCGGGCGCGATCGCCGGACTGACCTTCCCGCTCTACGGCTGGATCATCGCCGGTCTGCCCGACTTCCACGGCGGGCTGCCCGAACTGCTCGGCCTCGGCAGTGACACCACCACCTTCGTGGTCTTCAACACGGTGCTCGGCGTCCTGTTCGCGCTGACGCTGGTGCCGGTGGTGCGCGGCGCCGCCCTGATCAAGGCCAACCTCGCCCAGGCGCTGCTGACCCGCCCCGCGTACGACGAGCGCCCCGCGACCGTCCGGGCGCACCGGCTCGCGGCGGCCGAGTTCTGAGCCGCGTCGTACGGTCCCGGCGGGTCGAACACGGTCCGTATGGAGTCCCAGCCTCGGTTGTTTGAACCGGGGCCAGGTGCGGGCCGTACATCATGAGGACAGCTCAGGACGCTCCCACGGGCATGTCGCGGAGGTATCCGTGCCGGTGAATCGCCAGCTGTTCGTCAGCGGCTTGGCCTTGGCCATGGTCACCGCGTGCAGTGCCTCCGGGACGTCGCCCCAGGCCGGTGCCTGGTCGGTGAGCGCCGGGCCCCGGGCGAGCGCCGCACCGGCGCAGCCCACACTGACGGAGGACGGGGCCGAGTTCGTCCTCAACGGCTACCGTGAGCGACTGCAGCAGGTCAGGAAGCGGAACGGATCCGGAGTGCAGGAAACGAGCGCCGGCCTGGCGTTGGAGCTCGACCGGGCCGTCTTCCGGCTCGCCAGGCTACGCGGTGACCGGCTCGGCACGCTGCCCCGCCTCACCAGCACGCGTTTCGTGATCCCGAAGAACCCCGGCAGCGCCCGCTGGTTCCTGGCCGAGATCACCGAGCAGGGCAAGGACTACCGGACCCAGCTCATCCTCCAGGAGACCTCCGGCGGCTGGCGCCTGGTCGCCGGATCGACCACCCCGCTCCAGGCACCCGCACTGCCGATCGCGGTGGACGACAAGGGACTGGCGACCGCGGTGGCCGCCGACGACACCACGAACCTCGCCGTCGCCCCCCGCGCGATGGCCGCCGCGCACGCGCGCTCCCTGGCCACCAACGGCAAGGACACGGAGGCCAAGCGCCTCCTGGCCGCGGGCCCCTACACGACCCAGTCCGCCACCGCGCGGCTCGCCGACATGCGCCTCCTGCGCGGCCAGTGGGATGTACGCGACCGCACCCAGGTGGTCCCGACGATCTACGCGCTGCGCGCCTCCGGAGGAGGAGCCGTCGTCTGGTACGGCGTACGGGAGCAGCAGGTCTTCTCCGCCCGCCCCAAAGCCGCGGCACTCTCCTTCACCCGCCCGGAGCCCGCCGTACTGAGCGGCAAGAAGGAGTTCCGCAGCCGGGTCATCCTCGTCCAGGCCACCTGGTTCGCCGCCGTCGTCCCCGCCACGCCGTCGAAGAGAACACGCGTCGTCGCCGACTGGACCGCCCAGATCAGCGTCACGGGCGACTGACCGATTTTGGCCTTTTGCCGCATCGGTTTATCTATGATCTTTGATGCCCGGCCAGTAGCTTTTGCTCATGACGCCCACGCAGCTTCGCGCGTTCGCGGCCGTGGTGCGGCTCGGGTCGGTCAAGCAGGCGGCAGCGGAGCTCGACGTGTCGGAGGCGGCCGTCTCCCTGCACGTCGGCCAGCTGCGCAAGGAGCTCGGTGACCGGCTGTTCACCAGGACCGCCGCCGGGCTCGCGTTCACGCCCGGCGGCTTGCGGCTGGCCAGCAGGGCGGCGGAGCTGCTGAGCCTCCAGGAACGCACGATCATCGAGGTGAGCCAGGCGGGACGCGGGCGCCGGCTGTTACGCGTCGCCGCGTCGAGCCTGTTCGCCGAGCACGCGGCGCCCGGTCTGATCGGGTTGTTCGCCGGGCGGGCCGCCGATCTCGACGTGGAGCTGAGCGTGCACGACCCGCGGCGGTTCGGGTCGTTGCTGCGCGCGCGGACCGTCGACGTGGCGATCGGCCCAGGCCCTGGCGGCTACGTGGACGAGACGCTGTCCTGCAAGCCGTTCCTGAACTTCCAGCTCGTCGTCGTGTGTGGGCCCGATCACCCGCTCGCCGGGCGCGACGTCGGCGTACACCAGCTTCGCGACCAGGTGTGGCTGCTCGGCCCCTCGGCCGCGACCGAGCTCGGCGCCGTACCGACGATGCTGCGCAAGCTCAACGTGCCCGAACACCACCAGCAGATCTACCAGAGCCACGCCGCGGCGCTGGAGGAGGCGCAGCGCAACAGCGGCGTGGCGCCGGCGATCTCGTTCGCGGTGGCACCGGACCTCGCCAACGGGCGCCTGGTACGCATCGCCGGGCCCGCCCTGCGGTTCGACGGGGGCTGGGTCACGATGACGCTGGCCGAGGGCGGCGTGGCTCCGGCGGCGGCCGAGCTGGTCAGGTTCGTCACCACGCCCCGCGCCACCCAGGCCATGCTGCGCGGCCCCGGCGTGAACGTCGGCCGCTTCCGCCCGTCCATCCACATCACGCTGTGGAGCTGACCGTCTCAGCGCCCGTGAACATACTGAGCGGCGAAGTAGTCGGCGATCGGGGTGGGCTTGCGGCCGGTAAGGTGCTCGACCGCGTGTGTGGTCACGTCGAACCAGCCGTCGCGCTTGTACGTCCCCAGGCCCGTCCATCCCTGAACGTACATCTCGGGGAGCCCATGTCCGGACAGCGCCGCGGCCAGGTCGGTGTCCGAGACCTGTTCGCAGCGGATCGGGCGACCGGTGACCTGGGCGAGCGCGTCGGCCACGTCCGCGTCCGTGACCGCCTCCGGGCCTGTGACCTCGAGGAGTTGCCCCTCGCAGCCGCCCTCCGCCAGCACGGCCGCGGCGACGGCGGCGCTGTCATCGCGGGTGATGTGTCCCACCCGGCCGTCACCCGAATTGCTGGGCAGCACCCCGGTGGCGACGGCGATGGCGGGCAGGCCGACGAGGTTCCACATCTCCGGCCACTGGTTGAACCGCAGCGCCGTGAACGTCAGCCCTGACTCGGCCAGCAGCCGCTCGGTCTCCCCGTGGTTCTGGATGAGCGCCTGGGGCTGGCCCGGCTCGCCTGCCCTTGCGAACGATGTGTAAATCACATGGCCTACCCCCGCCTTGACCGCCGCCTCGATGGCGTTGACGTGCCCGCGAGGCGCCCCGGTGAGCGAGCCCATGCTGATCATCAGCAGCCGCTCCGCGCCCTCCAGCGCGCCGGGCAGGCTTGCCGGATCGTCGAAGTCGGCGTACCGGGTGGCCACTCCGAGATCGGCGATGGCATCAGGGGTACGGGACAACGCCACGACGCGGGCGGCCTCCACCCGCTGGAGAAGGTGCCCGACGGTGAGGCGTCCGAGCTGCCCGGACGCTCCGCTAACCACAATCACGATAAATCCCCCTTGGAGGTCGATGTGCGTACCCTGATCTTTGGCCAACTGGCGAAAGGTCCGAAAGAAGGCACATTCATGTCCACTGCAACCATCACCGTCCCTGTCACGGTGGCTGAGCACGAGAACTGCCCCGCGACCAGCGTGCTGCGCCGGGTGGGTGACAAGTGGAGCGTCGTGATCCTTTCGATCCTGGAGCGCGGCGCGCACGGCTTCAACGAGCTGGACAGGTCCGTGGAGGGGCTCAGCCGCCGCATGCTCACCCGTACGCTGCGCGCCCTCGAAGAGGATGGTCTGATCAGCCGCACGGTCCATCCGAGGGTCCCGCCGCGCGTCGACTACGCGCTGACCGACCTGGGCCGCTCCTTCCTGGGGCCGGTACGCGCCTTGGGCCTCTGGGCCGTCGCCCACCAGTCCGACCTCGAAGCCGCCCACAGCAGGTAGTCCCCTCCGCGGGCTCGGGGCTCATGCCCGTGACCAAACTGATCGCAGGTCCGATCGCGTCACTGAAATCTGCGGTGATGTGGCACAGCCCGATCGAGCCGAAGTCGACGCCGATCCTGCGTCGGCTGACACCGTCTTGAGAGAGCCGACCCAACTGCTCGATCAGGCGAGTCTGCTGGGCGAGCGATGCCCATACCCGCTCGAAGGATTCCAAATACGTGTTGAACCATGCCCCATCGACCCGACGGAGATGCAGTGTGGGCGTGTACGCAGCGAGGATGCCGTACACGTGGACATTGACCAGCATCTCATCGTCAAAACGATAGATGCTGTTGTAGAGCGGAGTGTCGTGAAGGCGGATATGTACGCTGAGGGGCATGCGCTCGGTGTAGTAGCTCAGTACTGCCGTTACGCGACCAGCGACTCCTCCGCCGATCTGATGTTCAGCATCGCGCGATACCAACTGCTTGCCCTGTGGATCACCGACGCGCGAGCGCCCACAAGGTCTGCCCCCGTGACCGGAGGGTGCAGGATCCGGCGCGCTGTCGCGTCTGCCGTGAATGTCGGCCCTGGTAGGCAACGTGTCAGGCGTGGGCAAGCTCCGTGAGTACGGTGCGGAGCGAGCCGAACGTGTCGGCGGGGAGCAGCAGGTCGCAGTACGGGAGGGCGGCCGCCATCCCGGCCACGCGCGGTTCGAAGCCGCGTGCGGCGGCCCGGGGGTTCATCCAGATCACCCGGTGCGCACGGCGTCGCAACCGGGCCATCGCGGCGGCCAGTTCCGCCGGTGGGTCGGCGTCCCAGCCGTCGGAGCCGACAAGCACGATGGCGCCCCGCACCTTCGCGCCGTGGTGCGAGGCCAGCAGCGCCCGTACGTTGGTCGCGATCCGCGTACCCCCGAACCTGTCGCTCACCCGCTCCGAGGCCAGCTCAATCGCGGCGGCCGTCGAGCGATGCGCGAGGACCGGCGTCAGCCGGGTCAGCGTCGTCGCGAACGCGAACACCTCCGCGTCCACCGCCACCGCGAGCACCCGCATCAGCTGCAGGTACGCCGACGCCTGGGCCTGCATCGATTGGCTGACGTCACAGAGCATGACCACGCGCCGGGGCCGGTCGACGGGTCGCTGCCTGGCCAGCCGGAGCGGCTCCCAGCCGGTACGGCGGGCGCGGGCCAGCGTGGCCCGGACCGCGATCGCACGACCCCTCGACGACACCGCCTGCCTGCGGCTGCGCCGTACCGGCCAGGCGGCCACGGTCGTCGCCAGCCACGCGCCGAGCAGCTCGCACTCCCGCTCGCCGAGTCGCTCGAACGGCACGTCCGCCAGGCCCTCGGCGGCACTCGGCAGCCGTTCCGGAACGGCCGGGCCGTCCGAGCTCTCGGCGGGCGCGACCACCGCCGGGAGCGTCATCCAGGGCAGCCCGCCAGGGTCGTCGCCACCGTGGGAAGCGGCCGGCAGCGGGGCGAACGCCTCGTCGGTAATGCCGTTCGCCGTGCTGAGGGGGCTGCGGCGGGCGTGCGGGTCGAGGGCGGGTCCTGTCGCGTGGAAGACGGCCGCGAACACCTCGTCGAAGGGCTCGATCTCCGACTGCCGCCGTACCAGGTTGACGCGCGCGGTCCAGTACAGCTCCGGCAGCGAGGCGGGAGGCGCGATCGCGAGGGCGCGGGTGAAGTCCTCGATGCCGGTGAAGCCCACGGGCACGCCGTGCCGCCTCAGCCGTACGGCCAGCGCCGCCGCGAAAGCCGCCCGGTCCACGCCCGCCAGCAGGGCTCCCGGCCGCCGCCCGCTATGAGACAACGGTCCAGATGACGACCACCGCCACGATGACCACGACCACCCCGACGACGAGCGGCACCAGGCGCTTGTAGATGGCCCCACCGGCGACGCCCAGCACGTCCAACGCCTCCGGTTCCGGCTCCAGTTCGCGAACAGGCGCCTCAGTGACGGGCGCCTGGGCCTCGGTGGTGGGCACCTCGTTCGTGTCGGGGGCGGACGTGTCGGGGGCCGCCGTGTCAGGGACCGGCTCCGTGAGCTTGGCTTCGAGGCAGGTGACGAACTGGCCGAGCAGCTTGTTGGAGACCTCCTTGATCATGCCGCTGCCGAGCTGCGCCACCTTCCCGGAGATCTTCAGATCCGTGTCCACCGACACGACCGTGCGTGGCCCGTCTGCACGTAGCTGCGCGGTGATGGCCGCCGAGGCGTTGCCCGCTCCACGCGAGTCCCGCCCCTTGGCGTCGATGACGGCCCGGTGCTCCCCGTCGTCCTTCTCCAGGAACCTGACCGTCCCGGCGTACTCGGAGACGACCGGCCCCACCTTCACCCGTACCTTGCCCGAATAGACGTCACCCTCCACGCCCGTGAGCCGGGCTCCGGGCATGCACGGGGCGATGCCCTCCAGGTCGGTGAGGACCTCCCAGGCTCGTTCGATGGGCACGCTGACCGTGAACTCGTTGTCGATCTTCATGTGCCTCTCCTGCTGAGCGCCTCGGTGATGGCGGCGCGGTCGTCCAGCGTCTTCGCGAGGGTGCTCAGTGTCCGTACGACGTCGTCCCTGACCAGCCGTGACGCGCCCAAGGAGGACAGGGCCGAGACCCAGTCGATCGTCTCGGCCATGCCCGGCGCCTTGTCGAGGTCGAGGCGGCGTACCTGGCCGACGAAGTCCGTGGCCGAGTGGATCAGCGCGTCGTTCGCGGCGGGGACCGTACGCCGGAGGATCTCCGCCACTCGCTCCGGCGCGGGGAAGTCGATCCAGTGGTACAGGCAGCGTCGGCGCAGCGCGTCGTGCAGGTCGCGGCTGCGGTTGGAGGTCAGGACGACGACCGGGCGGCGTTCGGCGGTGAAGGTGCCCAGCTCGGGGATCGTGATCGCCGCCTCCCCCAGGAACTCGAACAGCAGCGCCTCGAACTCGTCGTCCGCCCGGTCGATCTCGTCGATCAGGAGTACGGGCGGCTGCGGCCCGCGGTGCCTGATGGCCTGGAGGATCGGGCGCTCCTGGAGGAACGCCTCGGTGAACAGGTCGGCGTCGTTCAGCCGGTCGTGGCGGGACTCGGCCAGGCGGATGGCCAGCATCTGCCGCTGGTAGTTCCACTCGTAGAGGGCCTCGCCCGCGGTCAGTCCCTCGTAGCACTGGAGCCTGATCAGCGGCGTGGCCAGGGCGCGGGCCAGGGCCTTGGCGGCGGTGGTCTTGCCGACTCCGGGCTCGCCCTCCAACAGCAGGGGCCGGCCGAGGGTCAGGGCGAAGTACAGCGCCGCCGCCGTACCGTCGTCCACCAGGTAGTCGAGCTCGTCAAGGCGGCGGCGAATGTCATCCGCACCAGCGAACGCGAAAAGCCCAGGAGACGCCGCGGACGCGGAAGGCTGGGAGGCCACGTCCTTACCGCCCTCCCGTCCGCGCGAGATCCCCGGTACGGATGGCGGTCACGATCTCGGCGAGGATCGACAGCGCGATCTCCGGCGCTGTCCGGGCACCGATGCCGAGACCGGCCGGCGAGTGGACCCGGCGGCGCTCGTCCTCCGTCAGCCCCATCTCCGCCAGCACCGAAGCACCCCGCCGCCGACTCGCCACCAGGCCGACATAGCCGACACCGGCCTCCAGCGCGGCCCGGATCGCCTCCGGCTCGCCGCGCCCATGACTGCACACGACGGCCGCGGTGGCACCCGCCGGACCGGGCGAGGCGTCCGCAGCTCGTACGGTGAAGTCCAAGGGCCCGGCCAGGGCGGCGAGGGCCGTGGCGATCGGCGAGGAGCCGACGACCCAGAGCACCGGAGGCGGCAGCAGCGGCCGCAGGAAGATCTCCAGTGCGCCCCCGGACAGGCAATGGTTCACCACGACCTGCGCGCCCGGCGAGTCGGGAAAATCCGGCTCGCCCTCCGGCAGCACCCGCAGCAGCACCGTCCGCCCGTCCGACAGCGCCGAGAGCGCCGCCGTACGCACGGAGCTCTCGGCGCACTGCCCGCCGACGAACCCCTCGATGGACCCGTCGGACAGGATGATGGCGTCGTCGCCCGGACTGACCGCCGTAGGCAGCTGGGCCCGGACGACGACCGCGTGGACGAACGGGACGCGCTCGGCGACCAGCTCCTCCATGCGCTTGGTGTACGGCATGTACGGCTCCGAGGATCAGATCGGCGGCGTGGGCACGCCACGCATGGCGTCCCACACCCGCGAGGGGGTGAGCGGCATGTCGGCGTGCCGGATGCCGAACGGCTTGAGCGCGTCGACGACCGCGTTGACGATCGCCGGCGGGGAGCCGACGGTGGCCGATTCGCCGACGCCCTTCGCACCGATCGGGTGGTGCGGTGAGGGAGTCACCGTGAAGCCGGTCTCCCAGTCGGGCACCTCCAGCGAGGTGGGGATGAGGTAGTCCATGAGCGAGGCGCCGAGACAGTTGCCGTCCTCGTCGAACGCGATCATCTCCATCAGCGCCATGCCGACCCCGTCGGTGAGGCCGCCGTGGACCTGGCCCTCGATGATCATCGGGTTGATCCTGGTGCCGCAGTCGTCCACCGCGATGAAGCGCCGCACCTTGACCTGGGCGGTGCCGGGGTCGATGTCGACGACGCAGATGTAGGCGCCGTGCGGGTAGGTGAGGTTCTCGGGGTTGTAGCAGATCTGCGCCTCCAGGCCGCCCTCGATGCCTTCGGGCAGGTCTCCGGCGCCGTGCGCCCGCATCGCGATCTCCTGGATCGTGACGGACTTGGCCGGGTCGCCCTTGACGCGGAACGCGCCCTTGTCCCAGTCGAGGTCCGCGACCGACACCTCCAGCATGCCGGAGGCGATGATGCGGGCCTTGTCGCGTACCTTGCGGGCCACCAGGGCCGCCGCCGCGCCGGACACGGGGGTCGAGCGGCTGCCGTACGTGCCGAGGCCGAACGGCGTCTGGTCCGTGTCACCGTGCACCACGTCGATGTCGGCGGGCGGGATGCCGATCTCCTCGGCCACGATCTGCGCGAACGTGGTCTCGTGGCCCTGCCCTTGGCTCTGCACCGACAGCCGGACGACCGCCTTGCCCGTCGGGTGGACGCGCAGCTCGCAGCCGTCGGCCATGCCGAGGCCGAGGATGTCCATGTTCTTGCGCGGGCCCGCGCCGACGGCCTCGGTGAAGAAGGAGACGCCGATGCCCATCAGCTCGCCGCGGGCGCGCCGCTCGATCTGCTCCTTGCGCAGCTCCTCATATCCGGCGATCTCCATGGCCTTGCGCATGGTGGGCTCGTAGTCGCCCGAGTCGTACACCCAGCCGGTCTTGGTCGTGTAGGGGAACTGGTCGGGCTGGATGAAGTTCTTCATCCGCAGCTCGATCGGGTCCATCCCCAGCTCGTACGCCAGGCAGTCGACGATCCGCTCGACCAGGTAGACCGCCTCGGTGATGCGGAAGGAGCAGGCGTACGCGACCCCGCCGGGCGCCTTGTTGGTGAAGACGGCGGTCATCTTGCAATAAGCGGCCCGCAGGTCATAGCTGCCGGTGAACACGCCGAAGAAGCCCGCCGGATACTTCGTCGGCGCGGCGACGCCGTTGAACGCGCCGTGGTCGGCCAGCACGTTCGTACGGATGGCCAGGATCCTGCCGTCCCGGGTGGCCGCGATCTCGCCGCGCATGATGTAGTCGCGGGCGAAGCCGGTGCTGATGAGGTTCTCGGCGCGGTCCTCCACCCACTTCACCGGCTTGCCGGTCACGATCGAGGCGACGATCGCGCAGACGTAGCCGGGATAGATCGGGACCTTGCCCCCGAAGCCGCCGCCGAGGTCGGGCGAGATGACCCGGATCTTGTGCTCGGGCAGCCCGGCGACCAGCGCGTACAACGTGCGGTGCGCATGCGGCGCCTGGGTCGTCGACCACAGGGTCAGCCTGCTCTCGACCCGGTCGAAGTCGGCCACGCAGCCGCAGGTCTCCATCGGCGCGGGGTGTACGCGCGGGTAGACGATGTCCTGGCTCACCACGACGTCGGCCGTGTCGAACACCGCGGCCGTCTCCGCCGCGTCGCCCGTCTCCCAGTCGAAGCAGTGGTTGTCCGTCTTGCCGTCGAGGTCGTCACGGATGACCGGCGCGGCGGGGTCGAGGGCCTTGCGGGCGTCCATCACCGGGTCGAGCACGTCGTACTCGACGTCGATCAGCTCCAGTGCGTCGCGGGCGGAGTAGCGGTCCTCGGCCACCACGAACGCGACCTCCTGGCCCTGGAAGCGGACCTTGTCCGTGGCCAGGACGGCCTGTACGTCGTTGGAGAGCGTGGGCATCCAGGCCAGGCCCTGGGCGGCCAGGTCGGCGCCGGTGACGACGGCCTTGACCTTCGGGTGCGCCTGCGCCGCGCTGACGTCGATGCTCACGATCCGCGCGTGCGCGACGGGCGAGCGCAGGATCGCCAGGTGCAGCATCGCGGGCAGCTGTACGTCGTCGACGTAGCGGCCCCGGCCGCGGATGAAGCGCGGGTCCTCCTTGCGGAGCATCCGGCCGTGGCCGAGCGGCTTCTGGTCGTTGTCGGTGAATCCGGCGGGCCGGTGTTCGGTGCTGGTCACGATGTCGCCCCCGACTCCTGGGCTTCGCGGACTTCCTGAGCTTCCCGGGCGGCGGCCCAGCGCACCGAGCGGACGATGGTGGCGTAGCCAGTGCAGCGGCAGATCTGCCCGGAGATCGCCTCGCGGATCTCGCCCTCGGAGGGGTCGGGGTTGCGGTCGAGCAGCGCCCTGGCCGTCATCATCATCCCCGGCGTGCAGAACCCGCACTGCAGCCCGTGGCACTCCATGAAGCCCTGCTGGACGGGGTCGAGCGTGCCGTCCTGTTCGAGGTCCTCGACCGTACGCACCTCGTGGCCGCCGGCCATCGCCGCGAGCACGGTGCACGACTTGACCGGCTCGCCGTCGAGCCAGACCACGCAGGTGCCGCAGTTGCTGGTGTCGCAGCCCCAGTGGGTGCCGGTCAGCCCGAGGTGGTCACGCAGGAAGTGGACCAGGAGCAGGCGCCCCTCGATCTCCCTGGTGACCTCCTCGCCGTTCACGATCATCGATACGCGCACGTCACACCCCTTCTCTGAGCCGGGCGACGGAGCGGCGCAGGGCCCTCCTGGTGAGCTCCTTGGCGAGGTGGCGCTTGTAGAGGGCGCTGCCGCGCATGTCCGTGGCCGGGTCGCAGTGCTGTGCGGCCAGCTCCCCGGCCCGCTCGTACAGCTCCTCGGACGGCTCCCTGCCGCGCAGGGCGTCGGAGACGGCGGGCATGCCGGTCGTGTTCGGGCCGACCGCGGCGAGCCCGACGCGGGCGTCGGAGATCACCTCGCCGTCCAGCCACACGGCCGCGCCCGCCGACACGATCGCCCAGTCACCCGCGCGCCGCTCGACCTTCTCGTAGGCGCTGGACCCGTTGGGCCGGATCGGGACCCGGATCTCCACCAGCATCTCGGCGTCCTCGACCGCGGTCTCATAGGGACCCCGGTAGAACTCCTCCATGGTCACGACCCGTTCGCCCGCGCCGCCCCGGATCACACAGCTGGCGCCCAGCGTGGTGCACACCGCCGACAGGTCCTCCGACGGGTCGGCCTGGCAGAGCGAGCCGCCCAGTGTGCCCCGGTTGCGGACGACCGGGTCGGCGATGACCCGCTCGGCGTCACCGAAGATCGGGAAGGTCGCGGCCAGCTCGGCCGACTCCAGCAGCTCGCGGTGCCTGGTCATCGCGCCGATGCGGACCTGGCCGGGCTCGGTCCTGATGTAACCGAGCTCGGCGTGCAGGTCGTTGATGTCGATCAGATATTCGGGAGTGGCGAGCCGTAACTTCATCATCGGGAGCAGGCTGTGCCCGCCCGCGATGAGCCGCGCCGAACCACCGAGCCGCTCCAGCAGCCCGATGGCGTGATCGACGCTGGTGGCCCGCTCGTACTCCAACGGCGCTGGAACCTGCATCCGGACACCCCCTCGCTCGTCGTGGGCCCTCAGCCGACTCCTGCTCAGCGACGTTGTCAACGCTCACCTAAGGAAAGGCTTAACTGCCCGCGTGGGTGAGGGTCTCCCAGGCGACGAAGAGCTGGTTGGTGCCTGCGGGACGCTGCTGCTCGGTGAGCTGCTGGGTGTTCGTCATCGGGATGCCCTGGCGGTTGTGGAGCTGGTTGAAGCCGACCTCGGTGATCGGGCCGAGGCCCAGGTTCAGGCTGCCGCCGCACAACCAGGAGGGCACGGCCGCGCCGAGCTGGTACTTCGACTGGAAGCCGAGCGCCTGCCTGAGCCGCTCGCCGACCTCCGGGTAGAGGTCCTGGCCCTGGATCTTGGTCGTTTCGGCGACGTGGGAGATGGCCGAGATCCCGTAGCCGGTGTGGGTGAAGTCGCGGCAGGTCTCCTGAGTGAGGCCGGTGACGAAGGTCGTCTGCCCCTGCCAGTACTTGACGAGCTCGTCGCGGGTGTCGAGGCCGCTGCCGGGCGCGCCCTTGGGCAGCTCGCCGTCCGTGCTGAGGTAGATGTAGGCCGGCACCCGGCCGCGGTACTTGGTGATCGCCTTGTCGTAGCTCGTCCGGTCCTCCAGGAAGACGGAGATGCCGACGGCCGCCTCCATCATGCTCAGCTCCCAGTTGCCGTTGCTGTTGGAGCCGTTGATGACCTTCGGCAGATAGACGGTGCGCAGCATGGTGGCGAAGCGGTCGACGTTCGGCCAGCTGGTGTAGGTGTAGCGGATGATCTCGGCCGCCCGTGGCCAGACCGAGCCGGCCCAGCCGGTCTGCAGGGGCGCGTTGCTGTTGGTGTGGTCCTTGATCACCGCGGACCAGGCGTCCATGATCTCGATGGCCTTCTTGGCGTACTTGGCGTCCCTGGTGACGTACCAGGCGAGAGACATCGTGTACGCGGCGAGCGCGTCCTGGCGCTCGTCGGTGCAGCCGTTGTTGGGGTTGGAGTAGGGGCCGCACTCGACGACGGCGCGGGGCTTGGCCGCACGGGTGAGTGAGGCCAGCGAGTGGCCCATCATCTGGTCGTAGGCCGACTTCCACGGCTGCGCGCCCGCGTTGACCTTGGTACGCATGAAGTCGAGCTGCCCCCGGCCGAGCAGCACTCCGGGGTGGGTGAAGGTCGCGGGGGCGGCGGCCGCGGGCAGCGGCAGGGCCAGAGCGGCGACCAGGGCGGCGGTGGCGATGATACGGGGGGTCATGACAGCTCATCCAACGAGCGTTACGGGGCCCGGTCAACCCGCTTAGGAAAGTTTCCTAACTTTTCCGGGGAGTAGAGTGCCCCGCATGATCGACGTTCCCCTCTGGCCGGAGACTCCCCCCGGCCCGGCCACCGGCGAGTCCCCGAGCTTGACCCTGTACGCGGCGGACGGCCCGGCCACGGGCGCGGTGGTGGTGTGCCCCGGTGGCGGTTACTCCCGGCTGGCCGGGCACGAGGGCGCGGACGTGGCCCGCTGGCTGGTCATGCTCGGCATCGACGCCTACGTGCTGGCCTACCGGGTGGCCGGCGACGAGCCGGGGCGCGAGCCACTGCATCCGGCTCCGCTGTACGACCTGCGCCAGGCGGTGCGCGTCGTCCGCGAGCGCGGCGCCGGGCGGGTCGCCGTCATGGGGTTCTCGGCGGGCGGCCACCTTGCCGCCACCCTGGCCACCGACAAGGACGGGGACCGCCCGGATGCCCTGATACTCGGCTATCCGGTCATCGACCTCGCCGGGTGGGCCGCGCACTCGGGGTCGCGCCGACAGTTGCTCGGCCCCGACAGCACCGAGGAGCAGGCGACGGCCCTGTCCGCGCACCTCAACGTGACCGCCGAGACGCCACCGGCGTTCCTCTGGCACACTGCGGCGGACCAAGGGGTGCCGGCCGCCAACAGCCTGCTGTTCGCCGACGCGCTCGGCCGCGCGGGCACACCGTACGAGCTGCATGTCTTTCCCGAGGGCAAGCACGGGCTCGGGCTCGCCCAGGGCGACCTGGCCGTGTCCGCCTGGCCGGGCCTCTGCGCCACCTGGCTCGCCGCCCAGGGCTTCGGCCCGCGCCCTTAAGAGCGGCCCGCACTTCTGAGACGAGCGGCGCGGCCAGGTCGTCCCTGGCCACGCAGCAGTCGGTCATAGCGGTTCGGGTGACCAACTCCCTGGGGTCAGTGCCGGGATGAGTCGTACCGGCCGTGCGAAAGGGAACGGCCGCGTCCCTCCCGGACGGTCTGCCGCAGCGCGGCGCGGAAGCGCCCCGGCCCCCAGGCACGGCCGTGGACCATCCGGGCGAGCGTGTCGCGGTCGGCGGGACCGTGCTCGTCCAGCGCATGGGTCACGGCGGCGACCTCCCGGTCGAGCTGCTCGTCGGCGCTGGCGGTGACGCGGCCGCTCGCCGCGCCGGTGCCGACCATCCCGGGTGAGGGGAATGTGCTCCCCGGCCCCGGCAGGAACCGCCGCGCTCCCGTGGTGTCCTGCTCGTGGCGGTGGTGGATGCGCTCACGGCGCTCGTCCGCGTAGGGTCCGGCCTCCTCGGCCGTCAGTGGGCGGGCGATGTCCTCCAGCGACTGCTGTTCCGCCCGGACGCCGAACATCAGCTCGGCGACACCGCCGAGCGCCATGGCCGCCGCGCCGATGAAGAACCCGGCGGCCACCAGCGTCAGGTTGCCGCTGTGGATGAACTGCCCGAACAGCGCCGGCCCCGTGATGCCACCGATCGCCGTCCCGACCGCGAAGAACAGGGCGATGGCCAGCGCCCGCGTCTCCATCGGGAAGATCTCGCTGACGGTGAGGTAGGCCGAGCCGGCCCCAGCGGAGGCGACGAAGAAGGTCAGCGCGATGAGCACCATGAACGAGGTCGTGGTCAGTGCCCGATTCAGCATCAGAACAGCGATTACCGCGGTCAGGGCGGCCGACACCAGGTACGTGCCGGCGATCATGGGAATCCGCCCAACGGTGTCGAACCAGCGTCCCAGCAGGAGCGGCCCCAGGAAGTTGCCGAGCGCGAAAACGACCATGAAGTACGGGATGGACCCGGACGCCACCCCGAAGAAGCCGTGCAGCAGCGTCCCCAGGTCGAACGTCACCGCGTTGTACAGGAACGCCTGCCCGATGAAGAGAGCGAGACCCAGGAGCACCCGGCGCGGATAGCGTTCCATGGCCACCCTGGCGATCTCCCGGAACGGGATGGCGGCGCGCTGCCTGACCGTGATCTCGCCCCTGGGCGGGGGCAGGTCGCCGCCGATCTCGGCCTCGATCTGGTCCACGATACGTTCGGCCTCCTCCTCGCGACCGTGGATGAACAGCCAGCGGGGACTCTCCGGAAGGCTTCGGCGGGTGAACATGATGGCGAACCCGAGCACGCCGCCGATGACGAACGCCAGCCGCCAGCCGATGTCCATCGGAAAGAGGGCGGTGCTGAGGAAGGCCAGCGCGGCGACGCTGCCGATGGCTGCCCCGACCCAGTAGCTGCCGTTGATGGCCAGGTCCACCCGGCCCCGGTTGCGCGCCGGGATGAGCTCGTCGATGGCCGAGTTGATCGCCGCGTACTCGCCTCCGATGCCCATCCCGGTCAGGAAGCGCATGAGGAACAGGTACCAGGGCTCGAACGCGAAGGTGGTGGCCACGGTGGCGACCATGTAGAGGCCCAGCGTGAACATGAACATCTTCTTGCGGCCGAGCCGGTCCGTGAGCTGCCCGAACAGCAGCGCTCCTACGCACGCGCCGGCGACGTAGATGGCCGCCGCGGTGCCGATGTCGGCGCTGTTGACGGCGATGCCGCTGCCGCGCTCCGTCATGCGGGAGGCGACCGCGCCGACGATCGTCACCTCCAGCCCGTCGAGGATCCACACCGTTCCCAGACCCAGCACCACTCTCCAGTGGAACCGGGACCAGGGCAGCCGATCCAGCCGGGCCGGGATGTTGGTCCGGATCATGCCAAGGTCTTCTGCGGTCATGGTCAAAGCTCCTTCACGGAACGTCCTTCAGCGGTGCTCCGGAGGGATGCCGGCAGTACAGTCGTTTTAATGCTGCTTTGTCGGGTTTTCGGGCATCGTTTCCGCTTCGAGAACGAGGGGGAGACGATGCGCTGGCATTGTCAGCGCGGCTGCGGGGCAGCGGGCGCAAAGTGCTACGCGAGCGTCCGGGACAGCCGCCGCTACGCCCGCGCCTTCGACAAGGAGGACCGCGACGATCTTGGCAGGCGAGCTCCCCTGGTAGGGCTCCTGCCGCTGCGGCTCGTCCGCGCCCTCCGTGAAAGGAGTCGGAGGAGCTGAATGCCGCTATGGGAGCAAGGAGGCGAGGTTCTTCGGCATGCCCGCCTTCACGTCCTCCCACTCCCCTTCGGTGATGTGACTCTTGAGCACTTCAAGGACGCCCCGCAACAGCAGCGGAAGTTGGGTCCTGTCCACTGTCCGGTTGAACGGCGCGTAGCCGGTTTCCACCATGTCCCCACCTCCTTTCCCGGGGTCCCAACTCCTTTCCTGGGCATCACCTCGAGACTCGTCCCGGCTGCTCCCCGGCCACATCCCCGAAACGTGCAGTGGCGTGAAAGATCTTTAAGAGCATGAGCTTCACCGTTCCTCGTCTGGGAGGCGGTCTTACATGCGGGGACGCGAACAGGAATGGCATGACGTGGACGGCCTGCTCGACGCCGTTCAGGCGGGCAAGGGCGCGACCCTGCTGGTGGACGGGGAGCCGGGGATCGGCAAGACCCGGCTGCTCGACGAGGCGGCCGCCACCGCCGGCGAGCGCGGCATCGCCGTGCTCCGGGGCGAGCTGGAGGAGCTGGGCGAGCTGGTGCCGTGCGGCAGCCTGTTCGAGGCCCTGGACCTACGGCTCGACCCAGACTCGCGGACGCTGGAGGCGTTGCGAACACGCTTCGAGGAATGGCCCACGGCTCCGGTCCTGGCCGTGCTCGACGACCTGCAGTGGGCCGATCCGGCGACGCTGGTCGCCCTGCGCACCCTCCACGGCCTGCTCGAATTCCGGCCGATCGGCTGGCTGCTGAGCCGATCGACCGGTGTGGGACAGGACCAGTCCGCCTCCCTGTTCGACCTGCTGGAGCGCCACGGGGCCGGCCGGGTGCGGCTCTCGCCGCTGTCCCCGGCCGCGGCCGTCGCCCTGGCCACCGACACGCTCGGGGCCGCGCCGGGACCGGCGACGCTGGCTCTGGTGGACGTCGTGGGCGGCAACCCGCTGCTGATCACCGAGCTGCTCGCCGGCCTTCGCGACGAAGGCCAGGTCCTCGACGGCGACGCCGCCCTGCGCATCCCCGACCGGTTCACCAGGGTGGTGCGGCACTGGATCGGCGGCCTGAGCGCGGTCGCCAGGAACCTGGTGGAGACGGCCGCCGTGCTCGGCCGGTCGTTCGCCCCCGAGCAGGCCGCGTCGCTGCTCGGCACGACAACGGCCGCGCTGCTGCCCGCGGTGGAGGAGTCCATGGCGGCGGGCATCCTGTCCGCCACCGCGCATGACCTCGCCTTCCGCCACGAGCTGGTCAGGCTTGTCATCGCCGAGCGGGTCCCGCCGCCCGTCCGGCAGGCGCTGCTGGGCCGGCTCGACCTCGTCGCGACCATCGACACCGCGATGGCGGAGGGGCGGCTGCGGGCGGCCGAGCAGCTGGTCCGCGGCGGCCTCGCCGAGCACTCCTCCGCGCACGCTTCGACGCACAGTGTGGCCGAGCTGCACTGCGTGCTCGCGGACGTCATGTACCTGACCGGCAGCCTCGAGGAGGCCATGCGGGAGGCCGAGACGGTGCTGGCGCTGCCCGACCTTCCCGGCCACGTGCGCGACCGGGCGCTGCTCGTGCGCCTCTACGCCATGACGCGCCTGCCCAGCGACGAGGCGTCCGTCCGCACGTACGCGCACGAGGTCATCGAGGCGGGTGCCCGTCACAGCGCGGCGGCCACCGCGGCGGCCCTGATCGCGCTGGCGCAGGCGGAGCGGGACGAGGGCCGCCTGTCCAAGGCGCTGGCGCTGGCCGCCGACGCCAGGCGGCTGTCCGGCGACGCCAGGCTCCTGTCCGGCGCGAACGGGTCGGCCGTGCATCCGTACGAATCCCGGCTGATCTCCGCCGCGATACTCACCGACGTCCACCGGCTGGACGAGGCGCGGCTGCTCGTCCAGGACGCGCGCGAGGACATGTTCGACTCCGGCCACCAGGCATGGGAGGCCGACCTGTCCGCCCTCGCGGCCCGGTCCGAGCTGCTCGAAGGGCGGCTGGACAGCGCCGCCGACGAAGCCCAGCGGGCGCTGAGCCTCGCCGCGGACCGGGCCACGCCCCTGTCCGCCGCAGCGGCCACCAACGTCCTGGCCACCGTCGCGCTGCGGCGCGGCAACGTACGGGCGGCCGTCCGGCACGTCGCCGACCTGCCCGGCGACTCACTCGAACACGCCCTCATCGTGGCCCAGGTCACCGAGGCGTGCGACGGACCGCTGAAGGCGATGACCTTACTGGCCGACCTGCTCGAACGGCAACGTTCGATGCTCGCCGGCAACCCCACCGCGAGCGCCTGGCTGGTCCGCCTCGCCCTCGCCGTGGACGCCCGCGCGGTGGCCAACGCCGCCGTCGCCACCGCGGAGGAACTGGCGGCCGCCAACCCGGGTTTCCTGGCCCTGACCGCGTCCGCCGCGCACGCGCGCGGCCTGCTCGACGGCGATCGCGAGGCCCTGTCCCGGGCCGCCGAGCGCGCCGACGACGTGTGGGGGCGCGCCTCCGCCACGGAGGACCTCGGCGTGCTGCAGGCCGCCGGCGGGCTGCACGACGACGCGGCGGTAAGCCTCGACCGCGCGCTCGCGATCTACTACGAGATCGGATCCGTCAGGGATTCGGCCCGCGTACGCAAGCGGCTGCGCGCCATGGGTGTGCGCCACCGGCACTGGAGCTACGCCGACCGGCCGGCCTCCGGCTGGGACAGCCTCACCGAGACGGAATGGCACGTCTCGCTCCTGGTGGCCGACGGGTGGTCCAACCGGCAGGTGGCGGAGCAGATGTTCATCAGCGCGCACACGGTCGCCTTCCACCTGCGGCACATCTACTCCAAGCTGCAGATCAAGTCCCGCGTCGAGCTGACCCGCCTCGTGATCGTCCGGGGGCGGGACGACACCGTCGACTAAGGGATTTGCCCCAGAACTACACGCATGGGGGATGTGACCCCGGAGCGCCAGGGAAAGCCTGGTAAAGCGTGTGAGCCACCTGGAAATCGGGCTGCTCGTCGGCCTCTTCGTCTTCGCGCTCACCGCCATCGCCATGATTCTCTGTGGCCTGCTCTGGGGAGCGGTCGCGGAAGAACTGCTCGCGAGTATCAATCGCTAGGGGGAGCCGCAATGCGCGCTCAACGGCGTGCTCCAGCAGGCCGACGACGACGTGATCGACGCGGACTTCACCGAGGTCAAATGAACGCCTACGAACAGCACCTAGAGGAGGCCCCGGAGGCGGCCGCGAAAATCGCGGAGCTGGAGGACCGCCGGCTCCGCGCGGTCGCCGAGCTGTCCCGCCTCGGTTACACCCGCCGCGACGAGACCAGGCGCTCAAGCTCATCGCCGACCAGGGCTACGACCCCGTGTACGGGGCCCGGCCGCTGCGCCGGTTCATCGCTCGCGAGGTCGAGACCAGGATCGGCCGCGCGCTGCTCAGCGGCGACGTCCCCGACGGCTCGACCGTCACGGTGGACGTCGACCACGGCGAGCTGAGCGTCACCTTCGCCGGACCAGGGAGCTGACATGATCTCGACCACCGTCGCCTGCTCGAACTGCGGCAAACGGAACAGGGTCCCGGCCGCGGCCGACGGCGTGCCCCAGTGCGGGAACTGCCACCGGCCGCTGCCGTGGATCGCCGAGGCGGGCGACGACACGTTCGCCGAGGTCGCCGAGCGTGCCGGCCCGCCGGTCATCGTCGACTTCTGGGCGGACTGGTGCGGGCCGTGCCGGATGGTCACGCCCGCACTCGAACAGATCTCCCAGGACCTGGCCGGCCGCGTAAAACTCGTCAAAGTCGACGTGGACCGGTCGCCCCGCCTGTCCGAGCGCTTCACGATCAAGCACATTCCGATGCTCATGATGATGGTCCGCGGCGA
>NZ_JBEZDU010000032.1:0-115078 GCF_040648495.1 Nonomuraea sp. NPDC049129 | reverse complement strand
CACCAGTGAGGTGACCGGGGCGAACGCGGGCTGCCGGACCGGGGCTCAGCCGTGGGAGGCCCGCTGAGCGGATGCGGCGTGGGCGAGGTCGATGGCGGTCCACGCCATCGCGGTGGCGCCGTCCAGGACCGCTCTGTCGGCGGCCGGAGTGGCGCAGGCCGCGGTGAACTCGGGCTGATGGTTGACCGCGGGCAGGCAGTCCAGCCCCAGCATGGGATGGATGCTGGGAACGACATGGGAGACGTTACCCATGTCCGTGGCCGCGCCGGCCGGAGCACCGCCGGGCAGGTCCGGGAAGACGCGCCCCAGCGCCTCGGCGTTGGCCCGGTACAGCCGGAGCATCCCCGCATCGGGCCGCAGGTCGGCGTAGTCGGGGCCCAGGGGAGTGACCGTCAGCTCGCACCCGGTGGCCACCGCTCCCGCCTCGAAGCACCGCCGCACGCGTGGCTTGAGCTCGGCCAGGGCCTCCAGCGTGGAGGCTCGGACGATCCACCGCCCGTGGCTGGCGTCGGGGATCACGTTCGGCGCGGTGCCGGCCTGGGTGACGATGCCGTGGACGCGGTCACCGGCGCCCGTCTGCTGGCGCAGCAGCCCGATCGCCACCTGCGCGACGGTCATCGCGTCGGCGGCGTTGACGCCCAGCTCCGGGTACGCGCCCGCATGGGCGGGCTTCCCCCGGTAGGAGGCCTCGAACTGGGCGACGGCCGAGCCGGGCATCGCCGCCATCTCGACCGCGGCGGGATGGACCATCATCGCCGCGTCGAGCCCCGCGAACGCGCCGCGCTCCAGCATGAGGATCTTGCCGCCGCCGCCTTCTTCGGCCGGAGTGCCGAGGACGGTCACCGTCAGTCCGAGATCGTCGGCCAGTCCGGCCAGTCCGACTGCGGCGCCCACTGCCGCGGCGGCGATGATGTTGTGCCCGCAGGCGTGCCCGATCTCGGGCAGGGCATCGTATTCGGCGCAGATCCCGATGTGCAGCGGACCCGTTCCCACGCTCGCCCGTACGGCGGTGGGCAGGTCGTAGCAGCCGTGCTGGACGTCGAAACCGGCGGCGCTCAGCGCGTCCGCCACCCACGCGCTGGCCCGCGTCTCCTCGAAGGCCGGCTCGGGGTGGGAGTGGATGCGATGGGACAGCTCGACCAGGCGGCTGCTCCAGGCGCCGACGGCGTTGGCGGCATGCCGCTTGGCGCCGCCCGCCGCCCCACCTTTCACCCCAGCCACGTCCCCGGCGCCCATTCCCGCTGAGTCCACTCCCCTTGGGTCCGTCACGCGGACGGGGCGGTGTGGATCGAGACAGGGCGGGTGGCCGCGTCATAGGCGGCCCGGGACCCGGTCGCCCCCATGCCGCTGTCACCCGCCGGCTCGTACAGCCGCTCGGGCCCGCCCCCCTGCCACTGGTTGACCCACACGACCCCGGCCGGGATGTCGCGAGCCGCGGCCATGTGCGCCGGGTCGTTGGTGTACACGGTGGCGGCGAGGCCGAAACGGGTGCCGGCCGCCTTCTCCAGCCCCTCCTCGAAGGAGGAGACGACCTCGACCGGGGCGAGCGGGCCGAAGGTCTCCTCGGTCATGACCAGCATGGAGTCGTCCACGCCGGTGAGCACGGTGGCGGGGTAGAAGAAGCCCTTGCCCTCGGGCACGGTCCCGCCCGTGCGGACGGTGGCGCCGCGGTCGACCGCGTCGGTGACGTGCCGGTCCACGATGTCGCGCTGACGCCGGTCGACCAGCGGGCCCAGCACCGTGCTCTCGTCGCGCCCGTCTCCCAGGGCGTAACCGTTGGCGACCTCGACGAGGGCGTCGACGAACGCCTCGGCGATGTCCTGGTGCACGTAGACGCGTTCCATGGACGTACAGATCTGGCCGGAGTTGGCGAACGCGCCGAACGCGACCGCCGCGGCGGTCGCGGCCGGGTCGACGCCCGCGTCCACTACCACGGGGTCCTTGCCGCCGAGTTCGAGGATCGCCCGGTGCAGCAGGCCCCCGCTCTCCGCGCCGACCCGGCGTCCGGCCTCGACCGAGCCGGTGAAGTGGACGAGCCCGATCCGTTCGTCCGCGACCAGCGGCGCACCGGCCCGGGAGTCGCCGAGAACCAGGTTCACCACGCCGGCCGGCAGATCCATCAGTTCCAGCAGCCGTACCGCCGACATGGGGGAGCGTTCGGACGGCTTGAGCACGACGGTGTTGCCCGCCGCCAGCAGCGGGCCGAGCGCCCCCAGCGCCATGGGCACCGGGAAGTTCCACGGCACGATGACCGCCGTGGCGCCGAGCGGCTTACGCAGGATCGTGGTGGCGCTCCCGCCCGGACCGGCGACGGCCTCCTCGAACGGGTAGTCCAGGGCCTCGGCCACCGCCGCCTTGAATCCTTGCGCCGCGCCCCCGATGAAGGTACGGCCGAGCGCGACGGGCTTGCCCATCTCCCGGCATTCGAGCTCCGCCAGCTCCTCGGCGTGCTCGGCGATCGTGTCCGCCCACCGGGACAGGCGCTCCACGCGCTCGGCGACCGGCAGGGCCGCCCAGGCCGGCTGCGCCTGGACGGCCGCGTCGACGGCCAGGCGGACGTCCTCCGGCGAGCCGCCGGGGGAGCGGCCGACGACCTCTTCGGTCGCCGGATCGATCACGTCGTGGAACGCGTCACCACGGGAGTCCTCCCACATGCCGCCGATCAGGTTCTGCAGGGTCTTCACGAAATGGTGCTCCTTGCGAAGTAAATGGGGGCGGACTCAGCCGAGACGGTCGGCCATGAGCTCGCCGACCATGATCGCTGCCAGGTTGGTGTTGGCCCGCGGGACCGAGGGGAAGATCGAGGCGTCGACCACGCGCAGCCCGTCGACCCCGAGCACGCGGCACGACGGATCGACCACCGTGGCGGCGTCACCGGGTGCGCCCATCCGGCAGGTGCTGGTGCCATGCTGGGCGTCCACCGCGGTGGCCAGGAGGTGGTCGTCGAGTTCGGCGTCGTTGTCCAGCACCGCGAACAGGCGGCTGTTGCGGGCCTCGACCGAGCCGTCGAGGATCGGGGCGACCTCGGGCCCGCGCGCCATCTCGACCAGGGCGCGGACCCCCTGGCGCAGCCGCTCCAGATCGCGGGCGTCCGACAGCATCCGCTCCCGCACCTCGGGCTGGGCTTCGGGGTCGGCGGAGGTCAGCGACAGTACGCCGCGCGAATGGTTCTGGTTCAGCCACACGCCGAAGCCGCCCGCCGGGAACCGGGTGTCGGCGGCCTCCATCGACAGGACGTTCTGGTTCAGCGAGACGAACATCATGTCGTGCGGCAGACCCCCGGGGCCGCTGGTGTAGCGGACGCAGACATTGGTGTGGCGGTCGTCGGCCGTCTTGATGGCGGCCTCCGAGGTCAGCGGCAGCTCGACGACGATCATCGGATGGTCCTGCATGCCGAGGCCGACCGGCAGGTCCCGGCGTACCGTGATCCCCAGCCGGCGCAGGTCGGCGGCCGGGCCGACCCCCGACCGCAGCAGGATCGCGGGGGAGTGGATGACGCCCGCGCTGAGCACGATCTCGTCCGCGTACTCGGTCGTCGCCGTCCCGTCCACGATCACCCGGACGCCGGTGGCGCGGTCGCCGTCGAACACGACCTGGTCCACCAGGGCTCCGCCGCGTACGGTGAGGCCGGGCAGGGACCGGCCCGGTTCGAGGTAGCCGTCGTTGACCGTGACCCTGCGCCCGGCGCGGGAGTTGATCGGGTAAGGCGAGACCCCGCTCGCTCCGGGCGCGTTCACGTCCGGCGCCCACGGGTGTCCGGCGGCCAGCGCGGCGGCCGACAGGGCGGAGTCCACCGCTCCCCACCGCTCCCGAGGCATCCGGAAGATCGGTGTCGGCCCGCCGCGCCCGTGGTACGGCTCGTCCCCGAACTCCGCGTCGTCCTCCAGCTTCGCGAAGTAGGGCAGCACGTCTTGCCATGACCACCCGGCGCACCCCGCCGCGGCCCAGTCGTCGAAGTCCTCCACCGGCGGGCGGATCGCGATCTGCCCGTTGATCGACGAGCTGCCGCCCACCCCACGCCCGCGCCAGTACGGCGCCTGCGCCTGCTTGTCGGTCCGGGAGGAATTGACGCCCATCCAGACCAGGCCCTCGGTGGCGCTGGGATCCAGCAGCGCCCGGACGGGGTTCGGCGACCGCCACGCCTCGTGCATCTGCGCCGACCGGTAGTCGGGCCCGGCCTCCAGCAGCAGGACGCGCTTGCCCCGCTCGGCGGAGCGGACGGCGAGTGCCGCGCCGGCGGAACCGGCTCCCACGACGATGATGTCCCAGCCCGTGCCTGTCACGGCGAACCTCCTGCATTCAGGCAGCGCGGCTCCAGACATGCCCGAACCGCTGTTAGCCGGTAGACTGCCCTCCAGCGGAAAGTTCAGTCAATAGTGAAAGTTCATTTTTTTCTGAGCGATTGGAGTCCGGTGGTGTCCAGCCCCGTCGGCGACGATGCGGTGAATCCCCTGATCGACGACTTCGGGCTGCACATCGGCCGGGCGATGGGCTGGCCGCCGATGGCCGGACGGGCCGCGGGCGTCCTCATGCTCAGGGAGGCGCCCATGACGATGACGGAGCTGCAGGAGGCCCTGGACGCGAGCAAGGGCTCGGTGTCGGAGACGACGCGCCTGCTGATGGTCAGCGGAACCGTGCGGCGCTTCAAGCAGCCGGGTTCCCGGCAGTACGTCTACGAATGGCGCGACGACGCCTGGAGTGGCTGCCTGCAGCACCAGCTGGAGCAGACGACCGAGTTGCTGACCCTGGCCGAGAGCGCGCGCCGCCGCGCCGCCGACCTGCCCGAGCGGCAGGGGGCGCGCCTGCGGGAGATGCACGAGTACTACACCTTCATGGTGCGCAGCCTCGACGCGCTCCTGGAGGAGTACAAGGCGTCCCGGGAAACACGCTAGCTCTCCCGTGCCCCCCAGTCCGTGCCCCGCCCACGGGCCTCGTCGAACACCAGCCAGGTGCGGGTGGCCCGGACGCCGGGGACGTCCTGGATGCGTTCCAGCACCACCTGCCTGAGCGCCGCGTTGTCCGGCGTCCTGACCAGGGCCAGGACGTCGTAGTCGCCGCCGACCATCGCGAAGTGCTCGACGTACGGGATGCTCCGGAGCCTGGCCGACACCGTACGCCAGGAGTTCTGCTCGATGGTGACCGAGACGTACGCGCTGGTGCCCAGACCGGCCTTGTGCGGGGCGAGTTCGGCCGTGAAGCCGGTGATCACCCCGTCGTCCATCAGCCGCGTGAGGCGGGCGTAGGCGTTGGCGCGGGAGATGTGGACGCGCTCGGCGAGCGTCCGCATCGACATCCGGCCGTCGCGCAGCAGCTCGGCGATGATCGCGCGGTCCACCCCGTCCAATTTGCTGGCCGAATGTCCCGGCCAGCCCCCCTCAACGCCCTCGTCCGCTGACATTTGGCCCTCCCCGCGTCCCCATTGAACCCATTTGTCGCTCATCATGCCTGATGTCTTGAACAGATGGTTCTGGAGGTCGACGCTTTCCTTGTCAAACGTCCAGAGAAAGAGAGCGTCGCGATGTCCGTGCGGACGCGCCGTCAAGCGGTCGACGGCCTTCTCCCCTCACCCGAGCCGGTGCGCTTCATCGCCGAGGACGGTACGGCCGTGCGAGCGCCCGCCGGTTACCCGGCGCCCGCCGATGAGCAGTTGCTGGAGGCGTACCGCCGGATGGTCCTGGGCCGCCGCTTCGACCGTCAGGCCACCGCGCTGACCAAGCAGGGCCGGCTCGCCGTCTACCCGTCCAGCCGCGGGCAGGAGGCCTGCCAGATCGCCGGCGTGCTCGCGCTGCGCGAGGACGACTGGCTGTTCCCCACCTACCGGGACTGCGTGGCCCTGGTCTCCCGCGGCATGGATCCCGTCGAGGTGCTCACCCTGCTGCGGGGCGGCTGGCACTGCGGGTACGACCCCGCCGCCACGCGGGTCGCGCCGCAGTGCACGCCGCTGGCCACCCAGACCATCCACGCGGTCGGCATGGCCGAGGCCCTGCGCCGCAAGGGCGAGGACGGCGTCGTCATGGCCTTCATCGGTGACGGCGGTACCAGCGAGGGCGACTTCCACGAGGCGCTCAACTACGCCGCGGTCCTCCACGCCCCCGTCGTGTTCTTCGTGCAGAACAACAAGTACGCGATCTCGGTGCCCCTGGCCAGGCAGACCGCGGCTCCCGCGCTCGCGTACAAGGGGATCGGCTATGGCATCCCGTCCGAGCAGGTGGACGGCAACGACCTCGTCGCGGTGCTGTCCGTCCTGACCGAGGCCGTGCGGCGGGCGCGGACCGGCGGCGGCCCCTTCCTGGTCGAGGCGCACACCTACCGCATGGACGCCCACACCAACGCCGACGACGCCACCCGGTACCGGCAGACGGAAGAAGTCGAGCGGTGGGAGTCGGCCGACCCCCTCGCCCGCCTGGAGACCTATCTGCGCGGCCGGGGCCTCCTGGACGCCGAGGCCGTCGCCGCCGCGCACGCGGCCGCCGAGGAGTACGCCGCCCGCCTGCGCGACGAGATGAACGCCGACCCGGAGACGAACCCGTTCGAGCTGTTCGACCACGTCTTCGCTGAGCCCACACCCCAGCTGCGCGAGCAGCGGGCGCTGCTGGCGTCCGAGCTGACCGCCCCGGAGGACTGACATGACCACGATGACGATGGCGCAGGCGCTGAACACCGCGCTGCGGGACGCGCTGCGCGAAGACGAGCGGGTTCTCGTCTTCGGCGAGGACGTGGGTCCGCTGGGCGGCGTCTTCCGCGTCACCGACGGGCTGACCAAGGAGTTCGGCGAGGATCGGTGCTTCGACACCCCGCTGGCCGAAGCGGGGATCGTGGGCCTGGCCGTGGGCATGGCCATGGGTGGGTTCCGCCCGGCGGTCGAGATGCAGTTCGACGCCTTCGCCTACCCGGCCTTCGAGCAGATCGCCTCACACGTGGCCAAACTCCGCAACCGCACGCGCGGGCGGCTGTCGTTGCCGATGGTGATCCGGATTCCGTACGCGGGCGGCATCGGCGGTGTCGAGCACCACTGCGACTCCAGCGAGGCCTACTACGCGCACACTCCGGGGCTGAAGGTCGTGACCCCCGCGACCCCGGACGACGCGTACTGGCTGCTGCGCGACGCCATCGCCGACCCCGACCCGGTGATCTTCATGGAGCCCAAGCGCCTGTACTGGTCCAAAGGCGACATCACGCCCGCCGACCGGCGGGCCGGGGGGTTCGGGCAGGCGGTGGTACGGCGCGAGGGACGCGACGCGACGCTGGTCGCCTACGGGCCGAGCGTCCCCGTGGCCCTCCAGGCCGCCGAAGCCGCTGCCCAGGACGGCATCTCCCTGGAGGTGGTGGACCTGCGGACGATCGTCCCGTTCGACGACGAGACCGTCGTGGCCTCGGTACGCAAGACCGGCCGCTGCGTGGTGGTCCAGGAGGCCCAGGGGTTCGCCGGGGTGGGCGCGGAGATCGCGGCCCGCGTACAGGAGCGCTGCTTCCACTCCCTGGCCGCCCCCGTGCTGCGTGTCTCGGGATTCGACATCCCGTACCCGCCGCCCATCCTCGAGCACGCGCATCTGCCCGACGTCGACCGGATCCTCGACACGGTCGACCGGCTCCAGTTCGGCGACGAGCCCGATCTCCTGCACCTGGCTCGGGAGGCGTCATGACGACCACTGCCGCGCGGCAGGTGTTCCGGCTGCCCGACCTCGGCGAGGGCCTGACGGAAGCCGAGATCGTCGTATGGAAGGTCGCCGTCGGCGACAGGGTCGAGATCGACGAGATCGTGGTGGAGGTCGAGACCGCCAAGGCGGCCGTGGAGGTGCCGGTCCCCTTCGCCGGGACCGTCCTGCGGCTCCACGCGCAGGCGGGCACCGTCCTGACGGTCGGCGAACCACTCATCGAGGTCGGCCCCGCGGCCGCCGACAAGGACACGGCCACCGTCGACCAGGACACGGATCCCGCGGCGGCCCGCTACCGCGAGGAGGAGCAGGCCGGCTCCGGCAACGTCCTGATCGGGTACGGCACCGGCCGCACGTCCGGCACGCGGCGGCGCCGGGGCGGCTCCCGGCGCACCGACCGCAGGACCCCCGAAACGGCACCGGAAGCGTCCGCCGATCCTCTTGCCGCCGGACCGGAGCGTGCGGCTCGACCGGAGCGTGCGGCTCGACCCGAGCGTGCGGCTCAACCCGAGCGTGCGGGCGAGCCGGAGCTTGTGGCCGAACTCGAGCTTGCGCCGGAGCGCGCGCCGCAGCACGCACCGGGACAGGCGCCGCGCGTGGTCTCGCCGCTCGTCCGCCGGGTCGCCCGTGAGCACGGACTGGATCTCGCCGCCATCACCCCCACCGGACCCCGGGGCGTGATCCTGCGTCGCGACGTCGAGCAGGCCATCGCCGACCTCGGCAAGGCACCCGGGGACTCCGCGGCATCGCCCGCGCCCCCGCTCTCCGCGACGGGAACGGCGTCCGCGTCTGCGCTGCCTGCGACGGGAACGGCGTCCGCGTCTGCGCTCCCTGCGACCGGAACGGCGCCCGCGTCTCCGGGCGGCGCGACAGGAGCGGTGCCGCCCGCGTCTGCGCTCGGCTCCGCCGGGACGGCGTTGACGGCGGAGCGCATCCCCCTGCGCGGCCTGCGGCGGGTGGTGGCCGACAAGCTGGCCCGCAGCCGCAGCGAGATCCCCGACGCCACCACCTGGGTGGACGTCGACGCTACCGGCCTGCTCGCGGTGAAGGACGCGCTGCGCCAGGACCGCCCGGAGCTCGGCATCGGCCTGCTCGCGCTCCTAGCCCGCATCTGCGTGGCCGGCCTGCGACGCTTCCCCGAGCTGAACTCCTCGGTCGACACCGCCCGCGCCGAGATCGTCCGGCACGGTCACATCAACCTCGGCTTCGCCGCGCAGACCGATCGCGGTCTCGTCGTGCCGGTGGTCCGGGACGCGCACCTGATGACGACCGCGGAACTCGCCGCGGAGCTGACCCGCCTCACCGGCCTGGCCCGCTCGGGCGGACTGCCTCCCACGGCGCTGACCGGGGGTACGTTCACGCTCAACAACTACGGGGTCTTCGGCGTGGACGGATCCACCCCGATCATCAACCATCCCGAGGCCGCGCTCCTCGGCGTCGGCCGCATCATCGACCGCCCCTGGGTGACCGGCGACGCGGTCGTACCCCGCAAGGTCACCCAGCTGTCACTGACCTTCGACCACCGCGTCTGCGACGGCGGCGCCGCCGGCGGCTTCCTGCGCTACGTGGCCGACTGCGTGGAGAACCCCGCGATCCTGCTCGCCCACGTGTAGCGACCGGCACAGATGTGTAGCGACCGGCCCCGAAAGGAAGTGAGACCCACGTGGTCCATGTACGCCCGTCCCTGATCGGACTCCAGTCCTACGTGCCGGGACGCAAGGTCCCCGGAGCCGTCGTCCTGGCCAGCAACGAATGTCCGTACGGTCTGCTGCCCAGCGTCGCCGCCCGGCTCGCCCGGCTGGCCGGCGGCCTGTCCCGTTACCCGGACATGGGCGCCGGCCGCCTGCTCCAGGCGCTCGCCGACCACCACGGCGTGACCACCGACCGCGTCGCCGTGGGAGCGGGCTCCTCCGAAGTCTGCGGGCAACTGCTGCACACGGTGTCGGCGCCGGGCAGTGAGGTCGTCTTCGGCTGGCGGTCGTTCGAGGCGTACCCCATCCTGACCGCGGTGGCGGGCGGAACGGCCGTACCGGTGCCGCTGCGCGGCCACGTCCAGGACCTTGAGGCCATGGCGGCGGCCATCACCGACCGGACCCGGCTGGTCTTCGTCTGCAACCCCAACAACCCGACCTCGACGCCCGTCGGCGAGAGCGCCCTGCGCGCCTTCGTCGACCGGGTGCCCGTGCACGTGCTGATCGTCGTCGACGAGGCCTACCACGAATATGCCGATCCGTCCGTCGTACCGGACGCGCTCGCGCTCTTCGGCGACCGGCCGAACGTCGTCGTCCTCAGAACCTTCTCCAAGGCGTACGCGCTGGCGGGGCTGCGGATCGGTTATTGCGTCGGGGCGCCCGAGATCATCGCGCAAGTACGCAAGACGCAGACGCCGTTCAGCGTCAGCGCGCTCGCCCAAGAGGCGGCGGTCGCCGCGCTCCAGGAGCACGAGGAGGTCGCCAGGCGGGTCGCCCACACGGTCGAGCAGCGCGAGCGCGTCACTCGTGAGCTCCGGGCCCTCGGCTATGACCTGCCCGCCTCCCAGGCGAACTTCGTGTGGCTGCCGCTCGGCCAGGACAGCACGGCCTTCGCCGACCACTGCCTCTCCAACGGGGTCATCGTCCGCGCCTTCTCCGGAGAAGGCGTCCGCGTCACCATGGGACTGCCGGAGGAGAACTCGGCCTTCCTCACCCTGGCCGAGACCTGGAGACCGGCCTTCACCTAGCCCATCCAGCTGATTGACAAGGTTGGGCGCGTCGCAGAACAGCCGGTCGGCCGGCACCACCGGCTCGAGCGGCTGATCCATCGCGCCCTGAGGCTCGCAGTTTGCTTCGAGGCTCGAAGCTGTTACTTTGTTCCTTGCTTTGAGGTTCGAAGTAAATGGCGACACCGAGCACGAGGAAGCGATACGCCCATGTACAGGTACGCAGGCATCACCGCGCTCGTCACCGGCGCCTCGAAGGGTCTCGGCGTGGCGTACGCCCGTGAACTCGCCCGACGAGGGGCCGATCTCGTACTCGTAGCCCGTTCTGGCGACGCGCTGCGCCGGGTCGCCGACGAGATCCAGCAGGAGCACGGGGTCGACGTAACGGCCGAAGTGGCCGATCTCGCCGATCCCGACGGGGTGGCACGTCTGACCGCGGAACTCGACCGACAGGGCCGCACCATCGATCTTCTGGTCAACAACGCGGGCGCGGGCGCCATCGGCCCGTTTCTGAGCTCCTCGCTGCGGCGCAACGTCGACTCCGTCGAACTGAACGCCATCGCCCTGATGAGCCTGACCCACGTGCTCGGCAACCGCATGGCGGAGAGGGGGCGCGGCGGCATCATCAACGTGGCCTCCACGGCCGCCTTCCAGCCGATGCCGTACCAGGCCAGTTACGCGGCGACGAAAGCGTTCGTGCTGTCGTTCACCGAGGCGCTGGCCGAGGAGCTGCGCGGCACCGGGGTGCGGGTCATGGCGGCCCACCCCGGAGCCACCGCCACGGCATTCTTCGACGCCACCTCCGCCACCATGAATCCGGCGTTCACCGACGCGCCGGAGGATGTCGCGGTCAAGACCCTCGACGCCTTCGCCAAGGGCGCCGTCAACTCCTACCCCGGGCGGGCGATCAACAGACCGGCGACCTGGCTCTCCCGCGCGTTGCCCCGCACCACGGTCACGAGGTTGACCGGGCGCGTGAACCGGGCCACGGGGTTGCACCGCGCCCAGGACCTCGACGTCTCGCCGTGATCGCGTGCCCTTGAAGACAGCGCCACATGCTGAGCGCTGAAGTGGCAACGTTCCGGTAACAAGCCGTTGACGTGGGAGTGGAGTTACCGGAGACTCCTGACTACGTAGTCAACGGCTCCCGGAGCGTGACCCATGCGCGATACAGGTCGCGGCCCCCGCCGCCCGGCCGGCAGCATGGACGTCGCGCGGCTGGCCGGAGTGTCGCAGAAGACCGTCTCCCGGGTGATCAACGGCGAACCCAACGTCCGCGAGCACCTGCGCGAGCGCGTGCTGCAGGCCGCGCGAGAGCTCGGCTACCGCCCCAACACGGCCGCGCGGGCGCTCATCAAGGGCAGATTCCACCGCATCGGGGTCGTCTCGCTCGGCAGCACCCTGTACGGCCCCGCCGCGACGCTGGTCGCGCTGGAGCGAGCGGCCCGCAGGACCGGTTACTCACTCAGCATCGTGTGCACCCTCGAAGGCGAGCCGGGCGGCATCAGCGCCGCCATCGACTCGCTGATCAGCCAGGGCGTGGACGGCATCGTGCTGTCGGAGCCCATAGACGAGGGACAGGACCTGGCCCTGGACCCGGACGTGCCGGTCCTGAGCTTCAACCAGCTGAGCCCGCCGTACGCCGACAACGGCGTGTTCATCAGCGGTGGCGGCGTCGCCGCCGGACGCGCGGCCACCGAGCACCTGCTGTCCCTGGGCCATGCCACCGTCTGGCATGTCGCGGGGCCGCAGCGCTGGTGGGCCGCGCGTGACCGGCTGGCCGGCTGGCGCGAAGCGCTGGCCGCGGCCGGCGTGCCCGAGCCGCCGGTCCTGGAGGGCGACTGGTATCCCGCGTCGGGCTACGCCGCCGGCGTCGAGCTGGTCGCGGCCGGCGATGTGACCGCCGTGTTCGTCGCCAACGACGACATGGCGATAGGCGTCATGCGGGCGTTCAGCGAGGCCGGGCTGCGCGTGCCGGAGGACGTCAGCCTCGTCGGCTTCGACGACTCGCCGCACGCCGCCTACCTGGTCCCGCCCCTGACCACCATCCACAGCGACTTCGAGGGCGCCGCGGTCCGCGGCCTTCAGCTGCTGGTGGAGCGGATCGAGGGGGCCACGGGCCCGGCGGTGCTGGAGGAACCACCGGCCGAACTCATCCCGCGCGGCTCGACCGCGCCCCCGGAATCGAGGTGACCGGCTGACACCCTGACCCCTTCACAGCGTGCGCGCTCTGCGACGGCGCGCCGCTGACATGACCGAAGCCGGGGCGACCGTTTCGCCGACCCCCCGGCTTCGGCCTGCTCGGAGCTCGGACCTGCGACGTCCGGCTCCTTGTGCTCAACACACGAGAAATGAGTCTAGCAATGATCATCAACAAGCGGTGGCTCCCCGTACTGGCCGGGCTGAGCCTGGCCCTGAGCGCCTGCGCCGGTTGTGTGGACGAGGTGCGCTTGTGGTGTGGGTGTTGGGTGGCGGATGTGTCGCTCACATGTTCGACTCAGCGGTAAACTTCTGGTAGCCTAACGGTCACTGTAAGCGAAGGTCTGCAGTGGGTCGCGGGTGATCCTGGTGTGTCGGTGAGGTGATGGCGTGGAGGTGCCGATCGCGTGGTGCGCCCGCCGCTGCGGCTGCCATTGTGGTCGCTGGCCGATGGGTTTGCCGGCCCGTATGGCGATGGGGGCGACCGGTCATGGCTGAGCGGTTGCGGCCGATCGCTGCGTCGTTCGTGGCTGCCGGGCCGTGCGGGGTGGCTGTCCGTGACCGGCTCAAGGGTTTGACGGCGCGCGATGAGCTGGTGTTGCGCCGGGTGGGGGCGTATCTGGGTGTGCTGGCGTCGCGGGATTTGGCTGTGCGTTGTCGTGCTGGGCTGGAGCATTCGGCTCAGGCGTGGGCGGAGCGTAAGCGGGAGTTGACGCCGCTGTCGTCGTCACGGTGGGCGGGGGCGATCACCAAGGCCAGCCATGATCAGTGGGCGCTGGCCCGCCGCTGCCATCTGGCCCACATCCGCACGCTTGAGTCGGGTATCGCGGTGATCGCGCATCGGCTGTCTCAGCCGATCGGCGCGAAGGGTTCGAAGAAGGCGCCGGGTGGTTACCGCAGCAGGCGGGAGTGGCATGCCAAAACCCGCCGCCTGCACGTGCTGACCGACCGGCTGCAACGCGAGCGGGCCGACTACGAGGCCGGGCGGGTGCACATCGTGCGGGGCGGCAAGCGACTGCTCAACAGCCGTCACCACCTGGCCGCCGCTCAGCTCACCGAGGCCGAATGGCGCGAGCGGTGGCAGGCCGAGCGGTGGTTCCTGCAAGCCGATGGAGAGTCGGGCAAACGCTACGGCAACGAAACCATCCGCCTCACCCCCGACGGCCAGGTCAGCATCAAACTCCCGGCCCCGCTGGCTCACCTGGCCAACGTCGGGCACGGCCGCTACGTGCTCGCCGCGCGGGTGCGCTTCGCGCACCGCAGACAGGAATGGGCCGACCGCATCGACGCCGACCGGGCCGTCGCCTACCGCATCCACCTGGAGGTGGCGCGTGGCCGCTGGTATCTGACCGCCTCCTGGCAGCATCAGCCGACCCCGATCATCCCACTCCAGGCAGCGCTGGCCGGCGGGGTGATCGGGGTGGACACCAACGCCGATCACCTGGCCGCCTGGCGGCTGGACGTGCACGGCAACCCGATCGGCAACCCGCGCCGCTTCGGCTACGACCTGTCCGGCGGCGCAGGTCACCGCGACGCCCAGGTCCGGCACGCCCTGACGCGCCTGCTGCACTGGGCCCGGGGGTGCCAGGTGATGGCGATCGCCATCGAAGACCTGGACTTCGCGCAGGAGGCGACCCGCGAGAAGCACGGCCGCAACAAGCGGTTTCGGCGGCTCATCTCCGGCATGCCCACCGGCAAGCTGAAAGCCCGACTCACCAGCATGGCCCAGACGGCCGGGATCAGCGTCGTCGCGGTGGATCCCGCTTACACCTCCCGGTGGGGGGCCCAGCACTGGCAGAACCCTCTGACCAGCCGGACACGCCGGACCAGCCGCCACGACGCCGCCGCCGTGGCGATCGCACGACGCGCCCAGCAGCACCCGATCCGGCGGCGGACGCCACCGCCCCCGCACGACCAGAGCGATCGTGCGGGGCATCGGAGCGTCCAGGCCGAACCGTGTGCCGCCGGGTGTGAGGAAACCCGCCACCGCACACCGGACCACGCACACGATGCGCCGGGCCCGGATACGGCCAGAACGCGGGCAACCAGCACGCCCAACACCGTTCGGGGCACGCCAGTGCAACTCACGTTCACTGTTCAGGAACGGTCAAGCAATGACCCGGATGGGAGAACGTGTTGCTACCCGAGCAGGTGCTCTTCGGCGCCGCCTATTACCACGAGTACCAGCCGTACGAGCGGTTGAAGACCGACCTCGACCTGATGGCCGGGGCGGGCTTCTCGGTCATCCGCGTGGGCGAGTCCGTCTGGTCCACCTGGGAGCCGGAGAACGGCCGGTTCGAGCTGGACTGGCTGCGGCCGGTACTCGACGGCGCGCACGAGCGCGGCATCCACGTCGTACTGGGCACCCCGACGTACGCCGTGCCCCCGTGGCTGGCCCGCCAGTACCCCGAGATCGCCGGGGAGCGGCGGAGCGGCGAGCGCATCCCGTGGGGGGCCAGGCAGGAGGTCGACTTCACCCACCCCGCCTTCCGCTTCCACGCCGAGCGGGTGATCCGGGAGATCGTCGCCCGCTACGCCGATCACCCGGCGGTCATCGGCTTCCAGGTGGACAACGAACCGGGCCTGGAACTGCTCCACAACCACGGCCTCTTCCAGCGCTTCGTGGACCATCTGCGCCGCCTCTACGGCGACGTCGAGACGCTGAACCGTGAATGGGGCCTGGTCTACTGGTCGCACCGCCTGTCCACCTGGGCAGACCTGTGGACTCCCGACGGCAACCTCCAGGCCCAGTACGACCTGGCCTGGCGCCGCTTCCAGGCCGACCAGACCGCCGAGTTCATCGACTGGCAGGCCGGCATCGTGCGGGAGTACTCGCGGCCCGGGCAGTTCGTCACCACCTGCATCTCCTACAACCGGCCCGCCCTGGCCGACGACCGGCTGACCCGCCACCTGGACGTCACCGCCGGTAACCCGTACTACGCGATGCAGGACGGCCTGGCCCTGCCCGACACCGGCGCCGGCCCGCAGGGCTGGACGACCAGCGGGACCTGGGCGCTCTACCACAGTGCCGACCGGATGTACTCCTCCCGCCAGGAGCCCTTCCTCGTCACCGAGACCAACGCGCAGGCGATCGGCGCCCCCTGGATGAACCGCCCCGCCTACGACGGGCAGTGGCGCCAGGCGGCTTACGCCCTGGTGTCGCGCGGGGCCGGCATGATCGAGTACTGGCACTGGCACACGCTGCACTTCGGCGCCGAGACGTACTGGGGTGGCATCCTGCCGCACAGCGGCCGGCCGGGGCGCGTCTACCAGGAGATCGCGCGCATCGGAGCCGAGCTCAGGACCGCCGGGGACCTGATCGCGGGGCTCACGCCGGACGCCGACATCACGATGCTCTACTCCGCGCCGAGCAAGTGGGCGCTGGAGTTCTACCCGCCGCTCGCCGACGGCCAGAGCGGGCCGGACCGGCGCTCGTACGAGGGCATCTTCGACCCGTTCTACCGAGGCGCCTTCGACGCGGGCCTCCAGGTGCGGATCATGCACACCGGGCAGCTCACCGAGCAGGAGGCGGCGGACGCCGCCGGCCGGCATCCCGTCCTGGTCGTCCCCGCGCTCTACATCGCCGACGACGCCACGCTCGACTGGCTCGCCGCCTACGCCGCCGCCGGAGGGCACCTGGTGCTCGGACCGCGCACCGGCTACGGCGACCTGGAGGCGCGGGCCCGTACGGACGTCATGCCGGGCCGCCTCGCGGAGCCCGCCGGCATCTCGTACGAGGAGTTCGCCAACCTGGACGCCGACCTTCCGGTCCACGCGCCCGAGGGCTCGCCGCTGGCGCTTCCGCCCGGCGCGGCGGCCACGCGCTGGGCGGACGGGGTGCGGGTGGATGGCGAGCGCTGGGCGGGCGAGGTGCGGGTGGAGACGGCGCGGGTGCTCGCCCGCTACGAGCACCCGCACTACGGCCGGTGGCCCGCCGTCACCAGCCGCGCGCACGGCGAGGGGCGGATCACCTACGTGGGGACCGTGCCGGACACCGTCCTGGCCCGCGCCCTGTTCGACTGGATTGTCCCGGCCGAGTCGTCGGGCTGGCGGTTCGGGGCCGCGAGCGTGACGTCCACGGGCGCCACCTCCCGGGACGGGCGGAAGGTCCGCTTCGTGCACAACTGGTCGTGGGATCCGGTCGCGGTCCGGCTGCCTGTGGCGGTGCGGGACGTACTCGATGGGAGTGACCACGAGGCCGGCGGGGAGCTGACGCTCGGACCCTGGGACGTGCGGATCCTCGTGGAGCGCTGACGCCACGGGGGGCGCCCGCCGAGCGGACGCCCCCCGTGGTCGCTCAGCTCAGCACACGATGAAGATGCTCTGCCAGCCGACCGGCGTCCGCTGCTCCGCGTTGCGGTTGGAGGGCAGCTCGAAATGCATCACGCCCTGCGCGTTGGGCTGGTTGTACATGCGCCCGGACTGGCCGTCGCCGTACCACTTGTAGGACCCGTGGAAGGGGATGTTGGACACCCCGCACGCGTCGAGGACGACGGACCTGCCGGTGAAGCCCCGGCCTTCGTAGGCGATGTACTGCGAGGCGTAGGCGGCACTGGCGGTGAGGGCGATGATTCCGGCGGTCAGGGCGGGTACGAGGAGGATTCTCTTCACACTGCTCCTTGGTGCAAGTTTCCGCTGGGCGAGCCTGGCTCGCCGTAGGACGCCCTCCATCATGTACGGAAAGTAGTCGAGAAGACACTTACTGTGACGACAGGCTGTGGTCGCCACCGCCACGGGTTCAGCGCAGGTACGAGGCGCCGTTGAGGTCGAGCACCGTACCGCTGACGAACTCCGCCTCGGCCGAGGCGAGATAGCGCACCGCCGCCGCGACCTCCTGCGGCTGGGCGATCCGGCCGAACGGGCTCTGCGCCTCGACGCCGGCCCGGTTCTCCTCGGTCAGAATGGCGGCCGCCATGTCGGTCTCCACGAAACCCGGCGCCACCGAGGAGACCGCGATGCGGTGCGGGGCGAGCGCGATGGCCAGCGACTGACCCATCGCGGTCAGGCCGGCCTTGGCGGCGGCGTATCCCGGCGCCTGCGGCTCTCCCCGGTAGGCGCCGCGGGAGGCGACGTTGACGATGCGCCCGCCGCGGCCGCGCTCCACCATGTGCCGGGCCACGCACCAGGAGACGTTCGCGGCGCCGAGCAGGTCCACCTCGACGGTCCGGCGCCAGATTCGCTGCCAGGAGGCGTAGTCCACGGTCAGCGGATCGTGGAAGAGGTAGACGGCGGCGTTGTTCACGAGCACGTCGATGCCGTCGAGGGCGTCGATCGCCGCCGAGACGAACGCGGCGACGGCCTCCGGATCCGCTATGTCTCCCTGGACGACGGCGTGGCCATCGCCGTCGAGCGCGGATCTGACCTCCTCCGCCTCGCGGGGGGAGTCCCGGTGGTGGATCGCGACCCGGTCGCCGCCGCCGGCGAAGATCTTGGCGATCTCACGGCCGATCCCACGCGACGATCCGGTTACGAGCACGCCTCGACTGTCCACGATTGACCTCATTCCCAACAGATTCCGGCGGTACGCCGTCCAGACACGCTAGTGCGGGTCGCCGGACAACCAAGCTGCGGGGTGGATCCGCAGGAGAAGGCACAACGCCTCCGCTTCCTCGAAGGCGTTGTGCCGCTGGGTTGGGAGTCAGCAGGAGGCGAGCATGCTCTGTCGCAGGGGCTTGAGCCCAGCGTAGGTCAGGATCGGCTAGCGCTCAGTCGCCGGGTGAGGAACTGCTCGAACGTCAGCAGTTCCGGATGCCGACGGCGCAAGGCCACGATATCGGCCCGGTAACCCTCTTCAGCGAACCACTCGAACATGCGCTCATCGATCGGCAGTGCCTCGAACCTGGTCGGAGTGCCGGTGACGCGCTCATAGATCTCCGCGACCTCGGGGAAAGTGAGCTCGTCGCCGGCAAGTTCGATCTGCCGGCCGATGAACTGTGCGGGATTGTCGAAGGCATCAGCGGCGAAGACCCCGATGTCGTCGGTGGCGATGAGCTGCATCGGCTTGTCCGGCTTGACCGGCAACGCCAGGAGCCGCTCGCCCACGGCGTTGGCGTAGTGGAGAAGGTTGTTCATGAAGAACACCGGCCGCAGGATGGTGGCGGGCACGCCGAGGGTCAGGATGTGCTGCTCGATCTCGGCCTTACTTTCGAAGTGGTCGATGCCGGTCTCGCGTTCGGCGCCGCCCACGGAGCTGTAGACCAGGTGAGCGACGCCGCTGTCGCGGGCGATGTCGGCCACGGTCTTGCCATGGCGGACCTCGGCGGCCAAGGTCTCGGGCTCGTAGGCCAGCGCCTGGACGCTGAACACGCCGTGTACGCCGCTCATCGCCTCGCGCAAGGAGCTGGGGTCGTCGAACTCGCCCTGGACCAGCTCCGCGCCCTGCTCGCGCAGCGCTTGCGCTGCGGGCTTACGCGGATCACGGACGAGCGCGCGGACGGCCCAGCCGCGAACCAGCAGCTCGCGGGCGGTGGCTCCGCCCTGGTTGCCGGTCGCGCCAGTGACGAGAACAACACGGGAAGCAGACATGGTCAGATAACCGCCTCTTACTCGGAGCGTTTTGCTCCGGGTAATGTAACTCGGAGCGAAGCGCTCCGCAATCGGTATCCTGTGGTCCATGTCCGACCCCGTGACTCGCCGCAAGCGAGGCCCGCAGGCCTTGGCGGCCCGCAACGACCACGCGCTGATCGAGGCCGCCCGCCACGTGTTCACCACTCAGGGATTCGATGCGCCCGTATCAGCCGTCGCCGAGCATGCGGGCGTGGGCATGGGCAGCCTGTACCGCCGCTACCGCACCAAGGAAGAACTCCTCCAACGGTTGTGCGTCGACTCGATGGAACGCGTCGCGGCCGCCGCCCAGGACGGCCTGGCTCACGAGGACCCCTGGCAGGGACTGGCCTCCTACATCCAGCAATGCGTGGCCTTCGGCTTCGGCATCCTGGCCCCGCTGGCCGGCGCCATCGAGGTCACGCCCGAGATGCGGCGCGCCAACCAGCGAGCCCAGCACCTGGCCGACGAACTCATCGCCCGCACTCACCGCGCAGGAGTGCTTCGCACGGACGTGTCCACCATGGACATCTCCCTGCTCATCGGCCAGTTCAGCCGCACAGCCCCGCACCTGCCCGGGCACGGCGAAGAAGAGATCCGCTCCCGGCTGCTGGCCATCGCCCTGGACGGCTTGAAAGCCCACAACACCGGCCCGCTGCCCGGCAGACCACCCAGCGTGCAGCGCTACCAGGCCCTGTGGGATACCTGATGAGCGCAACCTCTGACGACGGTAGGCACTCTTGATGTCGGCACTTGCCGGCGATATGTTGCTCACGCCTCGACCAGGAGCTTCCGATCATATCTGCGCGGCGGGCACAGATACCAGGTGGTCGATGTCGACGTCGGAGGCGGCGGTCCAGGTCGCGCCGCGATTCTCAGGTAGGTGAAGCCGGCTCGGCCGGCCACCGCCGCCGAGGCGGTGTTCTCCGGATCCACCCTGATGACCGCTTGGGTCGCCCCGGCGGCTGCCGCGTGCAGGCAGGCCAGCCCCACCGCGCGGGTGGCGATGCCACGGCCGCGCCAGGCCGGGTAGAGCCCGTAGGCGAGATTGACCTGCCCGGGGACCAGATACGGCTGGTCGAACTGCACGTCGATCGTCCCCGCGAGGATTCCCTCTGAACGTATCCCGAACGTACGGACGGGCCCACCGGCCGCCCACTGCTCCAGACATCGGCGTATGTGCGTCTCGACCGTGGCCCGGGTCCCTGGTCCTCCGTTGAGCCAGCGCACCAGTTGGTCGTCTTCCCCGGCCAGGTGGGCGTCGATGTCATCCAGGCACAAGGGGGAGAGGGTGACCGTGCCGTCGGACAATCTCCAGCTCTCCCGCATACGGCGAGTCTTCGCCGACCCGTACGGGTCGCGCCACTGAATAATTGCCTGCCTGCCTGCCTGCCTGCCTCGGGAGGTTTCTCAGCTCGCGGGAGCGAAGTCGGCGAACCGTGGGGCGTGTGGCTCGTGGGGCACGCGTGCCGCCGTGGCGGCGAAGCTGATCGCGTGGTACCAGCCGCAGAGCATGAGGAGGTCGAGGACTTGGCCGTCGTCCATGACCTCCGCGAGCCGGGCCCACAGTGCGTCGTCGATGTCGCAGCTGTCGTGCAGGGCGTCGACGGCCTCGATCAGCAGGCGTTCTCGCGGGGACTCCCAGCACGGATCGCTGTGCGTCCCGTGCGTCACCGAGACGATCTGCGCGGTGGTCAGCCCGACCCGCTCGGCGAACATCGACACATGGACGCCCCACTCGTACTCGCAGCGGCACCGCGCACACGTACGGGCGATCGTGATCTCCCGCTCCCGCATGGTCAGCGTCAGCTGACGGCCCAGCTCGTAACGGCCCCATCCGTGCATCGCACCGGTCATCGGAAGATTGCGGGCGAACATCCGGAACAGCCCGATCGGCGGGACACCCGCCGGCATCATGCTCTCCAACTGCGCCCCGACTTCGGGCTCGTACGGCGGTTCCACCAGAGCTATGCGCGGCATCCACCCTCCCGCTGAGTGTTTCGGAAATCGAAACGGAACGCCCCGATGCTAATGTTTCGGAAATCGAAACGCAAGGAGGGGTATGTCGACGAATCGGACTCCGCTTCCTGGCCGGCCCGTTCGCGGCTCCGCGACCGGCCGGCCGCTGATGGCCGCCATGGACCTGCTGAGCCGACGCTGGGCGCTGCGGATCATCTGGGAGTTGCGAGACGGCCCGCTCGGCGCGCGCCCTCTGCTCGCCCGCTGCGAAGGGCTTTCCTCTAGCGTCCTGTACCAGCGCCTCGACGAACTGACGACCGCCGAACTGGTCGCTCCCAGCCAGGCGGGCTACACGCTGACCGTCGTAGGGGCGTCGCTTGGCCCCGCCCTTCGGGAGCTCAACGTCTGGGCCGACACCTGGGCCGAGACCATCCACGCACGCTCACCTGAACAGCCCCACTGACCTGGCCGCCTGAGGCTCGGACGGGCGGCAGCGGGACCGTGCCTCAGGGGGCCAAGGCGCTGGAGGCGGGCGATGCCGGGGCGGTCGAGCCGCGGACGATCAGTTCGGTGGCGAGTTCCACGTGGTGGGAGTCGATCTTCTCGCCGGCCGCCAGGCGCAGCGCCGTGCGCAGGGCGACGCCGCCCATCTCGCGCAGTGGCTGGCGGACGGTGGTCAGCGGGGGTGAGGCCATCGGGGCGAGCTGGGTGTCGTCGAAGCCCACGACACTGAGGTCCTCGGGGATGCGCAGGCCGCGCGCCCGGGCGGCCTCCATGACGCCCAGGGCCATCTCGTCGTTGGCCGCGAAGATCGCCGTCGGAGCCTGGGCCAGGTCGAGCACCGCCGCGCCGGTGACCATGCCGTCCGGGTAGTGGAAGTGCCCCGTCTGTACATAGGCGGGCGGCACGGGCACTCCCTCGGCCTCCATGGCGGCGCGGTAGCCGTGCAGGCGGGCCTGGTTGCAGGCCGCGGACGCCGGGCCGCCGAGGTAGGCGATGCGCCGGTGCCCGAGGGAGAGCAGGTGCTGGGTCGCGGCGAAGCCGCCCGTGAAGTTGGTCGACCCGATGCTGGTCACGCGGACGCTGGGCAGGTTCAGCGGGTCGATCACGACCAGCGGCAAGTGGGCCCGGGACAGGGCGGTCAGTTGTGCCGAGGTCAGCTCGCTGGTCACGGCGATCAGCGCCCGCCGACCGGCGGAGATCAGGGAGCGGACCCACCCAGGGGTACGCTCCCTGCCCCTGCGGATGCTGATGACGACCCCGATGCCGACTTCGGCCCCGGCCTCGACCGCGCCTTGGATGATCTCGGCGGAGTACGCGGTCAGATCCGTGTCGAACTGCACCTCGATCGTGCCGACCCCGGTCGCCTCGGTCCGGCGCGGTGACGGCGCGACGTAGTCGTGCTGCTGCAGCAAAGACTGCACCAGGGAGCGGGTCGCCGGCGCGACGTCGCTGCGGCCGTTGAGCACCTTGGAGACGGTCGCGACGGACACGCCGGCCGAGGCCGCCACGGTGGCCAGCGTGGCCCGCCTAGGACTGACCGGCATCTCTGCCCTCCTGTTTCCCTGCGACTTTCCCGGTGACGGGTTTCCCGGCGACGGGG
This sequence comes from Nonomuraea sp. NPDC049129, assembly GCF_040648495.1. Classification (NCBI taxonomy): domain Bacteria; kingdom Bacillati; phylum Actinomycetota; class Actinomycetes; order Streptosporangiales; family Streptosporangiaceae; genus Nonomuraea; species Nonomuraea sp. NPDC049129. The sequence continues at coordinate 92,421 of NZ_JBEZDU010000032.1, read as the reverse complement.
TCCACGTCCACGGGCGTGACGAGCCGCCGGTCGCGACCGACGACCCGCAGCGGGCCGGTCAGCCGGACGACGCCGCGGCACGGCAGGTCGGCGGCGGAGGTGCCGACGAGCACCTCGACGTCCCCGGGCTCGACGATCCGCCGCAGGTCACGGCCGGTGAAGGCGGTCCGGTCAGCGTGTACGTGAAAGCGTACGCACGCACTCGTACCCGCCTCCAACCGGACCCGCGCGAACCCGGCCAGCTGCCGCACCGGCCGGGTGACCTGGGCGAGCACGTCGTGCAGGTACAGCTGGACGACCTCCTCGCCCGCCCGGCCACCGGTGTTGCGGACGCGGACCGACACCGTGAACTCCCCGTCCGTGGGCACCTCGGCGTCGCTGATGAGCAGGTCGCCGACCTCGAAGGAGGTGTAGGAGGTGCCGTAGCCGAAGGGGAACAGCGGAGTGGGATCGAGGTTGCTGATGCCGTGACTGTTGAGGCCCAGCGGCGGCTGCAGATAGGTGCCCGGCTGCCCGCCCGGCCGGCGGGGAATCTGTACGGGCAGCCTGCCGCCTGGCTGTACCCGGCCGGACAGCACCCCGGCGATGGCCGCCGCGCCCTCCTCACCGGGCATGAACGCCTGGACGAGCGCGGCGGCCCCGGCGTGCACCTCGCCCAGCGCGTACGGACGGCCCGAGACGACGACCACGACGACCGGCGTCCCCGTGGCGGCGAGCTCGGCCAGCAGGTCCTCCTGCACCCCGGGCAGCCGCAGGTCCTCGGCGTCGCAGCCCTCGCCCGAGGTCCCCTGCCCGAACAGGCCCGCGAGGTCGCCCACGACGGCCACGCACAGGTCCGCCGCGCGGGCCGCGGCCGTCGCGGCGGCGAAGCCGGATCGGTCCTCGCCTCGCACGTCGCAGCCGGGTGCGTGGACGATCTCGGTGTCCGGCAGCTCGGTCCGCAGGGCGTCGAGGACGCTGGGCGCCTCGAGGCCGAGCCCGAGGCCGGGGTGGCGGGGCAGGACGTGGTTGGGGAAGGCGTAGCAGCCCATGAAGGCGCGCGGCTCGGCCGCGGCGGGCCCGACGACCGCGACGCGGCGCAGCTCCTCCGCGCGCAGGGGCAGCGCGGTGCCGCCGTCGAGCAGGACGATGGACCGCTCGGCCATCTCGCGGGCCAGCGCCCGGTTGTCCGGCGAGTCCAGGTCCACCGTGGCCCCCGCGGACACTGAGCCCTCGGGCGTCCAGTCCTGGTCGAGCAGCCCCAGCTGGACCTTCTGCGTGAGCAGGCGGCGCGCCGCCCGCTCCACCAGGGCTTCGGGCAGCTCGCCCCGGCGTACCCGCTCCACCAGGTGCGGGCCGAAACCGAGGGTGTCGGGCAGCTCGACGTCGATGCCCGCGCTGAGCGCCAGGACGCCGGCCTCGTCGGTGTCGGCGGCGACCTCGTGCATGGTCGCCAGGAACGGCACGGCCCAGTAGTCCGAGACGACGGTCCCGGTGAATCCCCACTCCTCGCGCAGCAGGTCGGTCAGCAGCCAGGAGTCGGCCGCGGCCGGGACGCCGTCCACGTCGGAGTAGGAGTTCATCACCGAGCGCGCGCCGCCCTCGGCGATGGCGGTCTCGAAGGGCGGCAGGATCATGTCCATCAGTTCGCGGCGGCCCATCGGGACGGGACCGTGGTTGCGGGCCGCCCGCGCGGCGGAGTAGCCGGCGAAGTGCTTGAGCGTGGCGATGATCCCGGCGCTCTCCAGGCCGCGGACGTAGGCGGCGCCGAGCATCGAGACGAGATAGGGATCCTCGCCCATCGTCTCCTCGACCCTGCCCCAGCGGTAGTCGCGCACGACGTCCAGCACAGGGGACAGGCCCTGGTGCACGCCCACGGCGCGCATGTCCCGTCCGATGGCGGCGGCCATCCGCTCCACGAGGCCGGGGTCGAACGTGGCACCCCACGCGATGGCGGCGGGGTAGACGGTCGCGCCGTACGTCGTGAACCCGGTCAGGCACTCCTCATGGACCAGCGCCGGAATGCCGAGCCGGGACCGTTCGACGACCAAGCTCTGCAGGCGGACCACCTCCGCCGCACCCTCGGCGGCGGTGACCGGTCCGCTGCCGAAGACGCGGGTCAGGTGACCGAGCCCGTGGCGGCTCGCCTCCTCCAACGGGATGGTCCCGGACGCGGCGAACACGTCCTGCATCGGCGCCACATTGAGGGTCACGTCCGGGTCCGGATCGGGCTGGTCGGCCGGCCGGCTGTCGTTGCCCACCCACCGGCTGCCGAGCTGGCCGACCTTCTCCTCCAGGGTCATCTCGGCAAGGAGGGCGTCGACCCGTTCGGCCACGGGGAGCGTCTGGTCCTGCCACGGGCGGAGAACCCGCGCCGCCGCGAGGGGCCGATCTACAGCCGTCATCTGCTGCTCTCCTTAGTGCCGCAATATTTCGCAATGTTTCGGCGCAGTCAAGTGATCTTTACGGGTAGTGCTTGCCGGGCGTTCCTGGGTCTTGACACGTCAACAGCCGAAATCTAGATTGACGGCCGCGCGGTCATTTCGCAAATGTTTCGAGAACCTACTTAAAAGGCGGATTGGGGGAGAGGCATCGGGGGGTGCTGCTCCACGACCGCCGGCCACCGCATCCGATGATCAACGAGCCGCGGCCCGCCCCCGGCATTCGAGTACGGAGATCAGCGTGGAGTCCAGGACAACGTCTCGCCGCACCTTCCTCAGCCTCTCGATGGGCCTGCCCCTGGGGGCCGCGCTCGCCGCCTGCGGCAGCTCCGGCCCCACCAAACCCGGTGCCAGCAGTGGTGGTGGTGGCGCCAAGGCCACCTACTGGTACCTGTCCACGCAGCCGCAGGAAGGCATCCGCACCGCCGCCATGGAGCGGTTCAACAAGGCCAACCCCAACGGCCAGATCGCCGGGACGACCTTCCAGAACGACGCCTTCAAGACGAAGATCAAGACGGCGATCGGGGCCGGCCAGGCGCCCACCATCATCTGGGGCTGGGGCGGCGGCGGCCTGCGCAGCTACGTACAGGCCGGCCAGGTCGAGGACCTCACCTCGTGGTTCGGGCAGAACGCGGCGGTCAAGGACCGGTTGTTCCCGTCCTCGTTCGGGGCCGCGACGGTGGACGGCAAGATCTACGCGATGCCGTGCGAGACCGTGCAGCCGATCGTCCTGTACTACAACAAGAAGCTCTTCGAGCAGATCGGCGCCCAGCCGCCCCAGTCCTGGGGCGACATCATGGACCTGGTGCCCAAGTTCAACGCCAAGGGCATCGCGCCGTTCTCCCTCGGCGGGCAGTCCCGCTGGACGAACATGATGTGGCTGGAGTTCCTCTTCGACCGCATCGGCGGCTCCGAGGTGTTCCAGGCCGTGTTCGACGGTCAGAAGGACGCCTGGTCCAACCCGGCCGCCATCGACGCCCTGACCAAGATGCAGGAGCTGATCAAGGCCAACGGGTTCATCAAGGGCTTCTCCTCGATCACCGCGGACTCCAACGCCGACCAGGCGCTGCTGTACACCGGCAAGGCCGCGATGATGCTCCACGGCGGCTGGACGTACGGGAGCATGTCCAAGGACGGCGGCGACTTCGTCTCCGGTGGCAGCCTCGGCTACATGAACTTCCCGCCGGTCGACGGCGGTAAGGGCGACCCCAGCGACACGGTCGGCAACCCCGGCCAGTACATGTCGATCTCCTCCAAGGCGACCCCGGAGCAGAAGGAGATCGCCAAGAAGTTCTTCGCCTCGTTGCTCTCGGACGAGGAGATCAAGGCGTGGGTCGGGGCCGGCTCGGTGCCGATCGTCAAGGGCGCCGACAGCGCGTTCACCTCCTCCAAGGACGCGGAGTGGCTGAAGTTCGTCTACGGCATCGCCAGCAATGCCAAGACCTTCGCCCAGTCCTGGGACCAGGCGCTCAGCCCCACGGCGGCGGAGGTGCTGCTCGACAACATCGCCAAGCTGTTCCAGCTGTCGATCTCGCCGCAGCAGTTCACCACCAACATGAACGCGGTCATCGGCAAGTGACCACCATTCCGACCTCCGCCGGACCAGGTCAGCCATCGGCCCGGGCGCGAGGGGGACGCAACCTCCCCCTCGCGTGGCTGACCGTTCCGGCGCTGGTGTTCTTCGTGGGCTTCGGGGTGATCCCGCTGATCGGGGTCCTCGCGCTCAGCTTCACCACCTGGGACGGCATCGGCGACATCCACTTCTCGGGCTTCACCAGCTGGCACGCCGTCCTCACCGACCCCGGCCTGCCGCACGCGCTGTGGGTGACGTTCCTGATCATGGCGCTGTCCTGGCTGGTGCAGACGCCGGCGAGCATCCTGCTCGGGGTGTTCCTGGCCGGGGCCCAGCGCTACCGCGCGGTGCTGTCGGTGCTGTACTTCATCCCGCTCCTGCTCAGCTCGGCGGCCATCGCCATCACCTACAAGGCGCTGCTCGACCCGAACTTCGGCCTCGGCGCCGGACTGAAGATCGAGCTGCTCAGCCAGGACTGGCTCGGCCGGCCCGGCCTCGCCCTCGGCGTCGTGGTCTTCGTGGTGTCCTGGCAGTTCATCCCGTTCCACTCGCTGATCTACCAGGGCGGCGTACGGCAGATCCCGAAGTCGATGTACGAGGCCGCGGAGCTGGACGGCGCCGGGCGGGTGCGCAAGTTCTTCAGCATCACCCTGCCGCAGCTGAAGTACACGATGATCACGTCCACGACCCTCGTGCTCGTCGGCTCGCTGACCTTCTTCGACCTGATCTTCGTGCTGACCGCCGGGGGTCCGGGCGACGCCACCCGGGTGCTCGCCCTGGACATGTACAAGCGGGGCTTCCAGGCCAACCTCATGGGCCCGGCCAGCGCGATCGCCCTCATCCTCGTCCTCGTGGGCCTCGCCCTGTCGCTGTTGCTGCGCCGGCTCGGCGGCGGCAAGGCCGACCACAGCCAGATGGAAGGGGCCTGACATGGGGACGACCCTGACAACACGCCCTGAGCGGACCAGCGCCCAGAAGCCCCGGCACGAACGCGACGCGCCCGCCCGGCACTGGAACTGGCTGGGCGGCGCGACCGGGTGGCTCTGGCTGGTCGTCGTGGTGGTGCCCGTCTACTGGATCGTCATCACCAGCTTCAAGACGCAGAGCAACTACTACGCGATGAACCCGCTGGCGCCGCCGACCGAGCCGACCCTGGCCAACTACCGCATGGTCATCGAGTCCGACTTCATCCAGTACTTCGTCAACAGCCTCATCGTCACCGTCGGCGCGGTGATCCCTGCCGTCGGCGTCTCCTTCATGGCGGCCTACGCGATCGTCCGGGGCTCCTCCTCCCGCCGGTTCATCCGGTCGGTCAACTCCCTGTTCCTCATGGGCCTGGCCATCCCGCTGCAGGCGACGGTCATCCCGATCTACCTGATCATCATCCGGCTGCACCTCTACGACACCCTGCTGGCGATGATCCTGCCGTCGATCGCCTTCGCGATCCCGCTGTCGGTGCTGGTCCTGTCCAACTTCATCCGCGACGTCCCGAAGGAGTTGTTCGAGTCGATGCGGATGGACGGCGCCACCGAATGGGGGACGCTCTGGCGCCTGGCCTTCCCGCTGTCCCGGCCGGCCGTGGTGACGGTGACGATCTACAACGCGCTGACGATCTGGAACAACTTCCTGCTGCCGCTGATCCTCACGCAAAGCCCGGACAAGCGGACCCTGCCGCTGGCGCTGTGGACCTTCCAGGGCCAGTACAGCATCAACGTGCCGGCGGTGCTCGCCTCGGTCGTCCTGACCACGCTGCCGATCCTGACCCTGTACGTGGTGGGCCGGCGCCAGCTCCTCAGTGGCCTGATGGCGGGCTTCAGTAAATAATCGCGTGGAATATCTCTTTTGGTTAATGAATCGCCCAATACACCATTCCGAATACTGACCGGGAAATGCGATAAACTCATCCCACCGAGGACATCTCGTGCGTTGGCACCCAGGTCAGCGTCGCCCACGGCGATCGACCGCTCACGGGTTTCTCCAGAGATCTGGACAGGGCACGCTGAGCTCGGACCTCGATGGGGGAATCATCATGACCATCACGCACGCCATACCGCTTCCCAGAGCCGGCGGAACATCCGCTCCGACCACGATCCAGGTGAGCGGTGAGATCGACATCTTCACCAGCAAGGAGCTCCGTCAGAACCTCGTGACGGCCCTGACGACGTGCACCGGCACGCTCATCATCGACCTGTCGGGGGTGTCGTTCTGCGACGCCACCGGCCTGGGCATCCTGGTCGGCATCCAGCACCGCGCCCGTGCCCAGGGCATCACGCTCGCGCTGGCCGGGCCCCGCCCGTTCATGCTCGCTCTCCTGCACATGTCCGGGCTGGACCGCAGCCTGCCGATCATGCTGTGACCCGTCCCCGCGTCCTGAGGTGATCGGAAATCGGTAACGGTCAGTCGGCGATGTAGCCGATCGACTGGACGTCGTACCCGCGAGTGACCGAGCCCTTGAGGTGCATCAGCAGGGCGCCGCCGTCGTAGGAATAGGCGCAGCTGTAGCCCTTCGGCTCCTTGGTGCAGCCCTGGAAGTAGTAGGTCACGCCCTTGGGGTCGTACTTGACTCGGAAGAGTCTGGCGACCGCCTGCTGAGAGGCGACCTCGAGGCCGAGGTTGCGGTCGCCCTTCTGCCACGCCGTGAGCAGCTGCTTGGCGGCCACCGCCGGCTTGGTCACGTGGCGCGACTGGTAGACCCGGGTGACCTTCGAGCCTGAGACGATCATGAGCAGGCCGTTGAGCCCGCCCGGTACCCGCACGCTGGTGTGGACGAACCGGCACGCGTTGCCGGCGCAGCCCGCGAACTCGTCGGGCGCGCGGTAGACGTAGGAGAAGATCGAATTCACCGCCGCGGGGGTGCCCACCTTCGCGGCCGCCGCGCGGTCGCGCCGCAGCCACGCGTGGAACAGCTTGTTGGACACCTTCGCCGGAGTGGCCGCCGGTGCCGCTGTGTTCTGGGTGGCGGCACCGGCCGCCGCCGGGGAGGATGTGACCAGCAGCGCGGCGACCGCGGTCGCCGCGCCGGCACCGAATAACCATCGTCGTGACATACCGGCGACGCTAACGAGAGCCGCTTGCACGCAGATTGACACCGGCTTGGCAGCGGGTGCGCGCCGCCGGTCGGCCAGGACCGTGGCTAAAGGGTGGAAGACTCCTCCGTCACCAGGGCCCCGCTGGAGGTGTCGACCCGCATGTGCACCGGGCCGCTGATGAGCGACGGGTCCACGTGCAGCGTCCGCAGCGCGGCGTAGTCCAGCCCGCGATCCCTGGCCAGCGCGAGCGCCCGCTCGGCGACCACGCTCTCCGGCGTCTCCTCGACGCCCTCCATGTCCACGACGTGATGGACGTGCTGGATCACGCCGTCGGCGTCATACAGGACGCAGCTCTTGACGTAGGCGACCCGACCGCCGCCCGTTGACCTGAATTCCATCTCTCACCCCCAGAAGTCGAGCCGCGCGAGCAGCCAGCCGGTCTGATCCGTGCCCGTGGCGATCGCCAGAGTGACGCTGCTGACGCGGTCGAAGACCAGCGGCGGCCACGAGGGCCACTCGCCGAAGTCCACGTCCTGATCGGCGCCGGAGTCGAGCCTGCGCCGGAAGTGCTTGATCCCCGCGTACTGCGTCCCGCCCCCGGTCGCGCCGTACAGCGAGACTGACGTGCCGACCAGCGCCGGGGGAAGGTTGACATCGACCGTGTGGTAACCGTTTCCCCAGGCGGAGAACCAATGCCAGTCGATTCGAGTGACGGCCATCGCGCCCCCTCTCTCTTGGTTGTGCCGTTAAGCCAAGAGTGAGGAGGAATGGGGCGCCGCACCTGAGTAGTCCCCTACCCATTCGGGCGTCAGGAGTGGACGGCGCGGATCTCCGTGACGATGAACTCGTCGACGATGTGCTGGTTCTGCAGCAGGAACCCGACCATGCCCGCCACCGCCTCCGCGCCCAGTTCGGCGCGTATCTGCCCGCTCAGCAGGTAGACCAGGGGGGTCGACGGCTGGTCCAGCGCGAAGCGGCGGCCGTGGCGGTGTACGTCGTGCAGGGTCCTGATCGGGATCGGCCGCGCCGAGGTGAACCAGACCGCGACCTCCCACAACGGCAACGCCGGATCGGCGTCGGCCGAGACCTCGTAGCAGGTGACGCAGCCGTGCCCGGCGTGCTGCCCGTGCGGGCAGGTCCACTGGGCGATGTCGGCCCGGCTCTGGTCGTGGCTGCTGAGGATCGCCGCCTCCGTCACGCGCCGGCGCGCCGATCGCCGCGGGCCCTCGGACGAGGGAAAGTAGTCGTTGACGATGATCGGGTCCCTTCTCTCCCACATTTCCGATCTATTGAGCCTAGCTCCCACGCGACGCTCCGCGACGGCCCCGCGCCCGACGGTCGCCCGTCGCCGGTCAGCCGCACCACCCGCCGACCGCCAAGCCCGTTATGCACCAAAGGCGGCCCGGAAGGGCATCCGAGGGCCATTTCAAGGAGGTTGCCTTAATAAAGCAGCCGACTTAAGGTGAGTGCGATCAGGTTCCCGAACTGGAGGGCACGATGACTGCTGAGGCGATTCCTGACTATCCCTTCACCCGGGCCACGGCTCTGGAGCCGCCCGCGGAGCTGGCGGAGCTGCGCGAGCAGTGCCCTGTCGCGCACGTCCGGCTGCCCAGCGGCGACGTGGCCGGGCTGGTGACCCGGTATGACGACGCCCGTGCGGTGATCTCGGACCCGCGGTTCAGCCGCAACCTCGCCCGTGAGGGCGCCGCCCGCATGTCCACCACGAAGGACGGCGGCCTGTTCAGCCGGCGCCGGATGGGCAGCGAGAACATCAGCGAGGGGGAGGGGCACCTGCGATGGCGGCGGCTGCTCAGCCGCTGGTTCACGGTCCGGCGGATGGAGGTGTGGCGCCCCAGGATCCAGGCGATGACCGACGACCTGGTGGACGGCCTCGTGGCCAAGGGCTCCCCGGCGAACCTGTCGGCCGGGCTGGGACTGCCGCTTCCGGTGCGCGTCATCTGCGCGCTGGTCGGCGCGCCCAGCGAGGACCAGGACAAGTTCGCCCACTGGTCGCGCACCATGCTGACCCTGACGCGTAACACCCAGGAGGAGGTCGACCAGGCGTACGAGGAGTTCAACGCCTACGTCTCCGACCTGATCGACCGCAACCGGGCCAACCCGGGCGACGACCTGCTCAGCGAGCTGACGCAGATCACCGACAGCGAGGACGGCCGCCTCAGCCACGCCGAGCTGATCGCCACCGTGCGCGGGCTGCTGCTGGCCGGGCACGAGACCACGTCGAACATGATCGCCATCATGGCGGCGATGGTGCTCTCCGAGCGGGAGCGCTTCGAGGCGGTGATCGACGACCCCGAGCTGATCCAGGGCACGGTCGAGGAGGTCCTCCGCATGGACAGCACGCTCTCGGCGATCGGCGTGCCCAGGTTCATCACCGAGGACGTCGAGCTGAGCGGCGTGACGGTGCCCGCGGGGACGACGCTGATCCCCAGCGCGCCCTCCGCCAACCGGGACCCGCGCAAGTTCCCCGACCCCGAGCGGTTCGACCCGCGCCGGCAGGCCAACCAGCACCTCACCTTCGGCGCGGGGCCGCACTTCTGCATCGGCCAGCCCCTGGCCAGGATGGAGCTTCAGGTCGTGCTGGGCACGCTGGCCCAGCGGCTGCCGAGCCTGCGGCTGCGGGATGCCCCAGACGAGCTCAAGCTCCGTACCGGAGGGCTCTCCGGCGGGCTGCAGGACGTCTGGGTCACGTGGTAGGTGGAGGGTCCGTCATGAAGGTGATCGCCGACCAGGACCTGTGTTGCGCCAGCGGGATGTGCGTGATGACCGCCGACCAGGTCTTCGACCAGCGCGAGGAGGACGGTGTCGTCGTCGTGCTGGTCGAGGCGCCCCCGCCGGAGCAGCATGAGGCGGTGCGCGTCGCGGCCGCGGGCTGCCCCGCCTCGGCCATCCGCCTCCTGGAGTGACATCCGCCCATCAGGGAGTGGCGCTGACCGGGGCCAGCCACAGGCCGGTGATCGCGTCGATCATCCCCGTCGCGGCGGCGTCCCAGGTCGCGTGCGGGGTGGCCGTGCCCTCGTGCAGCGCGCGTTCCCGCTCGGCGCACATGTGCACCAGCAGGTGCCGGATCATGTCCTTGCGCTCCTGTCGTACCTGCTCGGGCAGGTCGGGTACGAGCCGGGAGATCCCGTCGAGGGTCTGCCGCAGCGACGAGGACGTGATCGTCTCGTCGGTGACGAGCTTGCGGAAGGCGGGGTCGGTGGTGACCTGGGCGGCGAACCGGGCGTACCACGTTGGGGTGCCCAGATCGGCTATGTGTTCGGTGACGGGGCGTACGAGGCAGGCGATCCACTCGTGCAGGCCGGCCGAATCCGTGATCGTCGTGAGCATCTCGGCGCGCCGCCGCTCCATCGGCTCGGCGTGCCGGCGGACGATCGCGAGTACGAGATCGGTCTTCGTGCCGATGTGGTAGCCGACCGCGGAGTTGTTGGCCTGCCCCGCCGCCTCGCTGACCTGGCGGTTGGACACCGCCGCCACCCCGTGCTCGGCGAACAGCCGCTCGGCCGTCGTCACGAGCAGCTCACGGGTCTCGCCGCCACGCTCGGGCTTGGTCGTGGTCACCATTACCTCCGCACGGTCGTGGGAGCACCGTAGAGGGATCGCCTTGATTAAGTCAACTGCTTGACTCGATTGAGGCGATCGCCTTACGGTTGGGATGGCCGCCGCGCGATCTTCGCGTACCCGAAAGTGGGTGCGGGCGTGAGCGCGGCGCACAAGGGGGAGTGGTCATAGAGCCCCATATCGCAACGATCGAGACAGGACGTCGATGACGACGCTGGTCCCTGGGACCGAGGTGCGGGCGCCACGCGGCGGCCTGACAGTGGCGGTGCTGGCGTTCGCCGGCATCGTGGTCGCGCTCATGCAGACCTTGGTCATCCCGTTGGTCCCGCAGCTGCCGACCCTGCTGCACGCCACCCCGTCGAACACCTCCTGGGCCATCACCGCCACTCTGCTGGCCGGCGCCGTGGCCACCCCGGTGTTCGGAGGGCTGGGGGACATGTACGGCAAGCGGCTGATCCTCGTGCTCTGCCTCGGGCTGCTGGTGACCGGGTCGGTCGTCTGCGCGCTCAGCAACTCGCTGGCCCCGATGATCGTGGGCCGGGCACTCCAGGGCGCGGCCGCCGGTGTCATCCCGCTGGGCATCAGCATCATGCGTGACGAACTGCCCCCCGAGAAGCTCGGCTCGGCGATCGGGCTGATGAGCTCCTCGCTGGGCGTCGGCGGCGCGCTGGGCCTGCCGAGCGCCGCGCTGCTCGCCGAGCACATCGGCTGGCACGTGCTGTTCTGGGTCTCGGCGGCGCTCGGCGCCGTGGTGGCCGGACTGGTGCTGGCCATCGTGCCGGAGTCGCCGCTGCGCACCGGTGGCCGCTTCGACGTGCTGGGCGCGGTCGGGTTGACGGCCGGACTGGTGTGCCTGCTGCTGGCCATCTCCAAGGGCGGCGACTGGGGCTGGACCAGCGGCACCGTTCTGGGGCTGTTCGCCGCCGCCGCGGTCATCCTGCTGCTGTGGGGTGTGTGGGAGCTCCGCGCGCGGCGGCCCCTGGTGGACCTGCGGATCACCGCCCGCCGCCGGGTGCTGGTGACGAATCTGGCCTCCATCACGGTCGGCTTCTCGATGTTCGCGATGTCGCTGGTGCTGCCCCAGGTGCTGGCGATGCCGGCGGCCACGGGATACGGCCTCGGCCAGTCGTTGCTCGTGATCGGCCTGTGCATGGCGCCGGGCGGCCTGGTGATGATGGCCACCTCGCCGCTCGCGGCGCGGCTGTCGGCCGCGCGGGGTCCAAAGGTGTCGCTGATGACGGGCTCGCTGGTGATCGCCGTCGGCTACTTCCTGGGCATCGTGCTCATGAGCGGGGTCTGGCAGATCGTCGTGTTCACCTGCGTCATCAGCGCCGGGGTCGGCATCGCGTACGCCGCCATGCCCGCGCTGATCATGTCGGCCGTCCCGGCGTCGGAGACCGGCGCGGCCAACGGCCTGAACGCCCTCATGCGCTCGATCGGCACCTCCACCTCCAGCGCGGTGATCTCGGTCGTCCTGGCCAACATGGTCATCCGCTTCGGCCCCGCCGAACTGCCGTCCCTCACCGGCTTCCGGGTCGCCATGCTCATCGGCGGCGGCGCGGCGCTGGCCGCCTTCCTGATCGCCGCGTTCATCCCGAGCGGCCGCGATACGGGTAATCTGGCCCCGGTGGAGGCAGGGACCGCGACCAGAGCGCGGTGAACCAGAGCGAGGTCAGGCAACGGTCATGAAGGTCAGTGCAACATGACGCTCTCCGAGACGGCCGCCTCGATCTCGCCCCGCTCCGCGCTCGCCAGGGACAAGCTGATGCACACCGCGGAGCGGCTCTACGCGGAGCACGGGTTCGCGAACGTGTCGATCAGGAAGATCGGCGAGGCGGCGGGCCAGCGCAACAAGTCGGTGGTGCAATACCACTTCAGCACCCGTGACGAGCTCATCCACGCGATCCTGGCCCGGCACATGGCCGCGATCGAGAAGCACCGCGTCGCGATGGTGGCCGCGCTGGGCGAGTCGGGCGAGATGTCCCTGCGAGACTGGGCCACCTGCCTCGTCCTGCCGAGCATCGAGCATCACATCGACGTGGGCACGCCGTCCTGGTACGGCCGGTTCCTCGCCCAGGCCGTCGTGGAGCCCAGCCTGCGCGAATACACGATCCAGGCGCATCTGAACATGCCGTCGTTCCGCCGCCTGGAAGAGCTGGGCCAGCCGCCCGGGCGGGCCGCCGACCCTGAGCTCTCCGCGCAGCGGGGCGCGATGATCCGGCAGCTCATCGTCCACATGAGCGCCGAGCTGGAAGCCGATTTGGCCGACCGCCAGGCCGACCCTGGAACCGCCGAGCGGTCTTGGCGGCGGCTGGGGGACAACCTGATCACCGCCATCACCGGGCTCAGCTCCGCCCTGCGGGAGTAGTGCTGGCTGTGGTGGCCGAGGCGGCGGCGAACCGCTAGCCGTGGTGGCCGCGTGTGCGCCGTACGCCTAGCCGTGGTGGCCGAGTACGCGCCGTACGCCTGCCGCCACCCAGATCGTGGCCAGCCCGGCGTACACGCTCAGCAGCGCCACGCCCGTCGCGGCCAGGATCGTCGCCGTGACGATGGCCACGACGAGCAGGACCGTCCAGCCGTACAGGATCGCCCGTCCGCGCGCCGAGCCGGTATGTACGGCTTCCTGTACCGCGGTGACCAGGGCCATGACGGCCACGCCCGCGGTGCCGACCGTGTCCTGGCCGAGCGCCACGCCCAGCACGAGCACCGCCGCGCCCACGGCCACCAGACCGCAGCACAGCACGGCCACGCGGGCCTCGGCGCCCTCGAAGAGCAGCCGGGTGGCCTTGGCGCGGGCCAGCCGCAGCGTGGTCCACGCCTCGGCGACCCACGCCGCCCAGTGCAGGACCGCGATGATGATGAAGACCACGATGAGCGGCGGGACCGCGGGCAGCAGGAACACCAGCCGGCCGCCACGGAACCCGCCCCGCAGCCGCGCGAGCCGCCGGTAGAGCGGATTGCGCTGCTTCAGCGCCGTCACCAGGAGATCCCTGGCCTGGTCGAAGCCGGGGTCGAGGCGGAGCACCTCGCGGAAGGCGTCCGCCGCCCGCCGGGGATCGCCGAAGGCCAGCGCCGCCCGGCCGTACGCCAGGTGCGCGATGGCGCTCTCCGGGTCCAGCCCCACGGCGTGCGCGGCGGCGGCCGTGGCCTGCTCCGCCTCCCCGAGCTCGGTGAGCGCCACCGCCAGCAGGCTCACCAGGTCGGATTCCTGCGGGTCGATGGCCAGCCCGCGCCGCGCCGCCTCGGCCGCCTGGAGCCACTGACTCTTGGACACGTGGACGCGGGCCAGCAGTTCCCAGATCGGGGCGTACTCGGGCTCGAGCTCAAGGGCCACGTGGAGCGCGGCCATCGCCTCGTCGGGGCGGCGGGCGAGCTGATGCACCTGTCCGGCCACGTAGTGCGTGAGCCACTGGTCGGGCGCCAGCCGGATCGCCTCATGCGCCTCCTCGACCGCCTCGGCCACGACGCCCTGCTGGGCGAGGGCGAGCGCCAGGAAGGAGTGCGCGGTGATGTGCTGCGGATCCTGGGCGAGCGCGCCGCGCAGCTCCCGCTCGGCCTCGGCCGGACGGCGCATCCCCAGCAGGGTCCGCGCCCGCTGTACCGGATCTGCGGTGGTCACCACTTGGCTTTGACCCAGGGCAGCAGCTCGTCCCAGGCGCCGGAGTCGTTGGAGTGCATCACGTAGTTGCGCGCGGTGGCCATCCATTCGCGAACCGCGGTCGGCCGTACGCTCTGAGCCGCGGCCAGCAGATCGGGCGTCGACAGCGGGATGGGACGGCCCGCGCTGATCGACTGCTGGAGCTTGACCTCCACCGCCCGGTCCACCACGCCCTTCAGATCGGCGCCGACGAAATGGTCGGTGACCCGCGCGACCGCGTCGAAGTCCATCTCGGCCAGGGGCTTGTCGCGGCACAGCAGGCGCAGGATGGCCGCGCGGGCCGCCGGGTCGGGCGGCGGGACGAACACCGGCTGGTCCAACCGGCCAGGACGGCGGAACGCCACGTCCACGTACCAGGGGGCGTTCGTGGCCGCCAGCACCAGGACCCCCTCGTTGGCGTTCTGGTCCACGCCGTCGAGCTCGGCCAGGAACTGGTTGACCAGCTGCCGCGTGTGCGCCTGGCGCATGTCCGAGCGGCGGGCGGCCAGCGCGTCGACCTCGTCGAAGAACAGCACGCACGGCCGGTTGCGCCGGGCCAGCTCGAAGGTGGCCCGCAGGTTGCGCTCGCTGGAGCCGATGTACATGTCCAGGATGTCGGCCAGGCCCACGTTAACGAACGACGCGCCGAGCTCTCCGGCGGCGGCCCTGGCCAGGTGCGTCTTACCCGCTCCCGGCGGGCCGTACAGCAGCACTCCGCCGCCGGCGCGCTTGCCGTAGGCGGCGAACAGATCCGGCTGCTGGATGGGCAGCAGGAGCTTGACGCGCAGCGACTCCTTGACCGCCTCCATGCCGGCCACGTCGGCGAAGTTGAGCTTGGAGCGCTCGACCTCGGCAGTGGCCCCGTCCACCGGCGTCGGCGCCGGTGTGGCGTAAGCCGGTCCAGTGGGAGGTACCGGTGCGGCATAGGACTGCCCGGAAGGTGCCGATGCCCCGTACGGCGAGGCGGGCGGTGCCGGTGGGGCGGGCGGTGGCGTTGTCCCATACGTCGGGGTCGGCGGGGCCGACAGCCGGGCGGCCAGGTCGGCGTCTCCCACGGACGGATCGCGGGAGACCGCCTCGTGGTAGCGGTAGCCCGCCCGCGCCGTGTCCCCCTCGCCGAGCAGCGCCCGAGCCGCCAGCACGCCCACCTTGGGCGGGTAGCCGGGCGAGGCCAGCAACGGCTCGAGCGCGGCCAGCGCGGCGCCGTAGGCGCTCTGCCGGACGAACGCCTCCGCCAGCCCGGCCATGATGCCCGCGTCCTTGGGCGCGAGCACGAGCGCGGCGCGGTATTCGGCCTCGGCCTCGCCGAGATACCCCTTGGCCAGGAGCTGCCCGGCCAGGTGCTGCCGCAGGGGAAGGTTGTCCGGGGATAGGCGGGCCGCCTCGCGGAGCGCCTGGAGACCGGCATCGTCGAGCACGTGCCGTCCCTTCTGTAGCGGGTGGTTTCGGTCGGTCCTGAACTACGCAAGATACCGAAATCAGCTCATACAGGGGCGCATGGGGCGTGGGCCCGGCAGCTCCGACGCCAGGGGCGGTCGCCGGGCGCTTCCCCACGGAGAGCCGGGCCACCGCCCTGGGCTGGACCGCCGGGATGGGCTGCTTCGGCGCGGTCTTCGGTCCCTGGCTCGGCTTCTAGGTTTTTCGCTGTCCCCGGGAACAGTTAACCGTTAACGGGTAACATTTACCGTCTACAGCAAGCAACGATAGTCTCCGTCCGGGTGGGACAACATGGGAGGAGAGCCGGTGACGATCATCAATCCGTTGCGCAACCCCCCGCTCGGAGATCAGCTACTCGTCCAGCTCCGCTCGCTCATCGTGCGCGGCGAGCTGGGTGTGGGCACGCATCTGGTCGAAGGCAGGATCGCGGAGCGCTTCGGGGTGAGCCGCGGGCCGGTCCGCGACGCGCTGCGCCAGCTGGAGATCGAAGGGCTGGTCGAGACGCGCAAGCGGGGCGTCTTCGTCCGCGGGCTGTCCGACAAGGACCTCCTGGAGCTTTACTCGCTGCGCGGCGCCCTGGAGAGCCTGGCCATCCGGGAGGCGATCGTCCGCCTTGAGACCGCCGACTGGGGACAGATCGACGAGGCTCTCGACCAGATGCGAATCGCGGCCGACCCCGCCGATCCCGCCAAGTTCGCCGCCGCCGACCTCGACTTCCACAGCGGGTTCTACACGCTCGGCGGCAACCGCTGGCTCACCGCCACCTGGGCGCTGCACCGGCCGCTGTTCGCGGCGGTGATGGAGATCACCAACACCGACCGGGACCTGGCCGGCGTCGCCGACGACCACGTCGTCCTGAGGGACGTCGTCCGCTCGGGCGACGTCGACGCCGCGCTGGCCGCGCTCACCGCCCATCTCGACGGCTCCTGCAGCCGGATCCGCACGACGCTGAGCGAGCGCCCGCGCCCACAACCCGCCTTCTGACCCGCACACCGGCCATGACGGTGGCGGGCTGAGATCCTCCTGGATCCGAAGATGCCCTGACCGGCGCTCGCTCAGCCGGCCGACCAGCCGCCGTCCACCGGGACGATCGCGCCGTTGATGAACGAGGCGGCGTCGGAGGCGAGGAAGAGGGCGGCGTCGGCCATCTGCTCCGGCTTGGCCATGCTCTCGCCCAGAGCGAGCACGGGGGCGAGGCGGGCGGCGCCGGCCGGGTCGAAGGTGGTGTTCGTCGCGATGCCGGTCATGGTGGGGCCGGGCAGGATGGCGTTGCAGCGGATGCCGCTCTTGGCGTACGCCCAGGCCACGCTCTTGGTCAGGCCGACCACGCCATGCTTGGAGGCGGTGTAGGCGGCCCCGGCCGTGCCGCCGCGGATGCCGGCCTCGGAAGCGGTGTTGACGATCGCGCCGCTGTTCTGGCTCAGCATGTACGGCAGCACCGCGTGCGTGACCAGGAACGTGCCGGTCAGGTTGACGCGCAGCACCCGCTCCCACAGTGAGAGCGGGATGTCGGCGGGCAACGCCATGGTGTCCATGATCCCGGCGTTGTTGCACAGCACGTCGATGCGCCCGTACGCGCTGATCGCGCTCTCGACCAGCGCGGCCACCGAGGCTTCGTCGGAGATGTCGGCCGCCACGCCGATCGCCGCGTCACCGAGGTCGGAGGCGGTCCGCTCGGCGCTGCCGGAGTCGATGTCGCAGGCCACGACGCGGGCGCCGGCCTTGGCGAAGGCGACCGCCATGGCCTGGCCGATCCCGGAGCCCGCTCCGGTGACCAGGGCGACCTTGTTGTCAAAGGTGCTCAAAGAGATGGTCCTTTCGATAAGGCAAGCGGTGGCAGGCTATAACCGGACAATCGTGTCCGGTGACAACGTAACCGTTGGGCCTGATATGTGTCGAGAGGAGCGCGTGCATGAAGTCGAACATTCGGACTCTGATGTCCGGTTGCTATCGTTGCTGCCATGCCTGACGTACGCCGGATGAACAGAGGACCCGGCGCCGCGGCCGGGAACCGCGCGGCGCTGATCGCGGCGGCCCGCGACGTGTTCGCCACCGCGGGCTACGACGCGCCGCTCAGCATGGTCGCCCGCACGGCCGGCGTCGGCCAGGGCAGCCTGTACCGGCACTTCCCCGACCGCGTCAGTCTCGCGCTCGCCGTGTTCGAGGAGGGGGTGACCGCGCTGGAGGCGCTGGCCGCCGAACCGGGCGCCACGCTCGACGACGTACTGGCCTTGATCACCGAGCAGGCCATCGCCTCGACCGCGTTCATCGACATGGTGCGCGTGCCCCCCGCGGACCCCCGCCTCATCGCGGTGCGCGACCGCGTGGCGGACCTGCTGACGGACAAGCTCGCCGAAGCCCAGCGCGCTGGGCGGATCCGTCCGGACCTCACCCCCGAGGACCTGGTCATGGCCGTCGGCATGCTCGCGGCGGCCCTCGTCCAGCGGCCGGCACCTGCCCGCCGAGTCGCCGCCGCACGGGCATGGGCGCTCTTGCGCAAGGGGCTGGACGCCTGACCGCCTGCTCTTTTTAGGTCCGCCGGATACTCCATTACCTCAACTGATGACTATCAGTAGTCATTGGATTACTCTTTGCATGGGCAAAGTTGATGGGCATCAGGAGATGGCGTGCGACCACGGCTGCGGGACGACGTCCGCTACGTGCCCTGTGACGAGGGCGCGTACATCCATGCCGACCACGGGGCATGCACGCTGAAAGGCGCACAGGCGTACGAACTGCTCAAGAAGCTCGCCCCCTACCTGACCGGCGAACACAGCCTGACCGAGCTGACCGCAGCGCTTCCCGCCGACCGCCGCCTGATGGTCGTGCGCCTGGTCGAGACGCTGGCCGGTCAGGGATTCGTCGTCGATGCGGCGGATGAGGAGCCGCACGGCCTGAGCGAGTGCGAGCGGCGGATCTACGCCGCCGAGATCGCCTTCATCCGCTACCGTTTGGCCTCGGCCGAGCGACGGTTCGAGCGGCTACGCGAGGCGCGCGTCACCCTGGCCGGGCACGGCCCGGTGCTGCTCGCCCTGCTGGAAGCGGGCCTGGTCTCCGGCTGGCGGCAGGTCCGCGTGGCGGCCCCCGCCGAGGAGGCCGCCAAGCTGGAGCAGGCCGCGGCACGGGCTCGGCGGGACGAGGCGCAGCGGGTACGCGTGGACCCCGCCCCACCGCTGTGGGCCGACGCCGACGTGGTCTTTCAGATTGGCACGGAGACGGCCGACCTGCTCGCGACGGCTCAAGCGTGCCCGGCGGGCGTTTCGCTGGGCCAGATCCTGCTCCGCCCCACCGAGGCATGGATCGTCGGCCCCGGCCCAGCGGCCTCGGCCGTCTCCTGCTGGCTCCGTCTGGGCGGTCTGCCATACCACGATGAGCACGACGACGGCACAGACCTGCTCGCCGGTCCGGTCCCGGCGGTGCTGGTCGCGCAGCCTGCCCTGTCGTGCTTCGCCCGCCTCACCGGCTTGGCGGAGGGGCAGCAGGGGCACGCAACGGCTACCCGGGTGGACCTGCACACGCTGGAGATGTGCCGTCATCGGGTGGTGCCATGGACGTCCGCTGTTCCGTACCGCGACGGCAGGGTGGTTTCGGCGCTCGGCGTAGAGGGTGGCGACGCTGACGGGTTGCGCGCGACGGTCGAGCGACTCCAGGCGGCCGAGCCGATTTCGCCGGAGGAGTTGCTCGAACGGGCGACGCGGTATGTGGACCCCCGCACCGGGCTGCTGGGGACCTTGGATGAGGAAGACCTGGTCCAGGTCCCGGTGTCGGTGTGCCGGGCCGTCGTCTCCGACCCGCGCCGGATCTTGCCCAGCTGGGCGCCCGCGCCGCGAGTTGTCGGCTGGGGCCGGGATCGGCGAACCGCGCGGGTGCGCGCCCTGCTGGCCGCCTGTGCGACGTACGGCGTCCTGACCGCCGAGAACGCCGAAATGTGGGGTTTTGAGCCGCTCACCGGCCGCACACGCCGGGTGCCTGCGCCCGTCTTCTCCGCCGCTGGCCGACCGCCGATCGGGGTGGGCGCGGGATTGTCGTGGTCGGCCGCGCTGGCGGCTGGGCTGCGTTCGCATGCCGAAATGCTGCTGGACACGGACTCCACGACTGGGGAGTGGTCGCGTACCGAGGTGTTGCCGGACACCCATGTCACGGTCGGTGCTCGCGTATCGCCGGACGATGTCGCGGACGCCGAGGTCGCCTACCTGCTCGCACTGCTGCGGACTGCGGGGGAGCGACTTGAGATCCGCGACCTCACCGGTGTGCTCCAGATCCCCGCCTATGCGGTGGCCTGCGGATCCGCGATCTCGATGGCCTGCGCCTCCACACCGGTGCTGGCGTTGCGGGACGCGGTCGAGCGCGCGCTGCTGGCCTGGCAGGCGCGCACCGCGCGCCAACCGGCCTACGGCGACCCGGTGCCGTCGTGGTGGGCGGGCGAGGAGCCGCCAGAGTGGAAGCTCCTCGCGGAGGCGCTGCAGGCGGCCGGGCACGTGCCGGTGGTGGTGCCCATGCACCAGGACGCGGCCGCGGTCGAACTGTTGCCGTACGTGGTGCGAGTGGTGCTGTGTGATGACTGACGCGCCGGCCGACCCGGCGCCGACCGGTGAGTCGCACCCTGTACTGGCCAGCCTCCTGCCGACAGGGGAACACCGCACTGCGCCGCTGCGAGTGGCTCTGCTGGGGTCCGGCCGCCTGCGCGACGCCATCGGGTCGGCGCTGCCGCAGCCGCCCATCCCAAACCACGCCCCTCTCACAGACGCCCGGTCGACGGATGCTCCATCGACGGATGCCTGGCTGTCGGACGTCTCACGGCCGGACGTCCCACTGCCGGATGCTCCGCTGCCGGGCGCTCCACTGACAGAGGCCACCTACGACATCGGCACGCCGGACGTGCTCGTGACGGCCCACGATGCCGACGACACCCGCCACTACCAGCGCGTCTACCGGCAGGCCGTCGCCGCGCGTATTCCCTGGCTGCCCGTACGGACAGATACCGGCTGGGTGCTGATCGGCCCGGCCGCCCGGCCGCCGCGACCGGGCTGCCCCCTCTGCGCCGAGCGCCGCCGCGCGAGCAACCGGGCGGACGCGAGGGCCCGTCGCGCGCTGCGAGAGCAGTACGGTCAGGAGCTGGTCGCCCGGCCATGCGCCTTGGTGACGCCCTTGCTGGCCGCCGCGGTCGGGGCGCTGGTGGCGGCCGAAGCCGACCGGTTGCACCGCGATCCGGCCTCCGCGCGTACCGATCGGGCGCTGTTGCGGATCTCCATCGAGACCGGACTGCTCACCCGGCATTCCGTGCTGCCCGACCCGCTCTGTCCGGACTGCGCCGACCTGCCGGAGGATCGCCCTCGTGTCCCGGCCTTCGGCCCGTCACCCAAATCCGACCCGTACGTCTTCCGGCTACGGAGCCTGACCGGGCGTCAGGCGGAGCTGGAGCGGCTGTACGTGGACGCCGAGACCGGCTTGATCCAATCCCTGGCAACGGGGACGGCGCTTGGCAGCGCCACGGCCGTCGCCCACCTGCGCCCGGTCATCGCCCGCCACGACAGCAATCACGGCTACGGCCGATCCCGCGACTTCGCCTCGGCGCGGCTCACCGCGATGGCCGAGGCGCTCGAACGTCACGCGGGCCTGCGCCCCCGAGGCCGCCGCACCGCCGTCCACGCCCCATACGCGGAGGTGGCCGATCGAGCCCTGGATCCGCGCACGCTGGGCCTGTTCCCGGACGAGTGGTACGGCCGGCCGGACTTCCCCTTCGTCCGCTTCGACCCGGTACGGCCGACAGCCTGGGTATGGGGCTACTCCTTCGCCCGTGCCGAGCCGCTCCTCGTGCCGGAGAGCTACGCCTACTACGGCCCACGGCCCGAGGGCGATCCCGGATTCGCCTATGAGTGCTCCAATGGATGCGCGATCGGCGGCTGCCTGGCCGAAGCGGTCTTCCACGGCCTGCTGGAGGTCGCCGAACGGGACGCGTTCCTGGCCACTTGGTACGCCCGCTTGCCCGCCCCGCGAGTTGACCTGGACTCGGCTGCGGACCGGAGCATCCCGATGACCGCCGCTCGGATCCGCCACGACCTCGGTTACGAGGTGATGGCCTTCGACATCACCCTGGAGCAGGGCGTCCCGGCCTTCTGGACGATGGCGGTGGACCGGGTCGCCGGCCCCGGCCGGCCGTACACGATGTGCGCCGCCGCCGCCCACCCCGACCCCGAGCATGCCCTGGCCTCGGCGCTGGCCGAACTCGGACCCGGCATCGAGGGTCTGGCGCGCCGCTACGACGCCGAGCAGGCCGCGTGCTTGCTGGCCGCGCCCGACCGAGTACGCGAAATGGACGACCACGCCCTGCTCTACGGGCATCCCGACGCCTTCCGTCGGCTGACGTTTC
Source organism: Nonomuraea sp. NPDC049129 (assembly GCF_040648495.1). Classification (NCBI taxonomy): domain Bacteria; kingdom Bacillati; phylum Actinomycetota; class Actinomycetes; order Streptosporangiales; family Streptosporangiaceae; genus Nonomuraea; species Nonomuraea sp. NPDC049129. The sequence goes on along the minus strand of NZ_JBEZDU010000032.1, from coordinate 70,376 downwards.
TGCCCGCCGACGGGCCGCGCCTGCCGATCGCTGGGAAGACCTGGCCCACCAGAGACGACTTGGCCGGTGACCTCGCCGAGCTGGTCGGCCGCTATCTGGCGACCGGGCTGGACGTGATCGCCGTCGACACCACCGGTCCCGAGCAGCGCGCGGGCGGCTTCGCCTGCGCGAAGGTGCTGGTGCCCGGCACCGCGTCGATGACCTTCGGCCACCGCTTCCGCCGTACCCACGGTTTGCCCCGTCTGCTGTCGCTGCCTCGCCTGCTCGGCTATCGGGACCGCGACCTGTGCCCCGGCGAGCTCAACCCCGACCCCCACCCGTTCCCATGACGACCGCCATGGACGCGGCGGGCGCGGCGATCCGCACCTATCTGGAGGCCCTGCGGGGTCGCGCGCCAGGCGAGGCCGACTGGAGCGCCGCCCCGGCGCGGTACAAACGCTACTTCGGTGCCACCCGCCTCCCACTGCCCTCCGGCCCGGTCGGCGAATTGCTGCGCGACCTGCTCGGCCTGGTCCGCGCCGACTGGATTCATCCGGTCGACGAGCAGGGGCGGCAGGTCGAGGGAGCGCCGAGGATCACCGTGGGCCGTCCGGCGCCCTCTGGCGGCGGGCTCTATCCGATCGAGGGCTACCTCGCCGGGGGCGGTCCCGGTCTGCCCAGCGGCTTGTTCCACTACGACCCGGTGCATCACGCCCTGGAGACGCTGCACCTCGGCGACCACCGCCAGGCACTCACCGGCCTGCTCGCCGCGCCCCCTCCCGAGCCACCCGATCTGGTGCTCGTGCTGTCCGCCGTCTTTTGGCGTACCGGGTTCAAGTACGGCGATTTCGCGTATCGCCTGCAATGTCAGGAGATCGGGGCCCTAGCCGCCCAGGCCCTCGCGCTGGCCGAGAAGCTGAGCCTGGGGGCATCGGTCCACCTGCTGTTCGACGACGCTGCGGCTGACCGGCTGCTTGGTCTGGACACCGCCGCGGAGAGCGTGCTGGCCGTGCTCACTCTCACAGGCACCCCCCATGAGCCGGTACGGCAGGACGACGCCGCCCACCCCCCGCGTCGGTCCCCAGCTGATGATCTCGCCCCCCGGCCCGCCCATTCCCGGCGTCGGCCCACAGCTGATGGTCTCGCCCCCCGGCCTGTGGACCCGCCGCCGATCAACGACCGGCTGCCCTACCTGGCCGCTCTACATGCCGCCACTCGGACCACCACGTCGGTGCGCGATGGCGGTCTCGCCAGTCCCGAGCCCGTCGCCACTCGGACCACGGCCTTGGCCTGCGAACCTGCCGATCCCGAGCCCATCGTCGCCTGTTCCAGCGCCTCGGCCTCCGATGTCTGTCCCGCTGATCCCGAGCCCACTGCGCCGCCAGGAGGAGGAGAAGAAGAGTTCTCGCTGCCGGACATCACCCCCATACGGCTCGCCGACGGCATTCCCCACCGGGCCTCGCCCATCATCGGATACCGGCCCGAGCCGATCAGCCCCCAGACGCTCGCTCAGATCCTCGCCGCCGCCTCCGCCACCTACCCCGGCGACCTGTCCAGCATCTCGCCGACGATCACGCTGTACGTGCTCGCGCTGCGTGTCCAGGGCCTGCCGGTGGGGGCCTACCAGTACGACGCCGAACGGCGGGCCCTGCTACGGATCGCCGCCGAGCCCGCCGCACGGATCACCGGCGGACCGCTGGCGCCCAACACCCGCGTCAGTCTGCGGAGTGCGGCGGCGGTACTCGTTCCGGTGGGCGACCCGCTGGGTGGCGTCCGGTGGTTCGGTGACCGCTGGTACCGCCTCCAGCAGGCCGAGACGGGCCTGGCCGTCCACCGCGCCACGCTGGCCGCCGCCGCGCTCGGTCTCACCTCACGCATCCACTCCGACGGCACCACCCCCGCCACTGAGGCGGCACTCGGTCTGACGGGCAGTCGCAGGCAGGCGTTGAGCTTCCTGCTGCTCGGCAGGCCCCCCGCAGGCCCGTCGCTCATCCGGCGTCTCCCCGCCCCGGCGGTGGACGGCGTCGGCTCAGGCGACGGCACCACACCTACGACAAGCGTGGGTGCCATCCATCCCCCATATGAAGGGAGAAAGGAAAACCATGTCCGACAAAATCCAGCTCGACCTTGACGGTCTGGTGGTGGACAGCATCGAGGTGCTGCCCGCCGACTCCATCGAGTTCCTCACCACGGGCCACGGCATGACCGAGAACGCCGCGTCGTTCGGCTGTTTCTGCGGCGGCGGTAGCTGCCTGGCCCTCCCGTCCGACGAGATCTGACCGAGATCACGTCCTGATCAGGTGTGCCCGAGCCCGAGGGCGCGGGCACACCGCTCCGCCGTCGCGAAAGCCGGGAACGTCCCGCACGGCCCGGCCAGCTTGAACGGCTCGAAAGGTGATGCGCATGCCCCAGAGCAGTCACGCGGACCAGGGCGAGGCTCGCTCGGTTCTCTCGCCGGTGTTCGGGGTTCGAGTGGCGGGGATGGCGGTCGGCGACCTGGAGGACCTGCGCTTCACCCGCACCTGGTCGCTCGTCGACGAACTGCTGGGAACCTCGGCCATGGTGGCGAGCGAGGGCGCGGCCCTGTCCGAGGCACTGCACGAGGTGATCGGCGACAATGCTCGGCCCGACCTCAAACCGCTGCTGGTCGCGCTGCGCCGGGCGCTGTTCAGCACGCGTACTCCGCAAGCTCGTACCCGATCGGAGGAGGTGCTCCGGGCACTGCCGGATGGCCTTGACAAGCGGATCACGGCGTGGCTGGACCATCTGGAGCGGCGCGGCGCGCTGGAGGGCGCGCTGCCCGGCGTGCTGGCGGCGGAGCGGCGCGAGAAGACGACGCGGCTGCGCGAGGTCGTCGCCGCCGACGCCTTCCGCCAGGGCCTGGCCCAGAGCAGCCCGGTGCTGTCGGCCGAGCTGGACAAGTGGCTGGCCGGCCAGGCGGACGCCGTACCTGGGCGGCAGACGCTTCTGCGGCTGACCCGCTATGTGGCCCGGGTGGCGGCCAAGACCAGCCCGTACGCGACCTTCACGGCCGCCGGGTTCGGCCACTGGACGGAGCACGGACCAGCGGTGGTTCCCGCTCAACGTCTGGTACGTCGGGGTGTGGCCGAGCTGCACCCGTTCGTCGTCGAACGGATCTGGCAGGCGCTCGCCGACCGGCCCGAGCTGATCGACCGGGTACGGCTGCGGGTCAATCCCTCGGCTACAGAGGACGAGGGCCGGATCTGGTTCCTCGGCGCTGGTCCGAGCGAGCCGATCAGAAGAGTCCCGGCCGTCGACGCCGTACGCGCTGTGCTGGACGCCGTCCGTACCGCGACGTACCCGACCGAGCAGGCGCTGCGTGCTCGCTTCGGACACGACGGGCAGGTGGCGCGGGTCGTGGCGGTCCTGCTGGAGGCGGGGCTGCTGGAACGGCGGCGTCCCTACGCCGACCAGTCCGGCGACCCCCTCGGCGAGCTGATCGCCTGGCTGCCCGCCGGCCATCCCGCCGCCGGCGCGCTGCGGCGGCTCGAGGAGGCGGTGGCCACCTACCCCGAACTGACCTGTGCGGCCGAACGCGCCCACCGGGCCCAGCAGATCGACGAGCAGGCGCGGGGCCTGAGCCTGGGGGAGGGGCCAGTGGGACTCGTCACCCCGAGTCCGGAGACGACCCTGTTGATCGGCGGCGTGACCCGATGCGGCAAGGAGCGGTGGCGGGCGGTGTTCGACGATCTGGACGCCGTACGCGAGCTGCTGGGGCTGCTGGACATGGACCTGCCGGTCAAGCTGGCAGCCACCGCTCTGTTCCGGGAGAAATACGGGCCGTCCGCGTCGGTACCGTTCCTGAGGTTCTACCGGCAGGCCCACCAGGCCGCCGAACTGCGAGCCCTGCTGCACCCGCCGCCGGGCGGGAACTCCGGGGACGGCGCGCCCGCACTCGCCGAGCTGCGCCGCCAGACGTGGCGGACGCTGCGGGCCACAGGCGAGGACCCGTCGGGGGCGATCCGGGTCGATCCCGCGCTGGTGCGCAAGCTCGCCGCCGGTTGGCCGCGCTATGTTCGCGCGCCCCGCTCCATCTGCTGTTACGGCCAGGCGCTGACCACGCCGCAGGGGCCGGGCTTGGTGGTCAACACCATCGCCTGCGGGTACGGCAGGGGGCTGGGCCGCCTGCATCACCTGCTGGCGCGGGTCACCGACGGGATCTCCGTGCTGGACCGCCACGAGATCTCCGCGCCGGACCGCTACGAGATCTCCGCGCTCGACCGCCACGAGGTGGATGAGTGCCTGGGGGCGTTCGGTACCAGTCTCAATCTGCGGCCGGCGGTGGGGCGGGCGATCGACTATCCCTTCACCACGGACGACAGCCCGGACGCCCTGACACCGGCGGAACTGCGGGTCGCCTACGAGGCCGAGCGTCAGCTGGTCGTGCTGCGCGATGCGGACGGTTCCGAGGTACGTCCGATGCATCTGGGGCTGCTCGCCCCCTATCTGCTGCCTCCCGCGTACTCGTTTCTGGTGCGCGTTTTCGGTGAGCCACCGGTGGCCCTGCCGCCCGGCCGACGGCTGGGTGGCAGCCAGGAGGGCGGCGGCCAGGAGAGTGGTGGGTGGCGGTGGCCGCGGTTGGAGGTGGGGCGGGTCACGCTGGCCCGCGCCCACTGGCGGCTGCCCGCCGGGGAGCTGCCCACCCCCGGGAAGGGGGAGAGCGAGGCGGCCTACCTGGTGCGGTTCGCCCGTTGGCTTGCCGAGCACGGCATCCCGCGCCGGTTCTTCGCCCGGGTCATCCCCGCGGACAGGGCGAAGGGCTTTTTCACCAAGGCACGCAAGCCGCTGTACGTGGACGTGGCCAACTGCTTCCTGCTGTTCGACCTGGCCCGCGCCGCGAGCGACCCCGGCGATCTGGTGGTGCTGGAGGAGGTGCTGCCCGACCTCGCGGACAACCCGCGCTACGGCGACGACGGGACGCGTGTCACCGAGTATATGTTCCAGCTCACCGCCACGGGAGAGGACCCATGACCACTCCCGTGGAACCTGGCATGGTGCCGGGGTGGATCAGCGCCCACCTTTTCCATGCGGGGTCCTTCGACGACCTGATCGCGCAGGTGATCGCGCCCCTGGAGGGAGAGCTGCGCGCGGAGCTGTCCGGGTTCTTCTTCCTGCGCTACTGGGAGGGTGGCCCCCACCTGCGGCTCAGGGTGAAACCGCGGGGTGGCGCCGACGCCGGGCGGATTCGCGGCCTGATCCGGCGGCGGGCCGATGCCTACTTCGCCGAGCATCCGTCGGCGCGTGGCCTTCCTGCCGTCGACTACCAGGCGCTGGCGGCCCGCCTTGCCCACGCCGAACGCCGGGCCGAGCACGACGACCGCCTGTACCCCAACGACTCGGTGGAGTTCATCGCCTACCTGCCCGAGCACGACGTCTACGGCGAGGGAGCCTGTATCGCGGCCGTGGAGGAGCATTTCACCGACTCCAGCCGCCTGGCGTGCGGGATCCTCGCCACCGGTCCCGATCAAGGGCGGCGGGCGGCGATCGGCTTGGCCGCCTACACCCTCACCATGGCCGCCTGCCTCCCCGACCCGCAGGCCGCGGCACAGGCCTTCGCGCTGCGGCTCGGGGCCACTCCGGTGCCACCTGACGTGGAAGAGGTCTTCCGGAGCGAGGCCGACGGCCTGCTGCGGCAGACCCGGCGGCTGTGGAACCGGCCGGTCTCAGGGCCGCTGGCAGCTTGGTCGTCCTCCATCCGTACCCTGCGCGACCGCCTGACCAACCTCGGCGCCGCCCTGCCCGACCCGGCCGACCCGGGATCACCGGCGGCCTTCCTGGCCGGCGCACCGGAGCCCCCAAGCCTCACGGCCCCTGCCGTCCCGTACATCCTGTTGCGCTGCACGCATCTGCTGCACAACCGGCTGGGCATCACCCCCGCCGCCGAAAACCGCCTGGCCCTGCTGACCTTGCGCACCCTGGCCGCACTTCACGAGAGGTGAATTCGCCATGACCCCCCTCCAGCCGTCCCGCTGGCACAGCGTCCACATCTCCTACCACGACGTGCCAGGCCAGGACGACCTGCTGCTGGACGCCGTCGGCCCGCTGTTGCGCCACTTGAGCGGCACCGTCGAGGCCGTCAACGTGCTACGGCACTGGCGCCGGGGTCCCCACCTGCGGCTGAACGTCAAGACCGACCCCGCCACCTGGGCGGACACCGTACGGCAGGCCATCGACGAAATCATCGGCTCCTACCTGCGCGCGCACCCCTCCACCGCGGTCCTCGACCAGCGTGCGCTGCTCGCCCAGCACCGGGTGCTCGCCGAACAGGAGAAGGACCCCGGCCCGCTCACCCCCTGGTATCCCGACAACTCCCTCCACAACGCCCCCTACGACGCCCGTCACCAGGCCCTGGACGAGGACGCCGCCGACCTGCTGGCCGACTTCTACTCTGACAGCACCCCGCTGCTGCTCGACACGTTGCGACATGTCCGTTCGGGCCGGGACACCAAGGAGGGGCTGGCCATGGCGCTGATGCTGGCCACCTCCCACACAGCCATGGGCCCGATCACCCGCAGCTTCGTCTCCTACCGCTCCCACGCCGAAGGCTTCCTGGCCCGCTGCGCCGACCCCGACGCCATACGGGCCGGCTTCGAACGGGCCTACCAAGCCAGGCGAGAGGAGCTGACCGGCAGGGTGCGCGCGGTCATCGCGACTCTCGACGGCACCACCGGCGTGCCCGTCCCTTTCGTCCGCGAATGGGCCGCTCTGATCGCCGAGTACGGCCGCCGCGCCCAACCGCTGATCGCCCGCGGCCGACTCATCCGCCCCGGATCCCACCAGGAAGCACTCGCCATCCCGAGGCTCAGCGACTTCCACCGGCTGATGTTCTCCAGCCAGACCTACCACGACCGCGTCTTCGCCGATCCGGACTTCCTGCGCTACCGCGTCCTGATCAACTACACCTACCTGCAGAACACCCGGCTCGGCATCACGCCGCCGGCCCGCTTCCGCATCTGCCACCTGGCGGCCAACGCGGTGGAGGAGGTCTACGACCTGTCGGCGCTCGGCCTGATTCGCGCGTTCGTCGAGGCCCACCCGTGAAATTCCGCGCGTTCGTCGAGGCCCGCCCCTGAAACCTCCACCCGCTGTCATCCCCGGGATGAGGCATGGGACATCCTCACATAGTGCCGATCGTGAGGGAGACCATGGAAAACGCGGACGATGTCACGGCCTCGCCCGAGACGATGCTCGACGTGCTGGAGCGTCGCGCGGCCGTCGCGCCGGAGGCGGAGCTCGTGCGGTTCGAGGATGGCACGTCGCTCCGCGTCGAGGAGTGCCGGGCGCGGGCCACCGCCGTCGCACGCGGGCTCGCGGGTCTGGTGTCCCCTGGCGATCGGGTCGTCACGTGCCTGCGTCCTGGTCCGCGGTTGGTCGAGGTGATGTTCGCCCTGGCCAGGATCGGGGCCGTCGAGGTGCCGCTGGCGCTGGACGCCCGGCTTCCCGCGGCTCGGCACCTCACCGGGGCCACGGGGGCGCGCGTGCTCATCGCCGGGACGGACGCCGTACATGACAATCCCGATCTCGGCGCCCTGGCCGCGGAGATGGAGCGCGTGGTGCTCGTGACCGAGCGGGCGCGGGCCGAGCTGGCGGGGTCGGTGGACATGGACGACCTGCTCGCCGCGCCGCGCCGCCTGCCGGAATGGCGTCCGGGACCGGCGGATCCGGCCGTCGTCATGGCGACCTCGGGCACCACCGGCCGGGCCAAGGGCGCGCTGTTGCCACATTTCGCCGGCGTCCGGCAGGCCCGGCGGGTGGCCAGGGCCATGGGGTACGAGCCAGAAGACGTGCTGTTCAACGTGTTCCCCTGGAACCACATCAACGTCAGGCACGCGGGGTTGCTGCCCGCGTTGATCTCCGGCGCCACGCTGGTGGCCCACTCGCGCTTCTCCGCCTCCCGGTTCTGGGACATCTGCCGGCGGGAGGGGGTCACGGCGTTCAACTTCATGGGCGCCGTGGCGGCCATCCTCGAACGGGCTCCGGCCACCGAGTCCGACCGTCTCCACCAAGTGCGCCGCGCCTACGGGGGACCGGCGCCGGAAGCCCTGACGAGGCGTTTCCATGACCGGTTCGGCGTGCCGCTGCTGGAGGCGTACGCGTGCACCGAGCTCGCCGACGTAGCGGTGAGCACGGCCAGTGTCCGGCGGCCGGGCTCGGCCGGCCGGCCCGTCCCGGAGTACGAGGTGGTGATCAGGGACGAGGACGGCCGGCCGCTTCCGGCGGGACAGGTCGGGCAGATCACCGCGCGGCCCAGAGCGGAGTCGATCATCTTCAGTGGGTACGCAGGCGACGACGCCGCCACGGGGAAGGTGCTGCGCGACGGCTGGTTCACGACCGGGGACCGTGGCCGGCTCGATGACGACGGCTTCCTCTATTTCGCCGGCCGCCGCGCCGACGTCATCAGGCGGCGCGGCGAGAACATCGCCACCTGGGACGTGGAGCAGGTGGTGGCCGCGATGCCGGGCGTCCTCGACGTGGCCGCGGTGGGTGTTCCCTCCGAGCTGACCGAGGAGGAGGTGCTGGTGGCGGTGAGCGTCGCGCCCGGAGCCGTCGTCCGCGCGCCGGAGGTGTACGCCTGGTGCCTCGACCGGCTCCCGCGCCACGCTGTCCCGCGTTACGTGCGCGTACTCGACGACCTGCCGCGCAACGCCGCCACGAAGGTGGTCAAGGGTGAGCTGCGCGGCGACGGCGTGCCACCGGACGCGTGGGACGCCGGCGCGGGGATCGCCTGACCGCGCGGGCGGCCGGAGCGGCGGTCGCCTGATCGCGGACCGCCGGCCAGACCGGCATGGCCGGCCGGACCGCTGGACAGACCGGGATGGTCGCGCCCCGGCGATCCCGCGCTCTACGTTCGAGTCGTCAATACGTGCCGCTGAAAGGAGCGGGTGTGCCGGACAGGTTGCGGGTTCTGGACCTCACCGACGAGCTGGCCTTCAACGGGGCGAGGCTGCTGGTGGGGCTCGGGGCCGACGTCGTACGCGTCGAACGTCCGGCCGCTGCGGTGCTGTCGCGCGCGGAGACCCTGCACTGGCACGCGGGCAAGCGGGTCGTGGGCGTACCCGAGAGCGCCGAGGTCCTCGACGGGCTCGTGGAGCAGGCGGACGTGGTGATCGAGAGTGGCCCGCTCGAAGAGCTCGCGGGCGTGCGGGCGGGATCCGGCGCGGTGTCGTCGCGCTGGCCGCAGGCCGTCCACGTCGTGGTCACGCCGTTCGGCATGAGCGGCCCCCGGAGCGCCTGGCGAGCCGACGATCTCGTGGCCGCGGCCGCCGGTGGCATGGGCTGGCTGGGCGGGCAGCCCGGTGGGCAGCCCAAGCCGCCGCCCCGCGAGCAGGCAACCCAGCTCGCGGGGGCGCACGCGGCCATCGCGGCGCTGCTCGGCGTCATCGCCCGCGACCGTACCGGGCGGGGGCAGCTCATCGACGTCTCCGTGCAGGAGGCGGTGGCCGCCACGCTGGAGACGGCCGCCATCTCCTGGATCCACGCCGGCCGGTACCCCTCCCGTAACGGCGGGGTGTACGAGCACGTGGCGCACCGCGTCTTCCGTGCCGCGGACGGTCATGTCGCGGGCGGATACTCCGGCAGTGACCGCATGTGGACGGATCTGCTCGCCTGGATGGCGGAGTCGGGCGAGGCGGCGGACCTGACCGAGGAGAAGTGGTCCGATCCCGTCTTCCGCTGGCGGGGCCGTGAGCACGTGGACGAGATCGTGGCCAGGTTCGTGGCCAAACGCTCCGTCGCGTCGGTGGCCGAGGAAGGACGCGCGCGGGCGCTGCCGTGGGCGGAGGTCGCCACGGCAGCGCGCCTGCCCGCCAACCCCCAGCTCGTCGCGCGCGGCTTCTTCACCCGCATCCTGGGCGAGGGCCTGCCGGCGGACGGTGTCACGGACGTGGGCTTCCCCTTCCCCGCCGCGGAGCCACCGCGCCCGGTACGCCTCACCGAACCGCTTCCCGCTCCCATCGAGGCCCCCTGGCGGACCGCGCACCCCCGGGGCCGCCGGGCGGCGACGGGCACCGGACGTCCGCTGGCGGGGGTCCGTGTTCTGGACCTGACCTGGGTGCTCGCCGGCCCGTATGCGACCAAGACGCTGGCGGAGCACGGCGCGGACATCATTAAGATCGAATCCCGGCACCGGCAGGATCCCACGCGCTTCGCCCCGTCGATGAGGCTGCGCCCCGACGCCGGGTTCGACGACAGCGGCTACTTCATCAACTTCAACCGGGGCAAGCGCGGCGTCGCGCTCAACCTGCGTACCGAGCCGGGCCGTGAGGTGCTGCGGCGGCTCGTCGCCGAGTGCGACGTGGTCATCGAGAACTTCAGCCCCGGCGTGCTCGCCAAGTGGGGCCTGTCCTATGACCAGATGGCGGAGCTGAATCCCGGCGTCATCCTGGTGTCGATGGCCGGGGTCGGGCAGAGCGGGCCGTGGCGGGACGCGGTGACCTTCGCCGACACGCTCGCCGCCATGTCCGGGCTCACCAGCGAGACCGCCGATCCCGGGGAAGGCCCGCAGGGGCTGACGTTCGGGCTGGGGGACATGGTGGCCGCCAACTCGGCCGTCCTGGCCGTGCTCGACATGATCACGGCTGGTCGGGCGGGGCATGTGGATCTCTCCCAGCTGGAGGCGATGGCCGCGTCCATGGGAGCGGCCGTACTCGAAGCCGAGCTTGGGGACTCGCGTGCCGGAGGCGAGGTCGGCGGCTCGCGCGCCGAAGCCGAGCCCGGGGACCCGTGTGCCGTGGTGCGGCCCAATCGGCATCCGCGGATGGTGCCGCACGGCGTCTATCCGACCAGTGGCGATGATCGCTGGCTCGCGCTGGCCGTACGCGGGGACGAGGAATGGCGGCGCCTCGCCGAGCACGCCGGAATTCCGGAGCTGGCCGCGCTGGCGTCTGCCGGGCTGGAGGAGCGCCGCGGGCGCGAGGACGAGATCGACGACGCCCTGGCAGTCTGGTGCTCGCGACACGACGGCGCGTCACTGGCGGCCGAGCTGCAAGGGCTGGGCATCGCCGCCGCCGTCGTCGCCACCGGGCGGGACCTGGTGGAGGGCGACGAGCACCTGGCCGCGCGTGGCTTCTACCCGGTGCTGGATCACCCGATCGCGGGTCCGGTACGGCACGAGGGCATCGTGATCCGCATGTCCGACACCCCCGGAGCGCTCACGGCACCGGCGCCACTGCTCGGTGAGCACACCGACGCGGTGCTGAAGGAGCTGCTCGGCATGGACGAGGAAGAGCTCGCCCGGCTACGCGACGCCGGCGTCCTGGAATGACACCCGCCCCCTGACCACGACCTTCTCCCCGCGGCTGAAGTCCGGGGCCTCGACACTCAGGAGTTTCGATGAACCAGCCGGTCCTGGACGTACGGCGTGACGGGGGGACGGCCACGATCGTGATCGACCGGCCGCCCGCCAACGCCGTCGACCCCGCGATGATCGAGGAGTTTTTGGAGATCATCCCCGAACTGGCCAAGGACGTCACGGTCCGCTGCCTCGTCATCCGCGGTACCGGCCGCTTCTTCGTGGCGGGGGCGGACATCGCCGTGATGCGGGACCTCTCGACGGCCAACCACGTGAAGATGCGCCGCTGGATCGAGGTGCAGCGCCTGCTCGAACTGGCACCCAAGCCGGTGATCGCGGCGATGAACGGTCACGCCCTGGGCGGCGGCGCCGAGCTGTCCCTGGCCTGTGACCTGCGCATCTTGGCGGCCTCGGCGACGATCGGCTTCCCCGAGATGAACCTGGGCCTGTTCCCGGGGGCGGGCGGCAGCCAGCGCCTGCCGCGCCTGCTCGGTCCGCATCGGGCCAAGCGGCTGATGATCGACGGCACCCGCCTGTCGGCCGGTGAAGCGCTCGACCTGGGGCTGGTCGACGTGGTGGCCGACGACCAGGACTTCGACCGGGTGGTGGCCGAGCACGCCGAGAGCCTGGCGGCCAAGCCGACCGGGACGATCGGCCTGCTCAAGCACGTCGTGGACGCCGGGTACGCCCTGCCGATCGAAGAGGCGCTCGAAGTGGAGCGTGAGGCGGTCATGGAGCTGATCCACACCGACGATGCCGCCGAAGGACTCCAGGCCTTCCTGGACAAGCGCCCGCCCCGGTTCACCGGACGCTGATGGCCGCGGATGTCCGGTGCTGATCCCGGACAAGCGCGCCAAGGTTCACCGACCGTGGATGTCCGAAGTGCTCACTCCGGACATCCGCGGTTTTCAGCCGTCGTAGCCGGTCACCAGCGCGGTGTCGGTGTTGAGGTCGCCGACCTTACGGGCGCCTCCCGGGTTGCCGAGCGGCTCGTCGCGGCCGGCCAGCACCTCGGTGAAGAAGTCCTTGGCGTCCTGGAGGAAGAGCGTGCGCGTCTCGTCGCCGCGCGCCGTACGGTCGACGAAGATCGCCTCGACCGGGCACTCCGGCTCGCAGGCCCCGCAGTCGATGCATTCGGCGGCGTTGATGTAGCTCTTGCGGTCGCCGACGTAGATGCAGTCGACGGGGCACACGTCCACGCACGCGCGATCGTTGACGTCGATGCAGGCCGGGCCGATGACATAGCTCATGGATCTCTCCTGTCTTCTGGGTGGGGTACGGGGTCAGGCGGCGTCCGTGGAGTGGCCGGGGAAGAGGGCCAGTTCGGGGTCGAGTTCGACGGCGGCGTTGTTCACCGCGGTGGCCACCTCGCCGAAGCCCACCGACATCAGGCGGACCTTGCCCGCGTGCTCGGTGAGGTCGCCGGCCGCGTACACGCGGGGCAGGTTCGTCCGCATGCGCTGGTCCACCAGGACGGACCTGCCGCGCAGTTCCAGGCCCCAGTCCGCGAGCGGGCCGAGGTCGCTGATGAATCCGAGGGCCGCGATGACGGAGTCCGCGGGCAGGGCCCGGTCCCCCTCGCCTCGCGTACGCAGGTGCGCCTTCTCGACCCGCTCGCCGCCGGACAGGGAGACCACCTGGCTGTCGACCACGATGCGTACCCCCGCGACCCGGGCGGCCTCGACGCCCGCGGCGTGCGCGCGGAACGCGGCCCGGCGATGTACCAGGGTGACCGACCTGGCCAGGGGCGCGAGGGCGAGCGACCAGTCGACCGCGCTGTCCCCGCCGCCCACGACGACGACATCGTGGCCGGCGTGTTCCGACGGGTCCGGCACGAAGTACGTCAGCCCCCGGTCGAGCCATTCCTCACCGGCCGGCAGCGGACGCGGGGTGAACGTCCCGATGCCCGAGGTGAGGATGACGGCCTGCGCGTGTACGGCCGTGCCGTCGGACAGCACCACCACAGGCCGTTCATTCTCGTCGCGGCGCAGCTCGACGGCCTGCCTGCCCAGCAGGTAGACCGGGTCGTAGGCCGCCGCCTGGGCCGTCAGCGCGTCCACCAGCGAGCGCCCGAGTATGCCGGGGATGCCGGCCACGTCCCGTACTTCCTTCTCCGGGTACAGCGCCGAAATCTGCCCGCCGACCTGAGGCAACGCGTCCACGACCACGGACCGCAAGCCGCGGAAGCCCGCGCAGTAGGCCCCGTAGAGGCCGGTCGGTCCCGCTCCGATGATCACGATGTCGGTCTGGATCATGCTGATTCCACCTGGGTCCTCCCGGTAGTCGCCTGTCAAGCCACGGAAGCTACACACCCCGGCGACGGGAACTCGCAGGTCGCGGACCGCTGACCGGAACGCGGCTCGCTCAGTGGGACACGGTCCGCTGGGCGGGATGATCCGCTGGGCCGCCCGGCCGGGCCGGTGGTGAACTGCGTGTCGTGGTCGAGCGGCGCATCTGAGCGCCTCTACCGGCCATCCGACAAGCCATGGGAAGCGGAGGCGAGAATGAGTGCAGAGGCGGGTGCGCCGGCTGCGAGCGGGGGTGTCGCCAGACGCCGGCCGTCACGACGGGGCAAGCTGCCCGGACGCCAGGACTGGTCGAGCTGGCCCCACTACCAGGGTGCCGACAGCGGGTTTCGCGGCTACTGGTATCCGGTGGCGTTCTCCTCGCACATCACGGGAAAGCCCAAGGCGATCACCCTGCTCGGCGAGCGCATCGTCGTCATCCGTGACGGCGGCAAGGCGTACGCGCTCAAGGACCGGTGCCCGCACCGGGGCGTGCCGCTGAGCTACGGCAATCAGCAGTTCCCCGGCACGATCTCGTGCGCGTACCACGGCTGGACCTTCGACCTGGAGACCGGCGATCTGAAGGCGGCGATCACCGACGGGCCGCAGTCGCCGATCTGCGGGAAGGTGACCCAGCCCACCTACGAGGTCGAGGAGCGCCTCGGCATGGTGTGGATCTTCGTGGGGGACGGTGAGGACGCGCCGCCCATCGACGATCAGCTCCCCGAGGAGCTGCGCGACAACCCCGCCGTGATCGGCGCGCGGATCCAGGCGCGCGAGGGGAACTGGCGCTTCGCCTGCGAGAACGGCTATGACGAGGGGCACGCGAAGTACCTGCACCGCACCGCGTTGTGGCGGCTGTTCAAGGCCATGCCGGTGTGGAACGAGACGCGAATCGAGCGCCGCGGCCGCTGGATCTACCGGGTGCAGGAGGCCCAGCACTGGGACGCCGACTTCCCGGGTCTCGGCCAGTGGAACAACCAGGCGTGGTTCAAGCTCAAGCCGCCGAAGCAGGTCGCCAACATCGGCAACACGGGCAGCCACCGGAAGGTGAACCCGGCCATCGCCGCCGAGGACTTCCCCGGCTTCGCCTCGGTGAGCATGCCGGGCGTGCTGCGCATCGTCTACCCGACCTTCATCCACTACGAGTTCTACGTGCCCGTCGACGCCGACAACCATCTCTATGTCGGCGCGATGGCCAACTTCGAGAAGGGCGTCAAGACGCTGCCCTTCTACGCCAAGTATCTCGGCGCCGTCCGCTGGCTCTTCCACGGCCAGTTCTCCGGCCAGGACAAATGGATGGTCGAGGTGACCGACGCGCCGCCGGAACGGCTCTATCGTCCCGACGACTCGCTCCTGCAGTGGCGCAAGCTCGCCGAGGACGTCACAGAGGAGCGCATCGAACGGCTGCGCGCCTCCGGGCTCGCCGTCGACGACCCCCGGCCGCCAAAACAGGACGCCCGGCCTCCGAAGCAGGCCGGCTGATGGCCAGGATCGTCCTGGGCGTGGGCGCGTCCCACTCCACGCTCATGAACACGCACTGGGACCAGGTCGAGCACAAAGACGACGCCGAACGGTTCCGCGACGCGCTCGGCACGGCCCGCGACGCCCTCGCCGCGGCCCGTCCAGACGTGGCGATCATCATTGGCTCGAACCACTTCCGTGGCTTCTGGCTGGACCTGATCCCCGCCTTCACCCTCGGGGTGGACCAGGTCCTCTCCTCCGGAGAGGCCGGGACGCCGTCCGGACCCCAGCGCACCAACCCGGCCGTCGCCCAGGCCGTCGCCGAATCCCTGGTGGCGGCGGGCACCGAGGTGGCGATCTCGGCGAAGCTGCAGATCGACCACGGTCAGAGCCACGCGATCCAGTACCTCCTGCGTGACCTCGACGTGCCGGTGATCCCGCTGGTGGTCAACGTGTTCGCCACGCCGCTGCCGCTCATGCGGCGCTGCGTCGAGCTCGGGCGCAACATCGCCGCCGCGGTGGCGGCGCTGCCGGACGAGCTGCGGGTCGCCGTCATCGCCTCGGGCGGCCTGTCGCACCGGCTCCCGTGGCCGAGCCGCTGGCAGGACCCCGAAGGAGAGGACGAGGAGTTCCTGGTGGAGGCCTGGCGCGAGGGCCGGGGCGACTGGCAACGGTACGACGCGCGCCGGCGGCAGATCATCACCGCCGCCCGGCCGACCATCTTTCCCGAGTTCGACGAGGAGTTCCTCGCCGCGCTGGAGAAGGGCGAGCTGGCGCGGTACGCGAACCTGTCAACGGCGGAGATCGAGGCGGTGGCCGGCAACGGCGGCCAGGAACTGCGTACCTGGCTGACCATGGCGGCGGCGCTGGGCTTCGCACCCGGCCGGACGCTGGCCTACGCGCCGATGCCGGAATGGCTGACCGGCATGGGGGTGGCCATCATCGAGCCCGCCGGATCGATATGAACAAGGACGAGCGCGAGCGGATGGTGGCCCAGGCCCTCGCCACGATCACCGAGGCCCGGCTGCGCAAGGCCGCGGTGGAGGTCACCTCCATCGCCAGCCCCACCGGAGGGGAGGAGCCGCTGGCCCGGCGGCTGGCCGAACGGCTCGCCGCCGCGGGCCTGGAGTCGCACCTGCAGCGCATCGACGACGGCCAGGCCAACGCGATCGGCCGGCTGAGGGGCGACGGTACGGGCGCCGACCTGATGCTGTACGCCCCGATCGACACCCTGACCACCGGCGACCCGGACGAAGACGTGCCGTGGATCGGCCCCGGGCTGCGCCCCGACATGCGGGCCGAGGCACAGTGCGACGGCCCCTACGTCACCGGCCTCGGCGCGAGCAACCCCAAGGGCCACGCGGCGTGCGTCCTCATGGTGGGCGAGGCCCTGGCCTCGGTGGGCGCGCGGCTCGCCGGAGACCTGCTGGTCGCCTTCGGAGCGGGCGGCATGCCGACCAACGCCATCGACGGCACCGGCCGCCTGAACACCGGGCAAGGCGTCGGCTGCTCCTTCCTGCTCGAACGCGGCTGGCAGCCCGACTACGCCGTGATCGCCAAACCGGGTGACTTCGTCGCGCACGAAGAGGTCGGTCTGTGCTGGTTCGAGATCGTCGTACCGGGGATCCACACCTACGCCGGCAGCCGGCACCGCCTGCCGTACCAGAATCCGATCGTGACCGCCGCCAAGGTGGTGACGCGCCTGGAAGGGTGGCTGGCGGCCTATCCCGAGCGGCACCGCACCGCGACGGCCGCGCCTCAGGGGATCATCGGCTCGATCGCCGGCGGCTGGGAGCGCATGCCGGCCGTCACGCCCGCGGCCTGCCGCATCCGCCTCGACCTGCGGATCGCGCCCGGCACGACGCCGCTGGCGGCCAAGCGGGAGCTGGCGGAGTACGTCCGCGGGCTGTCGGCCGAGCTGGGCGTGGAGCTGACGGTCGAGATGGTGCTGGCCATCCCCGGCACGCGCACGCCGCCGGAGGACTGGGTCGTCCGCAGTGCCGTCCGCGCCTGGGAGAGCGTGGCCGGTCGCCCGCACGAGCCCATCGACGGCAACAGCGGCGCGACCGACGCCAACATCCTGCGCGCGCGGGGGATCCCGACCGCCCGGGTGGGCATGCCGAAGGTCGTCTCCACCGAGTTCGACGTCGACTTCGCCCGCGGGATGAACACCGTCGACGTCAGAGCCATGCGCCGCCTGTGCGAGGTGCTCGTACGGGTGGCCGTCGACACCACCACGCGGACCCGCGCCGAGATCGACGAGATCAGCGACTAACCAAAGGAGGCGATATGGAACCCCCCACCGGTTCGTACGCCGACGCCGACGGCGTCAAATACCACTACCTCGACCTGGGCTCGGGGACGGACACGATCTTCCTGCACGGCGGCGGCCCCGGCTGCACCGGATGGAGCGACTTCGGCCCGGTGGCGCCGCTGTTCGCCGCCGACCGCCGCTGCCTGATCGTCGACATCCTGCAGTACGGCAAGTCGGAGAAGTGCCTCATCACCGGCCCGATGTGGGACTTCCACGCGGCCAAGACCGTCGCGCTCATGGACACGCTGGGTGTGGAGCAGGCCGACTTCGTCTGCAACTCCTGGGGCGGCACCATCGCGCTGTGCCTGGCCGCCCGCTACCCCGAAAGGGTGCGTTCCCTGGTCATCACCGGCAGCATGCCGGTGTTCTACGGCCCGCTCGCGCCGCTGCCAGAGAACGGCCGCCGCGGCCGCGCAGCCCGGGACGCCTACTACGGCGGCGAGGGGCCCACGCGGCAGAAGATGCGCGACCTCATCACCCGGCTGGAGTGGTACGACGGCGACAAGTTGCCCGAGACCACCCTGGACCTGCGCTACGAGCAGAGCCTTGACCCCGGTGAGCGAGAGCTGGCCGCGATGTCGGACTCACCCCGTGGCGAATGGCAGGACCTCACCGCCGAACTGGGCCAGATCCAGGCGCCCGCGCTGTTCATCTGGGGCATGCAGGACGCCTTCCTCACCCCCGACTATCCGCTCATGCTCGCCCGCATGGTGCCGCGCGGGAACCTGCACATCATGGACCACGCCTCGCACCACCTGCAGGAGGAACGACCGGGCGCCTACCACGCGGTGGTCACCGGGTTCCTGAACTCCCTCAAGGATCCATGGAGATGAGCATGTCCAGATCGACGAAGCTGCTGATCGCCGTGCCGGTCGTCGCGCTGGCCGCGATCCTGGGCCGCCTGCTCGCGGCCCGCAGCAACACCCAGGTGCACCGCATCAACCAAGACAAGCCCGCTCTCGACCGCTGAAGGTGACGATGAGTATCTGGACCGAACTGAGCCCCCTGAGCCTGAGCGTCTCGTACGTGGACGCCGGAGGAGTGCGCACCCGCAGCCTCCGGGCCGGGTCGGGCGAGCCCGTGGTGTTCCTGCACGGGACCAGCGGCCACCTCGAGGCGTTCACCCGCAACCTGCCCGCGCACGCGGCGGACTACGAGTGCCACGCCATCGACATGCTGGGCCACGGCTACACGGGCAAGCCCGACTACGCCTACGAGATCCCGCGCTACGTCGACCACCTGCTGGCCTACTTCGACGCGGTGGGCATCGAGCGCGCCCACATCGTGGGGGAGTCGCTGGGCGGCTGGGTCGGCGGGCGTACCGCCATCGACCACCCCGACCGCGTGGCCAGCCTGCAGCTGCTCTGCGCGGGCGGGACCGTGGCCAACCCCGAGGTCATGAAGCGGATCCGGACGAGCACCCGCGAGGCCGTGGTCAGCGATGACGTGGAGCTGACCCGCAAGCGGCTGCGGCTGCTGATGGCCGACCCGGCCGACGCGACCGAGGAGCTGGTGGAGGTGCGCCACGCCATCTACCACGAGCCCGAGTTCGTCGACAACCTCGACAATCTGCTATGCCTGCAGGACATGGACACCCGCCTGCGCAACATCCTTCGCCGCGACGATCTGGCCAAGATCACCCAGCCCACGCTGATCGTCTGGGGCCGCAAGAACCCGTTCGGCGACGTGCCGGAGGCCACCGCCATGCACGAGGCCATCGCGGGCTCGGAGCTGGAGCTGTTCGAGGAGTGCGGCCACTGGCCGCAGCACGAGCAGGCCGCCCGCTACAACCCGCTCAGCCTGGCCTTCCTGGCCAAGAGCTCGGCGGCGGGCTTCTCCGGCAAGGGGCGCGGCTGATGCGCGCGGCCCGCTTCCACGAGTGGGGGGCCGCGCCGGTCGTGGAGGAGCTGCCCGAGCCCGTACGCAAGCCCGGAGAGGTGCTGGTCGAGGTACGTGCGGCGGCGCTGGGGCATCTGGACCTGACCGTCGCCGGCGGGTCTTTCGGTATGAAGCCCCCGCTTCCGTACGTGGGCGGGGTCGAGGCCGCCGGGGAGGTCCTGGAGTCCGACACCCTGGCTCCGGGCACGCAGGTGCTCCTTCGCGGTGGCGCGCTCGGCCTGCTGCGCGACGGCTGCTGGCGCGAACGCCTCAGCGTCTCTCCCAAGGCCGTCACCCCGCTGGCGTCGCCGCTGCCCCCGGAGGTCGCGGCGTCGTTCTTCGTACCGACCACCACGGCGTACGTCGCCCTGAACGACGTCGCCCGCCTGGAGCCGGGGGAGGAGGTCATCGTGACCGGCGCGGCCGGCGCGGTCGGCGCCATGGTGGCTCAGCAGGCCCGGCTGGCCGGAGCCACGGTGACCGGGGTGGTCGGCCGGGCCGACCAGCTCGGTCAGGTGCCCGAGGGGATCCGCGGCGTGGTCACCGACGACGCCGAGGCGGTCGCGGAGCTGGCGGCGGCGCGCTCGGCGTCCCTGCTGGTCGACACGCTCGGTGGGAGCGGACTGGTCGAGCGCTCGCGGTGGGTCCGTCCCGGCGGCCGGGCCGTCGTGATCGGCTACGTGCTGGGGGCGTCCGTCACCGTCGATCTGCCGTCCTGGCTGCTCGACGACGTGGCGCTGCTTCCGGTCAACATGGTCCGGCACGAGCGGCGCGCTCGCGAGGTGGCCCCGGCGCTGATCGAGCGTCTGGCCGCGGGGGAGCTCAGTGTGGAGGTCGAACGGTTCGACCTGTCCGAGATCGCGAAGGCCCTGGAACTGCTGCGCGACGGCAGGTTGCGCGGCCGTGCCGTGGTCGAGTTCGGCGTGGAAGCCTGACCCGCGGCGGGCTGTCGCCGTCTGGACGATCCGCGGGTTCGGCTGGAGCGCCCACGCGATGGTGGAGCCACGTAGCCGTCCTCACAGTCCGTAGGGCATCCGCCAGCGCCCGTCGAACCAGTCGGTCAGATGCTGGTGCATCTGGACGACATCATCACCGCTGCCATGTGGTGGCCGATCATGTCCTCGAGAAACGTTCGATCCAGTGCGTCGCCCGACAGCTTGGACAGATCGCGCATCATCGGCCGGTAACTCGCGGCCGCGCGGCCCGGGTACCACTTGGCCAGCCATGCTTTCATGGTGGTGATCTCGGCAGCCTGCGTCTTGACGATGGAAGCGCCCATAGCGCGCATCTCGGCCCGGCCCGAACGCTGCAGCTGGCCGGCCGCCTCGACCGCCTCCTGGTGATGGGGCACCATCTGGGCCAGGTAGTCGGCCTCGTTGTCCATCGTCACTCGGTGCATCCCACCCATCGGCCAGCCGGCCTGCTGCCATCCCGCAGCGGTTGCGGTGGGCTGGTGGTGGGCGGTGGCGAGGGCGGCCCCGCCGACGGCAGCGGCGGCGAGCAACGCCCCGGCGGCGATTGCCGCCGCTATCGAAGATCTCATCTCGCTCCTTCACTCCTGCAGGTGTCTTGCTTCCAACTTGGCGCTCGGTCCGTGGTCCGGACCAGGGCCGTTGGGCCTCCATCCCCCGGGACCAACGCCATCCGATCGAGGTGGCTGGGCCGGGGTGCATCTGCGGAGGCACGGTGCCGCAGTCCGGGCGGGCCGAGGACGCCGGGAACGCGGTGCAGGCACTCATCGAGGTCCGGCGTGTGGCTTCGAAATGAAGTGCTTCGTCTATATCTACTACGGCCAGTAGTACATGGTTAGTGGGACTTTCGACCCTTATCATCAGGACGTTCTGCTATAGCCGCAGGGGAAGTCTCCGTCACATGCTAGCGAGAGCGTAGTAGAGAAGGACGGAGGGAGACCGACGTGCTTGGTATTTCGTCGATCCCCCGTACTCGTCGTTCTCAGGATCCTCGTGCTCATCGTGTTCGTGACGACGGTCATGGGGTCGATCCGCCAACGGCATGTATGCCACAACCCACGGAGGTCATCATGACGAAGCAGCACCTGATCATGGCGGCTGTCGCCGCCGTGGCCGCGATCGCGGCCGTCTGGGCCGGCGCCCCGCCGAGTACGGTCCTGCTCGTGGTCGTCCTGCTGGGCTGCCCGCTCATGATGCTGATGATGATGCGATCCATGAGCGGCCACGACGGCGACACGCAGCATGACCGTCAGGGCGAGGATCACAAGGGGGCAGGGCAGCCGTGACCTCCACCGACTGGGTCGTGATCGGTATCTCCCTGGCCTTGCTGGGTTTCCTCGGCTGGTACTTCTTCGGGCCGAGGAAGAGCAGCCTGGCCGAGCTGCGTGACGGAGTACAGGAGATCGAGATCGTCGTACGGGGCGGCTTCTCGCCGGACATCATCCGGGTACGGCAGGGCACCCCTGTGCGGCTGACCTTCAACCGGAGAGAGAGCGGGGATTGCACCTCCCGGGTGGTGTTCGCCGATTTCGGCGTCAGCCGGACGCTGCCTGCCTTTGCCAAGACCACCGTGGAGTTGCCGCCGGGCAGTGCGGGGGAGTACGGCTTCGCCTGCGGGATGAACATGGTGCACGGCCGCCTGATCGTCGAACCGGGCTCCGACGGCGGTCACGATGTCGCCGCGGGTACCGCACCTTCGTTGGCCGAACAGCCTTCGCAGGATGTCGAGGCGACGGAGCGGCGTGCCGAGATCGCCGACCTGTCGCGTCGGGTCCTGGTCGGGGCTGTGCTGACCCTGCCTGTGGCGATCGTCGTCATGGCGCATGAGCTCTTCGGGGCGGGATGGATCCCGGAGTTCCTGCTCAACCGCTGGGTGCAGCTCGCGCTGATCGTGCCGGTGATGTTCTATACAGGCTGGCCGATCCATCGCGTGGGCTGGCTCGCTCTGCGGCACCGCTCGGCGGACATGAACAGCCTGATCACGCTGGGTACGAGTGCCGCCTTCTGCTACAGCCTGTTGGCCACGGTCGCGCCCGGCTTGCTGCCGGAGGGGGTTCGTGACGTCTATTACGAGGCCGTCGGGGTGATCCTGACGCTGATCCTGCTCGGCCGTTTGCTGGAGGTACGGGCCAAGGCGGGCACGGGCGAGGCGATCCGCAAGCTGATCGGTCTGCAGGCCAGGACTGCCCGGATCCAGCGCGACGGTGCGGAGATCGAGATTCCGATCGCGGACGTCGTGCCGGGCGATGTGGTGGTCGTACGGCCGGGCGAGAAGGTTCCGGTCGACGGGGTCGTCGTCAAGGGGCGCTCGACGCTGGATGAGTCGATGGTGACCGGCGAGTCGATCCCGGTGGACAAGGGTCCGGGCGATGAGGTGGTGGGCGCGACGGTCAACCAGACGGGATCGTTCACGTTCAGGGCCGAGAAAGTGGGCGCGGAAACGGCGCTGGCTCAGATCATCCGTCTCGTCCAGGCCGCCCAAGCCTCCCGTGCGCCGATCCAGCGGCTGGCCGACCTGGTGTCCGGCTATTTCGTCCCGGTGGTCATCGCCATCGCGATCGTGACGTTCGCTGTGTGGTTCGTCGCCGGACCGGCGCCGGCGTTGACGCTGGCATTGGTGGCGGCGGTAGCCGTACTGATCATCGCCTGTCCATGCGCGCTTGGGCTGGCCACCCCGCTTTCGATCATGGTGGGCACCGGGAAGGGGGCTCAGTCCGGCATCCTGATCCGCGACGCCGAAGCCCTGGAAACCGCGTGCAGGCTCGACACGATCGTCCTGGACAAGACCGGCACCATCACTCGTGGCAAGCCGGCGCTCACGGACGTCGTTCCGTACGGTGACTGGGCAGACGATGAGGTGCTCCGCCTGGCCGCCTGTGCCGAACGTTCCTCCGAGCACCCCCTGGGCCAGGCCGTGGTCGAGGGCGCGACCGGGCGCGGCCTGATCCTCACCGAGCCGTCGGAGTTCGAATCGGTCACTGGGCAGGGCATCGCGGCGACCGTTGAGGGGCGTCGTGTGCTGGTCGGCGGGAAGCGTCTGCTCGGCGATACCTCGGCGCTTGAGGAAGAGGCCGATCGCCTCGCCCGGGCGGGCCGTACCCCGATCATGGTCGCTGTAGACGGCGAGCCCGCTGGGGTGATCGCGGTGGCCGACACCGTCAAGGACGACTCCCGCCAGGCCGTCGCGACTCTGCAACGGCTGGGACTTCAGGTGGTGATGATCACTGGGGACAACCGGCGGACGGCCGAGGCCATCGCCCGCCAGGTCGGCATCACCCGGGTGCTGGCCGAGGTGTTGCCCGCGCACAAGTCTGCCGAGATCGCCCGCCTGCAGGGAGAAGGGGCGCGGGTCGGCATGGTCGGCGACGGCATCAACGACGCGCCCGCGCTGGCCCAGGCCGATGTCGGCTTCGCCATCGGCACCGGCACCGACGTGGCGATCGAGGCCTCCGACATCACGTTGATCTCCGGCGCGCTCGGCGGAGTGGTTACCGCGGTACGGCTGTCGCGGACCACGATGCGCAACATCCGGCAGAACCTGTTCCTGGCATTCGTCTACAACGTGGTCGGCATCCCGGTCGCGGCGGGGGTGCTCTACCCCTTCCTCGGCATCCGGCTCAGCCCGGTCTTCGCTGCCGCCGCGATGGCACTGTCGTCGCTGTCGGTGGTGGGCAATGCCAACCGGCTGCGCCGCTTGACCCCGCCGGCGTTGCTCCCGGCGCCGCCACTCCCGCCCGATCAGCACGTCACCGTCGAAACGGGAGCCGAGTCCACCGCTGTCACCGACCCGGTTTTGCGGGATGGTGGTGATTCCGAGTCCAACCGAGATACCGGCAAGACCGGGCATGAGTCGATGACCTGAACGCGCGGCTGGAAGTCATGGAGATGGAACTCGCAGAGGCTACCGGCGCGCCGGAGTAGGTGCGTCCTTGGCGCGCACCACCGTCACCGTGCAGTGTGCGTGGTGCAAGACGCCTCGGCTGACCGAGCCAAGGACGATCGACCCGATCGCGCTCCTGCCATGCGAGCCGACGACCAGCAGGTCGGCTCGGTCACCGGCGGCGGCGAGCGCATCGACGGGGTGGGCACACCGCACGTCCGCGATCACCTTGACCTGTGGGTATCTCTCCCGCCACGACGCGAGTTGTTCCTCGGCGACGCGCTGTTGGGCCTCACGCAACGCTTCGAAGTCGCAGGAGAAGCCGGCGGCCAGTGCGAACGGCAGGGCCCAGGCGTATACCGCCCGCAATGTGCTTCCGCGCAGTTCGGCTTGCCGGAAGGCATAGGCCAGGGCGGGCTCGCACGTGGGGGAGCCATCGAGACCGACGACGATCTCACCGTGGGCCACAGCGGCCCTTGGCCGGACGACGACCACCGGAACCGGCACCTGGCCCGCGACGTTCATGCTGACCGAGCCGAGTACAGCCCCGGCGAAGCCACCCAGCCCTCTACTACCGACCACCAGCTCGATTGCGTCGCCGGCCTGCTCGCGAAGGACGGCCGCCGGTGTTCCGGTCATCAGCTCGGTGCTCACCTCGATAGTAGGCTGACGTTCGCGCGCGATCTCCTCGGCTTGTGCCAGGACCTTCCGCGCGTTCTCGATCAGCGCCTCGTCCCACTCAGGGGCGGGAATCTGCGGCACCTGGTACGGCCAGGTTTCCACCACACAGACGTTACGCAGCGGCACATGCATCCGAAAGGCGTCGTCGGCCGCCCATGCCACGGCGTCGAATCCGGGCACCGAACCATCGACACCCACCACGATCAGATCAGGCATCGTACATTCCCCCTTTTCCATTTCAGCCCGTCGGTGGCTAACCGGGCAGGGCCAGAAGCCCCAAAACTTGGAGATGATGGACCAACGGCATCCGGTGTCAGCCTGGATGAGGCTGTACTGCGCCGAAGCGCTCCAGGCCGCCAATCGGGCGCGCGAGCCGGCGCCGGGTGCGGAGGTGACCACGGACCTGCGCAAGGGCAACGTCACCTGCCCGGTCGCAGTGGTCCGGCCCCGGAGTGAGCGGGCGTCATGAGTCGTCGGGCTCCGGGCCAGGACAACGGGGCCCGGACGGGCCGCGGCGGGGAGCCGGCCAGGACCACGCAGATCGGAGCGGATCAACCTTTCAGGTGCTGGCCACGCCGTGGGCGCGGAATTGGGCGTGCACGCGGTTCCTTCGTAGTGCGGCCGGACCGGCGTCAACCGCGGGACAGGACCACTTTGAGAGCTCCGGTCGCCGCCGGGTCGGCGAACGTCTCGTAGGCGGCGGCCATGTCCTGCAGGGCGAAGCGGTGGGTGATGAACCTGGCGGGGTCCAGCCGTCCGGCGGCGATCATGTCCAGGAGGGTCGGCGTGGAGTAGGTGTCGACCAGGCCGGTGGTGATGGTGAGGTTGCGGATCCACAGGTCTTCGAGGTGCAGGGTGGCCGGTGTGCCGTGGACGCCGACGTTGGCGACGTGGCCGCCGGGGCGTACCAGGCGGGTGCAGAGTTCGAAGGTTTCCGGGAGGCCGACGGCTTCGATGGCGACGTCGGCGCCCAGCCCTCGGGTCAGCTCGGCGATCGCGCCGGCCGGGTCGTCGCCCGCGCCCACGACCAGGTCCGCGCCCAGCTGCTTGGCGGCCTCCAGCCGTGAGGGGGCGGGGTCGACGGCGACGATGTGGCTGGGCGTGAACAGCTGCGCGGTGGTGATCGCGGCCAGGCCGATCGGCCCGGCTCCGACGATCACGACCGTGTCGCCTGGCCGTACGTGGCCGTTCAGCACGCCGACCTCGTAGGCGGTGGGCAGGATGTCGGCGAGCATGAGCGCGGCCTCGTCGGTGACGCCGTCGGGCAGCAGGTGGGTGGAGGTGTCGGCGAACGGCACGCGGACGTGTTCGGCTTGGGTGCCGTTGACGCGGTGGCCGAGGATCCAGCCGCCGCCCAGGCATTGGCCGAACATGCCGATACGGCAGTAGCGGCAGCGCCCGCACGCCGAGATGCACGACACCAGCACCCGGTCTCCCGGCTTGGCGGTGCCGACCGAGTTTCCGGTCGCCGTGACGGTGCCGACCGCTTCGTGGCCGAGGATCGTGCCCGGCTCGACAGTGGGCACGTCGCCCTTGAGGATGTGCAGGTCGGTGCCGCAGATGGTGACCGCGTCCACACGGACGATGGCGTCGGTGGGCTCGATCAGCTGCGGATCGGGAGTCTCCTCCCAGGACCGCCGGCCGGGACCGTGGTAGATGAGCGCCTTCATCATGCCTCCTGGTTGTCTTCACCTTTCACGTTGGCCGGAACGGGTCGGCCTGAATAGGGACGAAGGTCCCGTTCCATCGCTGCCTTTCGGCCGCGCCTACAGCCCGATCAAAGTCCTGCGTGCCGGCTAGCTCTGGGACCAATGGCACTCGGATTCGGGACTTCGTCCTCCGGCGGCCGGCCTCCTGTTTCGCGAGGCTGGAGGTGTGAGTTGAGCTCGTGAAGGAGATGCGTGATGACCGGACGGATCGTGGTCGGTGTGGACGGGTCCGCGCCGGCGACAGCAGCAGTGGAATGGGCCGCCGCCGACGCGCGGCGCAGAGGGCTCGACCTGCGGCTCGTACATGTGTGCGAGCAGTGGCCGCACGGGGTCGGCGAGCTCAGCACGAAGTACTGCGCGGGTGCGCTGGAGGTCGCCGCTGACCGGGCGCGTGAGCTGGCCGGCGGGGTCGAGGTGACGACGGAACTGCGTGCCGGGAACGTGATCGACGATCTGATCGATGAGTCCGCGTCGGCCGACAGCGTGGTGCTGGGCAGCCGGGGGCTCGGCGGTTTCGGCGGCATGGTGCTCGGCTCGGTCAGCATGGCCGTCGCCGGCCACGCGCGGGGCCCGGTCGTGATCGTACGCGGGCCCGGCCAGGAAGAGCACGGCCGGATCGTCGTCGGCTACGACGGGTCCGAGCACTCCGAAGCCGCCATGCAGTACGCCGTCGAGCAGGCCCGGGCCCGGCAAGCGCGGCTGCATGTCCTGTATGCCTGGCAGCAGCCGATCTTCTCGCCGTACGCAGCCGCCTACAACAGCTTGCTGGAGAAGGCCTTTCAGCACGAGGTCCGGATAGCCGGCGAGCGGGTGGTCCCCTGGCGTGAGAAGAACCCCGACGTCGAGATCACCGATGCGCAACTGTGGGAGCACCCGGCCGGCGCCCTGATCAACGCCGCGACCACGGCCGACCTGGTCGTCGTCGGGTCGCGCGGGCTGGGTGGCTTCGCCTCGGCGGTGCTGGGCTCGGTCGGTCACGCCGTACTGCACCACGCCACTTGCCCGGTCGCGATCGTCCGGCCCCGCGAGGAGAGGCCATGAACATCGAGTCGCTGACCGCCGAGCAGGTGATGAGCCGCATCCTGGTGGCGGTCAAGCCGGATGAGTCGCCGCTGATGGCCTGGGAACTGATGCGCCGCGCCGGTGTGCATCACTTGCCGGTCGTCGAGGGGCAGCACGTGGTGGGCCTCCTATCGCGCGAGCATCTGGCCGCCTCCTGGTCGGGTGGTCCGCAGGAACAGTCGAACCGCCAGGTGGGCGAGCTGCTGGTCGGTGAGCGCAGGCCGCGGGTGCGGCCGGACGACCCGCTGACCCAGGTCGCGGCCGTGATGACCGACGCCGGCTGTGACGCCGTACCCGTGGTGTCCGGTCAGGGACTGGTCGGGATGATCACCGCCCGCGATGTCGTGTCGGCGGTGGCCGGACGTAGCCATCACCTGAAAGAGGGCGGCGAGGTGGTGACCGGCATGTTCCACCTCGAACCTGTGATACCGGCGCGGAGCTGAGTTCGAAGGAGAGGCAGGAGATGTACGCGCTGATCGTGTACGAGTCCATGTTCGGCAACACCAAGCAGATCGCCGAGGCGGTGGCGGAGGGGCTGGCCACCACGATGAGGACAGAGGTCCTGGAGGTCGGCTCCGCGCCCGCCTCGGTCGGGGAGGACCTCGGCCTGCTCGTCGTCGGCGGCCCGACGCACGCCTTCGGGATGAGCAGGGCCTCGACCCGGCAATCGGCCGTCCAGCAGGGCCGGGTGCTCTCCCAAGGGCAGGGGGTGCGGGAGTGGCTGGCCACTGTTCGGTCGCCGTCGGCCAGACTCGCCTCGGCCGCCTTCGACACGCGGATCGCCAAGCCGCGCATGCCCGGCTCGGCCGCGCGCGGTGTCGCCAAGCGACTGCGTCGGCTCGGCCTGGCCTTGGCCTCGCCCGCCGAGAGCTTCTACGTCACCGGAACTCAGGGGCCGCTGGTGGTCGGCGAGGTGGAGCGGGCCAGGCAATGGGGCAGGCACCTCGCCTCGTCCTTCCCTGTCCCGGCGTCCTGAGACCGTCATGGAGCCGCGGGCCGATAGGTGTGTGCTGGAGGTAAGGAAACCGGGGGCGTGTGCCACATCCGGGCGGAGAAACCTGAAGGAGGATGACGATGAGCAGAGCGATCGTGGTCGGCGTGGACGGATCGCCATCGGCCGGATCGGCGCTCGGCTGGGCCGCCGATGATGCCTCCCGCAGGGGGCTTCCGTTGCGGATCGTGCTCGTGCGAGAGCCATGGGCGGCGGAGCATCCGTCCACCAGGGCCAGTGACCGGCAGACTCTGACCGAGCGGTGCACGTACCTGCTCGACCAGGCCGCGGAGCAGGTACGGAGGCTCACTCCCGAACTGGAGGTCTCGACGGCTGTGGTCACGGGCGCGGTGATCGAGCGGCTGAAGGGCGAGTCGGAGACGGCCGACAGCGTGGTCGTGGGCAGCAGAGGGCTCGGCGGATTCGCCGGACTGGTGCTGGGCTCGGTGGGTCTCGGCCTGGCCGGGCACGCGCACAGCCCGGTGGTCGTCGTCCGGATGCCCGTCCCCGGCAGCCATCGGGAGATCGTGGTCGGCTTCGACGGCTCCCCGTTCGCGGAGTCGGCGCTGGAATACGCCCTGGAACAGGCTGGGGCGCGGCGCGCGCCGGTTCGTGTCGTGTACGGCCAGAGGACACCGAGGCTCGCCCCACATCCCGCGGGGTACGGCCCGTTCCTGACCGGTGCGCCGGGCGAGGAGGTGGCGGAGATCCGGCTGCGCCTGGCGCCGTGGCATGAGAAGTACCCGGACGTCGAGGTGATCGAGTCGATCGTCCCGGGCCACCCGGTCCCGGTCCTGGCCAGGGCGTCCGAGAAGGCGGCGCTCGTGGTGGTCGGATCACGCGGACTGGGCGGCTTCGCCTCGGCGGCACTCGGGTCGGTCAGCCACGGTGTCCTGCACCGGGCCTGCTGTCCGGTGGCCGTGGTACAGACTCCTTGGCGGCGGTCATGAGTGTCATCGTCGCCCCGCCGTACATGACCGAGACCGCCTGCCACGACTGGGACCTCCTGCAGGCGCAGACCAAGGATGCCCAGGAGTTCGACCCGGCACAGGCCGGCCACCTGCCGGAACCGGCGCGCCGCTGGGTGCTGCACGCCATCGCTCCGGGGACACCCCTGTTGCGTGCGGTGGTGCTGGACATGCACGGCTCCATCCGGCTCAGCACCTGGCGCGACTTCCGCGCCCAGCAGGTACTCCTGCCGATGGAGGGCTTCGTGTGGTCGGCAACTGCGTACCTGGGATTGCTACCCGTGCACGGGTTCGACCGGTATCGCGCCGGTCAGGGGGAGATGCGCTGGCGGTTGCTGGACCTCATCCCCGTGATGTCGGGTGCCGGCCCGGACATCACCAGAAGCGCCGCCGGGCGGCTGGCATGTGAGTTCGTCATGGCGCCCGCCGCCGCACTCGACCCGAGGATACGGTGGAAGCCGATCGACGACCGCCATGCCATCGCCAGCCTTCCCGTGGGAACCGAGGATCACGACGTGACCCTGACCATCGCGCCCAGCGGCGCGCTGGAGCGCGTCACGATGTCCCGCTGGGGTGATCCCGGGGAGGGCCGGTACCGCGACCACGTGTTCGGGGTGGAATGCGGACGCGAGATCGAATTCGACGGTTTCACCATTCCGGCCTACCTGGCGGGCGGCTGGTGGCCCGGCACCGATCGGTGGGCCGAGGGCGAGTTCATCCGCTTCACCGTCGACGACGCCCTGTTCCGATAGCGCTGAAAGTCCCGCTGCCGACTGTCTTGTTCGGGGTGGTTTGATCAAGGAGCGGTTGTTGGTCGGCTAGGACCCAGCGGGCGCCTTCCCCTGCACGCGGGCGGTGTCTTCGTACAGCCTGTCGAGGACGTCTGACTCGGGCTCGCGGCGTCTGGAACGGGAGGGGTCGCCCGGACGGAGTACGGCGGTCGATCTCGGGTCGAGGTCGTGCCGGCTTCGGGCGTATGGTGATCTGGGTGGTCCGCATTTCAGTCAGCTCCTCTGGCATGTCGTTGGCGTGCTGCCAACTCTGCCGCGCCCCCCGGCGCCCGAGCAGATGCGCCAGTCCTCTCCGCGGGGACCGGAGGACCCGTGAAGACGGGTTGTTCTACGCCTCCGGGAAGAGGACGTTCGCCCCTAGAGCATGACTGTCAGAGGTGGTGGATGCGGCGGCCCGTGATCTGGTGCGGGACGATGCGGACGTACAGGTGGCGCTCGCCGCCCGCCCACGGCGTGACGTCGGCGATCTCCGGCAGTTCGTCGGGGGATATGTGATGGGCGGGGCCCTGGATGAGGACGCTCCATCCCTCGCGCTGGGCCTCGTCGATCCGGTCCACCTCGAAGCCGACCTTGATCTCCACGCCTTCAAGGCCGGTGCGCAGGTCCTGGTCCATGGGGCCGCCGGATGCGGTGCGGAAGACGATGGAGCCGTGGTGCAGCTTGTAGTTGACGGGCAGTACGGTCGGGCCGTGGGAGCCGTTGAAGGCCACCCGGCCGATGCCGCCGGGCTCGATCAGCTTGAGGCATTCGTCGCGGTCCAGGCTCTCCAGCGTGGGAGCCGCCTTGGCGCGGCCGCGGCCGGGCGGCCGATCGACGCCGCCGCCGAGGAGGTCTTCGGTGATGGTTTCCAAGGCTCCGGCCAGGCGGTATATGGCTTCGGCGGTGGGCGTGCCGGGCTGCTCTTCCAGGTATTGCAGGTAGCCGGGTGAAATGTCCGCGCGTTCGGCGACCTGTTCGACGGTCAGACCGAGTCGTTCGCGGTGATGGGCGATGCGACGTCCGAGGTCGCCGGTGGCTGCCATGATCGTGTCTCCTTGTTCGCTGGTGAAGGTCGGTCCTGCCACGCCGTTGATGCGTGCCTGCCGGTGGTCGGCGTCGATGAAGAGCTCGGAGCCGCGGAAGCGGATCGGCATGGACAGCACACCGAGCCGGTCGGGAAGCAGTGGGTTGAGGTGCAGGCCGTCGCGGTGGATCTCCAGGCCCAGGTAGCAGCGCTCCAGGAGGTCGAGCGTGCCGGCCATGGCGCCGAGGTGGATGCCCTCGGCCGTGGTGCCGTGCTGGACGTCCTTGATGTCGCTGAACAGCGCCTCGGCGAAGTACTGCCAGGAGCGGGCCCGGTCGGAGCGGGAGAGTACCCAGGCGTGTACGACGGCGCTCAGCGTGGAGCCGTGGCTGGTGCGGTCGAGGTAGTAGCCCACCATGCGGGGGATCAGGCCAGGTTCCACCGGATAGCCCAGCCGATTCAGAATCCCGACCAACTCGTCGGAGGTGAGCAGGTAGCACAGCATGAGCGTGTCGGCCTGCTTGGCCGCCCTGTAGCGGTTGACGTCGTCGCCGTCGGCCTCCAGGGCCCGGTCGAGGCGGCGCACACCGCGGTAGCGGGCCCAGTCCAGCTCCAGCAGGTCGGCGTAGCCGGTGAACTGGCTGATCACGCCGTCGTGGAAGTCGACCCGCATGCGGCGGGTGATGTCGTCCCAGCGGGCCCGTTCCCGCGCGGAGGCCGCGAGTTCGGGCAGCAGGTCCAGGGTGTCCCGGGCGCGCAGCAGCAGCCACACGGTCATGACGTTGGTGTAGGCATTGTTGGCCAGGCCGGGTGAGGAAGCACCCGGGTAGCGCTCGTGATACTCGTCGGGTCCCATGACGCCGCGGATCTCGTACCGTCCCGATGCGGGGTCGAGTACGGCCAGCGAGGCGAAGAACCTGGCGATCTCGATCAGCAGCTCCGCGCACCAGAGCGGCATCGAGCCGGTCGCCAGGTAGTACTGCCACACGTTGTAGGCGATGGCCAGCCCCACGTGCCGCTGCAAGTGAGAGCCATCGGGCAGCCAGCGTCCCGAGGCGGGGTTGAGGTGCGACGTCGGGGTCTCTTCGCGTCCGTCGCTGCCGCTCTGCCAGGGGAACATCGCCCCGTCATATCCGGCGTCCCGGGCCGCAGCGTGAGCCTCGGGCAGCCGCCGGTACCGGTAGCGGAGCAGGGCGAGCGAGGTCTCGGGGAAGCGCAGGTTCAGCCAGGGCAGGACGAACAGTTCGTCCCAGAACACGTGTCCCCGGTAGGCCTCGCCGTGCAGTCCGCGGGCGGGCACGCCCACGTCCAGGTCCGCGGTGTGCGGGGAGAGAGTCTGCAGCAGGTGGAAGACATGCAGGTGAACGATCTGCGCCAGATCCGGGGCGTCCATCTCGACCCGGGCGCGTTGCCACAGCCGCTCCCAGGCCGCCGCGTGTGGCGCCGCCAGCGCGTCGAATGGCCGAGCCATCCGTACGGCTCGGATCGCCGTGGAGCGGGCATCGCGGATGGCGCAGTCGCGCGAGGTCACCAGGGCCACGGTCTTGGTCAGTGTGGCGGGTTCGCCCTGCGCGAGGTCGAGCACATGGTCCGTGCCGATCCGGCCCCCTTCGCGGATCATCTCGCGGGCGGGGAAGGCGGCGTCGGTACGGGAGGCGAGCGCCACGGTGATCTGGGAGGAGCGGGTGACGGCGGTCAGCCAGGTGAGGCCGTTCTGGTCGCCGGTGTCATGACCGGTGAGGTGGTCGCCGCGCAGCTCGCGGTAGCGGGCCACGCCGCTGTTGGTGACCCTGCCGTCCAGGGTGGCGCGGACGCGGAGCGGGCCCGACCAGTTCTCGGCCGTGAAGATGGTTTCCAGGGCGGCCAGGCGCGGGTCGGCCATGGACACCAGGCGGCGTTGCCGTATCGCGGTGACGCGGCCTGAGCCGTCGCGCCAGCGCAGCGCCCGGTAAAGGATCCCGTGCCGCATGTCCAGTTTCTGGCGGTAGTCCAGCAGGTCGGCCCGCTCTGGGCGGAACCAGTCCGACCCCTGGGTGGCGAAGGTGAGTGGCAGCCAGTCGGGGAGGTTGACCAGGTCCTCGTTGGTCACCCTCTGCCCTGCGACGGTGGAGTCCAGGCGGTCGTAGCAGCCCGCGACGTAGGTGCCCGGTGTGCGCAGCTCGCCGTCAGGGGTCGCGCCGCGCGTGGCGAACCGGCCGTTGCCCAGCGTGCACAGCGCCTCGCGCAGCCTCTCGGAGGCGGGGTCGAAGCCCTCGTAGGACAGGACCCATGGGTTCATGACCGGCTCGCGGACAGACCGGGCACGCCGCCGACCGGAGCCTCACCGCAGGGAGGGCGGAGCACGCACAACTGGAGCCCGAGCCGACTGGAACCCCCCGCCCTTGGCCGCGAGGAGCGCTTCGAACAACCCATGTCAGGACGCTACCCGTGGCGAGGTCGGACGGAACACGACCGCCAGCCCGCTGTCGAGGTGACGCCGCAGGTCAGGACCTAGGCCCTCGGCGATGTGGGACGTTCGCCGCTACCGACCTTCGCCGCTGGAGCGGACCCTGGGAGGTGAAGGAGAGGTGAGAACGATGACAATCGAGGTCAAGGACGTCATGGGACGCGTGGCCATCGCCGTCCTCGAAGACGCGCCGTTCGCCGAGATCGTGGGGGCGATGAAGCGGTATGCCGTCGGCGCGGTCACCGTGATCGACGCCGACCGGCGGCCTGTGGGCGTGGTCTCCGAAGAAGATCTGCTGCTGAAGGAGACCGACACCGTACGGCACAGCGTCTCGATCTTCGAGTCGCGCCATCAGCGCCAGGAACACCACAAGGCCGCGGGCATCAAAGCGGAAGAGCTCATGACCACTCCGGCGATCACCGTCACGCCCGGCGCGTCCGTCCGCGACGCGGCGCGGCTCATGCACGACAAGCGCGTCAAGCAACTGCCCGTGATCGACCCGGTCACCGGGCGCATCATCGGCACGCTGCATCAGCGTGACGTACTGCGGGTCTTCACCCGTCCGGCCGTCGACCTGATGGCGGACATCACCGCGCTGCTGCCTGACCGCGAGGCGTTCTCGATCGAGCTCGACAAGGGTGTCGTGACGCTCGGTGGCAGGGTCGAGTGGAACTCCCAGGCCACTGCCCTCGTGGAGTCGATCCGCGGTGTGGAGGGCGTCGTAGACGTCGTCAGCGAACTGACCTTCGACAAGGAAGACCTCATCGTCGTGCCGTCCCTGCTCTGAGACCTCTCATGAGGCTGGATTCGACCACGGAGGTGCCCGCCACCAGCTGGAACGGTGGCGGGCATTGGGCGGCTGGGTATCAGGCCGGCCACGTCCACTCGCTGATTTCGGGCGCGTCCTCGCCGTGTTCACGCGTGTGGGCGCGGGCGCGCAGGCGCGTGTCCGTCATCAACTGGCGGAGGTGAGCCGCACTGCTGCCGAGCCCCGGGGTGCGGTCGATCACATCGGTGACCAGATGGTAGCGGTCGATGTCGTTGAGCATGGCCATGTCGAAGGGTGTGGTGGTGGTGCCTTCCTCCTTGTAGCCGCGGACGTGCATGTGGGCGTGGCCGTGGCGGCGGTAGGTGAGGCGGTGGATGAGTGAGGGATAGCCGTGGAAGTTGAAGATGACCGGCTTGTCGGTGGTGAACAGGGTGTCGTATTCGTTGTCCGGCAGGCCGTGCGGGTGTTCTGAGGGTGGTTGCAGGCGCATCAGGTCGACCACGTTGATGACGCGGACGCGTAGTTCGGGCAGGTGCTCGCGGAGCAGGGCGGCGGCGGCCAGGGTTTCCAGGGTGGGGATGTCACCGGCGCAGGCCAGCACCACGTCGGGATCGGTGCCCTCGTCGGTGGAGGCCCAGGGCAGGATGCCCAGGCCGCGGGTGCAGTGGGCGATGGCCTCGTTCATGGTGAACAGGTCGAGGATCGGCTGCTTGCCGGCCACGATGACGTTGACGTAGTCGCGCGAGCGCAGGCAGTGGTCGCCGACCGACAGCAGGGTGTTGGCGTCCGGGGGCAGGTAGACGCGCACCACGCTGGCCTTCTTGTTGATCACGACGTCGAGGAAGCCGGGGTCCTGGTGGGAGAAGCCGTTGTGGTCCTGGCGCCAGACGTGCGAGGACAGCAGGTAGTTCAGCGATGCCACCGGCAGGCGCCACGGGATGCCTTTCGCTGTTTCCAGCCACTTGGCGTGCTGGTTGAACATCGCGTCGATGATGTGGATGAACGCCTCGTAGCAGTTGAACAGGCCGTGCCGCCCGGTCAGCAGGTAGCCCTCCAGCCACCCCTGGCACAGGTGCTCGCTCAGCACCTCCATCACCCGGCCGCCGGGGGCCAGGTTCTCGTCGGTCGGCTCGAGGCGGGCGTTCCAGGCCCGGTCGGTGGCCTCGAACACGGCCGACAGGCGATTGGACGCGGTCTCGTCCGGGCCCATCAGCCGGAAGGTACGCGGATTGGCGGCGATCACATCACGCAGCAGCCCGCCCAGCACTCGGGTGGGTTCGCTGAACTGGGTAGCGGGCGACTTGACTTCCACCGCGTGCTCGCGGAAGTCCGGCAGCCTGAGAGGTTCGAGCAGTTCGCCGCCGTTGGTGTGCGGGTTGGCGCTCATCCTGCGGTCGCCCGGCGGCACCGTCTCCCGGATGGAGGCCACCGGCCGGCCGTCGTCGTCGAACAGTTCCTCGGGCCGGTAGGAGCGCATCCATTCCTCCAGCATCGCCAGGTGCTCGGGGTTCTCCCGTACCTTGGCCAGCGGCACCTGATGGGCGCGCCAGGTGCCCTCCACCGGCAGGCCGTCCACGACGCGGGGCCCGGTCCAGCCCTTGGGCGTGCGCAGGATGATCATGGGGAGGCGGTCGGATCGGCGCTGTTTGTACTCGGCGATCTGGTCGAAGACGGTGTCGAGGGTGGTGGCCATCTCCTGGTGGTCGGGGCCGACCAGGTGGGGGCGGTAGCCGTACCCCTCCATGAGCTTGAGCAGGTCGTTCTCCGGGATCCGGGCCAGGACGGTCGGGTTGGCGATCTTGTAGCCGTTCAGGTGCAGGATCGGCAGCACCGCGCCGTCGCGGGATGGGTCGAGGAGCTTGTTGGAATGCCAGCTCGCGGCCAGTGGTCCGGTCTCGGCCTCGCCGTCGCCGATGACGCAGGCCACGACCAGTTCGGGGTTGTCGAAGGCGGCTCCGTAGGCGTGCGCGAGGGAGTAGCCCAGCTCGCCGCCCTCGTGGATGGAGCCGGGTGTCTCCGGCGCGACATGGCTCGGGATGCCGCCGGGGAAGGAGAACTGCCGGAACAGCCGTTGCATCCCGGCCGCGTCCTGGGAGATGTCCGGGTAGCGCTCGGAGTAGGTGCCCTCCAGCCAGGCGTGCGCTACTGCTGCGGGGCCGCCGTGGCCGGGGCCGGCGATGTAGATCATGTCCTGGTCGCGTTCGCGGATGATCCGGTTGAGGTGGGCGAAGCAGAAGTTCAGGCCCGGTGTGGTGCCCCAATGACCCAGCAGGCGCGGTTTGATGTGCTCAGGGAGCAGCCGCTCCGTCAGCAGCGGATTGTCCAGCAGGTATATCTGGCCCACCGACAGGTAGTTCGCCGCGCGCCAGTACGCATCGACCTGACTGAGTACGTCCATCAGTGCTCCTTACGTCAGTGAGATCGACGCCGATCAGGCGCCGCCCCACATCGGGACTTCGATGACGTCGTCGTGCTTCCAGGTGAGCTCGTCGTGGACGGCGACGACGCCGTCGATGCTCTCGGCCATGCGGACGGCGGCGATGGCTTCGGTGTGCCTGCTGACGATCCCGTTCAGGGTGACGACGCCTTCGGTCACCTCGACGTCCAGGCCCTTTGGGTCGGTCCACATGGCGCTGGTCGGGATCCCGGCCAGTACCAGCGTCCGGATCTCCTCGTCGGCGCGGAGGAAGACCTTGAGCAGGTCACGGCGGCTGACGATGCCGACTAGCCTGCCGTCCGCGTCGACGACGGGCAGGCGCTTGACGCCATAGCGGTCCATCAGCCGGGCGGCCGCCACGACGGGGGAGCCGGGTGTGGTGACGTGGGCGGACGCGGTCATCAGCTCGCCGGCGGTCTCGCCGAGCGCCTTGTAGGAGCCGGTGCCCTCGCTGCCCATGGCGTGGCGGATGCGGGCGCGTAGTGGCGGCCGGTAGGCGTCGTCGTAGTAGAGCTCTTTGAATTCCTCCTTGGCCAGCAGGTCGGCCTCGGATACGACGCCGAGCACGTGGTTGTCGTCGTCGAGTACGGGCACGCCGCTGACGGCTTTGCTGATGAGCAGGTCGGCGACGGTGCGGAAGGAGGCTTTGTGGTTGACGGCGGTGACGTCGGTGGTCATCACGTCCGCGACGGTCGTTCTCATGGCGATCACCTCAGGTGTCTGACCCGGACGATGCCGGGCACAGTGCGGGCGAGCACGTCGGCGATGTGGTCGGCGGAGGTGTCCACCCACAGCCCTCGGTCGAGGATGTCCTCGCGCACCTCGGCGGCGATGTCACCGGCGGTCTTCTTCCTGCCTTTGGGGTGGCGCAGCCGGGCGCGCAGCGGGGGCTGGTAGCCCTCGCGGTAGAACTGCTCGCGGAACTCCTCCTTGCGGAGCAGGTCGGCCTCCGACACCATGCCGATGACGTGGCCGTCGTCGTCGACCACCGGGACGGCGCTGATGCCGCCGGCGATCAGGGTCTCGGCGATGGCCTTGAACGGGGTCTTCGCCGTAACGGTGACGACCTTGGCGGTCATCACGTCGGCGACGGTCCTGCGCTTCACGGCTCAGCCCTTCTCGTCCGCTGCTGTCATACCTTCAGCACAGCCCTGCGGCAGTGCGCCTGGTAGGGCCGTAAGTCCCGAACGGGGTGGTCGTTGGTCAGCGCAGGCGGCGCAGCAGCGGAGACTGCGGCGGAGCGCAGGGCGCGATCCTGATCCGCACGTCCACCGTCGTGACGCGGTCGGCCGTGACGATGACCGGGTTCAGGTCGAGCTCGGCCACCTCGGGCAGGTCTTCGAGCAGCTTGCTCACCCGTACGAGCTGGTCGGCCAGGGCATCCACCCTGACGAGCGGCGAGCCGCGGTAGCCGTGCAGCAGCGGCGAGCAGCGCAGCTCCTCGATCATCTCGGCGGCGTCGGTGACCGGAGGGACCCGGAAGGCGCGGTCGGCCAGCAGTTCCGCGGTCACACCGCCCATCCCGACCATGACCAGCGGCCCGAACGCAGGGTAGTTGACGCCGCCGATGATGATCTCGACCCCACCGGGCAGCATCGGCTGGAGGACCGCGCCGGTCATCTCCGAGCCGATGCGTGACGACATTTCGTGATACGCCTGCCGTACCTCCTCGGCTGTCCGCAGGTTCAGGCGGACGCCGCCGACGTCGCTCTTGTGCACGGGACCTGCGGCCTTGAGTACGGCCGGCAGCCCGAGACGGACGGCGGCCTCGGCGGCGTCATCCGGCCCGCTCACATCCGCGGACTCCACCAGGCTCAGGCCGTAGCAGGCGAGCAGCCGGAGAGCGGCTGTGGGGGAGAGCCAGCGGCCGTCCGGGGCCAGGGCCAGCTCGGCGTGGACGATCTGCCGTGCGGCGGCGGTGTCGACGGACGGAGGTTCGGCGGCGGGCACGGCCGGGCGCGCCCGCCATTCGGCGTAGCGCACTACGTGGGCGAGCGCCTCGACGGCCTGCTCCGGGAACGCGTAGGCGGGAACCCGGCCGTCGATCAGCCCGTCATGGCCGACGACGCAGGCCAGCACGGTTGTGGCGGCGTCCTTGGTCGCGGCGGCGATGGCCTGACGGGTCTCCTCCAGACCGGAGCCGAACGGCGGGGTGTAGATGATGAGCACCACGTCCACGTCGGAAGCCTCGACGAGCGCCTTGACAGCTCCACCGATCTCGTCGGCGGTCGCGTCGGCGGTGAGGTCCACGGGATTGCCGAGCGCGGCGGCGGTGCGGGCCGCCAGCAGCCCAGAGGGCAGCTCGGGTACGACCAGACCGTGCCGCTCGCAGGCGTCGGCGGCCATCGCCTCCGGCCCGCCGGAGTTGCCGACGATCGCCACGCGGCGACCCTTGGGGAGGGGCTGGCAGGCCAGCAGCCGGGCGGTGTCGATCAGGTCGCGCACGCTGTCGAGCCTGATCACCCCGCAGGCGCGGGCGAGCGCGTCCACCGCCACGTCCGGAGTGGCCGCCGCCGCGGTGTGCGAGCGGACAGCCCGGTCGCCCGCGCCCGAGCGGCCGCTCTTGACCAGCAGGATCGGCTTCTTGGCCGCGACGCGGCGGGCGATGCGGGCGAACTTGCGCGGGTTGCCGAACGACTCCAGGTAGAGCGCGATCACGTCGGTGTGCTCGTCGTCCTCCCAGTACTCCAGCAGGTCGTTGCCGCTGACGTCGGCCTTGTTGCCGACCGAGACGAACGACGAGACCTCCAGCCGTTCCAGCAGCGCGGCGCCCACCGCACCCGATTGCGACATCAGCGCGACGCGGCCGGCGGCGGGGGAGCGCGGCAGGAAGCTGGCATTGAGGCGGACGGCGGTGTTGACGATGCCCAGGCAGTTCGGGCCGACCAGCCGCATCCCGGCGGTGCGGCAGATCTTCAGCAGGTCCGCCTCCACGTCGCCCTGCCCGCTCTCGGCGAACCCGGACGTCAGCACGACGAGCCCGGCCACTCCCGCCTCGGCGCAGTCACGGGCCACCTCCAGCACATGTCTGGCGGGAACGGCCACGACGGCCAGATCTACGCCATCGGGAACCCTCGCGTGGCAGGTCAACCCGGCCACCACGGCCGCGTTGGGGTTGACCGGGAAGAGCGGCCCGCCGAAGCCGCCGTCGATCAGGTTGCGCAGCACCCGGTGTCCCACGCCTGACGGGTCGCGCCCGGCGCCGATCACCGCCACGGACCGCGGTTCCAGCACGCGGGTCAGCGAGGCCCGCTCGGCCTCGTGATCACGCGCCTCGACGCCCGCCGCCAACCGTGCCGTCGGTCGTGAGGCGATGCTGAGGTGCAGCGTGCCGCCATCGCAGTGCCGCGTCATGTCCAGGCCGAGATCGCGCAGGACATTGATCATCGGCCGGTTCTCGGCGAGCACGTCGGCCACCAGTTCGCGTACGCCATGACCGCCCGCCTCCAGAGCCACGTGCTCCAGCAGCAGCGTGCCGAGCCCGTGGCCGTGTACGGCGTCGTCCAGGAGGATCGCCAGGTCGGCGCTGCCGTCCCGGGCGGGGATGTATTCGGCGACGGCGACCAGCCGCCCTCGCATGGTGGCCACCAGCGCGTGACCGTCGTACTTCTCCGCGGTGATGCGGTCCATATAGGAGTGGGCGGTGTTGCGGCCGCCGGTGAAGAAACGCAGGTAGGCCGACCGTTCCGAGGAGCGGTCCACCAGCCTGTGCAGGGCTTGGCGGTCGGTGGGGAGAAGTGGGCGCACGTGGGCGATGCCGCCGTCACGCAACAGCACGTCATAGCCGTCAGGCATGGTGGGTCTCCAGTTCGCCGGCCGGGCGACGCGGTGGACGGGCCCCGTACGGGCCATAAGCGAGTCGGATGATCGAGCGGTCGATCGCCGG
Organism: Nonomuraea sp. NPDC049129; assembly: GCF_040648495.1. Taxonomy (NCBI): domain Bacteria; kingdom Bacillati; phylum Actinomycetota; class Actinomycetes; order Streptosporangiales; family Streptosporangiaceae; genus Nonomuraea; species Nonomuraea sp. NPDC049129. The sequence goes on along the minus strand of NZ_JBEZDU010000032.1, from coordinate 29,551 downwards.
GAGTGGTGAGCGCCGCGGCAAACTGATCTCCTCACCGGACACGGCGAAGCGCCACGGCTGGGTGTTGTGCACGGAAGGCGCCTGACCGGCTGCGATGAGCAGCCGCCTGACGCCGAGTTCGGCGGCGAGTGATGGGGACACGACGCACCTCCCGCCACCCACGCTGCCGCAGGTGCCGCGCCCTCCGGCAGTGCCGTACGGCCTCGGCCTTCGTGCCGAAGGTCCCGGCCATCGGGTCCGCGGCGAGCGTTCAACGAGGGCTGATGCCTCTAATGGGGCGGGACCTTCGGCCCTGCCCGGCCGCCTTGCCGATGTGATGCGCTGGTGTCATCACCGAGTGGAGGTGCTGTCATGGTCGTCACTCATACGGCACAGCATCGGGAGCGTGCCATCCAGGCGGCGTTGCAGGCCGCACGCTGGGCTCCTTCCGTGCACAACACGCAGCCCTGGTCTTTCGGCGTGCATGGTGAGGAGATCAGTTTGCGGGCCGACACCGCCAGGAAGCTGCTCATCGGCGACAGTGCCGGCAGGGAGTTGCTGATCAGTTGCGGGGCCGCCCTTTTCACCGTCCGTACGGCGCTGCGATGTGCGGGTTATGAGCCGTCCGTGCGTGTGCTGCCGGACCCGGACCGTCCCTCGCTGCTGGCCACGATCAGGCTGGGAGCGGAGGTGGAGGCCGATGATGACACGCGGGCGCTCGGCGGGGAGATCGAGCGGCGCCGGACTCACAGGGCGGGGTTCACCGATCTGCCCGTGCCTGAGCGGCTGGTCGAAGGGCTGGTCAAGGACGCGAGGTGTGAGGGGGCCAGGCTGACGCCGGTCGGCTCGGTGGCCGCGGTGGGCATCATCGCGGCGCTCACCCAGGCGGCGCAGGCGGCGCAGTCGCAGGATCGGGTGCTCAGCCTGGAGGTGATCCGCTGGGCGCGGCCGCCGGGCAGTGCCCGCAAGGACGGGGTGCCGGCCGAGGGCTACCCGCGCCGGGCGGCCCGGACGGACCCGGACTTCCCGCAGCGTGACTACGCCTGGCGCCATGATTGGGGCAGTCAGGCCGATCAGCGTGCTTCCACGGCCACCGGAGCCGTGGCACTGCTCACCACCCCGGGCGACACCCGGCAGGAATGGATCGCGACGGGACAGGCATTGCAGAGCGTCCTTCTGCACGCCTCCGCCTACGGTGTCAGCGCCGCCTTCCACACCCAGGCGCTGGAGATGTACCACCTGCGCGAGTTCCTCAGGCAGGAGCTGTGCTCGCAGGAGTACCCACAGATGATCATGCGGCTGGGCATCACCTTCGACGACAAGGAATCCGTCCGGCGGCCACTGTCCGACATGCTGGAGTAGGAGCCGAGCGCTTATCGACCCGTGGGTGATGGTCGTGGGCGCGTCTCGGTGTAACACTGATCTTTATGATGGAAGGCGAGCATCGCCCGTTGATGCCGAATATGCGGCTGGATGAGTTGCTGGCCGAGCTGCAGGTGCGGCTGAATGCCGTGCTGGCCACCCGCGACAGGGTGCACGCGCTGCTGGAAGCCGTCGTGTCGGTGGGCAGCGACCTGGATCTGGAGACGGTGCTGCGCCGGATCGTAGAGACCGCGACCGAGTTGGTGGACGCCAGTTATGGTGCGCTGGGCGTGGTCGGGCAGGAGAACACGCTCCTGCAGTTCATCCCGGTCGGGTTGAGCGAGGAGGAGATCGCTCGCATCGAGCACTGGCCGCACGGGCTCGGCCTGCTCGGGCTGCTGATCAAGGATGCCCGGCCGCTGCGCCTCGGCCGTATCTCCGATCATCCCGAGTCCTACGGCTTCCCTCCCGGGCACCCGCCGATGGGCACCTTTCTCGGCGTGCCCGTACGGGTGCGCGACGAGGTGTTCGGCAACCTGTATCTGACCGAGAAGCGCGGCGGCGGCGAGTTCGATGAGGAGGATGAAGCGATCGTCATCGCGCTGGCCACCGCCGCCGGTGTCGCGGTGGAGAACGCCCGGCTGTTCGAGGAGACCCGGCGGCGCGAGACCTGGCTGCAGGCCTCCTCCGAGGTCACCACCAGCCTGCTGTCCGGGGCCGACCCGCACGAGGTGCTCACCCTGATGGCGGCCCGCGCCCGCCAGATGAGCGACGCCGACCTCGTGAAGATCCTCATGCCGGAGGCGGGTGGCCGGTCCCTGGTGGTGGAGTACGTCGATGGCGAGCACGCCGATCAGGTGGCGGGCCTGACCTTCGATCTGGAGGCCACCGCGGCCGGTCAGGTTTACACCCGTGGCGAGGCGGTGTCCGCGCAGGACCTGAACGAGACGAACTCACCGTTGCGTCATTTGGGCTTCGGCCCCGAACTGCTGATGCCCTTGGGCGTAGGGGAGAAGGTACGTGGTGTGGTGGCGGTGGCGAAACGGTCGGGCCGGTTGCCGTTCAGCGCGGCGGACCTGCGCATGCTGGAGGCCTTCGCCGGGCAGGCCGCCATCGCGCTGGAGTTGGCCGAAGCCCGCCGGGACGCCGAACGCCTCGGCCTGCTCGAAGATCGCGACCGTATCGCCAAGGATCTGCACGACGTGGTCATTCAGCGGCTGTTCGCGATCGCGATGACGCTGATGAGCACCGTCCGGCTGGTGGACAATCCCGAGGTGTCGAGCCGGATGCGGCATGCGATCGACGAACTGGACGAGACCATCCGGCAGATCCGTTCGACCATCTTCGCCCTGCAGGGGTCGCGCGAGACGGGCGGGCCGAGCCTGCGCGCGCAGATCGTGGAGTTGGTGGAATCGGCTCGTGGCCATCTCGGCTTCATGCCGGGCCTGCTGATGGAGGGCCAGCTCGACAACCGCGTGCCTGAACCCGTCGCCGAGCATCTGCTGGCCGTCCTGCGCGAAGCGCTGTCCAACCTGGTCCGCCACGCCAAGGCCTCCCAAGCTGATGTTTCCGTCGAAGTGGCGGATGACGTTCTCACGCTGGCCGTTCAGGACAACGGCGTCGGACTGCCCGCCGGTGGCAGGCGAAGCGGCCTGCGCAACCTGCAGGAGCGTGCCACCGCGCTCGGGGGGTCCTTCGACGTCATCTCTCCAGAGGCCGGGGGGACCGCTCTTCGCTGGAGTGTTCCTCTCTGATGCGCTCAGATTCGCCGTCGCACTGAGGACGAAGGCCCGTCAGTCGCGCCGATCCGCCCGCAGCCGTGCCGAGAGTGCCGCCGCCTGGGTACGGCGTTGCATGTCGAGTTTGGACAGCAGGTTGGACACGTAGTTCTTGACCGTCTTCTCGGCCAGGAACATCCGCTCGCCGATCTGCCGGTTGGTCAGCCCTTCGCCGATCAGGTCGAGGATGTTGCGCTCCTGCTCCGACAGCGCCGCCAGCGGGTCCCTCCTGGCGGCCTGCTCCCGAAGCCGGTGCAGCATCGCCGCGGTGGTCTGCGGATCGAGCAGCGACTGCCCCGAGGCGACGGTGCGTACGGCGCCGACCAGGTCGGAGCCGTGGATCTGCTTGAGCACGTACCCGGCGGCGCCCGCCATCACCGCCTCGAACAGCGCGTCGTCGTCGGCGTAGGAGGTCAGCATCAGGCACGCCAGCCGCGGCAGCCTGGACCGGGCCTCGCGGCACACGTCCACGCCGTTGCCGTCGGGCAGCCGGACGTCCAGCACCGCCACGTCCGGCTTGAGCGCCGGGATGCGGGCGATCGCCGACTCCGCGGTCCCGGCCTCGCCGATCACCTCTATGTCGTCCTCGGCGTCCAGCAGGGCGGCCACGCCCCGCCGTACCACCTCATGATCGTCAACGAGGAACACCCGAATCATGCTCCGACGCTAACCGGTTCAGCCCACCACAAGAAAGGGGCCAAAGCCCCTATTCAGCACAGCGGTTTCCCTGAGATGACGAGTTCGCTCCTCCGAGCCCTTCTCAGGTTCGGCGGCTTTCGTCCGAGAGGCATTCGGTGCCAGGCCGCCGCGGCGGCGCTGGTGCGAGTAGGCCACGCGCGTACTCCGGTACTCGCCGGGCAGGCGAGTCAGGCGGTCTACGGTCGCCACCGCCGAGGGCGATCGGCAGCCGTCACGGGACTTTGGTCCCTAACCCGTCAGGTAGGGTGCTGACAGGCTGACGGTATGAAACTCGACTCGGCCGGCCTGCAGGTGCTCTCCCACGAGGAGTGCATGCGCCTGCTGCCCACCCGCCCGATCGGGCGGATCGTCTTCACCGACAGCGCCCTGCCGGCCGTGCAACCGGTCAACTTCTGCCTGGACGGGGAGGACATCGTCATCCGCACGGCGGCCGGTTCTAAGCTGGCCGCCGCCACACGCCATGCGGTTGTGGCCTCGAGGTGGACGACTTCGACTCAGTGGAGCGCACGGGCTGGTCGGTCACCGTCGTGGGGCTGGCTCGTGTAGCCGACGATCCTGCACAGATCGCCCGGCTGGAAAGCCTGCGGCTGACGCCGTGGACACGCAGCCCCGACCACTTCATCGTCATCACCACGGTGGAGGCCACCGGCCGGCGCATCCAGCGGCCCGCCTGACCGTCCAGATCCGGCAAGCAGCTCGCCGACGGTCAGCTTGTCGATGATGTCGACGACGCCATTGACGCGGTGGGCCATGCGTGTCGCGAGCATGGTTTCGCCGCGTCGGTCCATCCAGCCGCTCAGTGTTACCACACCCCGGTCGACGTGTACGGCAACGCCTGAGGTCTCCATGCACAACGAGCCCTCCAGAACCTCTTCGCGGATCTCGCGGGCGATGTCATGAGCTCGGCGGCCGTGTCACCCACCGCCTTCCGCCGGAGGCTGCCTCCTTCCTGCGCCATCAGATGACGTAGCCGTGCGCGCAGCGGCGGTTGGTAGGCGTCGCCGTAATACTGTTCGCGGAACTCCTCCTTGCACAGCAGGTCCGCCTCGGACACGACGCCGAGGACGTAGTTGCTCTCGTGAACCACCGGCACGGCGCTGACGCCGTGCGTTATGAGCGCCTCGGCGATGTCCTTGAACGACGTTCTGCTGTTGACCGAGACGACCTGCGCGGTCATGACGTCTTGCACCGTGGTCCGCATGATGGACCCTCCTTCGGATGTCGTCTCGATCCCACCGCCTTGCGCTCCGGACCGATAGGGGCGGAAGTCCCGGGGCGCCCGGTCCTTGGTCCGTATGGGCGCTGCGATGACGGTGCGGATCTCCCCGAGACCGGCGTCGCCGTACGAAGTGCCGAAAGTCCCGCCATGGCGGGTCGTACGGCACTGCCCGCCGATCACCGGAGACGGTGTGATCGAGGTGTGAGAAGAGCAGCCAATCCGCACTGAAAGGGGGCCGTCATGGCCACCACACGTTCAACCCCCATGAACGTCGACACGAGGGACAGCGCCACCCGCCCGGTCGATTATGTCTGGGCGATCGCCCGGATCTCGATCGGCTGGATCTTCCTGTGGGCGTTTCTGGACAAGACCTTCGGCTGGGGCTTCGCCACCCCGGCCAACCGCGCCTGGATCTCCGGCGGCAGCCCCACCACCGGCTTCCTCAAGGGGACCGGCGAGAACGCGCTCGGCGGCTTGTTCTCCGGCCTGGCCGGACAGCCCTGGGTGGACTGGCTGTTCATGCTCGGCCTGCTCGGCATCGGCGCCGCACTCATCCTCGGCGTCGGCCTCCGGATCGCCGCCATCACTGGCAGCCTCATGCTGGTCCTCATGTGGGCCGCCGAACTACCCCTGGCCAACAACCCCTTCATGGACGAACACATCGTCTACGCCATCGTCCTGGTCGGCCTCGCCCTCGCAGGCGCCGGCACCACCCTCGGACTCGGCAAGCTTCCCATCGTCCAGCGCAACCCGTACCTCAAGTAGCGGGCCCGTCGATGCCCACCCTCCAGCCCGAGGGCGGGCATCGCACTGTGTCGGCACCTACCCGCTCACGGATCGGGTACAACGGCGGGCCGCCCGGGGACCTTGTGCCCTGACCGCCGCGCCGGCACGGGACGACGCTGGGGGCACATCGACACGTGCAGAGGTGGAGACGGTCATGGCCGATCACATGAGCCCGCTGAATGCGGTATTCCTGGATCTCGAAGACGAGGAACCCGAGGTGTCCCTGGCGACCGCATCGATTGTCGTCTTCGAAGGACCTGCGCCCGCCACGGAGAAGTTCCTCACGGCCATGGGAACCAGGCTTCGGCTGATGCCGCGCTATCACCAGAAGGCTCGCCAGGTGCCGCTCGACCTCGGCTCGCCGGTCTGGGCGGACGACCCCGCGTTCGATCTGACCTATCACGTCCGGCGGGTGGCCCTTGCCCCACCGGGGGACGACCCGGTGCTCCACGAGCGGATCGGCGACATCATGTCGCAGCGACTCGATCGAGCCCGGCCCTTGTGGGAGTACTGGGTGATCGAAGGCTTGTCCGGCGGCCGGTGGGCGCTGTTGTCGAAGGTACACCCTTGCCTGGCCGACGGAGTGTCCGGCACGCACCCCAACCAGGCGATCTTCGACAGGTCGCCCGCAGGCGGGGTGGAGCCACCGCAGGACGTGCGGCCTCCGGACCCCGAGCCGTCCACTCTGATCCTGGCCGCCGGCGCGCTGCGCGACCTGCTCCTCAATCCGGTCGAACAGGCGCGCATGATCGGCAGGGCGCTGGCCGCACCACGCGCCACCATCCGGCGCGTCGCGGAAACCGCGCGTGGTCTGATCGCTCTGACCGGCGCGCTGCGGCCCGCGAACGCCTCCACCCTGACCGGCCCGATCAGTGCGTACCGGCGTTACGCCGTGGCCCGCGCGTCGCTGACCGACGTCAAGAAGATCGCCCAACGGGCGGACACCACCTTCGACGACGTGGCACTGTCCGCGATCAGCGGCGGTTTCCGCCACCTGCTGCTCCAGCGCGGTGAGGAGCCGCACGCGCGCGCGGTGCGTTCGCTGGTCCCGGTCTCGGGACGTGCCCGCGGGGAGGAGGGCGGGCGCGAGAACCGGGTTTCGCTGATGCCGGCGTTCCTGCCGGTGCACGTGGCCGATCCCGTCAAGCGGCTGCGCGTCGTGCATGAGCACCTCGTCGAGTTGAAGGCGAGCGGACAGGCCCAGGTCGCGGAGGCGATGGCCGCACTGGCCGGGCACGAGCCGTTCCCGCCCATCTCCTGGGGGTTGCGGCTGGCCGCGCACCTGCCGCAGCGCCACATCGTCACGGTCACCACCAACGTGCCCGGGCCGCCCGAGCCGCTGTACCTGCTCGGCCGGCGGGTACTGGAGATCCTCCCGTACGTCCCGATCGCCTTGCGGCTGCGTACCGGCGTGTCGATCTGCACGTACGGTGATCAGGTCGCTTTCGGCGTCACCGGCGACTACGACGGGGCGCCCGAGGTCGAGCCGCTCGCCCGCACCATCGAGAACGAACTCCAAGCGCTGAGCCTCGCTTACCGCCCAAACCCCGCCCTGCCGGCGGTCACACCGCTGCGTCCCAAGGGTGCCCGGCCGCGAAGGGTGGCCAAGCGTCCATCGACCGGCACGAAGGCGAAGGCGGCGGACCGCCGGCCGAGGTAGCCGGAAGGAGAGATCCATGTTCGACCTCGGTCGCCGAGAGCCGCAACGCCGGTAAGCCGATCTGGGGCACAGTGGCGGCGTCGCGCTCGCCGTGGACGACGTAGGTGACCAGCCGATTACGGGTCCTGGGCATGGTCGGCAGGACGACGTGCCGGCGCGGTTCATCTCGGTGGGAGTCGCGGTCTCAGATTGGCGGTGGGGATCACCACGACCGGGCACCAGGCTTCGAGCAGTGCGGTCTGGGTGACCGGTCCCAGCAGAAGGCAGGTGGGTGACTCGTTCCCCCGGTTGCCGAGCACGAGGAGCGTCGCATCTTTGGCTGAGTCGATCAGTGCGCGCTGGGGCCGCTCGATCACGAATTCCGTCGTGACCGGTACGTCGGGATGTCTGCGCGCCAGTTGGGATGCGACTTCATGGAAGCGAGCCTCGGCTCCCCTGCGCAGCGCGTGCGAATCCACCGACCACGACCCGGATCTCCTGGCTGCCCGGTGATGGGAGGGGCCGGAGCCAGGTTCCGGGCACGGCGGACACCATCGTCCACCACGCCGCCGGCGACCTGCTCGATCTGCGCCAAAACTTCCGGCGCGACAGGCCTGAGGGCGTATGGCCAGTGCCAGACATGGCAGACCAGTAGGGGGAGCCTCCGCAGCCGCGCCTCTTCGACTGCCCAGCGCAGTGCCTGCCCGCTCTCAGGCGAATCGTCGTAGCCGACCAGAATAGGCCGACCGGCATATCGATCGCTCACTGCCACCCTCCGGAGGAGGAATTCTCTGGCTTTGCCGCATAAGCTTTCCCCCAGCCGGTGAGATGAGACCCAATGGCGATGAAACTCCTGGCCTCATCTCGCTTGCTGTAGACCGTCTTGGACGCGCTCTTGACCTGGTCCGCAGTTCGTGAATCGGAATTCTCGGAACAGGACTCAGCATTCGAATATTCATCTTTAATATTCGTTACCCTTCCGCCGGATCTCACCAGGCAGGTACGGCACGAGCCGACCGAAGTCAGACGATCATCGTGGCACAACGTGGGCAACTCGATGCCTGCCGCGCGCACGACATCGAGCACCGAGGCGTCATCCGCCATCTGGGCGGTCACACCTTCGACCTGAACCCTCACCGCCCCCACCCCCCGAGCCGTTCGCCGTAGGCGCGGGCGAGGCAGCGTACCGCTGCTGGTACGCGCCGCCCGAAGGCACACAGGCTGGCCTCACCCATGACCCGGCGCAGCCTCGCGGCCCGCCCAGACGTCCGCCCGCAAGGGGGCGGGACCGCCGTTAGCGCCGGTGACGGCCGGGCTCACCATGTGCGGCTCGGCACGGCCAAATCCGCGAGTTCGGTCATGTCGTGCTGCGTGACGAGGGCCAGCCTCTCGGCGAGATCCGCCAGGGCGCGTGAGGTCGCCAGCTCGTCGCCGATCTCGGGCTCGGCGGGCTCGGCCGGGTCGCGGGTCACGCGCGGGATTGATCACTGTGGCCGGGCTGGTGGGCATGGGCGGGGGCGCCTGGTGGGAGGGGCTGTGGCGGGCGGGAGCGGTGCAGGATCCGATCAAGCCGGACGGCGGCGTAGCCGAGGGTGGACAGCGTGGTGACGATCAGCAGGTCGCCCAGGGGCAGTGGTTCGGTGCCGAGCAGTTCGCGTAGCGGCGGCATGTACAGGCCGGCGAGCTGCAGGGCGAACGCGCCGGCGACGGCGAGTAGCAGCATGGGGTTGGCCGACGTGCCGGGCCTGGTGCGGGAGCCGAGCGCGACGCCGAGTTGGGTGGCGCCGAGGGCGAAGAAGGCCATGCTCTGCCACGGTCGTCCCGTCTGGTGGGCCCAGAGGGCGACGCCCAGGGTGACGGCGGTCAGGATGATGGCGATCCGGATCACGCGTTGCCACAGCCCGGCGCCCAGGATGCTCTGGGTGGGCGGCGGTGGTGGGGTGGTCATGGCGCCGGGCACGGCCGGTTCGCCGCCGAGGGCCACGCCCGGCAGCCCATGGGTGAGCAGGTTGATCCACAGGATCTGGGCGGGAAGCAGGGGGAGTGCGAGGCCGGCGAACGGCCCGAGCAGCATCACCGCGATCTCGGCGGCCCCGCCCGAGAGGGCATACACGAGAAACCGGCGGATGTTGGCGTAGACCCGGCGGCCCTCCTCGACAGCCGCGACAACGGTGTCCAGGTTGTCGTCGGCGAGTACGAGGTCGGCGGCTTGGCGGGCGACCTCGGTGCCGCGTTTGCCCATGGCCACGCCGATGTCGGCGCGTCGTAGCGCCGGTCCGTCGTTGACGCCGTCACCCGTCATGGCGAGGGTCTCGCCGCGTTCTCGCAGTTCCTGGATGATCTCGAGCTTCTGTTCCGGGGTGGCCCGGGCGTACACTCCGGCCCCGGCCTGATCGAAGGGGTCGCGGCAGTCCACGACCGGGTCGCCGGCGGTGATGATGCCCAGCTCGGTGGCGACGGCGCGAGCGGTTCCGGGGTGATCGCCGGTGATGAGGAGCGGTCTGATGCCGGCCTGTTTGCAGGCGGCGATCGCGGCGGAGGCCGCAGGACGCGGCGGATCCAGGATCGCGACCAGTCCGAGCAGCGACAAGCCGCTCTCCCGCGCTGTTTCCGGGACGGTGTCCAGGTCGGCGCCGGCCACCGCCAGGACCCGGTATCCGGCCTGGGCGAGTTGCTCGGCTCGTTCGGCCGCGCGGGCCAGCAGCGCCGGGTCGTCGATCAGGACAGGGGGGTGGAGCAGCGCTTCGGGTGCTCCCTTGCAGATCACCCGGCCGCCGCCATCGGGCAGGCGGTGCCCGGTGGTCATCCGCTTGCGTTCACTGTCGAAGGGGCGCTCGGCGACGCGCGGGAAGCGGCCCTGCAGTTCCTTGCGGTCCAGGCCGAGCTTGGCGGCGGCGGTGAGCAGGGCCGCCTCGGTCGGGTCGCCCAGCGCCGTCCACTCCTCGCCGGCCTCCCGCGGCGGCGACAGCCGCGCGTCGTTGCACAGGACGGCCGCCGTCAGCAGGTCGGTGAGGCCCGCTCCGCCGAGCGGGCCGTCGGCTACGACCTCGCCGTCGGGTGCGTATCCGGAGCCGGTGATCGTGGCCTCCCCTGTGGGGGTCCAGAGGTGCCGGGTGACCATCCGGTCCTCGGTGAGAGTCCCGGTCTTGTCGGTGGCGAGCACCGTCACCGAGCCCAGCGTCTCCACGGCGGACAGCCTGCGTACGAGAGCGTCGCGCGCGGCCATCCGGCGAGCTCCCAAGGCCAGGCTCAAGGTCACGACGGCGGGCAGCGACTCGGGCACCGCCGCGACCACCAGGCTGATCGCGGTCACCACCATCAGCTCGACCGGTTGCCCACGGACCAGCCCCAGGGCCAGCACCACCGCGGACAGCAACACTGTGACGCCGGCCAGCAGGCGGCCCACCCCCATCAGCCGCCGTTGCAACGGCGTCAGACCGGCTCCCTTGACCATCATGGACGCGATACGGCCGCTCGCGCTGGCCGCCCCGACGGCCGTGACCACCGCCCGGCCACGCCCTCTCACCACGACGGTGCCCGAGGAGAGCGGATCGCCGCCGGCCTTGTCCACCGGCGCCGACTCACCGGTCAAGGACGACTCGTCGATGAGCAACGCCGCCGACTCCACCACCGTGGCGTCGGCCACGATGATGTCGCCTTCGGCCAGCACCAGCAGATCTTCCACGACGACCTCGGCCGCCGGAACCTGCGCCTGGGATCCGTCGCGGATCACCCGGGCCACCGGCGCCGTGAGCTGTGACAATGCCGTGATGGCCCGGTCGGCGCGCACCTCCTGCGCGACCCCGACGGAGGTGTTGACCACGACCACGAGCAGGATGACGGCGGTGTCGGGCCAGTCGCCCGTGACGATGGTCAACGCCGCCGCCACGAGCAGGACGACGATCAGCGGATCGCGAAGCTGGGCGAGCACCCGCCGCCACAGCGGAACGGGCGGCTGCCGCGGGAGCAGGTTGGCCCCGTCCCGCTCCAGACGCACGGCCGCCTCCGCCGCCGACAACCCAGCGGGCGCGGGAATCACCATGTCTTCCTCTCTGACCTGCTGTCTTCGGGTCGGCCGCATCGGGGGCGCCGCATCATTTCCCTATCTGTTGTCGCACGGGATGAGCAGTCGAACCAGAAGCGAAGGTCCCATCCGGCCAGGGCCGAATGGCAGGCATCTCGTACCCCGTCTTCATCTGATCTAGCAGTGCGTGAGGTGAAAGGGCAGGTCAGGACTGCGGTCGACGGTGTGTGGCGATCGCAGGTGGAGCGGCGGCGTGACGGGACAGATGCCGAGGGGCCGTGGACAAGGATCTGGTCGCCGCGCACCTCGCTGGACGTGTCGGCCGGGGGCCGAAGATCAACATTGTCAGCGCATTCAGCCGCGCAACGGAACGTCCCGCGGTTCGGGGCACGCCTGCCTCTCCTGTGCCGCCGCATGGCCGTGTGCACCCGCGTTAGCCGCAGCCTTCATGCTCGATCTGCACGCCGCCTGATGAACATCGACGTTGGGAAGGTGCCCACATGCGTGCAGGTAACGCACCGTGGCGGCCTGGGCGTGAGCTTCGACGAGATTGGTGTCACTGGTGCCCTTTTCGACAGGCACCTCAGGACAGACTTCTGAGGGCCGAAGGTCCCCCGCTGTGGAGACTTCTGGCCCTGCTGGATACCGACCAGACCCTGCAGAAATGGAGGCGAGTGATTACCACCGTCTTGTACTCGGAGAAGAGGAGAACGCCATGAAGGCCGCAGTGGGTGATCGGCTGATCGTGGAGGCCACGCGCGGCACCAGCACCCGCCCCGAAGGATTCATCATGAAGGTGAACCACCTGGACGGCTCCCCGCCCTACCTGGTCCGCTGGCTGACACCGAACGCGAGACCCTCGTCTTCCCCGGCCGCGACGCACGAGTGGTCCAAGCCGCGCGATGACCAGTGCCGGTGAGCCGTTGGATGCGGCGCTGCTGCGGCCAGGGAGGTTCGACCGGCAGGTCACCGTGCCGCTGCCGAACCAGAGCGAGCGCGACGGCCGGCATACTGAGTGAAGGCCAGGCGCTCGATCAGGTCGTCCGCGGAAAGGGGCGGCCGACGTAGCCGGGTGATGACCCGCAGGTCTCCCGTACGGGCGGCTCGGGGTAGGCGACGGGCGCCTCGACCAGCTAACCGACCTTGGCCCGTTGAGGCCGAGCAGGGCGTAGATCCGTCCCGGCTGCTGTCTCGCTGCTGTCTCGGAGGAGAGGTTCACGAACGATCCCAGATGACAGGCAGTTCCAGGACGTCGTCTTCCTGCCAGGTGAGAGCTCTCTGGACGTCGACGATCCCGTCCAACCCTTCGGCCGTGCGGACGGCGGTGGCCGCCTCGCTGCGCTTGCCCGTGTGGCCGGACAGCGTGACGATGCCGTTGTGGACTTCCACGATGATCCCGTCGCGGTCGTTCCACCGGGCAGGCGATGGGATGCCTTCGACGACGCGCCGCCTGATCTCGTCATCGTCGCGTAGGTACATCCTGAGCAGGTCCCGTCTGCTGACAATGCCTTGCAGCCTTCCCTCGGCATCGACCACGATCAGCCGCTTGACGCCGCACTCGTCCATGATGCGGGCGGCCTTGGAGGTCGAGGCGGATGCGGTGACGGTCACTGCGGGCGTGGTCATCAGGTCGGCTGCGGTATCCCCTGCGGCCTTCCTTCTCCCATTCTCCACCTGACCGGTCATCCGCCGGCGCATCCGGGCGTACAGCGGCGGCTGGTAGCTTTCGCCGTAGTACTGCTCCCGGAACTCCTCCTTGCGCATCAGGTCTCCTTCGGACACCACGCCAAGGACCTGCTCATCGCCGTCCACCACGGGCACGGCGCTTATGCCCTTCGCCACCAAAACCTCGGCGACGTCCTTGAACAAGGTGTCCGCCATGACCGAGGTGACCTGGGTGGTCATGACATCCCTCACTGTGATCCGCATCGTGGACCCTCCTTCCGATCCTCCCTTCCATGAGATCGCCATCCGCGGGCGCCATCGTAGGGGCGAAAGCCCCTGGCCCTGCCTGCTTTGGAAATGCCGAAAGTCCCACGTCGGCGCACGGCCGGCGCCTCTGCTGCCGGTCAACCCACGAGGCCGAGGGAGGGACGCGGCTGCGCCGGCGAATCCCTCTGTGAGGTTGGGCCCATCAGAGCATGCCCAAGGTCCCTAGGCCGCGGATGCGGCTCCGGAAACCATCGGAGGGGAGTGTCGCCCGGCTCTTGCGACCCGCGGGGGATGCCACCGCCAATGGCCGTTTCACGCGGTGCAGGCGGACAGGTAGAGGAGGGTTCGATGAGGGAGAGGAAACGCCGGGACGTGATGCCGGCCCAAGCCGATGTGGACCGCGCCGGCGCCGGCGACCTGTTCAACCTCGCAGTGACGTCGGTCCCGTTCCTGTGCAGGTCGGCGCGTGCCTGATCCTCGATACGGGACCCCGCTTCGACCTGAAGCGGGCGCGGCGGCTCATCGCCGAGCGCGTCGGTACGGTGCCGCGGCTGCGGCAACGGCTGGGCCCCGGCGCGATCTTCCTGCACTGCCTGCCCGCCCACCGCGGCGAGGAGGTCACGGCGGAGGTGATCGACGGCCCCGCGTCCCAGGTGTTCCACCAGGCGGCCAACCGGCTGCCCACGGCGCAGGCCGTACTCGAAGCACTGCTCAAGCGCGACCTGGCAGGGGAGTTGTGAGGATCGTCATCGCGCTCGGCGGGAACGCGCTGCTGCACCGCGGCGAACGCGCCGACGCCGCGACGCAGATCCGCAACGTCGCGACCGCCGCCGAGCAGATAGCGCGCGTGGCCGAGCGCCACCAGGTCGTCATCGTGCACGGCAACGGCCCCCAGGTGGGGCTGCTGGCCGAGGAGAGCGAGCGCGACCCCACGCTGGAGCGGCTACCCCCTGGACACCCTGGTGGCAGAGACGCAGGGCATGATCGGCTACTGGCTGGCGCGCAGCGTCGGCCGCCGCCTGCCCGACACCCAGGTGGCCGCGCTCATCACCCAGGTACGCGTGGACGCCGCCGATCCGGCCTTCGACCATCCCGAGAAGCCCATCGGACCGTACTATCCGGCGGCCGAAGCCGAGCGGCTGGCAGGACAGCGCGGCTGGACCTTCACCCAGGACCGGCACGGCATGCGGCGCGTCGTCCCCTCGCCACGGCCCATCGGGATCATCGAGCTGCCGATCATCCGGCGCCTGCTGGACGACGGTTGCCTGGTGATCGCGGGTGGGGGAGGCGGGGCGCCCGTCACGGCCGACCAGACGGGAGTGGAAGGCGTCGTGGACAAGGACCTGGTCGCCGCGCTCCTCGCCGAGCAGGTCGGGGCCGACCTGCTGGCCGTCCTCACCGACGTGCCCTACGTGTACGCCGAGTACGGAACGCCCCGCGAGCATCCCATCGTGCACGCCACGCCTGACGAGCTGGACGCCGGATCGTTCGCGGCCGGATCCATGCGGCCGAAGATCAAAGCTGTCTGCGCGTTCAGCAGCGCCACCGGACGACCCTCGGCCATCGGCGCCCTCGACGAACTGGAGGCGGTCGTGACCGGCGCCCGCGGCACTCGAATCCAGCCAGCACCTGCTCAATTCCACACCGGAAGCCCGAAATCCCCTGAAGACGAGGGACGCCCCCCAGCGGCACGGCCCGTCCGGGAGACGGTGAAAGGAGGGCGGTCAAGCGGAGGACACGAGGAGGGGTCGAACTAGGCGTGGGGGGCTGCGACGCGCTCTGCTCGGATCCGTCAGCCAGGCCATGGGGCGCCACGCTCCCTGCCCCGTCGCGGTGATGCACGAACCGTCGAGGTGACCCGGTGCGGGGCTCGCCAGGTTCATGGCCGAGCAGAGCGCCGCACCGCGACCTTCGACACCTGCGCGCGCCGGACCGTCAGGCGTCCTCCTCATCCCACAGCAACTCGTCTCGCACGTCTACGACGCCATTGACTCGGGCCGCGCGACGGTTGATGAGCGAAACGTCGGTGCGGGTGCCTGTGCGCCCGTCCAGTGCAACGACGCCATCTTTCACCGCCACCTCGACATGAGAGGTGTCCACCCAGGCCAAGTGGTCGAGCTCCTCCCGAATCTCGTCGGCGATGTCCTCGTCCGGGCGGAGGAACACCTTGACCAGGTCGTGCCGGCTGACGACGCCGACCAGGCACCCCCGGTCATCGACGACGGGCAGGCACACGACGCCATACTCGTCCATCAGTCGCATCCATCAGTCGCATCGCGTACACGATGGCGTGCTGCGGCCGGATGGTGATCGCCGGTGCGGTCATCAGCTCGGCCGTGGTGCCCGCGCCGATCTTCTGCATGGTCCGCCTGCCGCCCGGAGACAGACGCCGCCGGAGGCGGGGCCGGATCGGCGGTGGGTAGCTCTCTCGGGAGTACTGCTCCTTGAACTCCTCCTTGGGCAGCAGATCCGCCTCGGACACGATTCCGATCTCCCATGACAGCGGGAGAACTTCGGCCGGACGAGTGCCGTTGGTCCTGACTGCGAGGGCCGGACGATCAGTACGCGGGAAAGGACCTGGTGGAACAGTGAGACTGGTCCCGGTCGGGGCGATGTGGTGCTCGCGGACGATGGCCGCCATCCTCCGGCCTCGTGATGGATGGTCTCGGCGTTGCGCAGGCCGGCTCGGAGCGAACGCGATCGCTGTGCTTGCCCGATGTCGACGGTCATGGAGTCGGCGCCGGCTGTCTGCGCTCGGGGGTGGGGGCCGCGGCCAGGCGGACACCGATGAGGATCAGCGTGGTGCCGGAGAGCAGGAGGACCACTGCGGCGATGAACAGCCCTGCCGTGAGCCCGGCCAGCCAGGGCAGGGTGGCGGCCAGCTTGAGATCGGCGGCTACCGGGGAGGTGCCGTCTGCGTTCATGATCACGACGGTCCAGTCGCCCGGCTGGACGTCCCACTCCAGGTTCCCGGAGCCGCTGGCCGCCCAGAAGGTCTTCGAGCCGGGCAAGGTGTCCGGTCTGCCGCCGGGGTGGTGCTGGTAGCCGATGTCGTCGCCGGTGCCGCGGGTGATCTGGTCGTGGGCCACACCGTTCAGGTAGGAGTCGGCGTCGGCTCGGCGGGCGATGCCCACGAATAGCGGCGTGCTGGTGCCCTTGGCCTCGACGCGTACCCGGCCCACCAGGTCACGCAGGAAGTCCACCCCCAGGCCGCTGACGGCGATCTGCTCCGTGGTCAACGCGTACGTCGCGGTCGTGACCCGTCCGGCGTTCGTGGCGACGAAGCCATCGCTGCTGCGAGCTCGGTCCAGGAGACCTGAAGCGGTGCCCGCCGCGGCGGTGCCGATCGCGCCGAAGGCCAGCAGGGCGCCCATGGTGATGGCCACGATCGAGCCGGCGCCGTGCCGTACGGGAATGTGGGCGGCCGGAGCCGGGGATTCGAGGCTGGGCAGTTCGTGGCCGCCCTGCTCCAGGCGGAACGGCGGGTAGGCATCGGTCATGAG
This sequence comes from Nonomuraea sp. NPDC049129, assembly GCF_040648495.1. Taxonomy (NCBI): domain Bacteria; kingdom Bacillati; phylum Actinomycetota; class Actinomycetes; order Streptosporangiales; family Streptosporangiaceae; genus Nonomuraea; species Nonomuraea sp. NPDC049129. The sequence continues at coordinate 12,630 of NZ_JBEZDU010000032.1, read as the reverse complement.
GCAGGCGTAGGCGGCCACGCGCAGTGCCCACCGGTTCAGGCCGAGTACGAGGTCGAAGATGCCGTGCGGGTAGCGGCCGGTGAACAGCAGGAAGGCGGCGGCGATGAGGACGAGCAGCCCGATCAGGCCGCCCCAGTCCAGGGTGTAGAGCACGCCGTCGGCGTCGGGTAGGCCGCTCCGCCAGGAGATGACGCTGCCGCTGGTGAACAGTCCCACGATCAGGTACTGCGGGATGGCCAGCAGCCACCATTTGATCAGCACCAGCCCCCGCGAGAGCCGCTCGGGGTAGTCGATCTCCAGCGTGGCCGGGTAGTCCGGGGCCGGGCCGAGGGTGAAGGGCGGGTAGCGGTCGGTGCCTAAGGCGCCGTAGCTGTAGTAGGCCACCCGCCAGGTCCAGCGCAGCACACCCAGGTTGAAGTCGAACAGCGCCCGCGGATAGCGGCCGGTGAACAGGATCGCGAAGAACGCGATCACCGTGAGGACACCGAAGGCGATCCACAGGAAGCCGAGCACGATGTAGTGGGGAATCGCCAGGAACCACTTGACGATCCACAGGCCCCGGTTGAGCGGTTCTTCCAACCTGGCCTCGACACGCACGGGATAAGGGTTCATCCATCCAGCCCATCATCCGGCGCACCAAGTGGCAGGTGCCGAAAGTCCTCAGTATGAGCGCTGTTGGACCTCTGTCGCGGCGGCTCACCGAGTCCGTGCCCTGCCCGCGACTTGCGCCAGATCCGCTGCCGCACGCCGTGCAAGACGTGGGGCTAGGTCACCCTGACGCACCTTGGCGGGCAGGAACTCGGGCCGGGCCTCGCTCCATCCTCGCCTCCCGGCCGGAAAGGCCGAAAGCCTCCTAGAACAGGGACTTTCGCCGCTGTCGACGGGTGCGTTCCGTTGCGACCCTGACCTTGAGCGGAGGCTTCGCTCAAGGAGGAAGGCACTCAAGGAGGAATGACATGGGAGTCATGAATTCCCCCGCCGGCCCTTGGAACGGATGGGGCCACATGTGGGGCAGTGGATCGGGATGGATGTGGGGCGGCTTCATGATGCTGTTCTGGATCGGCCTCATCGCTCTGGTGGTGTGGCTGGTCGCGCGGGCGTTCACAGGCCAGGACCTCAGATCGTCGCTTGAACGCTCTGGTCTCGAGCGGGCGCATGAGGTGCTCGCCGAGCGGTACGCCAGCGGCGAGATCTCCACCGATGAATACCGGGACAGGCTCGATCATCTCGACCATACGGGATAGCCCGGCAAGAACGTGGACGTGATCGTCCGGGTTTCCGCCTCAGGAGACGCGTGGAACTGGTCATCGACGCCACCGGTCGCTTCCGGACCAGGGATGCGCTGGCCGGCCATCTGAAGGCGGGTGCCCGCAGGGTGCTGTTATCGGCTCCCGGCAAGGGCCTGGACGTCACCATCGTGCCCGGCGTCAACGACGCCGCCTACGACCCGGCCCGGCACGAGATCGTCTCACTGGCCTCGTGCACCACCAACTGCGTCGCTCCCATGGTCAAGGTGCTTCACCAGAGCTTCGGCCTGGTGCGCGGGTTCATGACCACCATCCACGCCTACACCGGTGACCAGATGCTGCTGGACGGGCCGCACAAGGACCCGCGCAGAGCGCGTTCGGCCGCGGTGAACATCGTGCCGACCACCACCGGCGCGGCCCGCATGGTCGGCCAGGTGCTGCCCGAGCTGGAGGGCAGGCTGGACGGCATCGCCATCAGGGTGCCCGTCGAAGACGGCTCGATCACCGACCTGAGCGCCCAGCTCTCCCGACCGGTCACCGCGCAGGAGGTCAACGGCGCCTTCGCCACCGCTGCCGCGGGTGAGCTGCACGGCATCCTGCGCTACAGCACCGATCCGCTCGTCTCCCGCGACATCGTCGGTGACGCCGCCTCGTGCGTGTTCGATTCCGGGCTCACCCAGGCAGGCGGCGATCTGGTCAAGGTGTTCGGCTGGTACGACAACGAGTGGGGTTACGCCAACCGGCTGGTCGAAATGGCTCAGCGAATGGCATGACGCCGGAAGCGCCTTCTGGTTCGGGACCTTCGTCCCTTCGGCTCACCGGCCGTGGATGCGGCGGCCGGTGATCTGGTGCGGGACGATACGGATGTAGAGCTGCCGGTCGCCACCGGCCCACGGGGTGATGTCGGAATCGGTGACCTTGGCCAGCTCATCCGGCGGCACGTGGTGGGCGGGGCCCTGAATGAGGACGCTCCATCCCTCACGCTGGGCCTCGTCCAACCTGTCGACCTCGAAACCGATTTTGATCTCTACGCCTTCCAGACCGGTGCGCAGGTCCTGGTCCATCGGGCCGCCCGGCGCGGTGCGGAACACGATGGCGCCGTCGTGGAGCTTGTAGTTGACGGGCAGAATCGTCGGCCCGTGCGAGCCGTTGAACGCCACTCGGCCGACCCCGCCGGGCGCGATCAGGCGCAGGCATTCCGCGGGATCAAGCACTTCCAGGGCCGGGTCGGCCGAGGCGGAGCCGCCACCCGGCGGACGATCTTGACCGCCACCCAGCAGGTCTTGAACGGTGGTCTCCAGCGCGGCGGCCAGGCGCGCCAGTGCTTCGATGTTCGGGGGGCTCAGGTGCCCTTCGAGGTACTGGACGTACCCGGTGGACATCTGCGCGCGGTCGGCGACCTGCTCGTGGGTGAGGCCCAGCCGCTCGCGATGGTGAATCATGCGACGTCCGAAGTCGCCGGTGCCTGTCATGAACGTCTCCTTGTCATCAGCGGTGAAGGTGCGGCTGGTGCCGCGTGGCAGGGTGACGCCGTCGACACGTGTTCTGTCGTGATCAACGTCGATGACCAGTTGATGACCGCGGTAGCAGATCGGCATGGACAGTGAGCCGAGCCGGTCGGGCAGGAGCGGGTTGAGGTGCAGGCCGTCGCGCCGCAGCTCCAGGCCCAGGTAGCAGCGCTGCAACATATCCAGCGTGCCGGCCATGGCGCCAAGGTGGATGCCCTCCGCGGTGGTGCCGTGCTGGACGTCGTTGATGTCGCTGAACAGCGCTTCGGTGAAGAACTGCCAGGAGCGGGCCCGGTCGGAGCGGGAGAGCACCCAGGCGTGTACGACGGCGCTGAGGGTGGAGCCGTGGCTGGTGCGGGCCAGGTAGTAGCCGATGGTACGAGGGATCAAGTCCGGCGTGGCCGGGTAGCCGAGCCGGTCCAGGATCGCCAGTAACTCCTCGGCGCTCAGCAGGTAGCACAGCATCAGCGTGTCCGCCTGCTTGGCCGCCCTGTAGCGGTTGACGTCGTCGCCGTCGGCTTCGAGCGCGCGGTCCAGGCGGCGCACGCCGCGGTAGCGGGCCCAGTCCAGCTCTAAGAGGTCCGCGTACCCGGTGAACTGGCTGATCACGCCGTCGTGGAAGTCGACACGCATGCGCCGGGTGATGTCGTCCCAGCGCGCCGACTCCCCAGGATCGGCTTTCCCGGTGTCGAGCGCGCGTGAGAGCAGCCACACGGTCATGATGTTGGTGTAGGCGTTGTTGGCCAGGCCGCGGGAGCCGGTCCCTGGGTAGGCAGTGTGGTATTCGTCGGGTCCCATGACGCCGTGGATCTCGTACCGTCCCGATGTGGGGTTGAGCACGGCTAGTGAGGCGAAGAACCTGGCGATGTCGATGAGCAGTTCCGCGCACCACGGAGGCATCGTGCCGGTGGCCAGGTGGTACTGCCACACGTTGTAGGCGATGGCCAGGCCGATGTGCCGCTGCAGGTGGGACACGTCGGGCAGCCAGCGGCCGGAGGCGGGGTTGAGGTGGAGCGTCTGGGTCTCTTCACGCCCGTCGCTGCCGCTCTGCCAGGGGAACATCGCGCCGTCATACCCCGCGTCGCGGGCCGCCGCCCTGGCTTCGGGCAGCCGCCGCCACCGGTAGCGGAGCAGGCCGACTGAGATTTCAGGGAAGCGCAGGTTCAGCCAGGGCAGGACGAACAGCTCGTCCCAGAACACGTGCCCGCGATAGGCCTCGCCGTGCAGGCCCCGGGCGGGCACACCGACATCGAGGTCGGCGGTGTGCGGAGAAAGCGTCTGCAACAGGTGGAAGATGTGCAGGTGGACGATCTGCGCCAGTTCCGGGCCGTCCACATCCAGCCGGGCGTCCTGCCACAGGCGTTCCCATGCCGCCACGTGCCGGGCGAGCAGCTCGTCGAAACGCGGTGCCAGCCGTAATCGGCGCAGGGCCGCAGAGCGGGCGTCGTGGATGGCGGGATCGCGTGAGGTCAGCAGCGCCACGACCTTGGTCACCGTCGCGGGCACGCCCTCGACGACGTCGAGTACGTGCTCGGCGGCGATCCGGTCAGGCGAGCTGGTCACCTCGGGTGCCGCCGGCGCGTCCAAACGCGCGGCGAGCGCGACCGCGATCCGGGAGGAGCGGGTGACCGTGGTGAGCCAGGTCAGCTCGTCTTGCGTGCCAGTCGCGTGGCCGGTCAGATGATCGCCGCGCAGGTCACGATAGCGGGCCACGCCGCTGTTGGTCACCCGGCCGTCCAGCTCCGCGCGCACGCGCAGCGGGCCGGACCAGTTCTCCGCGGTGAAGGTGGTGTCGAGTGCGGCCAGGTACGGGTCGGCCATGGACACCAGACGGCGTTGCCGTACCAGGGTGACGCGGCCTGCCTCGTCACGCCAGCGTAACTCGCGCCGCAGCACCCCCTGCCGGAGGTCGAGCTCCTGGCGGTAGTTCAGCAGGTCGGCCCGCTCCGGGCGGAACCACGCTGAACCGGGGGTGGCGAACGTCAGTGGCAGCCAGTCGGGCAGGTTGACCAAGTCCTCATTGGTGACCGTGCGGCCCGCGACCGTGGAGGCCAGTCGGTCGTAGCAGCCCGCGGCATAGGTGCCGGGCGTGCGCACCTCGCCGTCAGGCGTCGCGCCGCGCGTGGCGAACCGGCCATTGCCCAGCGTGCACAGAGCCTCGCGTAACCCCTCCGAAGCCAGGTCGAACCCCTCGTAGACGAGCGTCCAGGGATTCATCGCCGTATGACAGGGACGCGGCCGGTGATGGCCAGTTCGGCCAGGTCCGTCACGACGACGTCCGCTCCGGCGCGGCGCATCGCGGCTCTTCCCGAGCCCGTCCGGTCCACCCCGACGACCAGGGCGAAGGCGCCTCTGCGCCCCGCCTCGACACCGGGCAGCGCGTCCTCCACGATCGCCACCTCGTCCGCCGGAAGCTCCAAGCGCTGGGCGGCCTCCAGGAACAACGCCGGGTCGGGCTTGCCGGGCAAGCCCAGCCGGGCGGCCTCGGCGCCGTCGACCAGCACGTCGAACAGGTGCGTCAGCCCCGCAGCCGAAATCACCGCGCGGCAGTTCCTGCTCGCCGACACCACGGCGGTACGGCAACCGCGCCGCCGCAGCTCGTGCAGCAGATCGACGGTTGAGCCGAAGGCGGCCACCCCATGCTCGGTGATCTCCTGGACGAACAGTGCGTCCTTGGCCAGCCCGAGCCCGTGCACGGTCGGCGCGCCCGGCTCGTCCTGAGGCCCGCCTTCGGGCAGGCAGACGCCGCGGGAGGCCAGGAACGTGCGGACCCCGTCCAGACGCGACCGCCCATCGACGTAGCGCAGGTAGTCGGCCCGGATGTCGAACGGGGTGGAACGGTCGCGCAGGAAGACGTCGAACACGTGCTTCCACGCCGCCGCGTGCACACGGGCGGTGTCGGTGACCACACCGTCGGCGTCGAAGACCACGCCACGGAGCCGTGTCAGATCGATGGCTGCCATGCCCATCACGCTACGCACCCGTCACTGGGGCAAACAGGGTCCTTCGGCTCTTGCCTGACGGACTTCCGGCCCTGCAACGATGCGCCGTGAGCGAGTCCGATGGAGAGATGACGAAGGAGGACGGATCATGATCATTGTAGGGGTGGACGGCTCGACGACCGCGCGGGCCGCGGTGGAGTGGGCGGTCAACGACGGATCGCTGATCCGGAGGTGGCGGTGCTGGTCGCGTTGGCTCGCAACCACCACGTGCGCGTCTTGCCGGAGTCGCAGGACGGCTTGGCTGTGCGCCGTGCGCTCCTGGGTCACTCCGCGCCGCGGGTGCGCGCCACGGCCCGTCGCGCGGGCATCCACGTGCTCGACAGCCACATCTTTGCCGCGCTCTCGGCAGCCGACGGTCGGCCCGTCCCCGCCGACCCTGCGGCGTCCGGGGTGGAGCTGGCCGACCCGCTGGATGATCCGGTGCCCAGCGTGCGCGTGACCGCGATCACCGGCGGCATCCCTGAGCAGGACGGCGCCCGCTGGGCGCGTGTCCTGGCTGACCCAAGCCCGCAGGTCCGCAAAGCCGCCGCCACACGCGGATACTTCACGCCCTCCTTCGTGTGGGCTGGCCTGGCCGAGGACCCCGACCCGGCCGTGCGCGCGGCGGTCGCCCATTCCCGCTGGGCACCCGCGGAGCTACAACGCCGGCTCTTGTCCGACGCGGACCCGAAGGTGGCAACGGCCGCCGAAGCCCGCGATCCGCTCTCCCTGCCGGTGCGGGTACGCCCGTGCCTGCCCGCGGAGGGGAAATCATGCTGCCGGTCAGCTTCACCCACGACCAGCAGTTTCGTCGGCTCGACCTCACCGCCGTCACTCTCACCCTGACCCAGCAGCACCAACTGGCAATCGCGGCGCGTACCAATGCCGAGGCCCGCGCCGAAGCACGCGCCCGCGTTATCGCCCGCCTGGGAACCTCCCGGGCCGCGGACTGGGTGGCCAACCGCTGGGAACGTTGGTGCGATGTGTTCGCGGTCCCCGCACCGGCACACTCCATGATCGGTTTGGAGCACAGGCTCGCCGCGCCGTTCGTCGGCTCGGCGACCGCTGATGATCGCGTCACCGGCGTGCTCGCGCTGTTCGACGCCGTCCTCGGCCTGGCCGCCGCACCCGGTTTCGCTATGCCAGACCATCGGCCCGAACACCGCTCCGATGCCCTGCACACCAGCGCCAAGGAGCAGAACGAGCAGGAGGCCGCCGACCTGGTGCTGCTGACCGGGCCGTGGGAACAGGTCTTGCTCCCCACACTGGTCACCGTGGACACCGTGTACGGACCACGCACTCCCGCCGCACGACACCTGTTGACCACCGCGGCACGGCTGCCTCGCGCCCGTCTGGACTCTTTGCTCACCAGGCGCATCAGCATTGACGACCAGCGCTGGAGATCCGCTCGCCGCGAAGCGGTCGACGCGGTCGCCGGCCCCCACGACCAGGTATACGCCGCGCACTTTCTTTTCTGGGACGCCGTGACCGTCGCCGAACTCGCCGCCTGGCAGCGACCCACTGATCCGCTGCTGGCCGACGCCCTGTGGGCCGCCGGCGCGGTGGTGTTGTATGGCGAGCAGATGTCGGCGGCCACAGTCGAGATCCTCACTTCGCCCTGCACTGCGGCAGGTCTCTTGCTGTGATCGACTACCGAACCAGCTACCACGCAGCCCGACGATGGGCGGGAGCGCTCGGCTGCTGGCGTTGTCGGGGGGTCCTGCCAGAGCGTTCCGGGCTCCGGTGTAGGCCGCGACGAATTCCTAGTGTCGGGGCGAGCACCGCGGCGCGCTGGCCCACAGACGCAGCCTGCCCTGCCGCCTTCAGTGAATGCGCCACGGCACGGTGTAGCAGCTTGGTCCATGCCTTCGCCTCGATCAGTTCCGGGGGATCTCGGTGGTCGCAAGCAGCGCGCCCGGTTTCAACGCCCACAACGGCCGGCCGAACCAGGTCCGCACTTGCTCCAGAGGTACCACGTCGGCGGAGATCGTCCCGGCCGACTATCCCGCTGCGGCCCTTGGTCAGCACGAACTGAGTCGCTGCCGGCCGTGGCCGACGCTCGGCCGACCGACCGAGCTGCGTCTGTCGCATTCGCGGGGATGTGCTCGCGGAATAACCAGGTCACCGGCAGGGCGTCGAGCCCCGAACACGCCGGCGTCGTAGCCGGCCGACAGGTCACGGCGTTGCCCGATTCGCCGGTCATAATCCGCCACCTGACCCCTCACCGCTGCCGCACTGCTCCTGGCCGCAGGCCCCGCCGCCGCGCAGCACACGAGCCCGCCAAGCACGGCCCCAGAGGGGGACGTGACCGCCCCAGATCATGTGTTCTGCTGTGGTTTAGTTATCGGATGACCGCATCAGGCAGATGGACACGCTCGCTGGCGCCGCTCACCGCCACTGTGCTGATCGCCGCCGCCTGCTCCTCTGACGATCCGCACACGCTCACCTTCGATGTCACGGGCGAAGGAAGTTTCGCCATCACGTACGTCATTAACGGCCGCTCCACGACCGAGCCCCAGGTGAGGCCTCCCTGGAAGAAGGACATCACCCTCGCCGGACAGGGTGAGGACACCTGGAGCCTTTCCATACGGCACCTGGGCGCCGGCTCGGTGAGTGCCGTTGCCTACGTTGACGGCCAGTTCATCACTCAGACCGCAGGCTCAGGATCAAACGGCGGCGGCACCAGTAGCCTTAGCGGCTCCGTCGGCTGAACTACCCTCCCGAACCCACTGGACGCTGACGTCCTTGATAGGCCCTCTGTGTGGCAGACCAAGTAAGCCGGAAAGGGGCAACGGCGGTGGGCACACAGGACAGAGCTGCAATTCTGTCCGAGTCCCGAGATGGCGTCTGACCAGGTCAGCGCAGCCGCGCCGCTGCGCTGGCCCGAATGCCTCAACGCGGACCCCTTCGAGCGCGCCAACCAGCTGGCTCGGGGTATCCGAGCCCAGCGGAGGACCAGGACCGCAGCGGCTGTATCGGCGCAAGCCCGCCACGACCGATTTTGGCGACGGACAGTGACATACGTGCGACAAGCAGCGCCCGTACGGGGTGCCATAGCTGTCATGCCTGAGGGATGGGCCTGATGACTCTGAACGCCTACTGTCCCAGGTGCCACTCAACCAGCAGCGGCATCAGCCAGCGTCCGGGAGACAACGTCGATGGAGCAAGATCCAGTGCGATTGGATGTGGAAGGGTGCGCTCACCTGCTGCACGTTTCCACAGGCGAGGTGCGCGACTGGATCCGGCGAAAGGAGTTTGCCGAGCCAAATGGCATGGCGGCCGGCCAGCCGTTTTGGTCCGAGCGGCGCGTCCTGCGCTGGCTTGTCCGCGGGGACCCGGCCGGCGGAGAACGCGTCCCCATCGAATACTGGCCGCCAGCGCCGCAACCCGCCCCGTACCTCGGAGCCGAAACGGTCCACCAGGTCGGTGTAGGTCTGCGCTGGCGCACCCCACAGGGAGTGGTGTACCTGTTCTTCCACCATCAAGAGTGGGAACACGGCACGCTCGAACTGGCCCAGCACCGACTGGCTGGCCAGGCCGCCGCCATCGTCAAAGTGGATCCGGACTACTCCCACGACGGGCCATCGCTCAGCGCCATCTGCCCCGCCGCGCCACAGCGCGTCTACTGGCCCTCCTGGACTCAGCTGTCTCAGGTATTGGGCGGGCCGATCCCCTTCTGGCCCGCCGGAGTACGCACTGCGGATCTGATCACGCGTTGGCGGCCCGAGGCGGCGCCTCTGGTGGTGCCCGCCTGCCCTGCCGTCGACGTGGTTCCAGCACTGCGGTTGGCTGTCGCCGTCGAGCCGGGGTTCATCCGAGACACCTTGATCAACATGGTCCAGATCATCCAGCAGCAGGCGACCGACGCCGCTCTCCTCGACCTTGAGATGTTTCAGCAGCGGGCCGAGCCTCGCACGTACATCATCGCTGCCGAGCCCATGGCCACCCTGAGCGCCGATCGCGACGACATTCCGGAAAGCCAGCGGCGAGCGACCTGGCTGGAACTGCTCAGCAGATCCGACACGCTGACGGGTCAGTGCGTGCGCCTGGCCCGACGATGGGACGGTGGCAAGGATCTGCCTGCACCTGAAGTGCTCAGGGTCGACCCGGAGGCGCCTGCGGCACGTGAATGGACCGCCCGCCTGGTCCCGTGCCGGCGCACTGCGATGTTCGAGATGGTGGATCCGGAGCAAGAAGCCGCGGCCACGCTGCTGGATCCCCTGACGGATGCGCCGGCCGCCCGTGTTGGCGAAAGAATCCACGCTGCCATTCCGCACCGTCTCACCACCTCGGCTCCACTGGCGGAGATCATTTTGGAGGAGCCGATCTGGGTTCGCACCTCCGACGGCGTCATCTTCCCGGCACCGCGACATCCCGGCTTCGGCATCGGTTGGGGCAACATAGGCCGCGGTGCGACTGCCCTGGCCCTGCTGATCCATCAGCTCCTCCACGACATCACCACAGTGCCGCAGCCCCCCGCTGGAGCACCCTCCGGCCTTCTTGCGTTGACCGCGCGGCCCTGGCCGACCGGAACGGTGCTGACGCGTGAGCAGTTGCAGCAGGCCCTCGATACACCGCGCGAGGACATCTAGACTCGTGCCGCCGATCTGCGCGGTGATCTGCTCGATGGCGCCCTGGGCGGCACACCGCGCGGGGAACGATCGGCCGGCTCCGTGCTCACCGCTGCGAGCACAGCACGTGCCACCGAATCACGGACGCACTTCATCGTTCTTACAACACTGAAGCACTTCTTTTTCAGGCCAAGGAATGCGAAAAAATACTCTAGTTATAGCTGGCTCTGGATCTCGACTGTCTCTCTATAGGCTACCTTGGTGTGATTGGCTGAATTTATTCTGCGACAAAAAGCAGATAACTAAGCCGGGAAAATTTCACCATACTGCTATCCATGGCCGCCTTGAGGGGGTAGTGGTGCCTTGGGAGCCAATCCTAAACCGCCTGGATCGCTATCTTCGTTCAGTCTATGTGATGACCGTAGTTAGCGGAGCATTCTTTTTGTTTGAAATGTTTGCATTTTTTCTGCAAGGTCCACCCCAAGCGCGTCGGGCTCATATCGTTCAAATTGTCGAAAAAGTATCCGTCGCAAGCCTGAGTGCACTGCAAATTGCAGTAATCGCCGCACTCGTTATTGTTGCTTCCTACTCGATGGGGATAGTCTTGCGGCGAACGGTTTCTATGGCATTCAATGTGCTGTCGAGCCTTTGCAGTATAGGGAAATTTCACCTTAAAGACTCAGGCGCTGTTCGCAATCTTGTCCAATGGCTTAAGGGGCGCTGGTATTTTCGTGAACGCAGCAGACGCCGTTCTTTGGTGGCTGAGCAGAAGCGTCGCGGACGCTCGGATATTTCGTCATTTCTGGCCCAATTGGTGCTTGGCTCTCGCGTCACGAGCGAATCCGTTTGGATGATGCTGCTTACCACCTATTCTGAAGAACGAATCCGCGTAGTGCTCGAAAAGCACTGCTTGAAGGTAAGCATCAACGACGAGGTCTGGAGCACCTATGAGTACTGTAGTACGTGGCTTGCGCGATACGCTCGTGACTTGGCACCGCCAACCCGGGCACAGAATCTGACGCTAGCGTTCGTTACAGTGGTGCCAGCGGCCCTCGCGCCTTCCGCTGTCGGCTCCCTATGGGGTGACGATGTAAATCTGATGTTTTGGGCTCGGGTATCACTGGCGATCTACCTCCTCTATTTCTCCAGGCGGGTATTGACCGCTGTAACATCAAGTTCCTTCCTAGTAGTCGAGACCTTTAGGCAATGGGTCCTTGCTCAGCTACTTGAAGACGGGAAGCCATCCGAACGTGGCAACACGGGTGGCCCTACGGGCGGGACTCGGGACGCGACATAGCGGCATGATCTGCCGCTTACCTTCCTGGAGGAAGAGGCCAACAACCCAAGATAAGGGCGGTGACGATGGTCTTGGCGCAGCGTTCCTTCTTCACCTGTCGGATCCGCGTTTCGCTGTCCAACTCCGCACCTCCGTGTCAACCAGTGGTCTGATTCGACATGTCGAACGGATTGGCAGGTTTCGAATATCGGTGCACTCGACTCACGGTCCCGTCCGAGTCGGCATGACGAGAGCGTTCGACACGCCGACGCGGACAAGCACACCCGACAGATCACCCGGACTCTCCACCGAGGGTCAATCCCCTAAGTAGTAGAGTTGCCACTGGGAGTTGGCCGGGACGTTGTCAAGGTTGTCCTTCCACAGGACGACAGAGTGGTTCTTGCCGATCCCGCCGGCGACGTTCGCCGAGTAGTCGAAGCCTCCCGTCCAGGCGGGCTTCAGCGCATGCCGTCCGTTGGCCAGCAGGTAGAACTCCCAGATCTCGTTCTTCGCCACGCCGTCGTCGCAGTTCCATGTGAGGACGTTTGTGTTGTTCCTCATGGCGCTGGCGTCCACGTTCAGGCACGAGTACACGGTGCGCCCGGTCCCCTCGTTCTGCGCGCGATAGTTGAACAGCGCAAATCCGCACCGCTGGTAGGGACCGTCGTAGTAGCAGTAGGGCGTATCGGGAACCCACCAGGTCTGCCCTGTGGTGCCGTTCTGCGGCCAGACGACCGTTGTGGAGTTCGGTATGTTCCCGGAGGCCGACAGATACAGGTTGCTGTTCCCCGCTTCGATCAGGAACGGGTAGATGGCGCTCGCGGCGGCCGTCGACATTCTGGTCACCCCAGGCCCCGGAGGGGGAGCGGGAATGTCCATCGGCTTCGCTCCGGGCGCCTTGGGCAGTTCGGTCTGGCGCCCGGTCGTGGCTGCGGGCGGCACTTTCGTCCACTGAACCTTTTTCGTGCGCCCAGCAGAGCAGGAGGTGAAGCCGTGACGTAGCGGTGGATCCTGCTGTTCGTAAGCTCGTCGTCGCTTGCCGGTGGA